>NZ_JBIWIF010000013.1:0-141824 GCF_044764505.1 Kitasatospora sp. NPDC094019
GGCGGAAGCCTGCGGCTTGAGCAGGGCCTGGCGGCCCTGCGGCGGTGCTGACGCACCGCCAGGTGCGGGGGTGCCGGCTACGCCGTCACCGTGCGTGGTTGCTGGCCCGGGGCTACGCCCCGGGGCCCGGCTGCGCCGGGCGGGGGCAGGTGGGTGGCTGGGGCAATTCGCCGGTGGCGAATTGGCTTGTCGGGGGCGGCCCCTGGCGGGGCCTCAACTGTGCGGGTGGCTGGCGTCGAAAGCGGCACGGGCCTGCGGCCCGCCTTGGGGCCCGTTCCGGCCTGCGGCCGGGAGCGTTGACGATGTGACGTAAATCGCCGGTGGAGGGGCCTCCCCTGACGGGGTGTGCAAGTAGCGTTGACGATGTGGCGCGAATTTCCGGTAGGAGGGCCATCCCTGACGGGACGGCGAGTTCGGCGGGCCTTTTCGTTCACGATATCCCGCGAATTGTCGGTGGAGGGCCATCGCCTCGATATCAGCCACGGGGCGCAGCGATGCCCGACCCGGGGCCTGGGCGGCCCTGGGGCGGTCCGTCGGGCGGCCTGCGGCCTCCGGGGAGGGGTGGACGCGGGGCGGGGCCCTGCGGGCTCCGCAGGGCCGGAAGCAGCGGACGGCCGGTGTCGGAGGGCGGCGTCCTGCGGCACCGGCGGCGAGTGCTGGTTCGCGGCGGGCGAGGGCCGGCCCAGGCGGCGTCCGCGACGGCGACGGGCGCCAGGGCGCCGCCGAGCCACCCACCGGGTACCACCAGGCGTCACCGAAGGCCCACTGTCGGCCCGGCTCCCGGCGCGGCCGGGGACGGCCCCTGACGGGGCGCAGCCGGGTGCACGGCGCCCGTTCCCGAGAGTACGGCCATGGCCACCGGCACAGCACGGCGACGGGCGGGGGCGGCGCAAGCCTGCGGCAGGGCCCGGCGGGCACTCCCGGCCGGGCCGGCGGACCGCCACCGGCCCGCGCCGGTGAGCCGCCCGGCAACACCACGAACCACGGCGCAGCGACGACACCGAAGGGACCGGCCCTCTCCGGGAGGTGACGCGGTGCAGAGATGCAAGAGCTGTCACGGACTTCACCCCCGGCCCCGGAGAGACGGCACGAGGAGCAGCACCCACCCGGCCGGCGAGGCAGCGCGAGGAGCAGCACCACCAGGCCGGTGGCAGGGGGTGGACGCGGGCCGGGACGCAGCACCACACCACCACCCCGCCCTCCAACAGCCCCCACCGCGTTCCCAGCGCGGGCGGCCTGCGGCCGCGAAGGGAGTGCCGGCCTGACGGCCGCACCAGTGGGCGTGCAGGGGCCTGGGCCTGGCGGCCCGGCAGCGGTGTGGGTGCGGGACCGGGCCTGCGGCACCGGCCGGGGCGGCGGGCCGGGGCCGGGGCCGGGCGCGGCCGGTGCCGGGCGGTGTCGGGCGCTCTGGGGGCGGGCCGGGCGGCCTGCGGCCCCCCGGGGAGCGACGGCACACCCCGTGGGTGCCCTCCCGCGATGTGCCCGGCACCGCCTGCCGGAGCCGGCGCTCCGGGGAACGGCAGCGCTGCGGGGAGCAGCAGCGGGTCCTCCCCCGGGCCGAGGCGCGGGGAAGGGGAGCGTGCCGGCCGACCGGACGCGGCCGGGGCTGCTGGTGGGTCGGGGCCGGAGCAGCACGGCAGCAGGAGTCCAGGATGGCCGGGGGTAGCTCGGCGTCCAGACGGTCAGCCCCGGCCAGGGCAGCCGGGCCGGGGACAGGGCTCCCGGGTGGACCAGGGCCAGGAGCAGCACGGCAGCGGGACGCGGAAATGGTTGTAGCCCCGACCTGGAGGATCGGGGCTACAACCAGCAGATTGACTCAACTCGGAGCTGGTATCGGAGCTACTACTTGCACTGTCGCCGCTTGAGTTTTAACTGACGGTCGTGCCATCTCTGGCTTATGTACCACAAAGTGCGCCATCTCCACGCCTGACTTCGTCAGCTCTTCCGATATTTCCCTGAAGACCAAACCCAGATCAGGATCGTTTATTTTCCCAGAAAACCTTGTTCTTTTACTTTCCATTCCGATTCCCTTTTCTCTTGAGTCGGCGAGAAATAACAGCAGAAATCAGTCCGGATACCAGAAACGCGAGTGCGAAGGGGTCACCCTCCGAGTAAAACCAACCTGCACCGAAAGCGTACACCAGAACCATAGATCCGATTACGCGCATCAGAGTCCTGGAAAAGCCTTCGGCAAAGGATCCCAGCCGCCTAACGACCTGTCAACACTAGCCACAGAAGAGCAAATGAGAGTATCGCTCTCAAGCGCAATGCCGCAACACCTATTAAGGCACCGCACAACAGCATCGGCATCATGCCAGACAGGGCCGACAGCGGGGCGGGGCGCAGCCGGGCACCACCACCTGGTCCTCGCGCGGGCGGCCTGCGGCACCGGGCGGAGCCCGGGGCCGGCGACCGGCACGGCGACGTCCTGGCGGCCGACGGCAGGCGGCAAGCGGGCGGGGCGCCTCCCCCTCCTGGTCCTCGTGCGGGCGGCCTGCAGCCGCCAGAGAGTGCCGGCCTGACGGCCCGGCAAGGGGGCCGGCCGCGGGCGGCCGGGCGGGAACGGCCCCGGGGACGGCGGCCAGGAGCAACCGCCCGACACCGGCACGGCGCAGCAGCGGGCCGGGGACGGCGACCCGGCACGCGATGGCGGCCGACGGGCCGGACGGCCGAGACGGGCGCAGCAGGACGGCGGGCCAGGACCGGCGGCCAGGGCCTCGCCACGGCCTGGACAGCGGCCCACCGGGGCGCAGCCGCGGGGGCGGGACGCGGCACCGGGCCGGGCGGCGACCAGGGCGCAGCGGCAGGGCACGGCGCCGGTCCCCCGCCCCAATCCCCCGGCGAACCCACCCGCGAGTTCACAGACATTCACCGCCCTGCCGAAACAGCCCCGACCGACAGTAATCCCGGCCGAATAGACAAGACAAAACCAGGACGGAAACCAGCGGCAATTCCAACGACAATTCCGACGGGCCGTCAATCCGCCGGAACACCCCGAAGCCCGTCCCGCCCCCCGAACAACCCGCCCAGCCCGGAGCAGCCGGGAGCCGACCACCCAACGTCACCGGAACCGCCCACCCCGGGACCACTGCCAGCCCGCCGAACGACGCCCGACCACCCACCCGGATTGGTCCACCCGACAGCAATACCGGCAGTGAGGTCACACACCGGAACCGGAACCGGGAAGCCCGCGCCCGGACAGCCCGCGCCCGGACAGCCCGGGACCGGGCGGGCCGGACCGGCCGACCGGCCAGACGGCCGGCCAGGCCGGAGAGCCGTCCGGGGCCGGGGTGGACCGGACCGTCCGGGCCGGGGCCGCAGGGCTGGGGGCTAGCGGCGACGGCGGACCGAGCCGCGCCGCTGCCGGTCCAGCCTCACCCGCGTCGCGCGCTCCCACGCCCGGCTCGCCGGCTCCACCCACAGATCGTGGAGCTCGGCAGGGACGCCCAGGCCGCGCAACAGGGCCTCCAGCTCGGCCACCATCACATCGGCGCGGCGGTGGCGCGACCAGCGGCCCTCCAGCCGGGCCCGCACCACCTCCTCGCTCAGCCCAGGCTCCTCGTCCAGCCCCGACCGGCTGGCCACCAGTCGGCAGGGAACCGGCGTGCGGCCCCGGTGCCGCAGACCTTCGAGCGAGCGCGTCAGCCGGGACTGCATCGCGCCGCGGGTCAGACCCGGCGAGTCCACCGGCACGTGGCCATCCAACTGCGCCTCGCGCCGCAGGGCCAGCAGCGGCGCCGGGTCGGCTCCCGCCAGCTCGGCCAGGATCCGGATGGTCGACGGGTGGGGCAGCCGGGTGCCGGAGCGGGCGGTACGCACCGTCTCCACGACCACGGGCATCCCGGCGGCCGCGGTCATCGCCGCCACCCGCTCGTCGGTACACCCCGGCTCGAGACGGTGCAGGAGAGCGTCGAGAGCGGCGGCCAGCCGAGCGCGCCCGGTGCCGGCCGGGTGGACCGGCTCACGGGACCGGCCCGGCCGGTGCAGCGGCCGGGGACGGGACGGCCGGGGGTGCGAGTGCGAGCTCATGAGGGCCTCCAGGGCTGTCGTACGGCGGGTGTGCCGGGCCCCACCACACCACCCGGGCCGGCCCCGCCACAACCGCCGTCCACACCCCCGGGGGCTGCGACGCAGTAGTTCTCCACGCTCCCCAAAACCCCAGGTCACAGCGTCCTTCCCCCAACATCCAACCGAGCACCGAACCGGCACCGCGACGACCCGACAACCGAGGCGCAGTAGCGGGGCGGGCAGCAGCCGAAGAGCGCCCGCAGCGGGACGCCAGGCCGTGCCCCGACCCCTGACCCGCGCCGTCCCAGGCCGCCCCGGGGCGGGACTGAACGGGGCCGGGCGGGCGGAGGCAGGCGGGCGGCCGGGCGGGCGGGGACGGCCCCGGGGACGGCGGCCAGGAGCAACCGCCCGACACCGCACGGCGCGGCAGCGACTGCTCGACACCGGCACCGCACAGCAACGGGCCGGGACGGCCGCGGGCGGATGGCCGGCGGGCAGTGGGGAGCAGCCGCCCGCCACCGACACGGCGCAGCGGCAGCAGCGGGCCGGGGACGGCGGCCCAGCACGTGATGGCGGCCGGCGGGCCGGGGCCGGGGCCGGGAACAGCCGAGGCCCCCTGTCGCGGGGGCTGTCGCGGCCCGCCCACCACCACCCCGGCCTGCGCCGGACACAGCCCAGGGCCGGGGACGACGGCCCCCGCACGGCCCCGGAGCGTCCCGAGCACGCACCACACCCTCCGCCCCAATCCCCCGGCGAACCCGACCCGCGAATTCACGACCCGCCGAAACAGCCCCGACCGGCGGTAATTCCAGCCGAATCGACAAGACAAACCCAGGACGAAAACCGGCGGGATTTTCCGACGGACCATCAATTCACCGGAGCACCCTGCCCCGGCCCCGCCCCCGAACCGCCCGCCGGGCCCGGACCGAGGCCGCCCGGCCGGAAGCCGCGGCCACCCGCCGTCACCGAAACCGGACCGGCCCGGAACACCATCCCACCGCCGAACGACACCCGACCACCCACCCGAATTGGTCCACCGAAACGCGGAACAGACCCCCGAAACACCATGAGGTCACACACCAGCCCGGGGACGGAAGACCCGGCACCGAACAGCCGGGCCGGCCGAGCCGGACCAGGCCGGCGGGCGGTCCGAGCCGAGTTCCGTAACCATCAGTCCGTCACAAAACCCCCCAGCCAGCATCCCGACCGACCCGATACGGGACCGGGACCGGGACCGGGCCGAACGAACGGGCCGGCGGCCACGCCGGACGGCAGACAGCCGAACGAGCCGGGCAGGCCGGGACGAGCACGGGGCGCTAGCGGGCGCCCAGCCACCACATCACCGCGGCGCCGGCCAGACCTGCTGCGACGCACAGGGCGATCGCGCCGACGAATCGTCTGCGCCGGGACGGAGGCTGGACCCCGATCGCAGCGGTGCCGCGCCGGTCCGCATGGGCGATCGGGGCGGCGACATGCACCGGGGAATGATCACCGGCGGTGATGTTGATGTGTTGCACCACGCGGGCGACCTGTTCGGGAGTCGGATCGCTCCGCCCTGGAGGCATCGCGGCACGCAGCTCGGCGACCAGTTCGATCAGCCGGGTGCGGATCTGGTCGGTGGCTCCCTGGAACGCCGAGCGGTGGACGGTCCAGTAGAGCCGGTGGATCGCGCTGTTGTACTCGCCGTTCATGTACATCACCAGGTCGGCACTCATCGGGATGTCGACCAGCACCACCTGGTCGTCCCGGCGAGCCAGCACCTCCAACTGCGCCACGCCGTTGCGCAGCCGGACCTCCTCCTTGATCTTGCCCTGGACGAAGTCGGGGAGCTGCAGCGGGCTGATCTGCTGCCCCTTGATCAGGTAGCCGGGGGCCGCGCCGTCGATGGTGATGGTCCCAGGCACGATCCGGTACTCGGGCAGCTCATCGTCCCCGCTGTAGCCGTTCAGCTCGCGCAGCGCCCAAGTCCGCAGCTCGGTCGAGCCGGTACGCCCGCCGAGCGCGACGACCTGCCGCAGCACCGACGCCAGCGAGGTCTTCTCGTTCAGGACGTCGCGCTCCAGGCGGGCCAGCGGGCCCGGGCGCCAGAAGAGGCTCACTTCGCGGCGAGCAGGGGGACGACGATGGCGGCTGCGGCGACCACGACGCCGAGGATCGTCCACAGGACCGAGCTGCGGTGGAACCACGGCTGGACGGGGGCCGGGGCGGGTTCGTTGGTGTTCGCGGTGGCGGTGCCGCCGCGGTCGGCCGAGGCGGTGTTGGCGTTGATGGTGACCGGGGAGTTGCTGCCCGTCTTGATGTCGAAGGCATGCTTGGCAGCCTTGTCGACCTGGGCCGGGTTGGGGTTCTGCTGGCCTGCGGGCATCTGAGCTCTCATCTCTGCGACGAACTGGGCAAGGCGGGTACGGATCTGGTCGAGGACACCCTCGATGATGGGGGTGGCGACCTCCCAGTGCAGGGAGGTGATCTCGGTCCCGGTCATGCCGAGGTCCGTCTGCTGCTGGCTCATGAGCAGGGCGTACTCGGCCGCGCCGGGTGGGCTGGCGAGGATCGGGCCCTGCGAGCGGCTCACCATTGCCTCCAGGGCTCTCACCCCCTCGTGCACCGGCATCTTCTCGCCGAGCCCCGCGTTCCTGGCCGCTTCGGGGAGCTGTTGATGGCTGATCCGGTGGCCGTTGACCTGCATGATGCCGCCGAGAGAATGCCTGTTGACGTTGACGGCGAGCGCGGCCGGCACCTGCCGGTAGACGGGCAGGGCGTCGTTCGGGCCGTATCCGGTCAGCTCTCGCTGCGCCCACTCTCTCAGCTCCTGGTGGTGGGCGTACCCGCCGAGGATCAGGCAGCGACGCAGCGCCTGGGCAAGAGGGATGGTGTCGTCCAGCACAGCTGCTTCGAGTTCTTCGAGGCCGCAAACGTCTTCGGGTTGCACGGGCCCAGTGTGCCGGGTGGCACCGACACCTGTCCCTCACATATACCTACCGCGATCAATGTGGTGGCTCCGGAGCGGCAGAGCGCGGCACGCTGTGCGGATGGACTCCTTGCCGCCGCTGCCCGGCCAGCTCCCCTGGCCCGTGCCGGACCCGCGGGCCCGCTACTTCGTGGCCGACTACGCGCAGATGCACGACCTCGTGGCCGACCTGGTGCCGCCCGCGCACGCCCCGGCCTACATCACCAGCGTCTTCGAGACCGCCCGCGAGCTGGTCCGGCACTCCTACTACCGGTACGAGTTCACCACCATCGCCGTCTCCGTCTCGCTGTTCGCCCTGGAGCGCGCCTTCTCCGAGCACCTGGGGGTCAAGAAGCCGTTCCAGAAGATGGTGGAGCAGGCCGCCAACGAGGGGATCATCACGGCCGAGCTCGCCGGCCGGCTCGCCGCCGGCCGCAACCTGCGCAACAAGCTCGCGCACGGCGACCTGACCGACACCGCGCTCACCCCCGCCCTGGCCGTCGCGATGGTGAAGGCCGCCTTCGACAGCGCCGAGCTGCTCTTCCCAGCTCCGACTGACGGTCCGCTCTAGCGCCCGCTCCGACCGGAGATGGGTCCGAAGGAGTACGTGGTGAGGGGACCAGCAGTTTCTGGTCTCCCCTCACCACGTACTCGCTCTACAGGTGTGGGCCGATGAGGGGCACGGTGATGACCGAGATGGTCTCACCCGCCTCGTCCTTCTCGTCCGGCTCCTACATCCAGTAAACGCGCCAGGCGGTCGAGGGTCTCGTCGGCGTCTGAGGTGAAGCAGAGTTGGTCGATGGACGGCCCACCGGGCCGTCCATCGACGCTCTTGGCGGAGTGCTAGTTGTAGAGCGGGTCGGCCAGGCTGATCGCGCCCGTTACGGACTCGCACGGCCAGGGTGCGCCGTCACAGGCTGAGCAGGTCGGCTCGTTGCGGTCGCTGGGCGCGTGCTTGGCCAGCTCCGTGCCCGCGAGCATCCGGATGCCGCGCTCGTCGAACGACATGCCCTTGTAGGTGTCGCCCGCCAGGAATACGGCGCGATCGTATGCGGCGAACTGCCGCTCAAGGTCGGGATCCATGGCGGGAGCGTAAAACACCTGCACCCCGTGGGGCAGTCCAACTCCATACCCTCCGCCGCCGACCTACCCGCCCGGTGTCGCGCGTGCGCCGGCCCCCACTGCGGCCGACCACTCCCCAACCCCGCCTGCACGGGGCGGCCTGGCCTCTACTGCGGGCATGCCTGCCGTCAGGCTGCCCTGCGCCAGCGCCGCCTGACCCAGCAAGCCCCGGCGCTTCGGCAGGAGGCCCAGGAGCTACCGGAGGGCCACTACCGGAACTCGCCGCCGACGTGCTCGAGCAGCTGGCGGCGTTGGACGGTGAGCAGCTCGCCCTGGTCGTCCGGCACGCGCGGGCCGTGGCCGAGCACCAGGCGGCCTTCTGCGGGGCTCTCGGTGTCCCGCCCGACGGATGGGCCTCTGACCCGTCGTAGGCGGCCAGGCGCGGGCCCCATCCAGGTCCCGGTCAGCAGCTGGTGCCCGCCAGCCTCCTCGGGCTCTTCCTCGAACCCCGCGCCCGCCCCGCAGAAGCCGGCCGCCCTCTTGGGGCGTGACAGGATCAGATCGCTCCGCCCGCACACCATTGCCCGCAGGCGGAGCACCAACTTGGCCGACCGCCACCTGCTCGCACCGGACTCCGGCGGCCGGCCGGGGCAACACCAGGCAGGCCCCGGACGCGGTGTCCGGGGCCTGCCTGGTGTTGCCCTGCTCGGCCGCGCGGCGGGTCAGAAACCGCTGCGGCGTACGACGGGCCGGGTGGGAGGAGCGCTTCGGCGTCGCGGCGCCCGGCCGCGGTCAGACACCACAGCTTGCGCCCACCGGGCAGGCGGAGCCCCTCGCGGACCCGGCCGGCCCACTGGAGGTCGCCGAGCGCGTCCCGGACCGACTTGTCGCAGCGCTGGTGGGGCAGGACCAGCGTCCACAGCTCCCGGGCGGTGCGTCGTCCTCTCCATCGCCGCCCTCGGCTACGACCTCGGCCTGCGCACCCTGCGCCACCACCGCGCCTAACAACCAGCCGCCTGCGGCACGCGCGAACACGACGGATGTGAAGCTCCCAACGGCCCAGGGGGCCCTCACCGCGCCAGGCGCAGCACGGACCACCACCTCGTGCTCCAGGTCCTCCTGTTCCTCACACGCGGGCGGCCCACGGCCGCGGGGCCAGCCTGCAAGGGGTCGGGCCTGCGGCACCGGCCGGTAGTGGCGGCGTGGTGCTGGTGACCCGCGCCCCCGGGAGCGGGCGGAACAGGACGGGGGCGACGGGCGGAGTGGCGTCGAGGACGGGTGGCCTACACCCCCCGGGGAATCAGCAGCACACCCCCGAGAACGATGACGCACACCCCCGGCGGAAAGCAGCCGGGGCCGCAGAGACGGGGCCAGGGGGCGGAGCGGCGCCCCTCCCGGGAGAGCAGCGGCACGGCGCTGGTCGGGGGCAGTGAGGGTGCGGGGCACGGTACCGCGGCGACCGACCAGGCGAATGGGCAGCTGGACGGTCCGTCAGCCACCCCATGCCAGGGCGCGGAGCGAACCCGGCAACCGGCACAACGGAATCGGGTTGAACTAGCGAATAGCCCAGGCATACACAGAGGCCCCCACGCTAATCACTAGAGAGAACCCCAGAGCC
This sequence comes from Kitasatospora sp. NPDC094019, assembly GCF_044764505.1. Classification (NCBI taxonomy): domain Bacteria; kingdom Bacillati; phylum Actinomycetota; class Actinomycetes; order Kitasatosporales; family Streptomycetaceae; genus Kitasatospora; species Kitasatospora sp. NPDC094019. The sequence goes on from NZ_JBIWIF010000013.1 coordinate 9,636, forward strand.
CAAGAAGGGAGATGTGTACGGCTTACCCGAAATCTCTCCGGAAGACCTCGGCGGCGATCAATAATCTTTAGCTCTTCAATTCCCAGATCGTCAGCGAGCCCCCGCTGCATAATAGCCAGGGGCTCGAGGGCAAGCAGCGAACTCCGCCTCAGACTACTGCCCACAATCCACGCGACCAGAGAGCAGAGCCCTCCGAGAACCCCCACCGCTCCAGCCAGAAAATCTAGCTTCGAGTTTATCGCGGTGACATACCCCGTCACAAGAACGGCAGTAGTGACCATGTAAAAGTTCAACACCTGCATGGCTTGCCCATATTTGACCTCATGCCAACGCCAGGCGTGATCAAAGGCTATTCTTTGTGATTCTTCGGAGTTTCCCGTCGTCGCCACGAAGACACTATGGCACCAGATTGATGCAGTCGTCTACGGCCGCGAAAACCCGTCCGGCGAGGCCCACCTGACGGGCTGCCCAGCGGGCAGACGGGGGACGTGGTGAGCAGGCTCCGTCCGCCGTCGGAGCAGGTAGCGGCGGTGCCAGCCACTCCGACGGCGGACGGGGACGCCAGCGGCGGACGTGCCAATGCGTGCTCGGGGAGGACGTCACCCCTCTGCCCGCCAGGCCGGGCTCGGCAACTCGGCTCCCACCCAACCGGACCACCCGGATCAGACCGAATCCGGGCAGCCGCGCCTCGGCCCGCCTGATCAGCTGCCGACGCAGTTTCGCCCCGGGGTGGGCTGTCCTGCCGTCGGGGCCTGGGTCGGGTGCCCGGCCAGCAGCCGCTCAGCGACCTCCCCGTGGCGCCGCATCACGTCGAGGGCCGCGTAGAGGGCGTCGGCGAGGGCTCGGCGCGCAAGGGCGGGGTCGTCGGCGCGGGTCGCGCGGTCGAGCTGGAGCAGCAGCACCCGGTCGTGTCGGCGCAGCTCGTCCGCGAAGACGAGGAGCTCGACCGCCAGGTATGGAGCCCACCCATTCACTTCTTCTTCGGGCGCCGTACGACGCGGCGGGGGGTAGCCAGCCGAGCAATCCTGGTGTCGCTGGCCAGCTTGTCCGGGGTCCCAGTGAAAGCACGTACCGCCTCGAACAGTTCCCGGTCCGAACGGGCGGTCAGCTTGGGCTCGATGATGTCGAGCAGCTTCTTCCACCGTGCCTGAGGCTTAGCGGACCAGAGCTTGGCGGAGAGGCGCCTCGGTGAAGCTGCGCAGCACGCGGCCAGCCTGGCTGCTTGTCAGCTTTTCGAACAGCTTGTCGTAGCTGGGTAGGGCCGCGTTGGAAACGCCCCACTCGTTACCGAGGAAGACCTCGGCCAGCGTGAGGACGTACTTGCCTTCCACCGCTTCCGGCACGTTGCCGTACTGCCCAACGAGCACGGTAAGGGATCGGGCGGGTGCCGGTTCGGTGTGGAAGTTGTTGTAGCCATGATGGGCAGCCAGCAGGTCGTCCAGCAGCCCGTCGATCTCTGCCGCCCGCTCGTTCTCCGGCAGGTAAGCCCCGCCATCGACGAGGTTGAGGAGCTCCTTGGCTGCCCGGGCCTGCGTCATGTCGGCACTGGCGCTGAACCGGCCGTACTGAACGCCGAAGCGCCGCCGCGCCTCCTCGCTGATTTCTGGCCACAGCTCCGGCCACAGCATGAGGACGTTGTTGGCGACGACCGGTGTGCGGCTGGTGTTGGTGTAAAGGCCGAACAGGCCGGCGCCGAGCGCGTCGGCACGCTCTGCGGGAAGGTCTTCGAAGAACGCCGTGGTGTTCTTGACCTCGCTCGGGTCGAGCTGGTCCTTCTTGATGTTGGCCAGCAGTTTGCCCGTTTCGGCCGTGATGGTGTCGTACGGCAGGGTGATGACCTGCCGTACACACGTCTCCAGCCAGGCAGCGAGCTGCATGCCGGTAAGTTCCACCTGGTTGGGGTGGGCGGCGCTGGCGTAGTTCCGCATGTACCGGATGTGGTCAACCTGAGCGTGGCCGGTGGCAGAGAGCAGTCCGATCTCGCGGGCAGCACGCAGCAGGTCGATGTCGTCCACCTTGACCAGGTCGTCCTCCGTCGACAGGTGCTTCCGTCGGTCGTGTGACGGGACGGCAATGTCGAAGAAGTAGGCCAGGTCGTATTCGGCTACGCGCCGGCGAAGCTCGCGGACTGTCTCGTTCCATAGGTAGTCGAGCGCCGCGTCGAAGAGTCCGGCGGCCGCCGCAGTGATCATCTTGCTCACGTACACCGATCGGCTGCGGTCTTCCATGGGCAGTCGCCGGAGAGCGCCTCCGAAGCTCACGAGTGCCTGCTCGCGTTCCGGCAGCTCCACCAGCACTCCGTCAGTCGGGAGCCCGGCCTCGGCGAGCTGATCAAGGAGCATCTCCTCAAAGCGTTCAAGGTCGTCTACAGCAGGCGGCAGCGCGTCTCGGCGCGCGATCTCATTCACCGCCCGAATGTATCCGCCGGGAATGGTCGACGCCGCTGGCTTTTGCAGACCGCCGCGCCCCTGCAGATCCCCACGGGACAGGCATCCCGCAGCGCAGCCGGCTGCCCTCCCACCCCTGACGCCGGCCACCGGCAGCCACCGAAACCCACCCTCCGCAGTCCGGCCAGGGCGCCTCCCGAGGCCCGACCGTCGGCCAGGATTGGTCTACCAAAATGCGATCCCGGCAGCCGAACAGCCTTGAGGTCGCGGGACGAAACCGAAGACGGACACCCCCGCGCAAGACTGGGGGCGGACACCGCGGGGCGGTTGGACCGCCCCGCGGTGCAAATCGTCAGCGCCTGCGCCAGCGCCGATTGACGAGCGGCACGCCAAGGCGGGCAGCCACCGTCCGTTCCAGCTCGCCGACCACGTCGTCCGGAGTGTCAGCACGCAGCGGCAGCACCCAATAGGCCAGCCACTCCTCCTGTTTGGACCCGGACTCCGCCAGGTGCTGACCGATGCGAACCGAAGCGGCGCCCCCGCCGAGGGCCCGCTCGGGTCGGGTCCGCCCGCAGTAGCAGGCGACGCCTTCCCAGTTGACCGGGATGTAGATGGCACGTCGCTCGGTCCCGCTGTCCTCCCCGATCCTGATCGGGGAGTCCCGGTACTCCTCCAGCCACTGGCCCACCAAGTCGGCCAGCACGGCGTAGCGCTCGGGCGTCATCGTCACGACGCCCTGCCATACCTGGGCGGTCACCAGCTGTCCGACAGGGGCTCCGGCTCGGCGATCTTGCCGAGGCGAGCGGTGATGCCCGCGAGGATCGCAAACGTCGGCTCCACCTCGAGCCAGGCGATCTTGTCGACCGTGCCGTTCTCGTCACGGATGTCGATGAGGTCCATCAGCCGGTCCTTCGCCGTGGACACCGCCTCCTGGAACCGGGTGAGGCGCGCGGCCTCCTGGGCGGCGGGATTGTTGCGCTCCGCCTCGGAGATGAAGCCGTGCCGGACGGCCTGGCGCAGGAACGCGTTGAAGGTGGAGGTCGCCCAGTCCGACGGCAGCTCCACCAGGGACTTGGACTCGCTGTCCCACCAGCGCAGCGGGCTGCCGGCCCGGGAGCGCTTCACCGCGTCGGCCAGGATCTCGCGTCCCGGCTCGGTCTCCAGGAGACCCTTGATGATCTGCCCGACGCTGGTGCGGGCGATGGTGGTGCCGACCGTCTCCTCGGCCGAGCCACCGGCAGCCCGCAGGTGGCCGGTGAGCACCAGGGCGACCATCCCAAGCACACCGAGCATGAGGGCGGCCTGGGTGTCGCCGGCGTGGGCGCGGTCCCGGAGGCCGTCGATGGCGTCGTCCGTGGCGGCGTTCTCCACCGTCCACTCGGTGTCGACCAGGTCCTGCCACAGACAGCCGGTGTCCAGCGCCTTCCGGATCGAGTCCAGGGCCTTGGCCTCGATACTCGCCGAGTACGAGCGCAGCCCCAGCTCCACCACCGGGCCGTTGCGGTAGCTGAGGTAGAGCCCGGTCTTGCCGAGCTGCGAGCGCACGACGTGGTTGAAGGCGCTGCCCCTGCGGGTGAACTCCTGGACGACCCGGGCGAAGCGCAGGTCGGGCAGGCCGTCCAGGCCGAGCAGGCCCATGGCCTCGGGCACCTGCCCCCGGCCGATCAGGACATCCCGGCGCGCCGTCGCCAGCTCCGCACTGGGCTGTTCGCCGTCCAGCAGGCCCTCGTCGTGGAGGGCCGTCACGATCTCTTCGGCCATGACCGCGTGCTGGGAGCCGTCGGAGAACTTCTTGGGGGACACGTTCATCTGGACCAGCACGCTGCGGACAGCAGCGGGGAACCGCTGCATCCCGCGCAGCGGGTCGTCGTCCTCGAAACCGACGATCATCTGGACCGGAACGGTGATGGCGTTGAGCGCGATCGCCGCTTCGTTCCGCTCCCGCAGGTCCGTCTCGGTGCCCGTCCGCAGCTGCGCCAACCGTTTGGTGGCCGCCTTGACGATCTTGCGGACGAGCTCGCGGCGGACGACGAGCGGCAGGCGCATGAGGTAGGAGGGCAGGAGTCGGAGCCGGGTGTGGTCGCGGGCGTCGCCGGTCAGCCAGCCGCGCTCGACCGGCAGGAGCACCAGGCACGAGTTCAGTCGGCAGTTGCCGTCCACGGCCGTGTAGTCCTCGCCGGGCTGGCCGGGGAAGCCGGTGAAGGTCGCCGGCACCACCGTCAGCGCGCTCTCGACGATGCGCTCCCCGATGTCCTGCGGGTTGTCCTTCTGCACGGCGATCGCGGCCCGGTCCACGGCCTCCATCACGGCCTCGAACGCATCGCTGTGGACCAGCGTCGCGTACCGGTCGTGAGGGGCCGGCATCGACAGCGCGAGCCGGCCGCGGTTAGCGTTGGGGTCGGCAGAGTAGCTCGCGTCGGCGAGCAGCCGGTCGTTCTCCGCCGCCGGGGAGAGCATCGGCGCATACGCACGGAAGTTCATCATCGACAGCCAGCCGAACGGCGTCCGGTGCTTCACCACTTGGCTGTGCTCAAGCTCCTGGGGGTCGGTGGCCAGGTAGGTGAGACGCTCGATGTGGCTGTCGCTGAGGACGACCCCGGCGAGCTCGCCGAGGTTCTTCTGGGCCTTGGTCGTCTGGCTGACAGGCGGAACGCGGTGCTCAAACTCGCCGTCGCGGTTGCGGAAGCCGTTGACCGGGATGACCTGGATCTCGCGGGGCTCGCCGCGGTCCGGGTTCACACTGCTGTTCATGGGGCGCCTTCTCGGAGGGCCGGCGTGTAGTACGCCGGCGTTGGCCGCGCGTAACGCGGCGCCATCCGGGCTGCCACGCACCCACTCCGCCATGGAGGGACCTCGGTCCGCTCTGGGCTTCATAGCGTTGTCGCGTCGGCCAGCGGCAGTTCGAGTGCTCTGCGTGTGTGGCAGCGAGGCTGTCGCAGACGGAAGAGGAGCCCGAGTCGTGCGGTCGCAGACCTCGGTCCGCGCGCGCAGGCGTTTGACCACCGCAATCAACGGCGTCGGCGGCACACTACCGGTTCTCCCAGCGTCACTCAAAGTGCCCAGGTCACAACGCTCCTGTCCTCTTCTTCGAGCCTCACGCCCGCTCCGAAGATGCCAGCCGCCCATCCGGGAGAGCTGCTTCAACGCGGGCACTTGGTCCGGGTGAACAGGCACCGTGGTGAGCACCAGGCAGGGTGCGGGTGAACCTCCCCGGCTCCCCAGGCTCCGGGTATGAGGCCGGACGGAACCGGGGAACGGTTGGGGTGGCAGGATCGGACCGCTCCGCCCGCACACCATTGCCCGCGGGTGGAGCCCTGACTTGGTCGGCCGCCACCTGCTTGCACCAGACTCCGGGGGCCGGCCAGAGCAACAACCAGCGGGCCCCGGCCGCAGTGTCCGGGGCCCGCTTGTCGTTGTCCTGCTCGGCCGTGCGGCGGGTCAAGAGCCGCTGCGGCGTACGACGGGCCGGGCGGGCCGTTCCTGGGTCGCGGTCAGGGCGTGGGCGGTGGCGCGGGTGCGCTCGAGCCAGTTCGCGACCTGCTGGACTGTGGTCGGGCCGAGGTGGCGGGTGAGCTCGCGCACCGCTTGGTGGTCGTCGTCGGTCAGGGTGTGGAGCCCGGCGCGGGCGAGGGCGGTGTACAGCGGGTCGGCGGCGGCGCCAGCGAGTCGGCGGTGAGCGGTGTCGGTGTGCTTCCGGGCGTCGTGGGCGGCCTCGGCGGCGCACTGCGCGACGTCCTGGCGGTGGCGGGCGGCGCTCTGGGCCCGTTGCAGGCCAAGGTCCCGGTCCGGATCGTAGGTCTCACCGGCGGCGGTGGCGGCCTCGTCGCGGATGCGCTGCCACTCCTGGTAGGCGAGCACGGCGCGGGCGAGGGTGCTCTCGTCGCCGGCGTCGGCGTGCTGGTCGGCGGTGCGCAGGTCGGTGTGAGCGTCGGCGAGGGCCTGGTCGATGGCGGCCGGGGTGAGGCCGGCGGCCCGGCGGCGGATCCGGGAACGGGTCTCGCCGAGCAAGCCGTCCTCGGGGTCGCCGCTCTCGTCCTCGTCCGTGCTCTGGTCGTCGGGGTGGGCGGGGTGCTGGGCGAGGGCCGCGTACAGGGTGCCTCCGGCTTCCCATGACTCAGTGTGCAGAACCGGGTGGGTGCGGCCGGCGCTGTCGCGGGTGACGACGAGCCGTCCGTCGACCAGGGCGGCCCAGCCGATGAGGCCGTCGATGTCCTTCTCCACCCAGCCGCGGGCGGGGCCGGCGCCGCGGTGGAGGGTGCGGATGCCGTCGTGTCCGGTCCAGCGCAGCCAGATCGCACCGCGCACCAGCGGGCCGTCCAGGATCGCCCGGCCCAGGTCCCGGTGGGCGGGCTGCGGCCGGGTGCGGGTGGTGGACAGCTCCAGCAGGACCGGCGCGGCGGGGTCGGGGCGGGCGGTGTCGGTCATCGCGGGCGGGGCCTTCCGGGTCGGCGGAATCAGGGTGGGGCGGCCCCCGTGGTGGGGCTATCGGCCGGTGGCGCAGTGGTGGTCGGACTCGACGTACTCGCCGTCGGTGAAGGCGCTCTCCATCGACCAGCCGCAGGCGGAGCACTCGGCCCGGCCGTCCCAGCCGATCTCGGGCCCGTCGGCCTGGTCGCAGTCGTGGTCGGCGTCCACGCTGGTGCCGTCCTCGAACCGGGCGTCGCCCCCGTCTCCGCACGCCCCGCAGGTCCATTCCGCGACCCAGGTGACCGTGCCCTCGGCCGGGCCTTGGTCCTGCTGCTCGGCGAGGACGGCGGGCAGGGCGTCCAGGAGCGCGGTCTGCTGGGCCGTCAGCTTCTCCTCGGCGCGGGCCTTGTCCTGCTTGCGCAGCCAGGTGCCGGGCCGGAAGGTCGGGTCGGCCTCGCCGCCGGTGCGGTTCGCCGGGCCGTCCAGGGTTCCGCCGGTGGCGAGGTAGGCGAGCATGCGGCGGTACGAGCGGTTCCAGTCCGGCTCGATGCGCCACATCGCGTCCAGCGCGGTGAGCTGCGCGTCCTGGGCGGACGTCAGCTTGGCGTTCTTGCGCTGCCGGCCGACCCACGCGCCCACCGCGTGGCCGTCCAGCTTCTCGGCGGCCGGGATCGCCAGGTGCCCGTGGGCCTCGGCCCAGGCACGGGCGTGGGCGTAGCCGCGGTCCCAGGAGCGGGCGTGCTTGTCCCAGATCATGCCGAGCTGGTCGAGTTCGTGGATACGGACCGGGGCGAGCAGGCCGGCGCCCTTGAGGTAGCGCTGCCGGTCCAGCCAGGAGATCAGAGCGCCGTCCCGCGTCTTGTCCGTGGGGTCGAGGTGGTGGTGGCCGGTGTGGAACACGTCGGCCAGGCCGAACATGCGCTGCCACTCGGTGGCGCGCGGGTTGAAGGCGCGCAGCTTCACGGTCTGCAGGATCTGGGCGGCGTGGCGGCGGGCGTTGATCCGCAGCCACTCCACCGGCGACTCCAGGGCTGCCGGCTGCTCGCCGCCGACGGCCTCGCCGGACTCCTCACCCGCCTCCGAGGTGGTGACGTCGTCCTTCTCCCCCACCCGGCGGGTGCGCAGCTCGGTGATCCGGCCGACCACCCGGGCGTCGTGGGCGGCCAGCGCCCGCAGAACCCGCCAGATCGTGCGGAACGAGGATGCCTCGATCTCCTCGTCGGCCTCGCCATTGACCGCCTCCCCGGCCTCGGTCACCTTGGCCGGGTCAGCGGCCCGGGTGTCGTCGCCGACCAGCGGGGTGGGCAGGTAGACGGGGATGATGACCCAGGAGACCTTGCCCTGCCGGTATGCCTGGCGCAACGCCCGGCCGACGGCCTGGACGACGTCGATGACGCTCGACTTCGGGTCCGCGAAGACGATCGCATCCACACTTCGCACGTCGATACCCTCGTTCAGAAGCCGGGAGTTGCAGATGATGCAGCACTCCTCGCCCTCCTCCCCAGGCCGCTCGCCGGTGGAGGCCGAGAAGGTCGCGAACGCCGCCCGACGATCCTTGAGCTTGTCGGAGCCGGCCACCGCGAGGGCTGTCACCCGCTCCGGCCGGTCCGCGAAGGGCAGCAGTGCGGCGGTCGCGTTCATGGTCGCGGCGAACTCCCGGGCCGCAGTCACCCGGGAGTGGAAGGTGATGACCCGGCGCAGCTGGAGGTCGGCGACGGCGCGCAGCACCGCGATCTGCAACGCGAGGCGCAGCAGTTCTTCGTTGGAGCGCTGAGAGCGCAGATCGGCGACGGCGGGCAGGTTGAGGAGCTCGCGCAGGTCCTCGTCCGTGACGACGGGGACCAGGACACGGTAGTCGGCGAGGTAGCCGTGCTCGATGCCCTGCCCGAGGGTCCAGGTGCAGACGGTCTCGCCGTAGATCGAGGTGTCCGTCATGGAGCAGAGCGCGGGCAGCTGCTCGGCGCCCTGGCCGTCGGCGTCGGCGTCGGCGGTGAGGTCGGCCAGGCCCGGCTTGGCCTTGGTGTCGTCGGCGATCTTCGGGGTGGCGGTGAAGTACAGGCGGCGCAGCGCCGGAACCTTCTCGTCGGAGTGGATCGCCGCCCACGCCTTCCCTTCGGCGCCAGCCGTCCGGTGCGCCTCGTCGATGATCACGACGTCCCAGGCCGGGAGCCCGAAGTCCTTGTGCGCGGTGACGATGCGCTCCAGGGAGGCGTAGGTGGCGTAGACGGTGACCGGCTCGCCCGGCTTCACCGAGGCGACCAGGTCCGCGATCCGGGCGGCCTGGGTGGTCACCCGGGCGTGGACGCGGCCGCCGGCCTCCGCGCTCTCCAGCGCCTCCGCCCGCGAGCACGCCGCGATGGCAAGTCCGCGGCGCCCGCCCTTGAGGGACCAGGCGGCGGCGGTCTGCTCCAGCAGCTCGATCGTCGGCACCAGCACCAGCACCCGGCCCCTCGCCGCCAGGCGGCGGGCGCAGCCGGCGGCGATCAGGGTCTTGCCGGAGCCGGTGGCGGCGACGACGGTCGCGCGGCCGCCGTTCTTGACGGCCTTCACCGCGGCCGCGACGGCGTCCTTCTGGAACCAGTGCAGGGGCAACGGGTTCACCACCGTGGCGGCCGGCTCGGCCTGGGCGGGCAGCGAAGCCGGGCCGCGCAGCCCGGCCGGGACGTCCTCGATGGCGGTGGTGGTGCTGTCCACGGCGCGGGGTTCTCCTTCGGATGCTGAGACGGCGGGGCGGGTACGGGCGGGACTGTGGCAAGGGCCGGGTGGGCGGCCTCACTCCCGGGGCCAGGTCATGGGTTGGGGAGAGGCCGACCGGGGTTCTACTGCTCGGGCGGCACCCAGCCGCGGACTTCCAGGTAGGCGATGTCGGCGTCCTCGACGGCGCGGCCGGTCTCCACCAGCCACTCCTTCATGGCCTCGGTGACGTCGCCGTGGTGCTCGGCGACGCGCTGGGACCACTCGGCGGCGTCGAAGCCGCCGCTGCTGCTGGAGCCGTAGGTGCGCTCCTCGGTGCCGTCCGAGCGGGGGATGAATCCGCGGCGCACCCCGCCGCTGTCCTTCTCCGAGCCCGCGCTGTAGACGTACTGGTCGGCCTTCATCCGCACGGTGAAGGCCAGGCGCCCGCCGGCCTGGCCGGTCGCGTGGACGACCGGGGCGAGGTGCGCGGCGCCGGACTTGATGGCCTGCTTCCCTGCGCGGCCGGCCATGCTGCCGCCCGGGGTGCCGATGGTGTCCTTGCCCCGCACCCGGGCCTTCTGCCCGCCCTTGGTGGTGCGCCGCGTGGTGTTCGCCCCGGCGACGGCGGACAGCTCCTCCTCGTCCCGCTGGCCACCGCGTACCGCGCGGACCAGCTGGCGCAGCGCGCCCGCCATGCTTGCGCCCTTGCCCTTGGTGAAGAACTGGCTCACCAGACTGGCGTCGCGGCCCAGCATCTTGGCGACCTGGCGCTTGGTGTAGCCCTGGTCGATCAGCTCCTGGGTCAGGCGCGCGGCCTCGTTCGGATTCTGCGGGTCGGCCGGGCTCACCGCTGCTCACCTCCGGGCGCCTGCTCGGCGGCGAGTTCGGCGCGGCCCAGGCCACGCAGCTGCAGGTACTGCTCCTGGCTGACCGGGTGCTCGACGGGGCCGGTGAGGTGGCCCTTGAGGAGGTAGTCACCGGGCTCGCCCCGGTAGGGCCAGGGCTGGCGCTCGGTCAGGGCGATGCCGTCCGTGCCGAAGTACACGACGCTGCCGGGCTTCGCGTGCAGGGCACCGGCGTAGCCGACGACCTCCTTGCCCTGCCGGTACTTCGTGTCCAGCAGCGCCGCCCGGGCCCCCGACCACACGTACGCGGCCCACTCCGGGTGGGCGTAGGGGTCGCGGGAGAACCCGGCCTGCCGCTGCCAGGTCACCACGCTCTCGTCCTGGCCGAGAATCTCGACTCCGGCCGGGAGCGCCTCGCCGACCGGGGTGGTGCCAGAGACCAGGCGCGGGCGCTGCGCGAAGCCGCCCAGCCCGAACAGCAGCACCGAACGCACCGCGCGGGAGGCGAGGTAGGCCGCCTGCCGCTGCCGCTCGTCACCGTGGATCTTCGAGAGGTTGGTCAGATCCCCCCACGCGGCCTTGAGCTTCTTGCCCCAGCTGTCCAGCGGGTCGCCGTCCTCCCACACCAGGCCGCCCAGGATCTCGACCCGCCACGGCATCAGGTGGTTCGACAGTGCGAGGTGCACCTCCGCGCCGCCCGCCCAGGTCGTGAACGTCGTCCCCGGCTCCGAGGGGTAGACCCAGGCGCGCTCACCGGTCACCGGGGCGGGCAACAGGCCGACGTGCTCCCAGCCGGCGGGGACGGTGACCCTGATGTTCCAGTGCGAGCACCGCATCAACGCCTTCGTCTGCTCGGCCTGGGTCATCGCCGCGAAGGCCCGGGCGGTGATGCGCACCGGCACATCGACCGGCGACTTCCACAAGTGCTTCGCGTAGGCGAAGGTGCGGTCGTACTCCACCAGCGCGGGCAGCTGCTCCGGCACCCGCGGGGGCAGGATCAGCTCGGTACGGCCCTGGCCGCCGGTCGCGTGCAGCAGACCACGCAGCTCCTCCGACAGCACCGGGTAGCCGCCCGCCCACTTTCCCTTGGTGGGGATGGTGCGGGTCCACAGGTCCCGCCCGGTCTGCGACGGCGAACCCATCAGCACCACGTCGTCCCAGTGCCGGCGCAGCGCCTGCCACAGCAGGGTGAACGCCTGACGGCACACCGCCACGTCAGCGCCGTCCGCGTCGAACCACTCCCCGATCGAGCGGATCTCCACCGTGCCCGCGTCCGGGGCGGCGGCGGGGGCGTAGCGGCCCACGGGCTGACGCTGGTGCACGAAGTGCCCGGCCAGCTTGTCCCGGCCCGACCCGACCGCCGTCGTCCACCGAGGGCTCGGGGTGTTCAGCCAGGCCGCGACCGCGTCCTTGAGCGTGGAGTAGCGCTCGGCGCCGTCGTGCCACGGCGCGCCGGCGGTGATGTAGACCCGCTCGGTGCCGGGCGCGGTGGCGAGGACGGCGTCCAGGATCTCGCCCGGGGTGCGGGCCCCGAGGTCCAGGCGCACCACGCGGTCGCGCACCGCCAGGTCGCCGGTCGCCGCGTCCAGGAACACCGTCGAGCGGGACTGCTGGACGAAGTTCGGGCGCTTGGACACCAGGCCCGTGGTCACGGCCTCGAACCGTGCGCCCGCCGGGCCTTCGGGGAGGGTGGGCAGCTCACGCGGACCGGCGGCAACGGCCGGACGATCCACCACAGCGACCGGAGCGACCGAAGCCGCCGGGACGACCGGCGCAGCAACGGCGGCCACGGCCGGAGCGGGCTGCTCGACGACGGCCTGGTCCTCGACCTCGATCGGCGCCTCGGTCTCCGGGGCGGCCGGGGCCGACTGCTCGACGACGGCGGCGGGGCGGGTCAGCACCGGGGCGACCGCGACGGCGGGCTCGGCGACCGGCTCGGCCTTCGGCGCCTCGACGGGCGCCGCGGACTGGTCGTCGGTCTTGGCGGCGCGCACGGCGGCCGGGGTCGGGTCCAGCAGCGGGGCGATCCGCACGACGTCGCCGACCGACAGCCCGGATGCCTTCGCGACGGCATCCGCCTTCGCGCCCTCGTACCCCGCGAGTTCGGTGATCCGGCGGGCGCGCTGCAGGTTGAGCTTGTCGAGTGCGGCCTGCGCGGCCGCGACCGTCTTCTCGGCCTTGCCGATCTCCTCGCGCAGCGGGCGCAGCTCGGCGACCTTCGCGGTGTACGTCTTACGGTCCATCAGGGTGTCACTTCTTCTCGGCGGCGGTGTCGGTGGTCGGGTCGGTAGGGACGTAGGCGATCGGGCCGCCGGAGACGGAAGCCAGGCGAGCACCGAGCAGCAGGCCCGCCAGGCGGGCGTCCTCAGGGTCGGTGGAGGTAGCGGCGTTGGCGGGGGCGGTGAGGTCGGTCAGGTAGCCGACCAGGCGCGCCTTCGGGAAGCGGAACCGGCCCGCGGTGCCGACCGTGCCGTCCGGCTCCCACTCGGCCAGGCCGGTCAGCACCGCGACGACGAACCCGGCCACCGTCACCGGCAGCACCCCGCCAGCCGCGACCCGCGCCGGGTCGCACCGCCACCACCCGGACAGCGCGGCCAGCAGCTGCGCCTCGTTCAATGCGGTGCCGAAGCCGATCCAGTCGCGGTCCGGCTCGTCGACCCGGGCCGGGGCGTCCGAGCGCAGCACCGCCACCTCGGCCGTGCCGAGCACGGTCAGGTCGGCGGCGGGCCGGGCCTGCAACTGCTGGAGAGCGGCCAGCGGGAACACCTGCCGACCCTGCTCGCGCACGCCCGGGACCACACCGGTGGCCAGCAGTTTCCTCACCGTCGGGATCGAGCACCCCAGTGCCGTCCCGGCTTGACCGGTCGTCACGAACACACCCACAACCTCCACGCCTATTTATTTAACTTGTAACGCTAGGCCGACCCTATGCCTCCCCTCCGACGCTTTCCACGCCTTTTTAGTAAGTTATACAGGCGTGATAGTGATGAGCTCCGCTTGTAAGGCGAAAAGCCCATTGCCGACCATCGCGGTCTGCCATGCTCCTCCGCATCGGCCAGGCACGGACGGACGGCGTCTCATGAAGATTCACTCGATAGCGGCTCAGGACTTCCTCTCCTTCGCCTCCCTCGACCTCACTCTGAGGCCCGGGACGACGGTCGTCACCGGGCCCAACGGTGCCGGGAAGTCGAACCTGGGCGCCGCCGTCGCGCTGCCTCTGCTGGTCCTGGAGCAAGGACTTGGCGGCTCCCGAGACGGCTCCGATCCGTTGGAGCTGTATGAGCGGGCTGGCCGGTTCGGTGCCGCCGCCTACACCGTCAGCCTCGAAATCGAGCTGGACCAGCCCGGGGAGCAGGAGTTGGTGCGGTTGTTCGCGGAAGCCGCGGTAGCCGCCAACGCACTCAACGCTCATGGTGAGACGAGGCATCCGGAGAGAGACGTGCTCGCGCTGTTTCCGGGGCTGAACGTTGCAGCGGACTCCGTCACGTCCCTGTTTCGCGGCACGCTGCGGATCGCATTCTCGGCACACCGCCGGACCCGCTGGTGGGCTGCATGGGAGTTTGACCACAACGGCCAGCCGATGCAGTGGATCCTCCGCGGGCCCCACGCCGATTGGCTCTGCCGCGGCCAGCTTCCGCCTTGGACGGAGGGCGGCTCCGCTTCGCCGCTGCTGCGGTTCACGGAAACGGGGACGGAGCAGCGAGCGCAGGAAGCGACGATGATCTACCTCTTCCTGCGAGAGGAGGTATCGCCGTTGACAGGTGAGACGGAGCCTGCGGCGATCGACTTCGCCCGCATCATGGCGAACATCGACTCCACGAGAGCGCGTGCCATCGATGTCCCGGCCCTCACCGACGGCTCGGGCGTCGAGCCATCCGCCATCGCGGCGCTCTCGCACGCCTTGGGCCGCGAACTCACGGGCCAGGAACGCTACGACTTCCGTTCTGTCCTCGCCGCAGTGCTGCGTCGAGGCCTGGTGCTCACCAACAACCGCCGGCTCCCCCTCGCGCGAGACTTCCCCCTCGCACAGTTGCGGGGTCCCGCCGATCTGCGCGACGGCAGCGCGGTGGCCGCCGAGTTGTACCGCCTCAAGAACGGCACCATCGAGGAGCAGCGGCGCTTCGCACAAGCTCGGACGACCTTCATGGACATCACTCGGCTCGACCTTCACCTGCAAAGCACCCCTACCACCGATCAGGGTATGACGATCGACATCCTCGTCGGCCCGGCCGGCAGCGCCCGCGTTGTCCAGTTCGCGGGCGCCGGCGTCCAGGAGTGCCTGCTGCTCGCCACCCTGCTGGCAGGAGAGCCGGGTCGCGTCCTCGTCCTCGACGAGCCGGCCGTCAACCTGCACCCCACCGTCCAGCGAAGCCTGTCACGCCACCTCGCCAGCGTGCAGGGCATCGTCATCACGCACAGCCCCGACATGGTCCCCTGTTCCGACATCGAGGACCTCGACCGCGTCGTACGCCTCACCCAACAGACCGACGGCACCCGCGTCAGCTCCGTGCCCGCCGCGCACCGCCCCCAGCTCGCCAACTGGATGCAGCGACTCCTCCTCTCCGACGTACGAGCACTGCTTTTCGCCTCAGGGGTGATCCTGTGCGAAGGGGCCACCGAACTCGGCGCCCTGAGTCAGTGGTGGAGCCAGAACCCGGGCGGCCTCGGCGACCCTGGTAGCGCGAACATCGCGATGGTCGACGTGAACGGCGATGCGAGCTTCGGCGGGTACATCAACTACCTGGAGGCGTTCGACATCCCCTGGGCCGTCATAGCCGACGGCCCGGCGTTCGCGTCCACGGCCAACCTCGGCAAGCAGCTCAGAAAGCTTCGCCTCGCCCCGGACGACCCACCCGCCGACGACGCCGACTTCGCCGCCTGGCGGGCCTACTGGAACCGCGCCGGCGTCTTCACCCTGGCCGACACGTTCGGCACCGGCGGAACGAAGGCCGGCGAGATCGAGGCATTCCTCGCTCAAATCGACAAGACGCTGTTGGACACCGTCCAGGCCGAACATCGCTCCAGCAAGCCCCGCATCGGTGCCGCGTTCGCGGCCGCCCACCCCGAGGCGCCGACCGAGGTCACGGACCTGTACCAACAGATCCGCACCCACCTCACCACCCGCTCAAACCGACCAACGATATGAGCAGGCCAGCACCCGCAAACTGCGGAACCTCCTGCAGGAGGACCGTCGGTGTCCAGGCGCAGCGGGCCGGCTGGCCCGGTCTGGAAGCCGACCAGCAGGATCTGCTGACGGCGATGGGTATCGAGGAGGACCAGGAGCTGGTGGCAGCGAAGGCCGCCGCCGAGGCGAAGCCGAAGGTGTCCCGCAGCTTAAGGTTCGCCCAGGGCGTCGCCGCGCTCGCCCAGTTCGTCGAGCGGGAGTGGCATCCCCGGGTGCCCCGCCAGCACAAGGAGCTGGTGGAGGGTGTGGAGGCCAGCCCGGAGGGTGAGTAGCAGGTGGTGGTGTTGCACTTCGCGCTGGGCACCTGCGCCCTGTTGTGGTGGACCGCCCGCCAGGTCGGCAACGACACCTGACGCAGCCACGAGGACGCCCTCGCCCGGTCGTCGAGGACCAGACCGCCCGGTCGGTGCTCAGTCCGCCCAGCGGTGGTCGACGACACCGTACAGATCGGTACGCGCGGGGCTCCACCGGCAGGGCCGTTCCGGCTTCGGTGATGGCGGTTGCACGCACGGCTTCAGGAGCCGTTGGCTCCCCAGGGACCCGAGGACGGAGCCGCTCCCGGGCGGTTGGCGGGATCGGCTCCGGTGGGGCATGTGCCGGCAGTACGCTGCGGCGGGGGTGAGCGGACGGTGTCCGTCGCAGAAGTGTCCTGGGGGCGTGATGGACATCGTGTTGATCGTGGTGGCCGGAGCGCTCGGCGCCCGGACCGCAGCGGTGGGTGGTGGCGTCCGGTGGTTCGACGAGTGCGACGTCGACGTCCGTCCCGCTCGGCCCGGATCCGTCCGCGGTGACGCACACGGCATCGATTCGATCGGGAGTCGGCCATGACCCCGCCTCCCTGGTCCTGGTGCGGCAGGCCCGGGAAGCCGCACGAGCCAGCCGCCGTTCGCGATCCCGGTAACCGGGGGGAGGTCGCCGGCAGCGCCCGCCCGGCCGAGAGGGACAGCACACCGGTCCCGGGTCCGGACCGCATCCCGGCGGTGCCGGCTTCGGTCGATGAGAGCGACGCGCCGGTGGCGGTCAGCGGGCCGACCGGTGCGCGGACGCCTCCCGCCGTCCGGGTGGAGGCGTCGGGCGAGAAGGCCGTCGGAGCGGGGCACGACATCGCACACTCCGCCGTCGGACAGGGCAGCCGTGTCGAGCACACGGAGGTGCACAACCGGGTCGAGGGCAGCACCGTCCGCGGCGATTTGTTCCAGGCCGGGAACATGACGGTCAACAACTACCACCCCGCGCCACCGCCCGTACCGGTATGGCGGCCGGTTCGGGTGGGTGCGGTGCCGCCGCTGGCTTCGGCGGTCCAGCCCCGTCCGGGCCTGCGGGAGGTGATCGACGGGGCGCGGGAGCGGAACGCCACCGTGGTGCTCACCCAGGTCCTGTCCGGTGGCGGCGGCGTCGGAAAGACCCAACTCGCCGCCACGTACGCCCGCCGGGCCCACGCCGAGGGCGTGGACGTCCTGGTCTGGGTGAATGCCGCCGACATCTCGCAGATCGTTTCCACGTACGCGAGAGCCGCGCACCAGGTGGGGGCACCCGGCGCGGACGGGCGGGAAGCCGAACGCGATGCGGAAGCCTTCAAGGAGTGGCTTGCCACGACCGACCGTTCGTGGCTGGTCGTCCTCGACGATCTCACGGACCTCGAAGGCGCCCAGCCGTGGTGGCCCCACCCACTGGCCGGATCCGCAAGCCGCGCACGGGTGCTGGCCACCACCCGCCGACGTGACGCGCTCGTCTCGGGTGCGGGCCGGGCGGTCGTCGACATCGGTATCTACACCCGCGCCGAAGCGCTGGCCTACCTGCGCGAGCGGCTCGCCACGGCCGGAGCGGAGCATCTGCTCGACGCGGGCGCCGACGACCTGGTCGAAGCGCTCGGCCGACTTCCCCTCGCCCTCGCCCACGCCGCGGCGTACATGATCAACGAGGACAAGGCCAGTACCCGCTACCTCCACCTGTTCAGCGACCGCACGTCCCGTCTGGAGGCCCTGCTGCCGCCGGCTGCCGACACCGACGGCTACGGCCGACAGGTCACCGCCTCCCTGGTCCTCGCACTCGACGCAGCAGAGCAACGCGAACCCGTCGGCCTCGCTGCGCCTGCCATCCGCCTCGCCGCGCACCTCGACGCTGCCGGCCACCCTCAGGACCTCTGGGCCACCGCCGCATTCACCCGCTACCTCACCACCTACCGCGCGCCGTCACCCGGCGCCGCCGCACCGGCACCGGTCACCCCCGACCAGGCACGCGCCGCCGTTCGCCTGCTCCACCAGTACGCCCTGCTCACGAGCAAGGCGGAGGACAGTCCGCGCGCGATACGTCTGCACGGCCTGACCGCCCGCACCGTCCGGGAGGGCATCGCTGTGGGCGAGACGCCGGCAACCGTCCACGCTGTCGCCGACGCCCTCAGGGAGGTCTGGGACTACGAGCGCGAGCACCCTGTACCCCTTCTGACCGCTGTCCTGGGCGCCAATACCGCTACCCTCGCAGCCCACGCCGGCGACCTGCTCTGGAACCCCGATGCGCACCCTGTGCTGTTCGCGGCGGGCGCCGGTCTGAGCAACGCCGGCCTCTACTCCGCCGCGCTCGCCCACTGGAAGCGTCTCGCCGCCGATGCCGAACGGCTGCTGAGCCGCGACAGCCCCAGCGCCCTCGTCGCCCGGGAGAACCTCGCAACGTCCTACCGGCAGGCCGGACTCCCCGGCGAAGCGATCCTGATCGGCGAACAGGTGGTCGCCGACAGCGAGCGACTTCTCAGTCACGACGTCACTCGTGCTCTCGCCGCTCGTACGAGTCTCGCGGCCTCCTACCGGGAAGCCGGCAACACCGGTAAGGCGATCGACTTGCTGGAACAGGTACTGGCCGGCAGTGAACGGTTACTGGGCAGCAGCCACCCCGATACCCGGGCTGCCCGTAGCAGCCTCGGATCCTGCTACCGGCAAATGGAGCGCACCGGGGAAGCAATCACGCTCGAGGAAAAGGCACTCACCGACAGCAAACGCCTGCTCGGTGACAACCACCCCGACACCCTCACCGCGAGTGCCAACCTCGCCGCCTCCTACTGGCAAGCGGGGCGCACCGGCGAGGCGATCGCGATCGAGGAAAAGGCACTCACCGACAGCAAACGCCTGCTCGGTGACAACCACCCCGACACCCTCACCGCGAGCGTCAACCTCGCCGCCTCCTACCGGCGGGCAGGGCGCACAGGCGAAGCGATCGGTCTGCTGGAACGGGTGGTGCCCGACATCGGGCGTCGTTTGGGCCACGACCACCTCCACACCCTCACGGCTCGTGCCAACCTCGCGGCCGCCCTGGGGCAGGCGGGGTGTGTCGGGGAAGCGGTCGACCTGCTGGAAGGGGTGGTTGCCGACTGCGGGAGGCTCCTGGGTCACGACCATGCCCAGACTCTGTCTGCTCGCAGTAACCTCGCCGCCTCCTACCGGCAGGCGTGGCGCACCGGCGAAGCCACCGAGCTCGAGAAGCAGGTACTCGCCGAACGGCGGCGGCAACTGGGCGCAGTACACCCCGAGACCCTGGCCACCCGTACGAACCTCGCGTCCTGCTACCGGCGGGCGGGCCGGGTCGGCAAGGCGATCCTCATCGATGAGGAGGTCCTCGCCGACAGCGTGCGGGTCCTCGGCGACGGCCACCTGCTCACCCTCACTGTCCGCGCCGGCCTCGCCGCCTCCTACCGGCAGGCAGGACGCACCGGTGAGGCGGTCGACCTGCTGGAGCAGGTGATCTCCGGTGCCAGGCGGATCCAGGAGCGCGACCGCCTCCACCGGCAAGATCCGGGGTCGGACGGGCTGTTGGAGAGGCTGGTTCGGCGGGCCGTTGGTCGCGAATGGCCGGGACAGGGGACATGAGCGGGGATCGACGGGGTCCGTGCCGGGCTCCTGTTCGGGCTCTTCCTCCTCGCCGGAAGGTGTCCGCGCGAGCCGGCCCGGGTCTGCGCCGCGCGGCGCTGCGGTGGTCCGCGTTCCCCGCAGGGAACGGACATGGCGACCGCCTTCCCCGTGGTCCGGTGCCCGCACGGCACAACCGCCCGGTCTCCTTGCGGTGGGGTCAGCCCGCGCGGCGGGTGAGGGAACGCAGGCGGACGTGGACGGCCGCCGGATCGGTGCCGGTGAGCTGCGCCACCTCGGCCGGCGGGAGCCCGAGCACCAGGTGGAGCAGCAGGACGTCCTGCTCGGACGCGGTGAGGTGGGCCACGGGAGCGAGGGGGTCGGGGCCGGCCAGGGCGCGGATGCGGTGGCGGACGCTCTGCCAGGCGCAGGCCGTGGGGCTGGGTGTGGCGAGGACGTCGTGCCAGCGTCGGGCCAGGTTGTCGAAGGCTTCGTGGACGGCTTGCCGGGCGAGGGCGGCCGGCAGTACGAGGGAGGCGTAGCGCAGGTAGTGGTGGAGGTGTTGGTCGCGCAGGGCGATGAGGTCGAGTGTCGGGGGGTGGTGTGTTCGGGGCCGGGTGCGGTGGTGGGGTGCGGGTGTCATGGGCAGCCGGCGTTGCGTGGGCGGGTGGTGGTCGTGGTGTGGGGGACGGCGACGGCGACGCGGGGTTCGGGGCGTCGGGCTCGTAGGCGCAGGCGGTCGAGGGGTCGTGGGACGCGGATGGGGAGTCCCGCCGAGGTGTAGCCGGCCGGGGGCAGTGGGCGGCAGGGTCCGATTCCTCGGAGGTCGGCGGGTACGTGGCTGCGGAGGAAGGCGATGTCTTCGGGGGTGAAGTCGGAGCCGGGGGTGGGTCCGGCGGGGCCGGCTGCGGGAAGGGGTCGGATACGGACCTCGATGATGCGTTGTGCGGTGGGGCGGCGGGCAGCGGCCGGCCGGCCGGGGTTGCCCGACTGGTTGCTCCGGCCGGCTGCCCGGTCCCAGGCGGCGCCCCATTCCTTCACCATGGCCTCGGAGACGCTCATCGCTCGGGCGAAGGCGGAACACCGTCGAGCGGCTGATCAACAAGCTGAAGGCATGGCGAGGCATCGCCACGAGGTGCGACAAGACCCCGGAAAGCTACCTCGCCGGTCTCCACTTACGCGCCTCGATGATCTGGATCAAAGACCTCACCAGGGCAACTCGCTGATCACGACCCAATACGCTCCCTAGTTGGTTCCGACTGTGAGTTCACTGAACAGCTTGTTCGCCGACTCCGAGGCGAACTGGCGGTGGAGTTCGGCGCGGGCGATCTGCTTCTTGAACTCGCCCTCGTAGCCGGCGAATCCGGCGTTGTGCATGATATCGGTGATCCACGTGGCGAACGCCTGATAGTTCCAGATGTGCGGCAGACAGGTCTGCGAGTAGTTGTCGAGGAGGCCGGAGTCGCCCTCGGTGGCATGGCGGATCACCGCACGGGCGAAGACCTCGGTGTCGTGCAGAGCGAGGTGGATGCCCTTGGCGCTCATCGGTGGCACGATGTGCGCGGCGTCGCCCAGGAGGTACAGGCTGCCGTAGCTTCCGACTGCCGGCGCGGACAACTCCCGTGCCAGTGTGAGCAGTACGGGGTGGGGAACGGCCGTGCCCAGGAGCGCGCAGTCGCAGGACGGCGGCAAATTCCAGTCCTCGCCGGGGTGCCACCGCTTCCCCCCATCCCCGGGGAACCGCCTCGCAGCCCGTCGCGACGTCGGCCAGCGGTTCCCCCGAGGTGGACGTCCCTGCGGGCATCGTCGCGATCATGTCGCCACTCGCTTCCCGGTCCACGCCGCAAGTCCTCTCCACGCCAGCTGCCGTGCGGGCCGACTACGTTCCGGGCAGCGCGATGTCACGCACGGATGTCAGCGCTGGCACCCCGATCCCTGCCGGCCGCCGGCCCCGGGCCGGCGGACCCGGCGTCGCGGCCCGGTACGGGTTCCGTCACAGCGACCGGTTCGGTGAGAGCCTTCCGCCGCCGGTACGTCCGGGATTGCGGACGCCGGCTCTGGCCCCGGCCCCGGAATCGCGCCAGACTCGATGCCCGGGCCACGACGCCGCGGCCCACGGGAGGCGACAGCATAGCCGAGCAGGGTTCCGGCTGGGGGGTGATGTGGGTCTACGAGCCATGGCGTGCCCACGAGGACAACGGTGTCCAGATCCACGATCGGGTGTTCGCCACCTTCGAGGGGGCCCGCGCGGCCGCGCTCGGCTGGGGCCCGATGCGCATGGCAGTTGCGGCGCAGGGCGTCCCCAGCGCAACGGCGCAGTTGCGTTCCTGCCGTCCGGGCGAGGACGTGATGATCAGCTACGGCGACCTCAAGGACGCGTTGGCGATCTACCGGGTGCGCAGCGGCCGGAGTGCCCGCTCCGCGGGCACGGCGTTCTACACGCACTGGCGCGACACCCTGTTCCCCGTCCTGGGGTCCGAGATCATCTCCTCTCGCGGAGCCCTGGTCTGGTACGGCTGGGATCCCCGCCCGCGGACTCCGGCCGCCCCTCCGCGAGGCGGCAGTGGCGGCAGTACTGGTGGCGGTGGCGGGTCGTCGTGCCTGCTGGTCGTACTCGGACTGCTTCTGGGCCTGGCCCTTCGCCGGACAGCCGGTCAGGCGTCGACGCTCCTGCCCGACCTCCCCGAGCACGGCGCCTCCGGCCGGTGAGCAGATCCGCCCCACCACCGACGGCGGCTGTCCCGCCCCGACCCGGCACGGGGATGGACGCCCATCCGCCCAGCCTTCACGGTCCCCTGCCGTCATGCGGCGGCAGGGGGATGCGGTAGCCGGCGTCAAGCCTGTTGACGATCTTCCGGAGTTCACGGGCGCTCCGAGGTGACATCGCGTTCATCACCGTGTCGAGGAGGGCTCGCGCCTCGAAGGGGTTGCCGCAGCAGTACCAGTGCAGGTTGCCCCGCTCGTGGTCGAGCCAGTGCTGCCGCCCGGAGCGGCGAACGTGGTCCCGCCACAGACGCACAGCCAGGATCTCGGCACGCTCGGCCGTCCACCGTTCCAGCACGGAATGCACCCGGCCGACGAGCGCGGTGCCCCCGGCGGTGACCTGCGGCCCGCACAGCGCGTCGACCGCGACACCGGACAGCGGCCCGTCCCGGTAGTACAGGTGCAGACCGAACTCCCGGTACCGGCCCTGCGAGGGCCTCCACGCGTTGTTGCCCCGCCCGCCGCTCCGCATACGGGTGCTCGCCGTCCCCGGTGACACCGAGCAGGACGTCCGTCACCTCGTCAGCACCCGTCCCGAAACGCAACGGCCCCACGGCCGCGGAGGGCTCCAGCGCCCACCGCACGCGCTCCTCGTCCGGCCGGACACGCAACCGTCCCGTAAACATGATCAACAGCTTGCCCGGCATCACCGACGCACCGGCACAGGGGCCCAACAGCCCAGCCCCGACAGCGGACCCGGGGCAGGACACGGCCCTTCGTGCCGATTCGGCACGGAAGCACCCGTCCGGCCCCTCCCCGCAGAAATCCACGGCAAGCGGGCGGGAGCGGACCCGGGCAGGCCGCGACCCGCGAGGGCGACCAGACGCAGCGGGCCGGGACAGGGAGCAGGCGCAGCAGCCGGGCCGGGGCCGAGAACCCCGGGGCACGGGGCCAGTGGCCGGCCGGTCCCGGGCGGGGAGCAGCCGCATCGGCCGGGGAACACCGCGGCGTCCCTGTCGCTCGACATCCCCGGGACGCTGTGGAGATGAAGACCGACCCGCGCGCGATGACCGCGGCCCGCTGGACCGTCAGCACCGGCGCCGGCCTCACCGCGCCGCTGCTGCTGGCAGCCGGCGGATTCGCCTACGACGTCCTGCGCGACCACGTGTACCGGCGAAGGCGGGCCCGGCCTCCTCGACACACAGGCCCGCTGGGTCCACCCCGGGGATTTCGTCCTCGTGAACCCGCTCGTCCTCGCTCCCACCTGGCCCACCCGCCAGGGCGGCCCCATCCGCAGATCGCCTTACCAGCGACGACACCACCCCCGGTGAACACGACACCCGGCCGCGCGGGCGGGAGCGGCCGCCACACCCCGGTCGGACGAGAAGGGCCGATGCGGCCAGGGCGCCGACGGGGCGCGGGCCGACCGGCCGGGGGAACAACCGCGGCCCCCTGGCGGGAGGGCTGTCGCGCCCCGGCCGGACGCCGTGACGGCTTCCTGGCGGTCGGCCGGGGCGAGGAGCCCGGCGTCGGTGACGACCGGGGCGGCGGGCGGGTGCGGCCGGGCCAGATGTGGTACCGCTCGTGCACCGTCGGTCGGCCGGCTCCTTCTCGGCGAGCGCCGGGTCGTCGTCGCGGGCCTTCATTGCGGAACAGTTCGCGGTGGCGGGGGAACGTCGCGGCGATGTCGGCCATGGCCGTGGCCGAGCGGTCGTCCTTCGCCCTTCGGCAGCGGCGCCCCGGCCGGGACCGCCGCGCGCGAAGGCGGGCAGGCTCTCGTCGAGCGCCGTCGCGTGCTGTGCGCCGTAGCACCCGGTACTCCGGGCGGCCCCGGCCGTCTCCGGACGGCCCGTCCCGGGCGCCGCGGCGGCCGCGCCTCCACGATCGGACCGACCGTCCGCCGGTCGCCCTCCGCCGGTCGCCCGCGGCCTGCCGCCCCGGCACCGCCATCGCCCGTACCGCCTTGGGGACCCTCGTCCCCACCGGCCTGCGCCCGATCGGCAGCACCCCATGGCTTCGGCCGGCACGAACAGCGGCCCGCCCGACCCGATCCGGACACTTTTCCCGCCACCCTGTGCCGGCGGTCCGTAGACTTGCTCCCGATCGCCCATGTCCGGTGCGGTCGAGGGGAGTTGGGGATCATGGAACTCGATGCGTTCATGGCACTGGCCGGTCCGGCCGTCACCTCCGCGGCGGCCGCCTACGGCGGTGCGGTCCTGACCCGGGCCGAGGAGGCCGCAGCCGACGCGACCGCGGGTCTGGGGCAGCGCATCCTCGACTCGGTCTGGCGCCGCAGGGACGCGCAGCAGCGAGCCGAGCTGGAGTCCTGCCTGGACGATGCCACCCGGCCGGATGGCGAGGACGCCATGGGCGCCCTGCGTTACCAGATCCGGCGTACCCTGCGCTCCGATCCCGAACTGCTGGCCGAGCTGGCCGCCCTGCTGCCCGCCGGGGAACCCCGGGGCACCACCAGGGTGGAGGCCAGTGGCACCGGCTCGGTCGCGGTCGGCGGCAGCATCCACGGTCCGGTGACCACCAACGTCACCACCGCGCCCGCCCCGCCCGTCGCCGCGCCGGCCGGCGCCGAGTGACGAACCCCCACCCGCCCGGCGCCGTCCCGGTCCACGCCGAGGGCATCGCGTCGGTAGCCGTCGGCGGCAGCATCCACGGTCCGGTGACCATCCGGACCACGGTGCTGCCCGCCGGTGCGGTGCGCGACGCCGCCGACACCGAGGCCCGTGGCGTGGTGTCCCTGCGCGCCCGGAAACACACCTTCACCGGCCGGACGGCCGAGCTGGCCGAGGTGCGGGCCGAGCTGGCCCGGAGCACCGGCACCGCGGCCGTGGTCCTGCACGGTCTGGGCGGGGTCGGCAAGACCGAGCTGGCCCTGCAGTACGCCCACCTGCACAGTGGGTCGTACGACCTGATCTGGTGGATCGACTCCGCCGTCCCCGGGGCCACCGAGGCGGCCCTCGCCGCGATCGCCGAGCAGCTGAGCCCGCACTGGACGGGCACGGAGCCGTCGCTGCCCGCCCGGGCCGCCTGGGCCAGATCCTGGCTGCAGCAGCACGACAGGTGGCTCCTGGTCCACAACAACGTGGAGGAACCGGCCCTGCTGGGGGACCTCCTGGGCCGTCTCCCGCGCGGACACCATCTGATCACCAGCCGGCACGCCACCGGCTGGCAGGGGCAGGTACGGTTCGTCGGCCTCGGCGTCCTGCCCCGCACCGACTCAGTGGCGCTGATCGGCTCCTGGGCGCCGTTCGCCTCCCCCGAGGAGGAGTGGCACGCCGACCGGCTCGCCGGGGAACTCGGCGACCTGCCACTCGCCCTGGAACAGGCCGGCGCCTACATGAACCAGACGATGACCGGCGTCCAGGAGTACCGAAGCAGCCTCCACGAGTTCCTGGACGAGGCCGCCCTCGACCACGCCGGCGACGAGCGGACCGTAGCCGGCGTCTGGGCCCTGACCCTGACCGCGCTGGCCGAGAGCAACCCGCTCTCCGTCGAGCTGCTCCACACCCTGGCCTGGCTCGACCCCGACGGCCTCCCCCGGGAACTGCTGGCCGGCCCCACCGCCGGTCCGGTCCGGACGAGGACGGCGCTCGGTCTGCTGCGCGCCTACAGCATGGTCACCCTCACCCCGCAGGAGGTGACCGTCCACCGGCTCGTGCAGAAGGTGCTGCGCGACCGGGCCACCCGCGAAGCGGCCGCGCGGGCCACCGCGGACGGGCCGTCGCCCGCGGCGCGCGGACGGGAGGCCGCCGAGCGCGTCCTGCTCGCAGCCGTGTACCCCAACGGACCGGAGGAGGATCCCGACACCGTCCGACTCGCCCGGCTCGCGGCACATACGACCGCGCTCTCCACCACCGACCCCGGCACCTACCACCTCGGGCCGTCCCGGCTCTTCGCCGACACCGCGCTGCACCTGCACGAGCACGGCCAGAGCGTCCAGGCCCTCCCGCTCTTCGCCGCCTACGCCCGGCAGACCGCCGACCGCTTCGGCACCGACCACCCGTTCACCCTGAACGCCCGCGGCTCGGTCGCCACCTCGCTCATGGCGGCGGGCAGGCTCGAACCTGCGGCCGACCTCCTGGAGGAGCTCGTGGAACGGGCCACCCGGGTGCTCGGCGGCGGAGACCTCATCACCCTGCACATCCGGGCGAGCCTCGCGGAGATCCAACTGGCGCGCGGCCAACTGCAGCGCGCGGAGGACGAGTTCGCCGCGGCGGTGGCCGACAGCACCGCACACCTCGGCGCCGATCACCCCCGGACACTCACGCTGCGCAACAGACTGGCCACCACCTACGAGAACCGCCACCAGTACGACCGGGCGATCGAGATCTACCAGGACCTGCTCCGCCACGAGCACGGCGGCCTGACCCACTGGGAGCAGCAGTACTCGACACCCCTGCGGCTCAACGCCGCCACCGTCCGGAACAACCTGGCCGGGGCGTACGAGGGCGCGGGGCGATCCGCAGAAGCCATCGCCACGTACCGCGAGGCGCTGGCCGACATGGTCCACCAGGTGGGGGCGGACCACCCGAGGACGCTGGAGTGCCTCGGCAACCTCGGCCACGCCCTGGACTCCGCCGAACAACGGGAGGAAGCCTCCCGCATCTACCGGGAGGTCGCGCAGAAGCGCGTGCGGATCCTGGGCGAGGACCACCCCGACACCTTGCTGAGCCAGGGCAACCTCGCCTACATGCTCCTCAGGACGGGAGAGCCGGAGGCGGGCCTGGAACTCTGCCGCAGGACCCTGCTCCAGCGCGAGCAGGTCCTGGGCGTGCTGCACGCCGCCTCCCTGGCGAACCGGAAGCTGCTGGCCTCCGCCTACCACTGGACGGGCGACCTCACGGCCGCCGCCGATCTGTTCGAGACCACCCTGCGACAGCACCGGGAGGTCCTGGGCAGCCGGCATCCCGACACCCTGTCCACCCTCTCCGGCTACGCGACGTGCCTCATACGGGCCGGTGACGCACCCGGCGCCGTGCCGCTGCTGGAGGAGGCCCTCGCCGCCCAGGAGGAGCTCTCCGGGCCGGAGGGCGTCGCGGCCATGACCTACCGTCACAACCTGGCCACGGCCCTGCGGGACACCGGTGCGTTCGACCGCTCCGAGGAACTGTTCACCACCGTCCTGGAGCAGCGCACCCGCCGGCTGGGAGGCGACCACCCCGACACGCTGATCAGCAGCGGAAGCCTGGCCCGGCTGTACCAGCTGACCGGCGACCTCGACCGGGCCCTCCCGCTCTACGAGTCGGCACTCACCGGCCTCACCGCCACCTTCGGCACCGACCACTGGACCACCCGCACCCTGGCCGGCCACCTCGCCGAGGCCCGCACGGCCTGAGACCCGCCCGCACCGGGCACGACACCGGGAAACCGCTGCCGCACCGATCGTGGGACGCGTCGAGCGGACGGGAATCCCGATCCGGGTGATCGCCGGCGAAGGCTCGGAGGCGGGGCCTCTCGGCAGCCCGAAGACTGCCGAGACGTTCGCCCGGGCCGCGCGGCTCCGGATACGACCGGGAAGCCCCCCTCCCGGCCGATCGGGGCTCTCTGGCAAGATCACCCGAATGAGATTCCGCCGCTTCCACCTTCCCCGCCGCAAGGACGGCAGCCTGCTCGCGGGAGCGCCGACCGGCGCGCCGGGCCAGGGCCCCGACGACACCGCGGACCCGGACCCGGAGCTCGACCTCGATGCCGACGGGCGGATCACCGCCGATTCTCTGGCAGCGGTCCGGGCGGCCGCCGAGCGCGGCCGGCCGGTGGCGATGGCCAACTACGGCACCGCGCTGCACGCGGCGGGCGACCGGGCCGGGGCGCTCCACTGGTACACCCGGTCCTGGGAGGCCGGGAACGTCATCGCCGGATTCAACCTCGGCACACTGCACCAGACGGCCGGCGACCTCCGCCGGGCGCGGCTCGTCTGGGAACAGGCCGCCGACCTCGGCGACGTCGACGCCATGCTCGGCCTGGTGAAGCTGGCGTTCGAGCGCGACGACCGGCCGACCATCGAGCGCTGGGTCCGCCGCATCCACGCCCAGGACCTGGCCTTCCCGATCACCGCGGTCGGAGTCGCCTTCGCCACGCACGGCTACACCTCGGACGCGCTGGCCGCCTTCGCCATCGCCGCAGACCTGGGCGACGCGTACGCCATGGAGTACCAGGCGGAGATCCTCACGGCCCGCGGCGAACACGAGCGGGCCGACGCCCTCCGGGCCCGCGCCGCCAACGCCGAACGCATGTACTGACCCACACACACCGCCCACCGGTACGCGGCACCGCATCGACCCCGCAGCAGGGATCGCGGGTACCCGCTCCTGAACGAGGGGCGGCTTTATGAAAGGAAGCAGCCCTCGTGCAGAGCACCGGCCTGTACCTTCTCGCCACCGGCGCGGCCGACGTCGACGACCCCGCCGACGACCGGGACGCCCGCGCGGCCCAGTGGCTCCGCCAGGGATACTGCGCCGTCGGCTACAACGAGGCCACCGCCGGTCTCACCGACACCACCGAGGACGCCGTCCGCGCCGCGTTCGTCGACAAGGGGTTCAGTGCCCGGGCGGCAGCCGTCTGCAACCGGTTCGTCAACCTCTGCCGGAGCGGCGACCGGGTGATCTTCCGCGACGCCACCCACGTCCGTCTCGGTACCGTCGGCGACTACTACCGGCACCCCGGCGACGACGTGGA
The DNA here is from genome assembly GCF_044764505.1 of Kitasatospora sp. NPDC094019. Lineage (NCBI taxonomy): Bacteria > Bacillati > Actinomycetota > Actinomycetes > Kitasatosporales > Streptomycetaceae > Kitasatospora > Kitasatospora sp. NPDC094019. The sequence goes on from NZ_JBIWIF010000013.1 coordinate 38,365, forward strand.
CCGCTACCGGCACCGCCGCTCCTTCTCCCTCCTCGGCAGCATCCCCCACACCGGCGACCGGCGCCTCAAGGACGCCACCAAGTCCATAGGCACCTTCGCCACCGTCAGCAAGTGGCGTGACGAACTCGAACAACGCTTCGCCTTCGCCGTTCCCGACGCCGCCCCGGCCACCAGGCGCACCCCCACGCCGCCCGGCGTGCCCGCCCTGCGCGTCAAGGACGACCACGACCCCGCACAGCGTGTCCCCGCCGCCGCCCCCGAAGCCACCGCCGCCGCCCTCAACGAGCACAACGCCACTCAGAACAACCTCCTCGCCCTGCTCGAGGAGCGGGGCCGGACCGTCCTGCGACCCATCGGTCGGGAGATCGCTTTCGACCTCCTCGTCGAAGATCCCGGCCGTCTGACCGTCATCGAGATCAAGTCCGTCAACGACACCAACTCCGCCGACCAGCTCCGCCACGGCCTCGGCCAGGTGCTGGACTACATGGACCGCCTGTCCGCCGACGGACGCGACATCAGCGGCGTGCTCTGGACCTCCAGGAAGCCGACGGACGCGAAGCGGTGGCGGCGCCTCTGCACAACCCACAACGTCATCCTCGGCTGGCCCGGTGAGGAGGAACGCACCTTCGGCGTGTGACAACCGCCCGCGCACCGAGCCGGCCCGGTACGCGCCTTGTCCCGGAACGCCCTGCCCGCGCCCACCCTCGCGCGTTCACAGGCACCCGGACCGGAACCCGCGAGATCCCCGCCCGCCACCACGACGCCCGTGCGGGATCCGGGTGCCGGTGCGACCTGGGCGTGCCCGGCCCGGTCTCCAGCGCGCAGTCCACAACGTCCGGCAGCGAGCAGCAGGCCGACGCAGTGGCGGCCTGGTCACCAGCGCGGGGTAAGCCGCCAGTGCCCGGCCGGGGCTGCGTCGAGCATCGCGAGCCGGCCGACCGGGAACCGGGCAGTGGCCGTGGCGGACTTCTTCGCCGGGATCCCGCTCACCCGCGACGAGGAGCCGGCGGCCGGACGCGCAATCGTCGCGGCGCAACCGTCCATCGTGGTGGTGGCGCCCGACGGGGTGACGAAAGAGGCGTACCGAGGTCAGCGGGGCGCGGGCTGCGGGCGGCTCGGACCGGGCCGTGTGCCGTGCGTGCCCGGAACCCTGCTCCCGGTGCCGGTGGCGCGGTTCCCGACACAACCGCAGGCTCCGCGCGGTGAGCGGCGCGCGCCCGGGGATGCCGGGTGTCACCGGCCGGTGGGTGGGCCGCCCCGCCGGGGCCGGGGCGGGCGCTCGCCCGGTGAGGGTGCCGCGGGGCGGCCGGTGCGCGATGATGGGCGGCGAACCCGGCACCGGGGGTGCGTGTGCCGGGGTGCGGGACGGGGCAGGGGGCGTTGCGTGGAGATCGTTGCCGGTGCGGGATCCGGGTGCGGGGCGTGGCCGGAGCTGACGGCGGACCGGCGGCCGGTGCTGCTGGTGCCCGCCGCGAAGGCGCGGCCGGTGCTGGTGGAGCAGGGGTGGGCCCGGGACCCGGGTGTCCTGGAGCGGCTTCCGGCCGCGGGCTGGTCGGCGCTCGCGGGTGCGCCGGGTCTGACGGTGCGCGGGCCCGACGGCCGGGTGTGGTTCGACCGGCCGGTCACCGCCGGGCGCGAATGGTGGCGGGCCCTGCGCACACGCGAGGTCCTGTTGCTGGTGACCGGCCCGTTCACCGGCGTCCTCGACCTCCGGCCCACCGCCGCCGCAGGCCGGCTGTTCCTGCTCACCACACCCGTACACACCACCGACGCCCTACGGGACGCCGGGAGGGGAACCTGATCCACCGCCAGCGGTCCGGCGGTCCAGGACGAGGATGCGCCGGAGGAACTCGTCCAGCGTCCGGATCCGGGCACCCGCGGCGGTCAGCCGTTCGGCGCGCGTCCGGGTGGCCTCGTTGAACCGGGCAGGCCCCGGCGCGTGGGCCGGGCGGCGGCCGGGGCCGGGACTGCAGCGCTGCCGGTTCGGGGGCCGTGACGCGCCGGGGCCCAGGTGGGCGGCGGGCGCGGCCGGCGCCCGGCATGTACCGACGCCCGTCACCGGCCCGTCCCGCGGGGCCCGCGCCGCACCGCCCGGCCGTGAGCGCCGCGATACGGCGCAGTGGGCCGTATCGCGGCCGTGTGTGCGGTCGGCGGCCAGTGGGCCGGGCGCGGACGCGCCGGGCGACGACCGGGCGGGCGGGCGGCGGGCGGCGGGCGGCGGGCGGCGGGGACAGTGGGTCAGGACGCCGGGGCGGCCGCCGCACCGGCGGGACCGGGGTACCGGGGCACCGGGGGCGCCGGTACGGGTACCGGCGGCGGAGCAGCCGGTGGGCGCGGTCGGCGAAGGGCCGGGACGGACGTGGTCAGACGGGTCGTCGGTGTCGTCCTGGGGCCGGTGCCGGCCGGGATCGGCCCGTACCTTTCCTGTCCTGGTCCCTGTCCGGGGCCGCCTCCTCGCCCCGCCGTTCCGCCCGGCGGCGGTGCTCCGCGCGCCAACGCCGTTCTTCGGCGACGCGGACGGTCCGAGCAGCGGCGGCGGCGGGACCGGGACCGGCCGGTGAACAACCCCCGAGCCGGCCCGGCCGGAGGGGCACGGCGACAGCGCGACGGCACCACCGCGGAGCCGGCCACCCCGCTCAGGCGGGCGGGCCGGACCAGACCACGTTCTTGCGCTGCGCCCCGAGGCCGTGGTCGATCCCGACGGAGAACGGGTCGGCCGCGCCGGCCGGCAGCGCGTACGCGGACACGCCGGTGGCCGCCTCGCCGGGCGCGAGGGAGCCGGGGAGGACCTTCATCCGTCCGCTCCCGTCGATCAGCGTGAAGACGAGACCGCCGAAGGCGTCCCTGACGAGGGGCAGTCCCGCCCCTTCGAGCGAGACGCCCTGGGAGCCGGTGTTGACGACGGTGATCCTCACCTCGACGATCCTGGCGTTCTTGGGGGCCTCGAAGACGGTCGTGCCGGGGACGTAGCGCTGCGGCGCGGCCATGGTGACCTTCAGCCCGTCCGGGTAGGTGTAGGACTGGCCGAACGACAGGCGCCGGGCCCTCTCGTCCGCGGCCGCCTTCTCCCGCTCGGCCGCGAGCCGCTGGTTCTCGGCCTCGGCCCGTTCCTTCTCCTGTGCCGCCCTCGTCGCGGCGGCCTCGATCGCGGCTTCGGCCCGCACCCGCGCGGCTTCCTCCTCCGCCTTCCGCTCCTCGTTGACCGCCAGTACCTGTGTCACGACGAACACGCCGGCACCGGTCGAGACCAGCAGACCGGTGATGCCCAGAACCACGCCCGCGAGCGCCGCCGCACGGTTGGTCGCGAGGCCCTTGCGCACCTGCCGAAGGCCGACGGCCCCGAGGATCACGGCGAGCAGGGCGGGCAGCCAGGACACCCAGAACAGGATCACGGCCAGGCTCAGCGCGGAACCGACGATCCCGAGCACCATGGCCGCGGTGCCCAGACCGTTGCGGGGCGGCGGCACCGGCATCGGGTACGGGGCCCAGGACGGCGGACCCGCCACCGGCGCCGGGGCCCCACCGCCGCCGGTGACATCGCCCCGGTCCGAACCCGGCGCAGCCCACGGATCGTTGCCGCTCGTGTCCTCCACGGGCTGCGGGCCCCTCGTGTCCTCCACGGGCTGCGGGCTGTCGGGCGGGGCGGGAACGGTCATGCGAAATCCTTCATGCACGTGGAAACGAGGAGCGCCCGTCGGCTCCGGGGGCCGAAGTCCGGCCCGATCCGGCGACGGCGGCGCCCCGGCGTCCGCACACCCGTCACCCGGGCCGGCAGAACCGCACGTCAGAGGCTGTCGCAGAACACCGGGAGCACCGGCGGGTGATCAACATACAGGGTGCCGGGAAACAGCCCGCCACCGACGGCCCCACCGACCCGGGGCACCGGCCTGCCGCCTCCCCCCGGCGGACCACCACGGCCTGCGGCAACCCCGCAGCCCGCCCTCCGGCCCCGGCCCGCCGCCGGCAGCACGGCCCGGACCTGTAGGGACGTCAGGGCGGGGGACGTCGGCCCACAGCCGTGCCGTGGGCGTGAGCGGCCGCGGGTGCTCCGGTGGTGTGCCGCATCGTGCCGCCCTCCTCGGCCGCGGCCCGGCCCCGCGAGCGGGCCGCGGCGCAGACGGGCGCCTGACGGGAGGGGCGGCCCCGTTCACCGAGGAGATCGGCGCCGTCGGGGTGGTGTGCCCAGGCCGACCGCAGCGGCAGGCCCGGAAAGCGCGGTGGTCGCACCAACCGGACGAAGCGGCAGATCCCCGCTGTCCGGTACGGATCCCCGGGGAGCGGAGCGGGCAAGGAGACCGCCGGGCCGATGGGGGAAGAGCCGGACGGGAGCGCTCCCGGTCGAAGCGCTCCCGTCCGGCTCCGTCGGGACGGCCCCTGCTCCCGGCTCGGAGCGGGCCGGCGCTCACCGGCGGGCCCTACGGGGCGGACCGCAGGCCCAGGGCGCTGTGCTGCACGAGCCCGGCGGGGACATCGGCGCCGCCCGCCCACTCGCGGGCCAGGTCCACCAGCTTCTCGCGGAGTCCGGTCGCGGGTTCACCGAGGACGATCGCACTGAGCACCAGTTCGAGCATCAGGCAGTCGTACGCGTCGTCGCTGTTGTTGTAGCGCTCCGGGTCGCGTTCCACGACGGCGCCGGTGATCGTGCGCGCGCCGTCCGCGGTCGTGGTGAAGGTGGCCCGGTAGATCTCGTTGCCCGTCCAGCTGCGGTACAGGAAGACGACGCCGTCCTCGGTGAACACGTCCCACTTCTCGTCCATGTCCCGGGAGCGGTAGCCGAGCTCGATACGGGCCCAGTCCTCCCGCGACCAGATCCGCGGTGGCAGCAGTGGCAGATCCCGGGGAGCGGAGATCGGATTCAAATCGGGCAACGAGGACCGGGTCGTACGCCCGTCGGTCGGCGGCATGGAGGCGATCCTATGCGGGGGCGGCCGCGATGGTGCCGCCCGTCCGCCGCCGGGTGCTCGGCGGCCGACGGCGTACCCCTCCCGGGGTCCTGCGCGATCACGCCGGGCGGGTGTCCGGCGCCACGGCATCCCCGGTGGCCGAGCACGTCCCGCCGCGCCAGCTGGTCGGGGAGGTCCCCCAGGGCGACGGCCGCGTGACGGCCGGCCGACGGCCAGGGCCCCCGACCCACGGCCGGACCAACGCCAGAACTCCTGCCCGGCCGTCCTGTTCGGTCCCGGCCAGGAGGCCCGACAGGAGGCCCGGCAGGAGGCCCGGCAGGAGGCCGGACAGGAGGCCGGACAGGACCGGCAGCGCCGCCGGCGCACCCGCGAGCCCGCCGGCACCCGGCGCTGGATCCCCTACGACACCGGAGCCCCGCAACGGCCCCTCCCAGGCGCAGCGGCGCCCGCAGAGCCCCGGGCCGCGCGGCCCGGGCAGTGGGTTCGACCCCTGCGGCGCTCGCGCGGCGCCGGCCGATCGCCCTGCGCCGGGTCGCGACCGACACGCCCGCCGGTACCGCACGGCGGTTGCAGGTGCGGCTCACGAGCGCGGGGAGGGCACTGTGCCGCGCGGACGTGACCGCCGGTGCCGAAAAGCCGGCCCGGCGCCCGCTGACCGGGATCGCCACGGCCCCGCGTCGGATCGCAGACGCCGGGCCGTGGCGATCCCGTCACCGACGGGCGGGGGTGCGCCGCGGCCGCGGGCGTGCGGGTGTGCCGGTGTACCGGCGCCGGCACGCCGCTGGTCGCGTCGACGACCCGCCGCCGCGCCCGGGACGGCGGCGGGGCCCGGACCGCGTGGTCCGGGCCCCGCCCCGTGCTCCCCCCGCGGCCGCGGTGGGTCAGTCGCGTGCGGTGCCGTCGTCCGCCTGCCCGGCGTCCTCGGCCGTGCCCGCCTTCTCCCGCATCTTGCGCACCAGCTCCGCCTTGCGGTCGGCCGCGCCCTGGCGGTCGAGGTTGCGGTGCGGACCGTTGTTCTGCCGTTCGGTGCGCGACAGCCTCTTGCGCTGGCCGCCGCCCATGCCCACGGGGTTGTCGATGTTCTTGCTCACGGTCAGGGCTCTCCGGTCGACGAGGTGAAGTGATCCGCGGGTTCACCGGCGGGGGACGGGCCGCGACGTCGAAGAATCCCGCCCCGGGCCCGGCGCGCTCCCACCCGTGAACCGGCGTCTGGAGGAACAACATCAAGGACGTTACCCGGTTCCGCCGGACAAGCGCACCAGCCCGGGCGCCGACCGCTTCGGCGGGCGCTCTCCCGCACCGGCCTCCCGGTGTCCCCGGATCCCACCGGCCCTTGCCGACCGCCTGCGGCGCAGTGGCCGGCTTCCACCACCGGGCCCGGTCCCCGGTGCGTGCCGGCTGCCGCACCGGCGGGCGGCCGGGGCCTTGTGCCTGCCGCCCGGCAGTCGCGGACGCGGCCCCGGCCGGGGGCGGCCCGGCGGGAACCCGGGCGCAGGCCCGGCGGGAACCCGGGCGCAGGCCCCGGGGAGAGCCGGGCGCAGGCCCCGGGGAGAGCCGGGCGCAGGCCCCGGGGAGAGCCGGGCGCAGGCCCGGCGGGAACCCGGGCGCAGGCCCCGGGGAGAGCCGGGCGCAGGCCCGGCGGGAACCCGGGCGCAGGCCCCGGGGAGAGCCGGGCGCAGCGTTCGCCGGGCGCTTCGGTGCGGGCCCCGCATTGCGGACCGAACCGGGCCGGCCCGGGCCGGCCCGTGGTGTCCGGGTCCGCCGCCCGCGGGGCTCACCGCGGGTGCGTCGGGGCGTTCGGGGCGACGGCGGCCAGTCGGTGTTCCAGGCCGTCGAGGATCAGGTCCAGTCCGTAGCCGAACTCGGCGCCGTGGTCCCACCCGGGCCGCAGCACGTGTTCCCGGGTGAACTCGACCAGGTGCGGGTAGCGCTCCGCCGGGAACTGGGCCAGGAAGTCCGGTGCCGCCGCGTGGGCGTCCTCGGGGGCGAACGGCAGCGCGGCTTCCGTCAGCGCGAAGCCGTAGGTGTAGCTGTCCAGCAGGGAGAAGGCGTGCGCCGCCAGCGGGAAGGGGAAACCTCCGGCGCGCAGGGCGGCGAGGACCGCGTCGTGGTGGCGCAGCGTCGCGGGTCCGGGGTGCGCGCGGGACTCCATCAGCGGGGTCGCCCACGGGTGGCGGCGCAGTACCGCCCGGGCCGAGTGGGCGCGCCGGTGCAGTTCCGGGCGCCAGCGGCCGTCGGCCGTCGGCAGGTCGATCTCGCCGAAGACGACGTCCACGATGCCGTCGACGATCGCCTCCTTGTTGGCCACGTGGTGGTAGAGCGACATCGGTTTGACGCCGAGTTCGTCCGCCACGGAGCGGATCGTCAGCGCGGCGAGGCCGCCGGCGTCGGCGACGGTGATCGCCGCGCCGAGGAGCCGTTCCCGGCTGAGCGGGGTCCGCCTGGTGCCGGTCATCTCGCCCTCCGCCCGTCGATCCGTGGTGTGTGGACTCGTGACGTCCCCGGGCCGTGGTGCCCGGAGCCGTGATGTCCGGGGCCGTGCCGCGTGGTCGTGCTGCGTGGAGTCGTGTTGACAACGGCACCCAGGGTACCTTACTAAGTAAGTCGTACTTAGTAAGGCTGGATGGAGGGCGGGACCGATGAGCACCACCGGACACGGGACGACGGACGCGGGCGGCAGACCGGAGGAGGCCGGCGGCACGGGGTCGATGCGGGCGATCGTCCAGGACGGTTACGGCCCGCCCGACGTGCTGCGCCTGGCCGAGGTACCGCGCCCGGCCGCCGCCGCCCATGAGCTCCTGGTCCGGGTCAGGGCCGCCGGCGTCGATCGCGGCACCTGGCACATCATGGCCGGACGTCCCTACGCCGTACGGGCCGCCCTGGGGCTGCGCCGCCCGCGCAACCCGGTGCTCGGAATGGAGCTCGCCGGAACGGTCGTCGCCGTCGGCAGCGGCGTGAGCGGGTTCGCCGTCGGCGACGACGTCTTCGGCATCGGCCGCGGCTCCTTCGCCGAGTACGCCACCGCCCGCGCGGACCGGGTCGCCCACAAGCCGGCCGCCATGACCTTCGAGCAGGCCGCCGTCCTGGCCATCTCCGGGACCAGCGCGCTCCAGGCCCTGGGCGGGCCCGGCCGCGTGCGCCAGGGCCACCGGGTGCTGGTCATCGGCGCCTCCGGCGGCGTGGGGGCGCACGCCGTACAGCTCGCCAAGGCATACGGCGCCGAGGTCACCGGCGTCTGCCGTACCGACAAGACGGACCTGGTCCGCTCCCTGGGCGCCGACCACGTCATCGACTACACCCGCACCGACTGCACCGACGGCGACCACCGCTACGACCTGATCGTCGACACCGGCGGCAACACCCGCCTGTCACGGCTGCGCCGCGTCCTCACCCCGCGCGGCACCCTCGTCATCGTCGGCGGCGAGGACGCCGGCGACTGGCTCGGCCTCGGCCGGCAGTTCCGCGCGCTCCTGCTGTCCGTCCTCGTCCGCCAGCGGCTGACCATGCTCACCACCAGGCAGCGCAGCGCCGACCTGGAGATCCTGGGCGAGCTGGTGGAAAGCGGCCGCCTCACCCCGGTGGTCGGCACCACCCTCCCCCTCGCACAGGCATCCGAGGCGGTGTCCCGGCTGGAGGCCGGGCAGGCCCGGGGCAAGATCGCCCTCACCGTCTGACCAGGGGCACGGGAGCGGTCCGGCGGCGGCGCGGACCACGGACCCGACCCGGCAACCAGGACCAACGGGGGTGCAGTGGTGCAGGCGGACGCAGGTCGCGACGATGAGCGGCGACAAGTCCCAGGTGTCCCGTCCCCGGAGGAGCGACCGTGATGTTCACGACCGGAACCGGTCCCGCAGCCGCCGAACGGGACCAATGGTCGTATTCACCGGCCGTCGGCGTCGGACCGCTCCGGTTCGGCATGACCGTTGATGAAGTGGTCGAGCCTGCCGAGACTCCCGGCCGTCGGCACCGGCGCTCGCAGGCGGCGTAGCGGCTCCGGGTGGACCGGCATCCGTCGCGGCCCGCCCGGCGGTGAAGATGCGCTTCTCCTCCACCTCTGCGGCCGGGACGGCGAGGCGGCGGGGCGGCGGGGCGGCGGGGGATTCAGCGGGCGGGGCGGGCGCCCTGGCCGCAGGCCATGGCCGGCAGGGGACCCCAGGTGACGGGGACGCCGCGCATCACGAGTGCGCTGTCGAGGGTCGCGCTCCCCGGCGGGAAGCGGTCCGGGTCGTCGAAGAACGAGGACGTGGCGCGGCGGACCCGGCCGGCCTCCACGCTCCAGGAGTCGGTCCGCAGTTCCATGCCGTCCAGGTGGCGGCCCGAGCCGGTGGCGGAGAAGCCCTTGGCCCCCTCCCGGAAGAAGCGCGACGCCTCGGCGGTGTCGGCGAAGAGTTCGCTGCCCCGCAGTTCGTCGGCCGGTTCGACCGTGACGTCCACGCGCACCGCGCCGTCCCGGGTCGCGAGTGCGACGCGTATCCGGCCGGGCGTCTCGTCCGCCTCGAAGTCGGCGAGGCCGTGTTCGCCGGGGAAGACGCGGCCTCCCGCCCAGGCGTTGAGCCGGGAGGAGGTGTCCCGGCGGGGGATGTAGACGCCGGTCTCCACGCCGTCCGGTCCGTCCCATTCGACGGCGATCCGGTGGGCCGCGTTCTCGCTCCGCAGTCCGAGCACCCCGGGAGCCCAGGCGGGCCGCACGCCTCCCAGGCGCAGCAGGCAGATGCCCGCGACGGCGTGGCCGCGCACCAGCTGGGGACGGAGCGGGGCGGGGAGCAGGCGTGCCGCGGCATGCGGGTCGAGCCGGTAGTTCACCAGGAGCCGCCGTTCGACGACGCTGGACAGCCGTGGTGGTTTCATGGTCCCTCTGTCTCCTCGCTCGGCGCCCCGGGGCGCCGGGTGGTGCGGCGCAGCACGATCTGTTCGGGGCAGACGGCGCTGAGGAAGCGGCCGACGGAGGTGGCCAGGCGGTCCTCTGCCAGCGTGTAGAGGATCCGGTTGCCCTCCCGCCGCTCGGTGACCAGCCCGGCCGCCTTGAGCACGCCGAGGTGGCGCGAGATGGACGGCGCGCTGATCGCGAACCCGGCGGCGATCTCGCCGGCCGCGAGTTCACCGCCTCTGAGGTCCTCCAGGATCTGGCGCCTCGTCGGGTCGGCGAGCGCGCGGAACGCTCCCGCCTCGTCCTGAGCTTCTGCCACACCTCTATTTAGCATCTTGGCTAAATAGCTGGCAAGGGGGTCGCCGTCCCGGCCCGTCCGGTCCTCGCCCTGTTCCCGCGTCGCGCCGTGCCGCCGGGACCGGTGTGCGGTGCGGGTGCGCCGGCGGCGCGGGGTGGGTGCAGGGGAGGAGGAGACCTGAGGGGACCTTCGCGGCGAGGGGGTTCCGGCCGGTGGAGCGGCCGCGGGAGGGGTGGTGCTCGCGGGCGCACGGGTACCGCTCGCCGGGGAGTGCGGGGACGGGCGTTCGCCGTCCCCGGGCCGCGGCGCGTCGGCGGACACCGGCGGACACCGGCGAACGTCGGCGCAGATCCCCGTCCGGTTCGGGGCCCGGGAGTCAGCGGGTCGGGGGGCAGGGGGTCAGGGGCCGGGGAGGTCGAGGGTGGCGAGGGCCCCGCCGCCGGGAGCGTTCGCGAAGGCCAGCCGGGCGCCGAGGACGGCCGCCTGCCCGGTGGCGATGGTCAGGCCCAGGCCGTGTCCCTGGCCGCGTTCGGCGGCCCCGGTGCGAAAGCGCTGCGGTCCGTCGGCCAGGAGGGCACCGGGAAAACCCGGCCCGTGGTCGCGCACGGTGATCCGGCTGCCGGTGACGGTGACCTCCACGGGGGCAGTGCCGTGCCGGTGGGCGTTGGCGAGAAGGTTGGTCAGGATCCGCTCCACCCGGCGCGGGTCGGTGCGCACGGTGGCGGGACCAGCCAGCCGCAGCCGCACACCGCCCTCACCCTTCGCGCTCACCTCCTCGACGAGATCGCCCAGGGGAACCTCGTCGAGCCGGGCGCTCTCGGCGCCGGCGTCGAGACGGGAGACCTCCAGCAGGTCCTCCACCAGGCCGCGCAGCGCCCGGACCTGCGTGCGGACCAGACCTGCCGCCTCGTCGTCCTCCGGCAGCAGACCCGCGGCCGTGACCAGGCCCATCAACGGGGTGCGCAGCTCGTGCGCCACATCGGCGGTGAAACGCTTCTCCGCCGAGAGCCGGTCCTGCAACGCCACGGCCATCCCGTCGACCGCCGCGGACATCTCGGTGATCTCGTCCCGGGCGCGGCCCCGGCGCCCGATCCGGGCGTCCAGGTCACCGTCCGCGATCCGGCGGGCGGTACGGGACCCGTGGCGCAGGCGCCGGTTCATCCGCTCCGCCGCCAGCACCGTGAGGGGCACGACGACGGCCAGGGCGGCGAGGGCCGCCTTGACGATGCTGCGGTCCAGCAGTTGGAGACTGCGCACGGTGGCGCTCATGTCGGTCCGCACGGTGAGCACCCGGCCGTCCTCGACCGGGGCCGCCGCCCACATCCAGTACCAGTTCGGTGCTTTCACGTCGTACCACAAGGCGTACTCCCCCGCGGTCTGCGAGCCGTCCAGGGCCCGCACCAGCGGCCCGGGCAGGCCGGCCCGGGATTCGAGGGAGGCGTTGTCGGGACGGCGCCCGGTACGGGAGAACTCCTGCTGGGCGGCGACCAGTTGCGCGACCGCCAGGTCGCGCCCGGTCCGCTCGCCGCGCTCCGCGGTCGCCCGGTGGACGAGCACGCCGATCACCACCGCCACCGCCGCGCAGGCGAGCACCACCAGGGCGGTGATCTTCCAGCGCAGGGACCGCGGGTCCAGGGGGTGCGGGCCGGTACGTCGCGCGGCCACCGCGTCAGCCCCGCACGAGCTTGTAGCCGAAACCCCGGACCGTCTCGATCCGGTCGGCGCCGATCTTCTTGCGCAGCCGTACCACGCACAGGTCCACCACCCGCGTATCACCCTCCCAGCCGTAGTCCCACACCTCGCGCAGCAGGCGGCGCCGGTCCAGCACCGCACCCGGACTCTCCGCGAAGACCAGCAGCAGGCGCAGCTCGGTGGGCGTGAGGGCGACGGCACGCCCCTCCAGACGGACCTCCAGACCACGCGGGTCGATGGTCAGACCCCCGAAGACCAACAGGTCCGCCACCTCCCCACCCGGCGCGTCCCGCTCCCACCCACCCGCACCGCCCGGGGAACCCGGACCACCCGACACACCCGGCCCGGACGGCACGGACGGGGAACCCGGACCGCTCGGCCCGCCCGGCCCGGACGGCTCCGGCCGCGCGGGCTCCGCGGCCGCAAGGCCCCCGTACGTGGCGCGGCGCAGCAGGGAACGGATACGGGCCACGAGAACGGGAATGTCGACGGGCTTGACCACGTAGTCGTCGGCCCCGGCCTCCAGGCCGGCCACGACGTCGAGGGCGTCGCCGCGGGCGGACATCATCAGGACGGGGGTGAGGGTCTCCTCGCGCACGCGCCGGCACAGGCTGATGCCGTCCAGGCCGGGCAGCATCACGTCCAGGATCAGGACGTCGTGCGCTCCGGCCCGCACCGCGTCCAGGCCGTCCAGGCCGTCACCGGTCACCTCGACCCGGTAACCGTAGCGTTCCAGTGCCAGTTGCACCGAACGGCGGATCACCGCGTCGTCCTCGACGAGGAGGACGCTGACCGCTTCGGGTACTCGGGTGGCGGACAAGAGTTCTCCGGTGTCGTCGCGTGAGGGGGTCGGGTCATCATTTCAGCACGTCCGGGCCGGTCCCCACCGTCGGGGGCAGCTGGGGGGAGCACGCCGCCGGGAGTGGTGGCGGGTGGTCGGGGTGGTCGGGGTGGTCACAGCTTCAGGGACGCCGCGACCGGGAGATGGTCGCTGCCGGTGTCCGGCAGCGTCCACGCGGAGCGCGCGGTGATGCCCTTCACCAGGATCTGGTCGATGCGCACCACCGGGAGGGACGCGGGCCAGGTGAAACCGAAGCCGTCGCCGGCTTCCCGCTGGGCCGAGCGCAGCGGACCGGTCAGCGGGCGCAGCGCCGCGTCGTCGAAGGAGCCGTTGAAATCACCCACGACGACGACCCGCGACAGCGGCTCGCGCTCCACGGCTGCGGCGAGCCTGCCCGCCGCCTCGTTGCGGGCGAAGGTGGTGAACCCCGCCTCCGGGAGCACGCGCACCGAGGCGAGGTGCGCCGTGTAGAGGGCGACGGGACCCTTGGGTGTGACGACGGTGGCACGCACCGCCCGGGTCCAGGGCATGATCTCCACCGGCTCCACGTCCTTCAGCGGGTACTTGCTCCACAGCGCGACACCGCCGTGCACCTCGGCGAAGGCGTAGGCGGAAGCCAGCTCGCGCCGGAAGGTCTCCTGCGCGCCGCGCGCCAGTTCCTCCACCGCCACGACATCCGCCCCGGAACCGGCCAGGGCGCGCGCGGTGCGGCCCGGGTCCGGGTTGTCCTCGTTCACGTTGTGGCTGACGACCGTGAAGTCCCCGCCGACCGCGCGCTTGTCGAGCAGGACCGGGGCGAACAGCACACTCCAGACCAGGGCCGGCAGCAGGACGGCCACCGCCGCCAGCGCGGAACGCCGCAGTGCCGCGAGCAGGAGCAGCAGCACCACGCCCAGGCCCGACCAGGGCAGCACGGTCTGCCAGAGACTGGCGAGGTTGAACGGGCCGTTCGGCAGCCAGGGGTTCAGGGCCATCAGGGCGGCGAGCACGGCGGCGGCCCCCGCGACCAGCCACCCCCGCCGCCACTTACCACGGCCCGCCGAGCGCGCCGCACCCGCCGGGCCGGCCAGGCCGGTCGGGCGGCGAAGGACACGGTCCCGAAGGACGCGGTGGAGAGGGACGTGGTGACGCTCCGCCCGGCGACGGGACCCGCGCCCGCCGTCGGCGCCGGGCTCGCGGGCCGGCGCGGTGGTGTCCACGACCGGGGGTGTCGTCGCGGCCGCAGGTGACGGTGCGGCCGTACCGGTACGCGCGCTCATGCCCACTCCCGCCGACCGCCGTCGAGTGCCGGCAGGATGCCGGGCAGCTTCTGCCGCAGGACCTCCACCAACCGCCCACTGCGCTCCAGCGCGGCCCGCATCCCGTCGGCGGGCGTGGTACCCGCCCGCTGACCGAGCACGACCCCGTAGACCAGCCGGCGCTCCGAACCGTCCCTGCCGTCGGCCACCTCCAGCGCCCACATCAGATTCCCGCCCGCCAAGGTCGTCGAACCGGTCTTCAGACCCACCACCCCCGGCAGGTCGAGCAGCCTGTTGGTATTGCGCAGCGGCGCGGCCCGGCCCGGCAGCACGGTGTCGCGCAGCGCCACCGTGGCCCGCAGCGCCGGCTCCTTCATCGCCTCACGGGCCAGCTTCACCTGGTCCGCCGCGGTGGACACGGTCGTGGCCTCCAGACCACTGGCCCCCGTGTACGTGGTGCCGGCCATCCCCAACCGGGCGGCCTGCGCGTTCATCCGGGCCACGAACGCCTCCTCACTGCCCGCGTCCCACCGGGCCAGCAACCGGGCCACATTGTTCGCCGACGGCAGCAGCATCGCCTCCAACAGCTTGCGCTGACTCAGACGCTGCCCCGCCGTGACCGGAGCGGTCGACTCGTCGACCGAACCCGCCTCCTCGGCCGCCCGCGCGTCGACCGTGATCACCGGCCCCTCCTCCCCGTCCCGCAGCGGATGGTCCATGAGCACCACGTACGCCGTCATCACCTTCGTGACACTCGCGATCGGCACCGGCCGCTGCGCCCCCGCGACACCGAGCACGCCGACTCCCGCCGCCGCGACGGCCGCCTGCCCCTCCTGCGGCCACGGCAGACCGAGCGCCGCGACCGCCTCGGGCGCCGGCAGCACCGGCACCCCACCCGCCCGGACACCGTCACCGCCCTGCCGGGCCGCCAACGCGCCACCACCGGCCCCCGCCCCGGCCAGCAGGGCAACCGCCAGCGCCCACAGCACCCCGCGACGGACCGGGGAACGACGACCGGGCGCGGTCCGCCGCTCCCCGTCCAGGACCGGGTCCCCGTCCCGGTCTCGGGGCAGGTCTCGGGGCAGGTCTCGGTCTCGGTCTCGGTCTTCGGACGGTGTGAGCACTGACACGGCGGCGGCCTCCCGGAGCCAGAGGAACAGGTCCCGGGGCGGTCGCCGCCGGGTGTGCCTCCAGGCTCCGCGACCGGCACTTCCACCCGGTCGTCACGCGGCTTCCGCCACCACGCAGTCGTGTATCAACCATGTACCGGACCGCCCACGGCCCGGGCCGGGCAGGAACCCGGCGAGGCCGGAACGGCCTGCCCTGTACCGGAACCCGCCGGACAGACCGTCCCCCGGTGGTGCCCCGCCGGGCCGGTCACCCGGCAGCACGCCTACACCACCGCCCCTGCACCACCGTCCACCGCCAGTGACTCCGGGCCGACCGCCCGCCGCACCGGCCCGGCCCGGCTGGCCGACGGCGACGTCTTCGCGGACGGACGGCCGTCAGCGGCGGGTCCCGATCCGCATGCCGCCCGTGGTCACCCGGCGGATCGGCTCGCTCGCCAGCAGGTCGTGCGGCTGGCCGAGGGCTGTCGCGCCCGCCGCGTCGAGCCGGGCCAGCTGGGCGTCCGTCAGCTCGACCGCCAGGGCGCCCAGGTTGTCCTCCAACTGGGCGGGGGTCCGGGCGCCGAGCAGCGTGCTCGTCACGCCCGGCTTCCGCAGCGTCCAGGCCAGCGCCACCTGGGCCGGGGTGTGCCCCAACTCCCCCGCCAGCTCCCGCACCGCACCGGCCACGCCGAGGCTGCGCTCGGTGAGGGTGCCCAGGGCGAGGTTGTGGCTCCGCCGGGTGCTCCCGTCGGGGCCCGCGCCCGTCGCCCCCACGTCCTGGCGGCCGTACTTGCCGCTGAGGACCCCGCCGCCCAGCGGCGAGTACGGGATGACGCCCAGGCCCAGCTCCCGGGCCATCGGGATCAGGTCGCGCTCCGCGGTGCGTTCGATCAGGCTGTACTCGACCTGCAGCGCGACCAGCGGCGACCAGCCGCGCAGGTCGGCGATCGCCTGCATCCGGGACACCTGCCACGCCGGGGTGTTGGAGATCGCCACGTACAGCACCTTGCCCTGTCGGACCAGGTCGTCCAGGCCGCGCAGCACCTCCTCGACGGACGTTCGGGCGTCCCAGACGTGCAGGTACAGCAGGTCGAGGTAGTCGGTGCCCAGCCGCCGCAGGCTGCTCTCCACCGAACCGAACAGCGCCTTGCGGTGCCCGCCGCCGGAGTTCGGGTCGCCGGGGCGGCGCAGGGTCGAGTACTTGGTCGCCAGCACCAGGCGGTCGCGCTCCTCGTGGGCGAACTCGCCCAGCAGCCGCTCGGAGCTGCCCTCGGTGTAGGTGTCGGCGGTGTCGAGGAGGTTGCCGCCGAGCCCGACGTAGCGGTCGAACAGCTTGCGCGCCTCCGCCCGTTCGGCACCCCACCCCCATTCGGTGCCGAAGGTCGCGGTGCCCAGGGCCAGCGGTGAGACCCGCAGTCCCGAGCGGCCCAGCAGCCGGTAGTCGTCCAGGGCCAGTGCCATCAGGTCCTCCTGTGTGCGCGAGTGTCCGCGTGTGTTCGCGTTCCGTTGCCGGGACCGAGTCTGCGACGGCGGCCCGTCCGGGATAAGGGAGGGACTTTCCTGGGAAGGCCGCTCCCACCCTGGCGGTTGGAGCGGTCATGACGACCCGAACCGTGGACACCACCGAGGAACTGGCCGCCTTCCTGCGCGACAGGCGTGAACGCCTCGACCCGGAGCGGCTGGGCCTGCCCGCGCACCGGCGGGCCCGGCGCACACCCGGACTGCGCCGCGAGGAGGTCGCCGAGCTGGCCGGGGTCAGCACCGACTACGTGGTCCGGCTGGAACAGGGCCGGGGCCTGCGGCCCTCCGCCGAGGTACTGGCGGCACTGGCCGGGGCCCTGCGCCTGGACGCGAGCGAACGGGACTACCTCTTCGACCTTGCCGGACGGCGACGCCCCGGCAACACCGGCGCCACCGGCGGCACGGCGACCCCCGGCCCGGCGCCGTCGCTGGCCCGCCTGGTCGAGGACCTCTCCCCGCTGCCCGCCGCGCTGATGGACCACCGCTACGACCTGCTGGCCTGGAACCCCGAAATGGCCCGGCTGCTACCGGACTTCCACACCGTGCCGCCGGAGCGGCGCAACGCCATGTGGCTCTGCCTGCTGCACCCGCCGATGCGTGCCTTCTACGCCGACCGCGAGTCCGTGCTGCGGGACGGTGTGGCCCATCTGCGCGCGGCCTGGGCCGCCCACCCCGAGGACCGGGCACTGACCGCCATGATCGCCGAATTCACCGCGCAGGACGAGGACTTCGCGCGTCTGTGGGCCCGGCGGGAGGTCCGCGTCAACGGCCGCGGCCGCAAACTGCTGCAACACCCGGCCGTCGGCGCGATCACCGTCGACTTCGATATCCTCCTCCCGCTGGAGGACCCGGAACTGCGGCTGCTGGTCTACCGCCCCGCCGACCAGGAGAGCCGGGTGTCCCTGGACCGGCTGTGATCGCCCTCACCCTCACCTTCACCCTCACCGGAGGCACGTACCACGGCGGCAACCGCGCCCACCTGACGTTCATGTACGGCTACGGCGACACCCGCTCCGGCCTCGCCGTCGTCCCCGACCGCCCCGACGGCGCCTTCATCGGCAACGTGCCCGGCCGGGAGACCCCCGCGGGCCTCTGGCAACCGCCCCCCGCACCACCACCGGCCGCTCCGACCGCCCCCGCCGTCCGGTCGCGCGCAGCCGTACCGCGCGCGACCGGACGGGCGGCAAGCCACGATCCCGCGCATCCGCCGGCCACGAGCGGCAGCGCGTGGAACAGTGCCCCGGCCATCGCCAGGGCCAGCAGCACGAACAGCCCGTCGCCCGGCTCGGTTCCAGGCAGTGCGGCGGTCGCGACGGCCACCGCGGGAAGCGCGACGACCCCGGTTCCGACCGCCACCGCCAGCGTCGCGGTCGCACGGCGCCGACCGAGGAGGACTCCCAGCGCGAGAGCCGGGACCGAGCCGAGGACGGCCGTCCCCACCGGCGCCGAGGCGAACGCGAACGGACCCGCCGCCGCCAGCACTCCCCAGCCGACCACCAAGGCCCAGCCGGGCACCGGGCGGCGCCCGACTCCCCTCGACGTCGGATTCCTCACTGCCGCCTCCATGTCCCCACCGTTCCCGAGCGACATCATGGCACAGATTTGAACGCGTTCAGTATCTGTGCGAGCCGGCGAAACCCACCCTTGGGGTGGGCGAAGCCGCTGGTCGATCGGTCGAGTTCGCGGGTGCCGCCCGTCGCGCACCGCGCGCCGCTGGTGCCGCGCCGGCGGCCGTCGCTCAGGTACCGCCGGCCGACTGCTCCAGGTAGCGGGAAGTGATCAGGTGGGAGAAGCCCATGACGGTCTCCTGCGGGCTGACGCCCGTGGCGCCCGGCAGGACGCTCGCGTCGCACAGCCGCAGGTTCAGGAAGCCGTACGGGCGCCCCTGGTTGTCGCACACTCCGCCCAGGGCGGACGGACCCATCCGGCAGGACGCCATGGCGTGGACGGAGATCAGGTCCCAGCGCTCGGGCCGGCCGTGCAGCGCGAAGTCGTCCGTCTCCGCGGGCGTGGTCAGCCCGGCCGGTCCGGGCGGCAGCAGTTCGACCGCGCCGGCCTCCAGGAGGAGTTCAGCGGTATGCCGGAACGCCGAGCGGAGAAGGTCCCGGTCCCCCGTGGTCAGCCGGTGCCGCAGGACCGCGCCGAGGCCGGGCACCGGCAGCAGCCGGGTGGTGCCCCGGACGCTCACCTGGGTGGTGTAGACCGCGACCCGGTCCAGTTGGGCGAGCATCCGGTCGATGGTCCCGGCGGGGTGGGCGGCCAGCGCCGCCGCGAGCGAACCCGGAGTGAGGTTCGCGGGCATCACCCGCACACCCTGGTCGGCGAACTCCTGCAGCTGCGCGGTGAAGATGGTGCCCTCGGTGGCGCGGACGGGCTCGCCGAACCGCGCCACCGTGCGGAAGTTGACGTGGAAGGCGATGACCCGGCCCGGGCCGTGTCCGCCGATGCCGCTGCGCCGCAGCAGCAGCGCGCTGCCGATCGGACCGGCGGCCAGGAACACCGTCCGTGGGAGGTAGCGCAGCCGTCGGCCGTCGCGCAGGGCGTGCACGGCCGTGACCCGGGTGCCGTCGTGTTCGAGCCGGAGGACCCTGGTGTCGGGCTCGACGACCGCCCCGAGTCGTTCGGCGGCGGGCAGGTAGCTCACCAGCATGCTCTGCTTCGCCCCGGTGGGGCAGCCGGTGACGCACCGGTTGGCGTGCCGGCAGCCCCGCACCACCCGACGGGCCGGTGCCCAGCGCCAGCCGAGCCTGTCGGCCGCCCGGGCCAGCAGCACCGAGTCGCGGTTCCCCGGGCCGGGCCGCTGGTCGACGACACCGAGGCGCCGCTCAGCCTCGGCCAGGTGGGGGGCGAGGTGGTGGGCGCGGAAGCCGTCGACGCCGGCGGACGCCCAGTCCTCCAGCAGGCGTTCCGGAGGACGCCAGAACAGCCCACCGTTGACCACGGTGGTTCCCCCCACGCAACGCCCTTCCCCGAAGGGGATGGTGGGCGCGCCGTGGATGGGCAGCAGGCCACCCTGGCGGTAGAGCAGGCGCAGGTTCTCCGCCGGGGACGCCCGGGTGATCCACTCCTGCGACACGCGCGGGCCCTCCTCGAGGACGCGGACCTCCCTGCCCGCGCCGGCGAGCTCCAGGGCAGCCGTACTGCCGCCGGCCCCCGAGCCGATCACCAGGGCGTCGCAGCAGACGGAACGGACGGTGCCGGTCATCCGAGCCCCCGGCGCGGTGCGGTGGCGGATCCGTCCGGAGCGCGGTCCGTCCCGGCGAACGGATCACCGTCGGAAGCGGCGTCGGGAGCGGCGTCGGGATCGGGGGACGGAGCACCGCCCGAACCTCTGGACGGGGCACCGGCCCGGGCCCCGTCGGGAGCCCCGTCCAGAGCTCCGTGCAGGGCCAGCACGAGGCTCACCCTGAACAGTTCGGCGCAGCCGGGCACCTTGGACAGCCGGTCGGCGACCCGTCGCGGCCGAGCCCGGTCCCCGGTGTCCCGGAGCGCGCCCCTCGGGTCCGCGAGCACGACGGCGACCGGGAACGTCCGCATCAACAGGGCGAACACCAAGCGGTACGGTCTCGGGAGGGCGGCCAGGGTGGCGGCCGTGTGCCGGACGGCGGCGGCCCGGCGGGACGGTTCGGACAGGGCTGCGCAGCGCCCCGCCCAGAGCGGCGGCAGTCCGGCCGAGCACACCCTCCGTTCCCAGACCCGCAGGCGGCGGTGCTCCCGCGCGGTGCGGAACCCTCCGACCGGTGCCGCGGCACGGACCGCCGGGGAGCTCATGCGGAGACCTGCTCCCTGACCAGCCCCGCCAGGAGGCGGGGCATCCCCTTGGCCAGTACCGCGTCCAGGGCCGCCAGGAAGACGTCGAGGTCGGAGTCCTCGGCCACCAGGGGAGGCGCGGCGATCAGGGGAAGGTCCTGGTTGGAACCGTAGTAGGTGAGCACACCGTGGTCGCGGTAGAGGCCGGCCACCACGGCGGCGGTGGCCAGCTTGGCCGCGGCCTGCGGGTCGCGCGCGAAGGAGGACGGCAGCAGACGCAGCGCGTGGTCGAGGACGGCCGGACCATGGCGCAGGACGACGCCCCGGAGGGCACCGGCGCCGCGCACCTCCGCGATCCGGTGCGGGTGCGCGGCGGCGAGGGCGGTGAGGCCGCGGTGCAGCCGCTCGCCGAGGCGGCGGGCCCGGGCGGGGTAGTCGTCCTCGACCGCGATCGCCACGGCCTCCAGCGCGGTGGCCGTCTCCTCGCCGAACCCGTAGTAGGTGGTGCTGTGCAGGGTGGCGTCGGGGAGCGAGTCGTAGGCCCGGCGGAAGACCGGCTCCCTGGCCACGTAGCCGGAGATCGACGCCTTGCCGCCGCCGAAGGACTTGGAGGTGGTCACCACGTCCGGAACCAGGCCGGGGTGGCGCATGAAGTGGAAGAGCGAACCGGTCCTGCCCCACGAGGTGTAGACCTCGTCGAAGATCAGGACGATGTCGTGCCGGGTGCACAGCCGGCGCGCCTCGCGCAGGAACTCCTCCGAGCACTCGCGGAGGCTGGACGCGCTGAAGGGTTCCAGGACCAGTGCGTAGACGTCGCTCTCCCCCTCGGGCGTGGTGTGCCGCTCCAGCGCCAGTTCGAGGGAGCGGAGGTCGTCGAAGGCGAAACTGTCCGTGCCGGGGATCCGCGGGAAGGTGAAGTGCACCTCCGGCGAGGCGGTCAGGCTACCGGCGCCGAGCAGCTTGCCGTGGAAGGCGATGTCGGTGTGCAGCACGGTGCCGCGATGGCCCCGGTGGTACTTGTAGGCCATTTTGAGGGCACCCTCGACGGCCTCCGCGCCCGAGTTGGGGAAGTAGCTGACCTCCAGGTCCCCGGGAAGCAGTTGCGCCAGGTTGTGCCCGAGCGCGGCGACGTACGGTGAGAGGTAGTTCTTGTGCACCTCCATCCGCCGCAGTTCCTGGAAGCGCCGGCGCGCGGCCAGGATGCGGGGGTGGTTGTGGCCGTGGTTGAGCACGCCGATCCCGCCGGTGAAGTCAAGGACCCGCCGTCCGTCGCGCAGGGTGATCCAGCACCCCGAGGCGCTGTCCACGGCGTCCCGGCCGAATCCGAAGGCGGAGAGCAGCGTCACCTGGCCCCGGCTGACGTGCCGTCGGTAGAGTTCGTGCACCCGCTCGACGGGCATCAGCTCGCATTCCTCGGTGCTGATCAGGGCGTTCATGGCGTCCCTTCCTCGTGCTGGCCGGGGTGGTCGGCGCGGCCGGGGTGGCCGGGGTGGCCGGGGCAGTCGGGGTGGCCGGGGCAGTCGGGGTGGCCGGGGTGGCCGCGGCGTTCACGGCGTCCCTCCCCCGGGGGCGGACCGCGGGCCCGTACCGTCCCCGGTGCCGGAGCACACCGGATCACGGGCGGTGCGGATCCGGTCGGCGATCAGGCGGCCGACCTGCCGTCCCTGCCGCACGGCGTAGTTGGTGCCCCGGTCCTGGGGGTAGACCTGGGCCATGCTGGCCAGGTAGAGCCCCGGCACATCGCTCTCCACCGCCGGGATGCGGTCGGAGTAGTGCGGGGTGATGACCGGCTGGGCGTGATCGGCCCGCCAGACGTGGTGGCCCCGGACCCACTCGCGCCGGAACTCCGGGAACATCCGTCTCAGGTGCGGCAGGCTGGCCTCGAACACCGCGTCGTCGTCCATCCGGTACAGCTCGGCGCCGGTCGGCAGGTAGGCGGACAGGTAGACCAGGTGGCGCCCGGCATAGACGTCGGAATCCTCCAGGTTGGTGTGCTCGATGACGCCGACGTAGGGGAACGACGGGTCGGTGACGTTGAGCCAGTAGGTGTCCGACAGGGACCGGTCGGTCTGCAGCACCAGGCACAGATTGGCCAGGTAGGAGATGTCGGACAGCCGGCGGCGCACGGCGGGCACGTCCGGATGGGTCGGGGGTCCGCCGCGGGCGGGGGCGAGGAGGCCGGCGAGCAGGTCCGGTGCCGTGGTGGCCAGCACCCGCCGTGCTGGCAGGACGCCGCTCCCGGTGCGGACCCCGCACACCCCGTGGGCGTCGGTCAGCACCTGCCGGACCGGGGTGTCCGTGCAGATCCGCACTCCCAGTCCGGACAGCCGCGAGACCCAGGCGTCCAGCAGTGCGGCGCAGCCGCCCCGCAGGTAGTAGAGGACCTCGTGGCCGCTGTGCGACCGGCTGCCACCGCGCAGGTGGAGTTTGGTCCACATCCAGGTGGCGCCGACCTCGGTCGCGTACTGGCCGAACTTGCCTTCCAGCAGCGGACGCCAGACCGTCTCGTAGACCTGCGGCCCGCTCAGCTGCACCAGCCACTCCCGGGCCGTGAGGTCCTCCAGGTCCCGCCAGTGCTTCACCCGGTGGGCGCGCACCGCGGACCAGCCCAGCCGGACCCGCCCGGGCAGCGGGAGGGGGGCGAACCGCAGCACGTCCCACGGACTCGACAGCCGGTACACCGAGTTCGCGTAGTAGACGCCGGTCCGGGTCCGGTGCGGCTGGAGCAGGTCGGAGCAGCCGAGTTCCGCGCACAGCCCCTGGACCTCCCGGTCGGAGGAGAACCAGTGGTGGTAGAACCGTTCGAGCCGGGCTCCCCCGACCTCGAACGACCCCGCCAGACCGCCGACGTACGGGTCGCGCTCCAGCACCCGGCAGGCCACCCCGGCCAGGGCCAGCTCGTGGGCGGCGGCCAGGCCGGTGAACCCGCCGCCGATCACCAGGACCTCGTCGCCGGGCACCGGGGCCGGGGTCCGGCCGTTCCGGGGTGCCGTGGCCGCCGTCGAGCCGCTCACGGGGCCGCCGCCCGCGTCGTCCGCCCGGTCCGTTCCGGTCGGTCCGTGCGATCCGGTCGTTCCGTGCGTTCCGTGCGTTCCGTGCGTACGCGTTCCGGGTGCTCCATCTGCTCCGTGCGCTCCGTGCGCTCCGTGCGGCCGTCGTCCGCGAGGAGCGGCTCCCGGTCGCAGCCGGCCGGACCACTCGTCACGCCGGTCGGCCGCTCGTACGCCACGGGCAGGACGGCCACTTCGCCGGAACGCGGGACCACGACACCGATCGGACTCGGCGGGCCGAGTCCCGGGGCCGCGCTGTTCTCGGACATCGCTGCTCCCTTCGAGTCCTCCGGCGCTCTTCCGTCCGAAGGCGACGGCCGGCGGAGGTACAGAAGGTGATGTGGAAGGGTGGAAGGTCCGGGCGGCGCTGGCCGGATCGGATCCGGCCGGCCTGGTAGGCATCGCGGACGCCCGCCGCCCCGGCCGCGGTCGCCAAGGGGGCTCCGGCCGGTCACTGGTCCCGGGGGAGGAGGGGGCGTACCGCCCCGCCGAGGGAGGCGTCGCCGCACGGGAAGCGCATCGGGACCGCCGTCGGCGATCCGGGCTCCCCAAGGACCCTAGCACCGTCCCCGGCTCGCGGCCTGTGAAGCGGCCGGGCACCGCCGGGACACCCGGCACGACCCCGCTCCGGTTGCCCCGGCCGTCGCGCAGCCGGGACCATCGAGGCGGGAACCGGTCGCACCGGTGACCACCGGGGTCCGGTCCGGAGAGTCGTCCGGGACCCCGCGGGCCGTCGGGACGGCGATCAGGAGAGCGACCGGGCAGCCGATCAGGAGGGCGACAACCGATGGACGCCACACCACTGCAGCCCCTGCGCTACGCCGTCGGACTGCCCAACAGACGCGAGTACGCCGATCCCCGCCTGCTCCGGGAACTCGGAGTGCTGGCGGAGCGGTCCGGATGGGACGGCTTCTTCCTCTGGGACGGCCAGGTCGCGGAACACCCGGACGAACACGTCACCGACTCGTGGACCACCCTGGCCGCGATCGCCGCCGACACGGAACGCCTGCGCATCGGCGTCATGGTCAACGTGCTCGCCCTCAAACGTCCGGCCGAAGTCGCCCGCGCCACCGTCGCACTGGACCTCCTCAGTGACGGCCGGCTGATCTTCGGCGCCGGACTGGGCTCCTCCGCCGCCGAGTTCGAGGCGCTGGGCCAGGACCCGGCCCCCCGGGTGCGCGCGGAGAAGCTGGACGAGGCGCTCCGGATCCTCGACGGCCTGTGGACCGGCCGTCCGTTCACCTTCCACGGCCGGTGGTTCACCGTCACCGACCTCACCTTCCAGCCGGTGAGCCCTCAACGTCCCCGGATCCCGGTGTGGATCGCCGGGACCTGGCCCGCACGACGCCCCATGCGCCGGGCCGCACACTGGGACGGCGTCTTCCCCACCCGGGCCGGAGTGGGCCACACCGAGATGATGCCCCCGGCCGACCTGGAAGCCGTGGTCTCCTACGTCCGCTCCCAACAGCCCTCCCAGGACAGGCCGTTCGACGTCGTCATGGAGGGCCGGACATCGGGCGACCAACGGGCTGCCGACGCCGCGCTCGTCGCCCCGTACCGGGCGGCCGGCCTCACCTGGTGGGTGGAGAAGCTGGGCTGGTTCCGGGGCCCGGTCGAACTCGTCCGCGCCCGCATCGCATCCGGCCCCCCGCGTCCCCCGGCCCCGGACGCCGCCCCCGCCGGCGGCCGCGCCTGACTTCGCCCCCGCCACCCCGTCTCCACTACCCCGCCCCGCCGACCACCCGGCCGAGGCGACCTCCGGCCGGGGAAATGATCGATCGAGCGCGTACCGACCCCTGTCGACCGCCGTCCGGAACGGACAGAATCACCCGTATGACAACCGCTGCGGTCGTACCGCCCACCGGTGCCGCTCCCGTCGACCTCGCCAGGGGGTTCCTGACCGGTGGCGTGATCGGGGCGGCGGCGGCCGCCTTCGTCGTCGGCTGCGTCCTCGGGAGGGTCCCGCTGATCGCCGCCGGGCCGGTCCTGCTCGCGGCCTACGCGCTGCTGTTCCGCCTCGCGGGCGCGCCGCGCCGGGCCCGCGAGGGGTCTCTCGCTCCCCTGACGGCGCTGGCGCTGATCGACGCGCGGGAGCTGCGCAAGGGCGAGGAGACGGACGTCCCGGTGCGGTTCGACCTGACCGTCGCCCCAGACCGGGCGCCCGCCTTCCGCATCCGGATCACCCAGGACGTGCACGTCTCCGAGCTGACCGACTACCGGGTCGGCACGGTCCTGGTGGTCCGCTACCCCCCGGAGCGGCCGTGGCTGGTGCGGATCGTGAAACGGCCGACCCCGGCGTGGGAGGAGCGGGCGGCCGGCGCCGTCCTGGAGCCGGCGCCCGGGCCGATCGTGGTGGCGGAACGTCAGGACGGCTGTGCCTGGAGCCTGACCACCCTCCTCGGGGTGCTGCTCGGCGCGGCCGCCGTGGTCCTGCCCCTGCGTGCGGAACTGTTCGGGAACGAAACCGGCACACCCGCCGGACAGCCCGTCCCCGTCAGCACGTCGAGCACCAGCACGACCACGAGCACGACCACGAGCACCGTCACGGTCCTTTCCTCCGCCACCGGCACGGTCACCTTCGGCCCCGGCCGGTCGGTGCTGGACCGGGGCGTGTTGCGGGAGGCCGTCGAGTCGCTCACCGGGAGCGGGGACGGCCGGCAGGCGCTGACCGTCGTCGTGCGGGAGCAGCTGCTGACGGTGGTGTTCGCCCCCGACGGGGCGGGTGCCTCGGCGTTCGACCCGCGGTCGCTGCCCCTGGACCGGGTGCCCGCGCTGGTCGAGGAGGCCAGGACCACGCTCGGCGTCGACGCACCGCACGGCTGGCAGCTCTCCGCGGAGCGCCTGAGCGGGGCCCTCACCATCAGGATCGGTGTGGCGGGGGCCGGCGGCTCGGCCTCGTTGGAGGCGGACGCGCGGGGCGTGGTGGTACGGCGCAGCCCGGCCCGTTGAGGGCGTACCCCGGGGGTCGGGCCGCCGTGGCCCGGTCCGGCGGGGCTTCAGGGGTCGGTCAGGGGTCGGAACGACAGGAGGGGTGGGTTCATGGGGTGGCACGGGTACCTGGCGCTGTGGTGCGCGCTGCTGGGCGCGGTGGCGCTGGTCGGGTACGGCCGGTCGCTGGCCGGGGCGACCCGCGAGCAGCGGACGCTACGGGTGCGGGGGCGGATCGAGCGGGTGCGGGTCCCCCGGCACGGCGGTTCCCGGCGCGGGGGGATCGCGGTGGTGGTGTCCTACCGCGATCCGTCCAGCGGTTCACAGGTCGTCGTGACGAACGACGGCGAGCACGGTGAGCGCGGAGAGATGATCACCGCCGCGTGGACGGGCCGGGAGATCGGGGTCCGCCACCCGCCCGGCAGGCCGCACGACTACCGGTTCACGGACCGCCCGCAGGCGGGCGGCCGCGGGCTGGGCCCGCCGAACACGGCGCTCCTCCTGATGTACGTGAGCCTGGTGGTCGCTGCCTCGGTCGACCGGGGCTGGCCGTGGGCGCTGGTCGGCGTCTGCGGACCATGGGCCGTGATCGGCGTCTGCTACCTGCCGGGGAACATCCGCGACACCCGGCGCCGCCGCGCGGCGCTGGAGTCGATGGTCGAGGTCCCGGGCCGGATCGTCGCCGTCCTGCGGGACGTCACCACCGACGCCGAGGGCAGCACCTCCACCACGATCACACCGGTCGTGGCGTTCACCACCCACGAGGGGACGGCCGTCACCGCGCACTGCGACCGCGGGGTCCCGGAGCCGGCCGCCTCGTACGGGCGGACACTGACGGTCCACTACCCCGCCGACGACCCCGCCGGGTTCGTGCTCGACCACACGGCCCGCCGACGCTCGACGCGCTCCGACGTCGCCGTCAACGTGGTGTTCCTGGCCCTCGTCGCGGCGGCGGCCGTCGCGGGCGTGCTCCTTCTGTGACCCGGATCCGCGCCCGCCCACCGCGGACACCCGGTCGAGCGATTCTCTTCACCGGCCCCCGGGCCCGGGCGTCCCGGTCCCGGCGCGCCCGCCGGGCCGTTCGCCCGGCGGGCGCCCCCGTCGACCGATCGGCGTTGTCCGCACAGGCTGATCCGTGCTCGAACGGGTCGACGATCGACCGTCCGGGCGGCGGGCCGGGATGCCGGAGGGGGCAGGTCCGCAGGTCACGCACACACAGGGGGACGAGGACATGCGCGAAGAACGGGAACCCGACGGGTACCAGGAGTACGCCGAATCCGGCGGCACCGTCACCAACAGCTGGTTCATCGCCTACCGCGTCGACCTCGCCGTCGCCGCCGAGGTCGACGGCGGCGGCAACGGCTGACGGCGGCCGACGGCCCACCCGCAGCGGGAGCCTCGGCCCGGACCGGGTCCGCACCGCGCGGCCCGGGCCACGTCCTGTGAGCCCGTGTCCGGAACCCCGGACCGTTTCGGTACACGGCCTGCCTGAGCGGTCGGGGCCGGCGTCGCGTGCGACGCCGGCCCCGACGGTGCTCATCACGCGCCCGCCCCGGCCCTGTCGGCCGGGCCCCGGCGCGGGCCGGATCAGATGTGGATCCAGAACGCCTCCATCCAGCGGCCCTCGCCGATGCTGCCGATCCACTGGTTGTACGAGTACAGACCCGTACCCTTCCAGCCGACGTTCTTCACATGGGCGGCGGCCATCATGCTCTCGTTGGAGCTCCACAGGTGGATCGCCTCAAGGACATTGCCGTTGGCGTTCCAGATCTCGACCGCTCCACCCGGGGCGATGTGACCCTCCGCGCCAGTGCCGTCGTTCGCCCAGTGCAACTGCACGTTGAAGTCCATCCCGCCGGTCGCGCCGACGGAGAAGCGGACGGCGTCGATCGGGTCGACCTGCCCCTGCGATCCGGTGAAGCCCGACTGATCGGTACAGATCGTGCTGGTCCACCCGGCGGACCGGGCGTGCGCCTGGAAGCACACGCGGCGCCCCCCGGCCGCGGTGCCGTCCGTGACTCCCTGCGCGTTCGCGTCGGCCTGCGCCGCCGCCATCTCCCGGAGCCCCTCCGGGCCCAGCTTCTCGACCCTGGTCACCCCGTTCACCGCGGGAACCGGCGAGTCGGCGGCCTGCGCCGCCGGCACCATGCCGAGGAACGTGAGCGCGGTGAGCGTCGAGACAGCGGTCAATGCACGAACTCGCATGACTGTTTCCCCTTTTCCATCACTCCGTCAACTGCTTTGCAGACGCCAGTAAATGGCACTCCGAATGATTGCACCGTATGAAAACCAGCCAGGTTTCCCAACCTTCCCCGACGATTGCGAGGGGGCCGAATTCCTCGAAATTCATAGCTTTTGACGGATATTTGACCCCATGCATTCCCACTCGTACGACGGAGCCGGCCGACGCGGTTCGACGCCCGCAGGGGCCGCCCATTGCTCCGTCCACGACCGGGGGTGGCGCAGGAGGGTGGCGCGGTGGCTCGCATCGGCACGCAGGGGGCGGGCGCGGGTCGTGCCGAGACCGCCCCACAACCGCTGCATGCGCAACAGTGCGGCAGGAACGGGCCGTTGCCCCGCCAGGACCGCACCGCCCCACCGCAAGAACGGCACGAGGCACCACGGCACCCCGGCACCAACCCCGGCAACGCGGCCAGCGGGTCGGCCCGGCACCCCCCACCGGAACTCGCCCGCAGTGGGGACCTGGCCGAATCTCCGCCGAAGGACGGGCGGTGCGGTGGCCGCCGCCCGGTGTCAGCAGGCGACAGAGACGGCGAACGGTGCGAATCCGGAGGTCCGGATCACGTGCGGCAGGAAGAGGACGCAGGGCGGCCGTTGGCGTCCTTCGCCCGGCGTGCGTCGAACGACGCGACCTGGACGCGCATCCCGTCGGCGATGTCCACGCCGACCGACACCGCCCCGTCGGTCAGGGAACCGAGCCCCGACCCGGCCGGAAGGCCCAACGGGAACCGGCACCCCTTCACCTCGGCACCACCGGCCACCACGGGAGCCCTCACCGGAACACGGTGCCCCACTCCCGGACCAGCACCCCCTGTCAGGACGGCACGCGGGTGCGCCGCTGCACCCGGGACGCCGTCCTGTCGCCCGGCGCCTGGGGCCCCAAACGGCGGCGCAGCAGCACGGCGCCCAGCGCGGCGAGAGCGAACACGGCTCCCGCCCAGGGGAGTTGGTGCGTTCCGGCGGTCGCGACCACCAGGCCGCCGACGGCACTGCCGATCGTGATGCCCAGGTTGGAGAAGGAGATGAAGAGACTGTTGCCGAACTCCGGAGCGTCCCGAGCGTCCCGGGCCAGCCAGGTCTGGCTCACGACGAGCCCTCCCGAGTGCATCGCGCCCCAGAGCAGCACCGCGAGGACCGTCGGGACCGCCCACGGGCCGACCGCGCGCAGGAGGACGTAGAGCAGGGCGTAGAGGACGGGGAAGGCGGTCACGGTCCGCACGGGGTCGCGTTCCAGGAGCCGGCCGAAGAGGAGGTTGCCGAGGACCATCACGGCCCCGAAGGCCATCAGCAGCGCGCCGGTGGCCGATCCGCCCAGGTGGGTGACGCGTTCCAGGTACTCGGCGAAGTAGCCGTAGACCGAGAACATCGCCGCGAAGACGAACACCACGGCCGACAGGGACAGCCACAGCCGGGGGCGGTGCAGGATGCCCAACTGGCTGCCGTAGGAGAGGCGTTGCCCGGCGGGCTCGGACGGGAAGAGGGCCAGGATCCCGAGCAGCGCGAGCAGGTTGGCGCCGGCGCCGAACCAGAACGCGGCGGCGAGGGAGAGGTGTTCGGCGAGGTAGGAGGTGATCGGCACGCCGAAGGCGAAGCCCAGCGTCACTCCGGCGAAGACGGTGGTGGCGGCCCGGGTTGCCTTCTCCGGCGCCACGAGCCGGGTGGCGGCGGTGAGCGCCACCGCGAAGAACACCGGATGGAAGAGCGCCGGAACGATCCGGAAGAGGAGCATCACCGGGAAGCTGTCGGTCAGCGCGTAGACGGCGTTGGAGGCCGCGAACACCGCGAGTGCGGCCGCCAGGACACTCTTGCGCCGCACCCCGGATGCCAGCAGCGTCGTGAACGGCCCGGCCACCGCCACCACCAGCGCGAACACCCCGACCAGCCAGCCGGCCTCCGCCGCCGGCACGTCGAGTTCCTCGGAGATCCGGGGCAGGACACCGACGACACCCATCTCCGTGGTGATGATCCCGAACACCCCCAGGGAGAGGGTCAGGACGACAGGACCGGTCTTTCTCATGACTGCCTTCCGCCGCCCGGACCGGAGGAGGGCAAGGACGCGCCGCCCCACCGGACCGAGCTACAAATCTAGATAGTTAGATGGATTTTCGCGCGGAAAAGGGCAGACCCCTCCCCCGCGCCGACCCGACAGGGAGGCTCAGAGCTCGTCGCGCACGTACGCCGCGAAGGCCGCGATCGTCTCCTCGTCGCGCCGGTAGAACGTCCACTTGCCGACCCGCTCGGACACCAGCAACCCGGCGTCCCGCAGGATCTGCAGGTAGCTGGAGACCACCGACTGCGCCAACCCGGAACGCTCCCGGATCTCCGTCACGCACACACCGATGTGGAATCCCACACCGCGCTCGCGGTAGTACTCCTCGTCCCAGTAGAGCTCCGGCGTCTTCAACCAACGCAGGAACTCCGCCCGCGCGGGGTTGGCGAGCGCCTTGTGAACGGCCAGCGGGTCCACCGCACACCCCTTTCGCGAACCGGACCTTCCAGGACGCATCTAATATTCTCGATACGAAGAAACGTGTCAAGCCCGCCACCTCGGGGAACCCGGACCGGACCGGACCCGGCAGCAACGGTTCTCCGTCCCGAACCACCGTCCGCCGCACCAGCCTCACGACGTGGCCACGCCCCCCCGGCCAGCGCGTGCGGGAGGCCGCGGTGCCCGTCCTGCCGGCCGGGGCCCTCGACACGCCCACCGGGTCCCACCGAGCCGCAGCACCGGTGAACCGCCCGATCGGCAGACACACGGACGGCGAAGTCCGGGTCGTCGTCGCCCGAGCCACGGCTCCCGGGTCACGGGCGGTCGGGGGCGGGGTCGTCGAGGAGGGCACGGCCCAAGGGGGTGAGGGTGTGGCGGACGGCGGGGCCGGCGCGTTCGGTGGTGAGCAGGCCGGCCGCGCGCAGGACGGCCGTGTGGTGGCTCGTGGTGGCGGCCGAGGTGGCGGTGCGGCGGGCGAGTTCGGTCGTGCCGGCCGGGTCGGTGGCCGCGCGCAGGGTGCGGGCGCGGGTGGTGCCGAGCAGGGCGGCGAGCGCGCCGCCCCGGCCCTCCGGCACGGCCGCGGAACGGGTCCCGGGATGAGGGGCGAGGTCGGGGGCGAGCGGGTAGTGCACGACGAGCGGGTGGTCAAGGCCCCGGTTGTCGATGAGGGCCATCGGGTCGGGTCGGAAGAACGTGGGGACGAGCATGACACCGGCGCCGCGCAGCCACACGTCCGCGTCGACGGGCCAGGGCAGCGTCAGCACCGGTGACCGCCACCTGATGTCGGGGTGCAGAGCGGCCAGCAGCGCGTCCAGCCCCTGGTCGGCCACGACGGCGGCCCGCCGCCCGCGGTCGGCGCGCGCGGCGGCCAGCAACTGCGGCCAGTACGGCGCGAGGGCGAAGGCGTGGTACTCGCGCAACCCCCGGTCCACCGGCTCGCGCGACCCCCGCCCGCCCCGGCGCAGGTCCTGGACCCATCCGCGCGTCCCGGGGCGCGGCCCGCCCAGCACGGGCAGCTCGGCACTCCACCGCCGCCGGGGCAGTGACCAGGTCTGCTCCAGACTCTCCGCCAGGGTGTGACTGCCCGCGTGCAGGAAGACCTCCGCGCCCTCCACCGCACCCACCGGCGTCACCAGGTCCAACAGCACCCGTAGTCCGGGGCGCAGACCGGTACGGGTCCGGCTGCGCCACCCTTCGAACGCCACACCGCCGGCCCGGCGGGTCCGCAGCAGTGACAGGCTCAGAACCGTCTCGGCGAGCGGGTCGGGTGCCCGCGCGATCCGGACCCTGGCGAGGTCCTCGTGGGTGAAATGGATCCGCAGCAATTCCGCCCCCTCCGCCGAACACCGAACACCGAACATCCGCAGGGTGCTGCGGCGTCCCCTCCCCGCCCCCGCGACCTCACACCCACCGTAGACGGAACGGCTCAGCAGGAGAGGGGTGTTGCCCGGCCATGACCGGTTCGTTCCACGGCACGGACGGAGGAGCGGATGGCAAGGGCCGCCACGGCGCTCGCGCGACCCCCCGCCCGCCCCGGCGGCGGCAGGGTCGGAGGGTCGGCCCGGCGCCGGGTGGGCCGGGCGCCCGGCGGACGGGGCCGAACGGTCAGGGCGGTTCGGACGCGGGCACCGGTGGCGGCCCCGCACCTCCCTCCCACCGGCGCCCGCCCGCGGCGGGGACCTGGCCGGGTCCCCGCCGGAGGGCGGGTGGTGCGGCGGCCGTGGCCCGCTGTCAGCGGGCGACGGCGATGGCGAAGGGTGTGAATCCGGAGCTCCGGACCACGTGCGGGACGAAGAGGACGGCGGCTTCGGTGGCGCGGGCGGTGGTGATGCCGCCGAGGTCGGTGATCCATTCGGGGTGCCGGCCCAGGTCAGGTCCGCCCCTGCCGGTGACGGTGCGTGAGTCAGGGAGCTGACGGTGGATCGGCCGGACCGGGTCTGTTGCAGGGCTGGACGAATGACGGGGCCGTTTCGGGTGGTCTGTTCCGGCGCGAGAGTGGGATAAGCAGCTGATCGCACAAATCTGTGTGGTTGTGACCGCCGCTGCCCGGCCCCGTTACTCGGAGTTCTGGATGTCCGCACACCAAGGCCACGCCTGGCGAGCGTCGCTCGCTGCCCCGGTACGACGTTCGCTCGCGGGCATGGCCGTCGCCTCGATACTGGTCGCCACGGTGCTCGGTCCCCTGACGGACAGCCCGTCGGCGCAGGCCGCCGTACCGATCCCCGAGTGCGTGGCCGATCGTGGCTTCGACCACTGTGCGGCCTTCGGCCACGGGACCGAGCCCCACTCCTTCACCGTGCCCGAGGGCGTCTCCGCCGTGACCGCCAAGGTCTGGGGCGCGGGCTCCGGCGCGAACGGCGAGCGCGCGGGCGCGGCCGGCGAGTACGTCACGGGTGTGCTCGCCGTCGACGGCGGCCGGACCCTCACCGTCTCCCCCGGCCTGGGCGGCCGGGCGGCGACCTCCGCCACGGCAGGGGTCCCCGCGCACCAGGGCGAGGCCGGAGGCCGCTCCGGGGTCCGGGTCGCCGGCGCCAACGCCGGTAGCGACGTCGTTCCCGAGGCCGCCGGCGCCGACGGGCGCGAGCAGCCGGAGAAGTCCTCGCTGGTGGCCGTCGGCGGGGCCGCCGCACCGAAGGCGCCCGGCGCCGAGGCCCCGCACCGCGGCGAGGCGCAGTACGTCGCCGGCATCGCCGCCGGCGGCACCGCCGGGGTCGCCCGGGGCGCGGGCGGCAACGGCCTGGTCGTCCTGGAGTGGTCCGGCCCCGCGGCCACCGAGCCGGTGGCGGGCCGCCGGGCGGAGTCACCGTCGCCGAGCGCGCCGGGATCGGCCTCCGCCACGGCCGCCGCGTCCGCGTCCGCCTCTGCGGAGCCGGGTGCGCAGCCCTCGTGGTCCGGTGCCACCGCCCGGACCACGGCACCGCCGTCCGGCGCCACCACGGCGACGCCCGACGGCACCACCCGCACGGCGCCCGCCCCGGGTGCCACCGGCACGGTCCCCAAGGGCCGGGCCCCCGGTGACCCGCTCGACTGCACCGGCAACGTCATCTACGCCTACCAGCGCGGCGCCAGCGCCACGGCCAACGGCACCCTGCTGGCGCTCAGCGCGCCCACCCTGGCGGGCCCGACCCCGACCAGCGTGACCGCGACGGCGATCAGCACGGTCCCCGGGGCGGGCTTCGCCAACGCGCTCGGCATCGCCAGCGGCGGCACCGCCGCCTACCTGGTCCGGCAGACACCGCTCGTCGCGGGCTCGGTCGACGTCTACGGGTACAGCACGGCCACCAACACCTGGACCACCTACACCGGCAGCGCGACCGGACCGACCGACAACTTCGTCGCCGGCGCCATCGACCCCGCCAACGGCATCTACTACTACGCCGACTACACCAACGGGATCGCGACCCTCTACGGCTTCGACACCGCCACCAACACCGCGATCCCCGGCATCGTCGCCACCTTCCCGCTGCCGATCAGCGCGACCGGCGGCTCCAACGGCGACCTGGCCTTCGACGCCGCGGGCAACCTCTACGCCCTCAGCTCGCTCGGCACCACCGCCGCCATCGGCCGCGTCGACGGCCCGCTGCCGACCACCGGCTCGGCCACCGGGACCCCGCTGACCTCCACCACGGTCAGCGTGATCGACAACCCGGGCTCCGACTCGTACAACGGGATCGCCTTCGACAACGCGGGCCACCTGTTCGTCGAGTACACGGACGGGACGAACACCTACCTGAAGGAGCTCGACCCGAACACCGGTGCGCTGATCAGCGGCCCGAAGCCGTACTCCGACAACGCCTTCCTCTCCGTCGACCTCGGGGCCTGCTCGACCAACCCGACGATCGAGCTGCAGAAGAACATCGTGGGCCGCTTCGTCTCCTCGGCCTCGTCGAACGACCAGTTCACGCTGTCGGTCACCGGCGGCGGCATCGACACCGGCAACACCGCGACGACCACCGGCACCGCCACCGGCGTCCAGCCGGTCACCGTGGGCCCGCTCATCGCGGTCTCCGGCACGACCTACACACTCGGCGAGAGCGCGGCGGCGGGCGGAAGCCTCGCGAACTACACCACGGCCTACAACTGCGTCGACACCGCGAACGGCGACGCGCCCGTCGCCTCCGGGAGCGGCACCTCGTTCGCGCTGCCCTTCCCGCCGACCGTCGGCGGTTCCCACAGCCCGGCCGTGCTCTGCACGCTCACCAACACGCCGGTCGCCCAGAACCCGGCGCTGACGATCGTGAAGTCCGTGGACGCGACGCAGCTCACCGCCGCCGGACAGGTCCTCACCTACAGCTTCCTGGTGACGAACACGGGCAACGTGACGCTCACCGACGTGAAGGTCACCGAGACCTCGTTCACCGGGAGCGGCCCCGCGCCGGTGGCGGTCTGCCCGGCCGGCGCCGCCTCGCTCGCCCCCGGCGCGTCCGTGCTGTGCACGGCCACCTACTCGGTGACCCAGGACGACATCGACCGCAGCACCCTCGACAACACGGCCGTGGCCACCGGCACCCCGCCCTCGGGACCGCCCGTGACCTCGCCGCCCTCGTCCGCCCACCTCCCCAACACCCCGGCGCCGGCGCTCACCCTGGTGAAGACCGCGGACCCGACCACGGTCACCGCCGCCGGCCAGAGCGTCACGTACGGCTTCCGCGTCACCAACACCGGAAACGTGACGCTGCACAACCTGACGGTGACCGACACGGCGTTCTCCGGCACCGGCACGCCGCCGGTGATCAGCTGCCCGGTCGCGGTCCTCGTCCCCGGCGCCGCGACCACCTGCACGGCGACCTACGCCGTGACGCAGGCGGACATCGATGCCGGGCAGGTCACCAACTCGGCCACGGCGACGGGCACCCCGCCCACCGGCCCGCCGGTGACGACGCCCCCCTCCTCCGCGATCGTCACGGCCACCCAGTCCCCGGCGATCACGATCGTGAAGTCCGTGGACCCGGGCACGGTCAGTGCCGCCGGCCAGGCGGTGGCGTACGGCTTCCTGGTGACCAACACCGGGAACGTGACCCTGACGAACGTGTCGGTGTCGGAGACGGCGTTCTCCGGGACCGGCACGCCGCCGGTCATCACCTGCCCGCCCGGTGCCGCCTCCCACGCGCCCGGCACGTCGGTGACCTGCACCGCCCCCTACACCGTCACCCAGGCCGACGTGGACGCCGGTCGCGTGACCAACACGGCCGTGGCGACCGGAACCCCGCCGACCGGCCCGGCGGTCACCTCGCCGCCCTCCAACGCGGTCGTGATCGCCATGCCCACCCCGGCCCTGACGATCGTGAAGTCCGTGGACGCGACGCAGCTCACGGCGCCGGGCCAGGTGCTGGCGTACTCGTTCCTGGTGACCAACACGGGGAACGTGACCCTGACCGACGTGTCGGTCACCGAGACGGCCTTCACGGGCAGCGGCACGGCCCCGGCCGTGACCTGCCCGGCGGACGCCGCCTCCATGGCCCCCGGCGCGTCGGTGACCTGCACCGCCTCGTACACGGTGACGCAGGCCGACATCGACCGCGGCACCATCGACAACACGGCTGTCGCCAACGGCACCCCGCCGACCGGCCCGCCGGTCACCTCCCCGCCGTCCTCGGCGAGCGTGCCGAGCACGAAGACGCCCGCGCTGACCATCGTGAAGTCGGTGGATCCGGCGACGGTGACGGCTGCGGGTCAGAGCGTGGCGTACGCGTTCCTGGTGACCAACACCGGGAACGTGACCCTGACGAACGTGTCGGTGTCGGAGACGGCGTTCTCCGGGACCGGCACGCCGCCGGTCATCACCTGCCCGCCCGGTGCCGCCTCCCTCGCGCCCGGCACGTCGGTGACCTGCACCGCCCCGTACACCGTCACCCAGGCCGACGTGGACGCCGGGCGGGTGACGAACACGGCGGTGGCGACGGGTACTCCGCCGTCGGGTCCGCCGGTGACCTCGCCCCCGTCGGACGCGGTCGTGACGGCGACGCCGTCGCCCGCCCTGACGATCGTGAAGTCCGTTGACGCGACGCAGCTCACGGCACCGGGCCAGGTGCTCGCGTACTCGTTCCTGGTGACCAACACCGGGAACGTGACCCTGACGAACGTGTCCGTCACCGAGACGGCCTTCACGGGCAGCGGCACGGCCCCGGCCGTGACCTGCCCGGCGGGCGCCGCCTCCATGGCCCCCGGCGCGTCGGTGACCTGCACCGCCTCGTACACGGTGACGCAGGCCGACATCGACCGGGGATCGGTGATGAACACGGCCACGGCGACGGGTACTCCGCCGTCCGGTCCGCCGGTGACCTCGCCCCCGTCGTCGACCAGCGTGCCGAACACGCCCACCCCGGCCCTGACCGTCGTGAAGTCGGCCGAACCCACAAGGGTCACCACCGTCGGCACGACGATCGCCTACACGTTCCTGGTGACGAACACGGGGAACGTGACGCTGACGAACGTGTCGGTGACCGAGACCGCGTTCTCCGGCTCGGGCACCGCCCCGACGGTGACGTGTCCGGCGGGTGCGGCGTCCTTGGCACCGGGCGCGGCGGTGACGTGCACGGCGTCGTACACGGTCACGGAGGCGGACCTCGCCAGCGAGCGGATCACCAACACGGCAGTGGCGACGGGTACTCCGCCGTCGGGTCCGCCGGTGACCTCGCCCCCGTCGACCGCCACGGTCACCACCGTGCCGCCGGTCGTCACGACGTCGCCCTCCCCGTCGCCGTCGACCACGGCGTCCCCCTCGTCGTCTCCCTCGCCGTCTCCCTCGCCGTCGACTCCGGCACCGAGCGGGGCGCCCTCCCCCTCCCCGAGCAAGCACCACGGGAACGGGCACGGCCACGGAACGCCGGGTCACTCGCCGTCGTCCGGCGGGCAGCCGCTGCCGGACACGGGTTCACCGGTGGGCGTGCTCGGCCGTCTCGCCCTGGCGCTGTCGCTGGCCGGAGCGGGGCTGTACGTGGCCCAGAACCGGTCGCGCCGCGGCCGCCACCGGTGAGGTAGTCCGGCGCCGGTCCGACCGGCAACGGTGAGGCGGTCCCCCGGGAGCGACGACCCGGGGGACCGCCGTCCAGGACGACGACCCATCAGTAGGATCACCGGGCCGACATCCGCGCCCGCACGGTGGGCGCCTGCCGCGAACCGTCAGGAACGGCTCCGGGCAACCGAGTCGGACTTGGAACGGATGGGGACATGACCGAATCCGCGAACACCCTCGCCTCCGGTGCGGGACTCGCGTCGCTTTCGACGGAGGAGTTCATCTCGGGGATCGAGGCGGCCGCCGCGCGGTTCGACGCGGCGACATACCCGCAGCGGGAACTGCCCGCGAAGGACTGGGCCGGGCTGACGGGGGCGGGTGTGCTGCTACCGGTGCTGCCGGTCGAGTACGGGGGCCGGCACAGCCACGCCGAGATGTGCCGGGTGGTCGAGGTCCTGGCCGAGCGAAACCTGGCCGTCGCCGTCCACACGGCGATCGTGACCGGGCTGGCGCTGCGACCCGTCGTCCTGTGGGCCGGGGAGGAGACCAAGCGCGAGGTGCTGCCCCTGTTCGCCGGGACGGTCGCACCGACGGCGGGGTTC
Organism: Kitasatospora sp. NPDC094019; assembly: GCF_044764505.1. Taxonomy (NCBI): domain Bacteria; kingdom Bacillati; phylum Actinomycetota; class Actinomycetes; order Kitasatosporales; family Streptomycetaceae; genus Kitasatospora; species Kitasatospora sp. NPDC094019. The sequence goes on from NZ_JBIWIF010000013.1 coordinate 76,849, forward strand.
GCCTCCACCGAGCCCGGCTGCGGCTCCGCCATGTCGGGCCTGGCCACCACCTTCGAGGAGGTCGCGGGCGGCTACCGCATCCGCGGCCGCAAGCACTGGCAGGCGCTGAGCGCCACCGCGTCCTGGTGGGTGGTCGTCGCAAAACGCGACAACGACGGCAGCCGCGAGTACGGGTGGTTCGTCGTCGAACGCGGCGACGGGTTCCGCACCTCCCAGCGGTACGAGGCGCTGGGCCTGAAGGTGATCGACTACGGGGTCAACGAGATCGACGCGGTGGTCCGCACACACCGGCGCATCGACGTCGGGGCAGGGGACCTGCGCTCGATGGTGGACATCTACCTGTCGGGGCGGGCGCTGATCGGCGCGCTGGCATGCGGCTTCCTGCGCCGCGTCGCCCGTGAGGCACGCGCCTACGCCGACGCACGCCGCATCGGGCGCTCCCCACTGTCGGCCATCGGGTTCGTCCGCTACCGACTCGCAGCCATCGACAGCGCCCACACGGTCTGCACGGCACTCAACCACTACGTCCGGACCCGGCTCGACCTGACGTCCGACCTCACCCCCGAGTTCCCCTCCATCCAGGCCGTCAAAATCGTGGCCACCGAGCTGATGGTCAGCTCCGCCAACCACTACCAGCAACTCACCGGCGGCGAGGGCTACCGCAACGGCTCGCCCACCAACATCGCCGCCCAGGCGTTCCTGGACTCCCGGGTCTTCACCATATTCGACGGCACCAACGACCTCCTCAGCCAGCAACTCGCCCAGCACTGCCTGGACAACGCGCACGGCCGCTCCCTCAGCGACTTCCTCGCCGCCTGGGCACCGACCGCGCCGGCCGTCCCGGCGCACGGCCTCGACCTGCGGTTCCTCGACCGTGAACTCGCCCAGGAACACCTGGTCCTGGCCGGCCGAGTGATCGCCTGCACCTTCGCCGCCGCCCGCGTCCTGCAGTGGGCCTCCGAGACCGCTGCCGACCCCGACCGGGCCCACCGGGCAGCCGCGTTCCTCAAGGCCGACGTCGACCGCGTCCGCGTCGAGTTCGACCTCCTGGGCCACCTCGATTCCGGCTCCTGACCCGCGCCGACGCGAGGCGGGCGAGGCCCCACACCGGGGCAGCTCGCGCGACTCGCCGACCACGGCATCGAGAGGGCCGGCGGGCCGGGACGGCGTAGCCCGCGGACGTGGCCGCCGCGCATGCCCACGGGGCTGTCGATGTTCTTGCCCACGGCCGGCGGTCTCCGGTCAACGAGGTGAGGTGATCTGCGGATCCACCGCCGGCGCCCGCCCGCGGCGGGGACCTGGCCGGGTCCCCGCCGAAGGACGGGCGGTGCGGCGGCCGTGGCCCGGTGTCAGCGGGCCACGGAGATGGCGAACGGTGTGAATCCGGAGCTCCGGATCACGTGCGGCACGAAGAGAACGGCGGCTTCGGTGGCGCGGGCGGTGGCGATGCCGCCGAGGTCGGTGATCCATTCGGGGTGCCAGCCCAGGTCGGTGAGCAGGTCGTGGACGGCCTTCTTCGCCTGCGGGTCCTCGCCGGACAGGAAGACGGTCGGCGGCGTGGTGAGGCTCGCGGGTGCGGTCATCACCGGGAAGAGCATGGTGTTGAGGGTCTTGACGACACGGGTGTCCGGCAGCGCCCGCTGGATCAGTTCGGCGACGCTGCCACCGGGGTGGAGCAGGGCGTCGGGCAGTCCGTCGGGTCCGTCGGTGGTGGCGTTGGAGACGTCGACGAGGATCTTGCCGCGCAGCTCTTCGCGCAGGGCGGCGAGCCGCTCGGGGGCGCCGGCACCGGGGGCGGCGTGGACGACGACCTCGGCGGTGCGGGCGGCCGCGGCGGCGGCACCGGGCTCGCGGTCGGCGACCGTCACCTGGTGTCCGGCCCGGGTGAGGGCGGCGGCCAGGTTGCCGCCCACGCGGCCGTTTCCGATGACAGCGATCGTGGTCATGAGGAGAGAGTCCTTCCGAAGGGGTGGAGCGGGCTGATATTGACGGGGCGTCAGAGCGAGAGCGCGGCGACGGCCCGGATGTGAATGCCGGGAGCGATGGCGCGCACGGCGTGGGGATTCGGGGTGGTGACGCCCGGTCAGCGCGAGAGCGCGGCGACGGCCTGGGCGTGGACGCCGGGGGTGGTGGCGAGGAAGCTGTCGCTGTCCGGGGTCCAGGGCCGACCCTGGGCGTCGGAGACCCGTCCGCCAGCCTCGGTGACGAGCAGCGCCCCGGGCAGCAGGTCGGCGCGCGCACCGGCGAACTGCCAGAACGCGTCGATACGGCCGGCCGCCAGGTTCGCCAGGTGCAGGGTCGCGGGCACCGCGGTGCGCACGACGAGGGCCTCCTGGAGCATCGCGGTGATCGAGGAGCCGATGCTCCGCACCACTGCCTCGTCCTCGTCGGGGCGGGCCTGACTGGTGGCCACGATCCCCAGACCCAGATCCGACGTCCCGGACACCCGCAGCACCCGGCCGTCGAGCTGGGCGCCCTCCCCGGCGAGCGCGGTGTAGGTCCCGCCGTCCAGCGGCAGGTGCACCACCGTGAGCACCGGACGGTTCTCCCGCACCAGCGTCGCGGTCACCGCCCACTCCGGCAGGCCGTGCAGGTGGTTCACATTGCCCTCCGCCGGATCCACCACCCACCACTCCCCCGACGGCAACGCCCCACCGGCCAACTCCTCCTCCACCCACCCCGCACCCGGCCGCAACCGGCTCAGACGCGGCCGAAGGACCTCCAGCACCGCGTCGTCGTTCGCGGCCAGCGCACGCATCAGCTCCTCGCGCGTCCCGTGACGGACCACGTCACCGAAACGCCCGCGCAGCGCGGCACCCGCCTCACGCACCGCCTCCGCGGTCCCACTGAGCAGATCAGCGTCGGAAGCGGCGGGGGCGACAGCGGCCCTGTCGGCGGGGGCGGCGGTACCGAGTATTTCGGACATGGCGAAATCCCTTGCGAGCAGTGGATGGTGAGGGTCGTTCGGATCGTCCGGCGTGCCCTGTTCGGCGTTCCGTCCGGCGTCCTGGTAACGAAGGTATGCGCCCCGACAGCTGACTTCAAATGCATGTCAGGAACGCCTGGAGTTACCTGCACGCAATTGGATTCGAGCCCGCCGACCGCCCCCGACGCAGCCCCCGGAGAAGGGCAGCGCGGCCGACGCCGCCGCACGCCCTCACGTCACCACCCCCGCGACGAGCCGCAGCCCCGGGACGGATCCGGCGTCAGGACGGCGCAGAGGCACAGCGACACCGCGGCCGGCGCGTGCGCCGCAGCGGCCCGGGCGTGTCAACGCCGCCGATCGCCCCGATTCACAGGCCCCCGCCCCCGGGCCCGTACCCGCCGTCGCCGATGCCGCCTCCCGAACCCCCCGATCCCCCCGACCGGATCACCAGACCGACAGCCGCCGCGACCAGGGCGACAACCATGAGCAGGCCACGCAACCACATCGGGAGCGGACCGCCGAACAGCAGGAGCGCAAGAAATCCCAGACCCGCGGGGACCATCACCGCGGCACCGACGAACTCGTTGTTCTCCACACACCCCCCACAGCGGAACGCGATCCGGACCCGCGCCTCCGCACCCCGGTTCCTACCCGCTCCCGCCACACGATGCACTCGCCCGCGGAAAGCCGCCGCACTGCTTGAGGACTACGCCGTCACCATGGCGCCCCAGGAGCCGGACGATCTCCCCGAAACAGGTCAGCGACCGGCCCGGGCCCGCAGCGAAGCCCCGTGCCCCCGCAGCGTGCCGGACCAGCGTGAAGGAGCGGAACGGTCGGCCCGGAACCATCCGGGCCGGGACCGACCCGGAGCGACCCGAACACCACCGGGAGGCCGTGCAGCGGGACACCCGTCCACCCCGGCCGGCACGGCCCCGGTCAGCGGTCAGCGCGGTCCGGGCCCACGACCTGCCCCGGAGACGCCGGTGCGCGGTCGCAGGCGCTCTCCCTGCGGCCCGAACATGATCAGGTATTCGACCGGTCCACCGGGTCCGGCGTTCGCGACGCCGTGGGCGGTACGGGTGTCGAACTCGGCCACCTCCCCGGCGCCGAGGACGAGGTCCTGGTCGCCCAGCGCCAGCCACAGCCGCCCGTACAGCACGCACAGCCATTCGTACCCGTCGTGGGAGACCTGCCGCGGCCGTGCCGGCGGCGCGTCGACGGCGGGCAGGACGTGCTTGTGGGCGTGCAGACCCCCCACGTACCGGGTCAGCGGCAGCACCGTCTTGTCGTCGCCGGGACGCCGCGGCGTCCGCAGGTCCGGCCCGGGCACAGTGACGGACGCGGCGACGGACGCGGTGACCGGTGCGGCGACGGACGCGGTGCCGGCCAACTCGTCCAGGGAGACGCCGTACGCCTTCGCGAGCCGCAGGAACACCTCCAGGGTCGGCCCGCGCCGACCCGTCTCGATCCGCGACAGCGTGCTCGGCGAGATGCCGGTCGTGCGACCGACCTCGGTGAGTGTGGCGCCACTCCGCTCGCGCGCGGCCCGCAGCCGGGGGCCCATGGCCGCCAGCATGTCGGCCGTGCCGCCGTCCGTCACCGTCGACCCGCTCTCTCCGACCACGCTGCCTCCACCACCCTGTCCTGCCGGTTTGCCAGAATGGCAACGGTACTCGCGTCGTACGGCCGCCCCGTCGCAGGATCGGTGCAGTCACCGCAGCCGCCCGTGAACCGAGGAGTCGCCATGCACCCGCCCGTACCGTCCGCCGAGCCGCGCCACCGCACTGTCGAGGCACCGGCCGGGCGCCTGCACCTGGTCGAGCAGGGCACCGGGCCGCTGGTCCTGCTCGTCCACGGCTTCCCCGAGACCTGGTACTCCTGGCGCCGCCAGCTCCCGGCCCTCGCGGCGGCGGGGTACCGGGCCGTCGCGCTCGACGTACGCGGCTACGGCCGGTCCTCGAAGCCGGCCGCGACGGACGCCTACCGGATGCTCGACCTCGTGGCGGACAACGTCGCCCTGGTCCGCGCCCTGGGCGAGGAACGGGCGGTGATCGTCGGACACGACTGGGGCTCCTCCATCGCCGCCTCCTGCGCCCTCCTCCATCCGGAGGTGTTCCGCGCCGTCGCACTGCTGAGCGTCCCCTACGCGCCGCCCGGCGGCCCCCGCCCCAGCGACGTCTTCGCGCGGATGGGCGGCGACCAGGAGTTCTACGTCTCGTACTTCCAGGAGCCCGGCCGGGCCGAGGCCGAGATGGAACCCGACCTGCGGGGCTGGCTCGCGGGCTTCTACGCGGCCATGTCCGGCGACACCATGCCGACGCCGGGCGAGCCCGACCCCCACTTCGTGGCCCGCACCGGCGGCCGGCTGCGCGACCGCTTCCCCAGCGGCACGCTGCCGTCCTGGCTGGCCGAGGACGACCTCGACGTCTACGCGGCGGAGTTCGAGCGCACCGGCATGACCGGCGCCCTCAACCGCTACCGCAACATGGACCGCGACTGGGAGGACCTCGCCCAGTACGCCGGCGCCCCGATCAGGCAGCCGTCCCTGTTCATCGGCGGCGCCCTGGACGCGTCCACCACTTGGATGGCCGACGCGATCGACACCCACCCCGTCACCCTCCCCGGCCTGTCCTCCAGCACCGTCCTGGACGGCTGCGGACACTGGATCCAGCAGGAGCGCCCCGAGGAGGTGAACCGCCTCCTGACCTCCTGGCTCGCCTCCCTCCAGGACTGAACCCCCTGGCGCGCCCTGCGGGGTGTCCTCCGGGTGCCCGTCGCAGCACCACCGCGAGGCCCCGGGACCGGGCTGCGGCGCCCGGCCCGGCCCCAGGTCTCCCGGTGGTGCCCTGACGCTCGTCGGCACCGCCCCACGGACGCCGCGGGCGTTTCCGCCGCTCGCGCCCCGCCCCCGCAGGGCCGTGACGGGGACTCAGCTCCCGACGATCCTGCTCAGGCCGTATTCGAAACGCTCGTCGAAGGAGTCCGGCCCCAGGTGGGCGAGCACCCGCGTCAGGGCCGGGTGCGAGGTTCCGGAGAGCGCCGCCGCGAGGCGGCCGTCCAGCGGCTGCTCCGCGGCGGCCTGTTCCTCCTGGCCGAGGCCGAGGGTGAAGTAGACCAGGGCCCAGGCCGTCCAGGCGGCCTCACGCTCCCCCAGCCCGCCGTTCAGCAGCGCCGCGACCAGGGCCTCCGCGAAGCGCAGGGTGTGCGGTTCGGCGGTGCTCGTGCCGACCACCAGAGCGGCGCCGTCGCGGTGCGCGAGGAGGGCGCGGCGGTAGCGGCGGGCCAGTTCGCGGACCCGTTCCTCCCAGTGTTCCGGCAGTCCGTCGAGCGGGATCTCCCCGATCACGGCGTCCGCCATCAGCTCCAGCATCCCGGCCTTGGTCTTCACGTGCCACAGCACCGTGTTCATCCGTACGCCGAGGCGGTCGGCGACGGCCCGGGTCGACAGCGCGTCGAGCCCCGTCTCGTCCAGCAGTTCCAGTGCGGCGCGGATCACCGTGCCGGGGTCCAGGCGCGCGCCGCGGTTCTCGACCGCTTGCTTCTTGGTCATTGACCTAGTCTACTGGGGGCCACCCACTTGGTCAGTGACCAAGATCTTTGGAGGAGGACCCATGGATCAGCACGTCGTCATCGCCGGGGGCGGACCGGTCGGGCTCTGGCTCGCCGCGGAACTGCTCAGGGGCGGGGTCGCCGCCACCGTCGTCGAGCAGCGCCAGGAGATCGACCGGCGCTCGAAGGCGCTCACCGTGCACCCTCGCACCATCGAGGTGCTGGCCTCGCGCGGAGTCCACCAGGAGTTCCTGGACGAGGGCCTGCCCATCCCCGGCGGCCACTTCGCGGTGCTCGACGACCGCCTCGACTTCCGGGTCCTGGACACCCCGTTCCCCTTCACCCTCGCCGTGCCGCAGGCCCGGACCGAAGCACTCCTGGAAGCCGGGGCCACCCGGCTCGGCGCGCGGATCCTGCGCGGACACCGCGTCACCGGGTTCACCGAGCACTCGGACGGCGTGACCGTGAACGTGGAGGGACCGCAGGGACCGTACGGGATGCGGGCCGACCACCTGGTGGGCTGCGACGGCTCCCGCAGCACCGTGCGGACAGCCGCCGGCATCGACTTCCCCGGAACACCCTCGACCGTGTTCGGCTGGCTCGGCGACGTCACCCTCGACCAGCCGCCCCGGCCCGGCTACAGCACCTTCGGGCCCCGGGGCGGCCTGTTGGCCGCGCCCCTGCCGGACGGGCGGCACCGGATCGTCGGGATCAGCCCCGACAGCCTCACCACCGACCGGCCGGGCGACCTCACCCTGGACGAACTGCGCGCCAGGACCCTCGCCATCACCGGCACCGACTTCGCCATGCGCGACCCCGCATGGCTCTCCCGCTTCGGCAACGCCACCCGCCTGGCCGCCCGCTACCGCAGCGGGCGCGTCCTCCTCGCGGGCGACGCCGCCCACCAGCACTTCCCCGCCGGCGGCGTCGGCATGAACGTCGGCATCCAGGACGCCCACAACCTCGGCTGGAAGCTCGCCGCCACCCTGACCGGCCGCGCCCCCGACAATCTCCTCGACACCTACCACCTCGAACGCCACCCCGTCGGCGCACAGCTCGCCGAGCACAGCCGCGCCCAGACCGCCCTCATGGCCGCCTTCACCCCCGAGAACCTCGCCCTGCGCTCCTTCCTCGGCGCGATGATCGCCGACCGGCCCGAGTTCAACCGGGACCTCGCCGAACGCCTCTCCGCACTCGCCGTCAGCTACCCCCCGGCCGACCCCGACGCCCACCCCCTCGTCGGAACCCGCGCCCCGGACCTCTCCTTCGCCGGCTCCGACGGCGGGCTATTCGCCCAACTGCGCGCCGACGCCCACCTCCTGCTCCTCCTGTCGCCCGGGCTCGCGACGGCCGCCGTCCCGGGGCCCGGTCTCACCGTCCGCACCGCGACCCTGCACCGGCCGCCGGCGCGCTGGGCGACGGTGCGCGCGGCGCTGATCCGGCCCGACGGGCATGTGGCCTGGGCGACGACCGCGCCCGAGGGCGACGAGGGAGTCGCCGCCGTGCGCCGGGCACTGGCCGCCGCCGTCCCGGCCCACGGCACGGACGGCCCGCGGGACCACGCCGGATGACGCAAGCGGCCCGATCCCGTCCTCTCCGGGCGGCGGTCAGTCGGCCCGGGGGGCGGGGGCGCGCAGGCCCGTGAGGAGAGCGGCCAGGTAACGGTCGGCGGTGGCGGCGCGGTCGGCGGGGGCGCCCCCGTGGACGTCGACGGCGTGGGCGATGCCGCAGACCAGGGGCACCAGGTCGGCGGCGCTCAGGTCGGGGCGGACCGCGCCCGCGCGGTGGGCGCGGTCGAGCAGCGCGGTGCCGGCCGTGCGGAGCACCGCCTTGAGTTCGGTGGTGCGCGGCAGGGCGTCGGCGGGCGCGGCGGCGACGGGGGGCAGGGCGGCGTCGGCGGTCTGCGCCTCGACGGTGCGCTGCAGGAAGGCGGCCAGGGCCGCCCAGGGATCGGGTTCGGCGAGGGCCCGCCGCGCGTCCGCGGCCAGTGCTTCCAGGCAGGGCGTGGCCACCGTCTCCAGCAGTGCCTCGGGAGTGGGGAAGTGCCGGTAGACGGTGGCCACGCCGAGTCCGGTGCGCCGGGCGATGTCGTTGAGCTGCAGTGCGGTGCCCTGGTCGACCAGGACGCGGGCGACGGAGACGATGCGGTCCCAGTTGCGGGCCGCGTCCTTGCGCAGGGGCGTGGTCATCCGGACATGCTAATCGGATGACCCATCCGCAGGGGCCGGCAGGGGCGCGTACTGTTCGCCGAGGCGCCGCACGGCGGCCGCGACCCGGGGGTCGGCGGCGGCACGCAACGGTGCCCGCGGCTTCGTGTCGGCGCCGATCAGCACGCCCGTCCGCCCGTCGAGGGCCGGGTCGGTGGCGGCGGTGATCGAGGGCCGGGCGGCCACCGACGCCGGACCGGACGTCGAGCGCTCGAAGCGGCGGCGCACCAGCGGCCACAGCAGCCGCAGCGCGGGTGAGACGATCGCCGGATCCGCCAGGGTGCCGTCGGTCATCTCCGTCGCCGCGCCGCCCGGGTCGGCGGCGAACACCGACACGCCCGTTCCGTCCAGACGCCGGGCCAGGTCGAGGGTGTGGGCGAGGTGCGCCAGCTTGGCGCGCCCGTACCAGTGGAAGCCGTAGTAGCCGCCGGGCGGCTCCGCCGCGTCGAACACCCGCCCGCCGACACCCACCGCGGCCGAGGTGACGTTCACGATCCGGCTCGGCGCACCGGCCGTCAGGGCGGGCAGCAGGAGTTCGGTCAGCAGGTACGGCGAGAGGTGGTTGACGACGAAGGACGCCTCGACGCCGTCGAGCTCCGTGCGCCGCGGGAACATCGCCCCGACGTTGTTGACCAGCACGGTCAGCGGGTTGTCGGCCAGACGCGCGGCGAGCGCGCGCACCTCGTCGAGCGAGGCGAGGTCGGCCCGCAGGAACCGGGCCGGACACGACGGGTCCACGGCGCCGATCCGCTCCACGGCCCGGGCACCGCGGTCCCGGTCACGCCCGACCACCGTCACCGAGAACCCGGCGGCGGCCAGGCCCAGGGCCGTCTCCAGCCCGATACCTCCGGTCCCCGCCGTCACCACAGCTGTCTTGCGCATGCGCCCTCCCAGAAAGTGGATAGGTCATCCATTTATGGGGAGGCTAGCAGAAACGGATGGACTATCTGCTTCTGGGGCGGCCCCGGCCACGAGCGAGCTCGGCGAGCGGCGGAGGCGACGGGGCGACCGGCCTCCCCCGAAGCGCGGTCCCGGCGGTACGGGAACGCCTACTCCCGGCGGTGACGAACCGCCGGGAGCCGGCCACGGGGTACGGCGCCGCCCACCGTGCCTCCGCCCGGCCGCAGCAGCGGCCGGGCGGAGGTCAGGAGGACGTCAGGAGGACCTCACGAGAGGGCGAGCTCGGTGACGTTGTCGGCCTCCAGGGTCCACGCGGAGGTGAGGGCACCCTCCTTCACGTAGGCGACACCGTCCCCCTTGAGAATGCCGATGCGGCTGCCGGACAGCGCGAGCTGGACGGTGTTGTCGGCCTCGTTGGTCCACTGGGCGCCGAGACCGCCCTCCTTCACCAGGACGGTGCCGTTGTCCTTCAGCACACCGATGCGGTCACGTGAAAGCTCCAACTGGACGGTGTTGTCGGCCTCCAGGGTCCACGCGGAGGTGAGGGCACCCTCCTTGACGTAGGCGACACCGTCGCCCTTGAGAATGCCGATGCGATTGCCGGACAGCGCGAGCTGGACGGTGTTGTCGGCCTCGTTGGTCCACTGGGCGCCGAGACCGCCCTCCTTCACCAGGACGGTGCCGTTGCCCCTGACCACACCGATCCGGGCGCCGGAGAGCTGGAGGGACTTCACGCTGTCGGCCTCCAGGGTCCACTGGGACGTGAGCGCGCCCTCCTTGACGTAGGCGATCCCGTCACTCTTCACGATGCCGACGCGGTCACCGGACAGCGCGAGCTGCTTCACGTTGTCGGCAACGACGACCCACTGGTCGCCGAGGCCGCCCTGCTTCACGAGCACCGACCCGTTGTCCTTGAGGACGCCGATGCGGTCGCCCGCTACCACGATCTGCTTCACGCCGTCGGCCTCGTTGGTCCACTGGGCACCGAGACCGCCCTCCTTCACCAGGGCGGTGCCGTTTCCCCTGAGGACGGCGATGCGGTTACCACCGTCGCCGGAGACGGTTCCGGGGACGGCCGCGGCCGCCGCCGTGGTCGCGAGGACGGTCGCCGTGAACGCCGCGAACGCGGCAGCTGTCAGGGACTTCTTCATGATGGGCCTCCGTACGGCAGTCAGGAATCACGCGGACACGCAGGACGTGCCCGTGCCCGCGTCGGGTGCTTCGGGGGTGCCGAGGAACAGAAGAACACCGGAATCCCGGCCACAGGGCGGCGCATCCCGAGCGCACGGGCGCACCCCTTCGTACGCGTGTCACACGTGTACTCGTGGTCGTCACAATCACCGGACCGGCCAGGGAGAACTCCTGGCCACAGCACCGGGCGCGGCACCGGCGGGCGTTGCGGACTCGGCCGCCCCGGAGGGGCCCGGGCCGGTTCGCGGCGGGCCGGGCCGTGGAGCGCGGCCGCCCCCGGCGAGCGCCCCCAACACGCCTCCACACGCGGGTGTTCGTGGGACGTCGGGCCGGGACGGCCGGCGAACCGTGGGTAGGCCGGTGGCATGTATGACCTTGAGGTGTCCCCCTTCCCCCGTGCCGAGGCGTCGCCTCCGGGCCCGCCGGACCCCGCGCGGCGCAACCCCCGGGCCGAGTCCGTTCGTGCGGAACACGGGCGCTGGGCGTCCGCGCACGGGCTGACGCCCGCCGACGGACTGGAGCGGGCCGCATGGTGCCACCCCGAGGCTCCGGCCGCCGAACTGGCCTTGCTGGCCGCCTGGTACACCTGGGCCGGCCAGCCACCGCACACCCCGGCCGCCGTCCGCGACCGTGCCCGGTGCAGCCTGTGGGCCAGGACGGTGGCGCGATCCCCCGCCGACTGGTGCCGGCGCTTCGCCGCACGCGTGGCGGATCTCCGGGATCCGGGACCGGCACCCGCCGAGCTCGCCGAGGCCGACCTGATGGCCCATCTCCGGACACGGCGCCCGTTCCGCCTCTGGGCGGCCCTGCTTGTCGAGCGAACGAGCCGTCAGCATGCCCCGCCCCCGGTCGAGAACGCGTTCGCGGACGTGTCCGCGCTGTCCGAGGACCTGGCCTACCCGGGGGTCCGGCCGGACGCGCTGAGCGCTCTCGCCCGCCTGCTCCGGTGCCACAGGTCCGAAGCGGTCCCGGTCGGCAGGCGCCTGCGCTCCGCGCGCCTGGACGAGTTCGACCGCGGTCGGCCCGCCCAGGGGCTGCGGGACTGGCTGGCCGGTGACGGCGAGATCCGGCGCCGGCGCGTCGGGCCCCAGGGCCTTCACGGCGGCCTGCCGACCGGCCCCACCGGGCTCGGCACCTCGGCGGTCCGGCCGGTGCGCCCGCGCCCATCGCACCAGAACCCCGTCGGGCCGGCCCGCGACGACGTCGTGGCCCCGACCACCCCCGGCTACCCCTTCCTCCTGCCCCCCTTCGCCCTGCCCTGGCCCGCCCGCGTCAACCCCCACCTGGAACAGGCCCGGCGGGCGGCCAAGGACTGGGCCCGCTCCGTCGCACTGCTGGCACCGGTTCTGCTTCCGCCCGGACCGGCCCTCTGGACCGAGAACAGCTTCGACAGCGACGACTGGCCCCTGTTCGCCGCCCTCACCCATCCGGACGCTCCCGCCGACCGGCTGACGACGATCGCCCGGTGGGACGTGTGCCTGCTCGCCCTGGACGACTACTTCGTCACCGCCTACAAACTGCCCCGCGACCCCGCCGGAGCACGGGCGTTCGTCGAACGGCTGCCGTCGTTCATGCCCCTGCGAGGCGAACCGGTGCCACCGCCGGCCAACCAGGTCGAGCACGCCCTCGCGGACCTGTGGGAACGCACGTCTCCCGCGATGACCACCGGCCACCGCGAGCGGTTCGCCCGGTACGTGACCGACTTCGTGGCGGCCAACCTGGACGAACTCGACGCGGCGCTGCACAACCGCGTCCCCGACCCGGTCCACTACCTGGAATTCCGGCGGGCCAGCGCCGGCACGGACCTGTCCATCGGCCTCACCGGCACCCGCCCCGCCGCGACCCGGGCCCTGCGGCGCCTGGAGGACGCCTTCGCCGACACCGTCGGCCTGCGCAACGACATCCACTCCTACCGCAAGGAGATCGACGAGGAGCAGGAGGTCTGCAACGCCGTCCACGCCTTCCACCATCTGCTCGGCGGCAGCCTTCAGCAGGCGGTGGACGTGACCCACCGGCTCTTCGAGGCGCGGGTCGAGGAGTTCAGCCGGACCGCCGAACAGGAGGTCGCCGCCGAGCACACCGCGTACCTGACCGTGCTGCAGGACTGGATGGCCGGCGACAACCAGTGGTACCGCCGCACCGGGCGGTACCGGCACGGCACGAGCCGAAGCCTCGCGCTCCCCGTACCCCCGACCGTGGGGAGCACCTGACCGCTCGACGGGCTGCGGCTCGAACCCCTGCGGGGCCTGCCCCAGCAGGGCGGCGACGGCCACGTTCTTCAGCGACCTGGTGCGGTGCGAGACCCGCCTCTACAACACGCTCAACGAGCGACTGCGCCGCCGGCACGGGACAACGGCCTCGCAGTACGAGTTCCTGAGCTACCCGCGCGAGCACCCGCACGCGCGCGTCGGGGACCTCGCGGGCTTCTTCGCCATCGGCGTCGGAGCGACCAGCAAGGGAATCGACCGCCTCGAAGGACGCGGCCTGGTCAGGCACCTCCCCGACCCCGTCGACCGCCGCTCCTCACTGCTGGAACTCACCGACGCCGCCGCGCAACTCGTCCACGAAGCCGACGAGACGTTCGCGGCCGTCGGCGCGCTCATCCACGCCGCCCTCGACCCCGCGCGGCTGCGCGACACCGGTCAGGCACTGCGACAGCTCCTGACCACGCTCGAACACGACAGGATCGGCACCCCCGTCGGCTGACCTCCGGCGCCCGCGCGGCGAGCGGTCCCGCCGGCGCAGAAGGCGGCGGCGAGTGCCGGGGGACGCGGCGGGTCCTGCGGGCAGGCACGGGGATGTCCTCACAGCGTGGCCGGGAGAACGAGGCGGCCGGGCGCTGGTGAGGCGCGGCAGGGTTCCGTTCGCACGGGTGAATGTCGTGGACGGCTGTCCCGCAGGAACAGCGGTCGGCACGGACGGGCGCGAGGAATCAGCGGCCCGTGGCACTCGGCGCGGAGGCCGGCGGGAGGTAGCGCCGTTTCAGGACCGGGGAGTTGCGGTAGCCACGAGCGACCAGGGCGGCAGCGCGGCGCATGGTGTCCTCGGCTCCGGGCCGATCGGGTGGCAGAAGGAAGAGGAGCAGGTCGAGACGGCCGGGCTCGGTGCGGGCGCTGGCGTGTTCCAGGCCGTCCCCGGGTGTGGTGTGGGCCCACAGGATGTCGAGAGCCTCGGCGGCCTCGGTCGCGAGGTCCGGGGTGATGCCGGGGCGGCGGTCCAGGCTGAGGTAGACGATGTCCACCGTCCGATCAGCCCCACTGGAACTCGTTGGGGTCCACCGGCGAGGAGGATGCGGCGATGGCCGGGGCGGCGAGCGCCGGAGCGGCGAGGGCCGTGGTGGCGGCCGCTGCGGGAAGGAGGGTCATGGCGAGGGCGACTACCGCGGTGGCGACGGCGAGGGGCAGACGGGTCATGGTCATTGTCCTTGGCAAGGAGGAGGGACGGTACCTGAGCCGGTTCGGCGCCCCGCGGTGGCGCTCGGTCCGTTCGCCGTTCCGGGTGCTCCCCGGTGGCGATGACTCAAGCTTCGCCGCCCGGCAGTGCCGCCGGTAGGGCTTCGGGCTGTCGCCAAAACGCCAGGCGGGATCCCGACAGACGGACGGGACCCTGGCTGGACCGTTCGGACCCGGCTCGTCCCGGAGCAGAGCGGTGCGACTGCCCGGCGCCGGGCGCTACGGACTCCGGCCCGGGGATCTATCTGACGACAGCGCAGAAAGACGGGAGCAGGTGCTCGATCTGGCTCATCGGTACCAACGATGGGAAGGACCTTTGGCTTCTCGCAACGCGCGGGTTCCTAAGGAGCCGCGCGACCGCTCCGGCCGGCCATTCCCAGCCGCGATCCCCTCCGGCTCGCAGGACCTCGGCCTCGTACTGAACTGTGGGGAACCGAAGCTCCGGCAGGTCGAGGTCATGATCGGCCGGGTCGCGCCAGCCCGCCCGGACCACCTGGTCCCCGTCGCGCCCGACCGTCACCCAGAGGGCTCCGCAGCACTCCTCCACGCCGCGTCCGGACCAGGCGAGACGCACTTCGTGGGGCGTGGCCGTGGTGTGCAACGGCCCGTCCCGGTCCAGCAGGTACCGGGGGCCACTCCCGATTACCGGCTGCCTCCCACGCCCCCGGGGGCCGTCTCGGCCCGAAGATCCCGGCCGTTGACGATCGGGCGGACCTCCACGCCGCCCTCGTCGGGCGGTGGGCACACGGTGCTCGGACCGAGAAGGTCCGGTTCCATGGTCACCGGCCGATGATCGCGGAGCCGGCTCGCACCTGTCATGTGAATTCTCGTGCCCTCCGCCCGGGACGGTACTTCGGGCCCCCTTCAGCCAAGCCGGCGCGGCGGCACACCGCGGTCTTCGGCTTCCCGCGGCACGACCGGCACGGGACCGGCGTGGCGGTCCGGGCCGCGGAGCCGGTGAGGGTCCGCGGTGGTCCGGTGGGACGGGTGGGCCGTGGGACATGACATGGTGTCCCCTGAAGGCACCGAGCCGACATCACCCCACCAGGAGGTCCCGTATGAGCAGCGGCGCAGCGTCACCCGAGAACCCCGAGAGCTCCGAGAAGCCGGAGGCCGAGGCCGCCGCCGCCGAGGCCCCTGGGGCAGCCGCCCCGGACGACGTCAAGGCCCAGTTCCTCGCCGCGCTGCAGCGCAAGCACGGCGCCAACGGCAGCAGTACGGCGGGCGGCCCGAACGGCGACTCGAAGATCCACGGCACCCACGCCGCGGCCGGCGGAAAGCGCAACTTCCGCCGCAAGAGCGGCGGCTGACCGCACCGCGGCGGCCGGGAAGCAGCGGGACGGGCAGAGCCGGAGGCGGGGACCGGCGCGGCGGCGGTGCCACCCTGCCGCCGCCCTGCCGGAGTGGGAGCGGAATGGAGGGCAGCGGGGTGCAGCGGGGTGCGCCGCGCCCCTGTTGCACCTGCTCGAACACTCCACCGGCCCGCTGCCCGTACCCGTGGTGACAGCACGGCCGAAGGTCCTCGACCCGACCTTCCCCGTGCCGTGTGTGCCGTGCCGCCGCCGGACGGCCCGGCCGGGCCCTGGGACTCCCTCTCAGGGCCGGAAGGTCCGGCGGTAGGCGTCGGGCGGGACGCCGACACTGCGGTGGAAGTGGCGGCGCAGGGTGGTGGCGGTACCCATGCCGGTGGCCGTGGCGATGGTGTCGACGGTGGCGTTGGTGGTTTCCAGGAGTTCCTGCGCGTGGCGGATCCGTTGGGTGTGGAGCCAGTTCAGGGGTGTGGTGCCGGTGAGGTGTTTGAACTGGCGGGCCAGGTGACGTGAGCTCATCCGGGCCTGGCGGGCCAGGTCCTCCACGGTGAGCGGGTGGTCCAGCCGTTCCAGTGCCCACGGGAAGAGCTCCGCCAGGGGGTGGTTGCCCGGTTCGGGGACGGGGGTGGCGATGAACTGGGCCTGGCCGCCGTCGCGGTGGGGCGGGACGACGAGTCGGCGGGCGATCCTGTTGGCGTTGGCCGAACCGTGGTCGAGGCGGACCAGGTGCAGGCACAGGTCCATGGCGGCGGCCTTGCCCGCGGAGGTGAGGACGTCGCCGTTGTCGACGTACAGGACGTCCGGATCGACGGTGGCCGCCGGGTGACGGCGGGCCAGTTCCCGGGTGTGGGCCCAGTGTGTGGTGGCGCGTCTTCCGTCGAGCAGTCCGGCCGCGCCGAGGACGAAGGCCCCCGTGCACAGGGAGGCGATGCGGGCGCCGGCCGCGTGGGCGGCGCGCACGGCCTCGACCAGTTCGGCGGGGGGCTCGCGGTCCGTGTCGGCCCAGCCGGGCACGATCACCGTGTCCGCGTGCGCGAGGCGGTCGAGGCCGTGGTCGGGTTCGAGGCGGAAGCGGTCGACGTGCACCGGACCGTTCCCGCAGAGGGAGAAGTCGTACCAGGGGTCCACGAGGTGGGTCAGGTCGGATCCGAAGACCTCGACGGCCACCGAGAGTTCGTAGTGGAGCATGCCGTCGGTGACGGCTACCGCGATGGTGGGCATGTCCGAAACTGTACGTGCCATGTCGTTTCCGACGCTCGTACGGGGTGCTGCCGCGGGGCCAGGATGGGGGATGTCAGGACGCGGCGGATCGACGGCGCGGCGGTGTTTCGAGCGCGGGGAGCGGTCTCATGGAGTCAGGTCAGTTGGTTGCGGTGTTCGGCGCGTACGGTCACACCGGGCGGTTCGTGGTCGCGGAACTGGCCGCTCGCGGGTTCGTCCCGGTGCCGTCCGGGCGCAACGCGCGGGCCGTGCGGGAGCTGGCCGAGGAGTTCGGGCTGGAGGCCCGGGTCGCGTCGGTGGACGACGCGGACTCGCTGGACGCGGCCCTGGCGGGCACCGCGGCGGTCATCAACTGCGCCGGTCCGTTCGCGACGACCACCGGTCCCGTGATCGAGGCCGCGCTCCGTGCGAGGATCCCCTACCTGGACGTGGCCGCCGAACTGGAGGCGAATCTCGACACCTTCGCCCACTACCGCGAGCGTGCCCGGGAAGCGGGGGCCGTGATCGTCCCGGCCATGGCCTTCTTCGGCGGCCTCGGCGACCTGCTGGCCACCGCGGCGATGGGCGACCGGACGGCGGCCGACGAGGTTCACGTCGCCTACGCGCTGAGCAGTTGGCACCCCACCGCCGGCACCCGCCTGTCCGGTGCCGTCTCCCGCGAACGGCGCGGCGACGTCCGCCTGCGTTACCGCGGCGGGCAGTGGGAGCGGCGCACCGACAGCGCGCCCACTCTGGAGTGGACCTTCCCGGAACCGGTGGGAGTCCGGGAGGTGATCGGGGAGTTCACGATGGCGGACGTCGTCACCGTCCCCCAGCACCTGGCCGTCCCGGACGTGACCACCTACATGACCACCGAGGCGGTCCGCGACATCGCCGCACCCCACACACCGGCCCCGACCGCCACCGACCGGGACGGCCGCTCGGACCAGACCTTCCTGGTCGACGTCATCGTGCGCTCGGACGGTGCCGAACGGCGGGCCACGGCGGGCGGCCGGGACATCTACGCCGTCACAGCCCCCCTGGTCGTCGAGGCGCTCGAACGCGTCCTGACCGGCCGCACCAGGACGGTGGGCGTCGCCTCCGCCGGTGAGATCTTCGACGCGGCGGACTTCCTGAACGCACTCGCCCCGCACCTCACGCTCGACCTCCACCCGCACGAGCACACCGGCTGAGCCGCCGTGGCCGTACCGGTCCCGGTGGGCGTGGGTTCCAGGCCGCCGTTCGGACGGGTCGGCAGTCGGCAGTCGGCAGTCGGCAGTCGGCAGTCGGATGACTGATGCGCCTCCGCGCCGGCGAGTGCGAGCGTCGGACCGGCGCCCCGCACAGAGGCGGGGGCCTCGATCGGCAGGGAAGAAGAGAGACGTGGACATGCGCAACTCAGCGAAGCGGCGGCTGTTGCCGGCCGTGGCTCTGCTCACCGCGGTCTCGGTCGCGTTCATCGGGGTCTCCTCGGCCCACGCCTCCCAGCCCGGGGAGGGGACCGACTGGGCGCACGAGACCGTGGGAGGTCACTTCGTCACCACGCCCGGCGCGATGGAGGAGTCCCGGGACCCGAACAACAACAACCTCCTCCAGGTGTGGCGCTCCACGAACAACGCCATCCAGGTCTCCGTCGGCCACGGCCAGGAGATCGAGCTGGCCGGGGCCACCACGTACGCCGACCCGGCGGTGGAACTGGCGGTGTCGAACGGACAGTCGTCGACGTTCCGGGTCTTTCACACCGGGACCAACGGGTTCGTGTTCCACACGGAGGTGACGGTCGACGCCGGGAGCCCGACGCCCCGGGTACGGCCCGGGTGGACCCAGGTGCCCAACGGCGTGGCGACGCCCAACACGATGGCCGTGTCCGTGGTCGCTCTCCCCAACCGCAGCACCCTCATGGCCTACCGGGGTTCCAGCAGCGACGAGAACTGGAGCGTCTTCCTCGACGGGACGTCGAACTCCTGGAGCAACCCGACCAGGATCACCAATTCGAGGAGCGACTTCCCCCTGCACCTCGAAACGGACCTCAGCTCGTGGAACCTCCACTGGCGAGGCACGATCATCGGCACCTGGCTCGGCACCGACCGCCAGGTCAACGTCATCCGCCAGACCTACGGCCAGGGCAACTGGTGGGGGCAGGAGATCCTCGCCGGCATCCAGGGCGAGGGCTCACCGTCCGTGGCGATCACGGACAACGGTGAGGGCCAGGTGGCCGTCCGCCGGGCCGGCGACAACCGGATCGCCCTCGCGCGGGTCAACGCCAACGGCGGCTGGCAGGGAGGCTGGGACATGGAGCGGAACGGCTTCACGGCCCGTGCCTTCGCCCTCTTCGCCTACCAGGCGGCGATCTACGTGCTGGCCACCGGAGGTGGCGGCCGGGTGGACTGGAAGCAGACCCGGCAGTACTGACCTCCCCTCGCGGCCCCTGTCCGCGGCTGCGTCGACGCACGGGGCCGGGCCGGACAGGGCGGCGACCCTTCGGCACCGGCTGTATTCGTCGAGCACGAAGGAGCGCGAGGGACCGCCCGCCGGGTTCGCGCGAACCCGGCGGGCGGTGTCGTCACCGTTGATACCCGACGAAGCGTCAGGCGGCAGCCACGGCCAGGTCGCCGAGCCCGGGGGCGTCGACGGCGGCGGTGACGTTGCCCCAGCCGGTCCAGGCGCCGCGGTCGTAGTCGCCGGTGGCGTTGTAGATCCACCTGCGCACGAGGGCGTACAGGTGGAGCTTGTTCCCGATGGCGACGGCGGAGACGCGATCGACCGGCCCGAGCGCCCCGGTGGCGGAGGTGAGGTCGCTCCACCCCACCCAGGAGCCGGCCGCGTAGTCACGGCTGGCCTGGTACAGACGTTCACCGGCCACGGCGACGACGTGCAACGTACCGCCGATCGCGGCGGCCGAGAGCTCGCCGATCGGTTCGGCGGAGGGCAGGCCGACGACGGGCGCGGGCTCGCCGACGCTCCAGGTGCCGCGGTCGTAGTCGCCGTCCGCGACGTGCACTCCGTCGTCGAGGCCGAGGCCCGCCACGTGCAGCGAGTTCCCGGTGGCGGCGGCCGCGATCCGGGTCACGACGGGCAGGCCCGCGGCCGCGCTGACGTCGCCCCAGCCGGACCAGGTACCGGCGCTCCAGTCACCGGTCGCCTGGTACACATCGCCGCCGACCAGGGCCAGCACGTGCAACTTGCGGCCCATGGCGGTGACGGCGATCTCCTCGGGCACACCGGGCAGCGGACCGGCCGCGCCGGCCGAGGTGACCTCGCCCCACGAGGACCAGCGGCCGTCCGACATGCTCCGGTCGACCATGAAGACCCGGCCACCGGCGGTGACCACGTTGTGGACCACACTGTCGGTCGTGGTGCCGATCGCGGTCGAGGTGACGGCGCTCACGGCGAAGGGCGGAACGGCGCCGGGCAGCGTGGAGAACCTGGCCCACACCCCCAGGCCGTAGTGGCCACCGCTGTTCAGCAACGAGGATTCGCTGACGCCCAGTACCTGCACCCGCTCACCGGGCTGCAGCACGGCGGTCCTGGGATCGGCACCCGCCCGGAGCTGCGCCGGCGCCCCGCCGACGGCGGTTCGAGCCTGCTCCTGGACGTGCTGCTCGACGCGGGGCACGGCCGCCGTGGCCACCGGCCCGGCGACAACGGGAACCGACAGGCCGAACGTGGCGGTCGCCAGCACGGCGGTCAGTCTGAAAGCCTGACGCAGACGCATGTGAGAAAGCCCCCCTCTTGGTGAAGTCGCCCGATTATGGCAGGCACCGGTCCTCCGTGGACCATCGGGTTGTCCGACCGCGATCGCCCGGATCGTGCACGATCAAAATCTCGGCCCGGGAACTCGGCCACAGGACCACTCCCCCGGGTCGACAAAGCGATGAATGTATGATCATCCGATGCACCATGATCTCATCGACGGCGTCCCCGTCATCTGGACCGAGACGCCCGGCCCGCTCGAAGCAACCCTGATGTTCGGCTGCGGGGTCCAGGACGAGACCTTCCGCACCCTCGGGGTGACGCACCTGGTCGAGCACCTGGCGATGAGCACGCTCCCCCGGCTGCATTTCGACCACAATGCCTCCGTCAGCCTCACCATCACCGACTTCACCTGTTCCGGCCGACCGGAACAGGTCGTCGACTTCCTCGCCCGCGTCTGCGCCGCCCTCGGCGAGCTGCCCCTGGAGCGGATCGAGAAGGAGGCCGGAGTGCTGGCCGCCGAGGGCAGCGCCGCCGCCGACCCGGTCACCGGCGAACTGCTGTCGATCCGTTACGGCACCCAGGGCCTCGGACTGGCCTCCTTCGGCGGCCCCGGTGCGGACCGGATCCCGCT
This sequence comes from Kitasatospora sp. NPDC094019, assembly GCF_044764505.1. Taxonomy (NCBI): domain Bacteria; kingdom Bacillati; phylum Actinomycetota; class Actinomycetes; order Kitasatosporales; family Streptomycetaceae; genus Kitasatospora; species Kitasatospora sp. NPDC094019. The sequence goes on from NZ_JBIWIF010000013.1 coordinate 97,911, forward strand.
GGACGCCGTCCGGGAGACCGTCGCCCGCCACTTCCACGCCGGCAACGCCGTCCTCGCCCTGACCGGCCCACCGCCGCAGGACCTGCGCCTCCCGCTGCCGCCCGGCCCCCGCACCACCCGCGCGCCGCACCCGGCGCCGCGCAGCACCGGACCGTCCTGGCACCGGGCCGACGTCCCCGGTCCCGGCCTGCTGCTCTCCTGCGACCTCGACGACCAGACGATGCTGCTCGCCACCCAGATCCTCAACCAGCGCCTGACCGACACCGTCCGCCACGAGCACGGTCTGAGCTACGACGTCGGCGGCACCGCCGTCTATGTCGGTCCCGGCCGCGGCGAGCGCAGCATCCAGCTGGACGTCCGCGAGGGCCAGGAGCGGCGCGTCGCCGAACTGCTCTGGCAGGAGGCCCTGCGCCTCGCCGAGGAGGAGCCCACCGAGGCCGAACTGGCCGAGGAGCGCGAGGCCGCCCGGGAGTTCCTGACCGACCCGCGCACCCTCGACATGGAGATCGTCGAGCGCGCGGCGGACCTGCTGTTCGACGAGACCCATGTGGACGCCGCGACCAAGCTCGCGCGGCAGGCCGAGGTGACCCCGGCCCAGGTGCGGGAGGCTTTCGCGGCAGCGATGGAGACGGCTCTGCTGCTCGTGCCCTGCCAGGTGGAGCAGCTGACCCTCGCCCGGCCCGACCGGTCGGCGTTGCCCGCCGCCGGCTGCTCCGAGCGCACCGCACTGCCCGCCGGACCGCAGTACCGGCCGCCGCTGCTGGCCCGGGCACGGTTCGGGGCGGCCCGCAAGGTGCGGCTCGTGGTGAACGCCGACGGCGCGTGGTGGCAGGACGACGAGGGCCAGGTCCACGGCTTCCCCTACACCGAGGTGGTCGGTGTCGAGGTGCACGAGGGCGGCCGCGTCCTCCACGGCCTCGGCAACTGCTTCGTCCCCGTGGACCCGGACCTCTTCTCCGGCCTCGGTCCGGCCCTCGCCGCCATCGACGCCGCCGTCCCGCAGCACCTGCACTACCCGCTCTCGGCCCTGCGCGCCACCGGCTGACCCGAGTCGGCGTCCGGCCGTCGGGGCGACGGCCGGACGTCGGCCGGACGGCGGGCCGGGCACCGGGCCGAGGACACCCGAACGCCCGCTCCGGTCTCCGGGAGCGGGTCAGGGACCGGACCGTCTCGGCAAGCTGCTGCAACTCACCCTCTGCCGGTGTCGGAACTCAGGCCGTGCACGGAGTAGCGGCGGGACGCCGACCTGCGGTGAACGCGGCCGGCGGGACACCCATGAAGTGGCGGAACTCGGCCGTCATGTGGGACTGGTCGTAGTAACCCGCCGTCGCGGCGATCTCCGACCACCGGCCGGCATCGGCCGCGAGCACGGTGCGAACGCGGCCGATGCGTGCGAAGTGCTTGGGGGACAGACCGGTGCCGTCGGTGAACAGGGTGTGCAGACGGCGCTCACTGATGTGCAACCGGGCCGCGGTCGTGGCGACAGTGTCGCCGAGCAGTAGGTGTGCCGCCTCTTCGAGCCGCTCCGGGGGCTCCGGGCGGTCGGCCAGTGCTCCTTCGAGAGCGGCGATCGGGTCGGCGGCGAGCTGGTCGACGTCCAGGTCCGGTAGTTCGCGGAACAGCAGGGCCCGGTCGGCGAGATTGCGCAGCGGGCGGCCGAGCAGAGCTTGGGCGCGCCCCGGCCGCATGCGAACCCGCACGCACGAGTGGCCGGACGCCCCGACGTGATAGGCGGCCCGGGTACGGGGGCCCATGACGATCAGCTCACGCTTGTCGATACGCAGGAGAAGTGTGGTGGCGTGATCGGGTACGTCGACCGCCGCCGAACCCACCGCCGTAGCGACATCGATCCCGGCGACCCAGCGCAGAAGGGCGGGCGGCACGACGAGAGAACTCACGCGGTCCACGATAGTGCCGAAACTTCCTATCCCGCGGCGTGGGAGCGCTGTCATCGTCGGCGCATGATCCTTGTTACCGGTGCCACCGGCACCATCGGCAGTCACGTCGTCCGTCTGCTCACCGAGCGGGGCGTGCCGTTCCGGGCGATGTCCCGCCGCGAGCGGCCCGGAGGGGTGCGTGCCGACTTCGACGACCCGGCATCGCTGGCGCGCGCGGTGGCCGGCGTCGACACTGTCTTCCTCGTAACCGTGCCCCCCGTGCCGACCGCGGACCACGACATCGCCCTGGTCGCGGCCGCGCGGGCGGCGGGCGTCCGTAAGATCGTCAAGCTGTCCGCGATCGGCAGCGGCGAGCGGTTCGACGGAGCGACCGTCGGCGCTTGGCACCTCGCCGCGGAGGAGGCGATCGTAGCCAGCGAGCTCGTGTGGACAATGCTCCGCCCGCCGAGCCTCGCCTCGAACTTCTTGTGGTACCGGGCGCTGATCCAGGCCGGAGAACCGATTCCGAACCTGGTCGGCGACTCCCGGCAGGCCATCGTCGACCCGAGGGACGTGGCTGCGGTGGCCGTCGCCGCCATGACCAGCGATGCGCACGACGGGCAGCGGTACGACCTGACCGGGCCGGAACTGCTGACCTTCGCAGGCCAGGCGGCGATCCTGGAGCACGTGCTTGAACGACCGGTCAGGATCGCCGACACGAATGCGCTCGACCAATTGCCCGCCGGAATGATCACTGGCATCGGCTGGGCGCGCGCTGGAGGTGCGGCCTACGTCACCGACCGCGTGCCGCGGGTGCTGGGCCGACCGGCGGGCACGTTCGAGCAGTGGGCACGCGACCACCGGGAGGCATTCACGGCAATGCCGTAACCCGCCGCCGACGGCCCCCCGGGCGCTCGCAACTCACTCGCGACTCAAGGGACAGAGCCCGTCCTCCTATGGTGCTTCGCTGGAGCCGGCCGCTCGGACAACAGGGCCGCGAACTGCCCCAGAGCGTTTCGGTCGGCCACGATGGCAGCACAGGCACAGGTCTCCCCGGTGATCACGGAGCGTCGCAACTCCATGATCGCCAAGACCTGTGCCTGCCTCGCCATCGGGTGTCCCCAACACCCCTGTCCGCGCGGCCACCAACTGATTACCCACCAGCGCCCGGCACAGGCACCGACTCCAGGCGGACGCGCTCCAGGTGGCCCGCGAGGGCGGCCGCGAACTCGGCCGGGTGGCTGAGGTGGGGCGCATGGCCGGCGCCGGTGATCGTGCGGACGGCGGCGGCGGGCAGGCGTTCGGCGAGGATCCCGGTGATCCGGCGGACCGCGGGCGGGCCGTCGGTGCCCACCGTGAGGGTGATCGGGACGGGGCCGGCGGCCAGTGCGGCGAGGTCCAGCGCGTAGTGGTCGGGGTCGCGGAACTGTTCCAGGAACGTGGGGGCGTTGGCCGCGAGCATCGCGCGCTGCGGCTCGGTGAACAGCTCCCGCCAGTGCTCGCCGAAGGCGACCTGCTCCGCGAAGAGCGCGACGGCCTCCTCGGCGCGGCCCGCCTCGATGTACTCGGCAACCGTGACGACGTGGGACCGGGCCGCGTCGCGCATCGCTTCGCCGACCGGGTCGCCGGTGAGCAGGGGGAAGGCGGGCGGCTCGTGCACCAGCACGCTGCGGACCAGCTCCGGATGGCGGGCGGCGGCCATGAGCGCGACGAGGGCGCCGTAGGAGTGGCCGACCACATGGGCGCTGCCGCCGGAGAGTTCGGTGATCACCGCGGCCAGATCGCCGACGTGCTCGTGGATGACGGTCCGGCCCGGCGCGCTGCTGCCGGAGTGACCGCGCCGGTCGTAGCGGACGGCCGTGACACCCGGCGGGAGCAGCGGGACGACCTCGTCCCAGCTGGTGTGGTCGTCGAAGGAGCCGTGGACGAACACCACCGGCGTCGTGGTCCGGTTTGCGTGCCAGCTCAGCTCGGCGCCGCCGGTGCGCAGCCGGCCGGTGCGGTGAACGGTGGCCGTGGTCGGGGCAGTTGCCCGGGTTGCGAGATCCATGCCGGGAAGGGAATCATGTCACCTGACAGACGGTCAATCATTGACTGTCCAGTGATCCCGGAGAACAGATGCTGAAGGTCGGATCGAGCTCCCGTGTCGAGCGGATCGCGGAGACCGTGTTGGAGGAGATCGCCTCCGGACGTTGGGGGCTGGGCGAGCGCATCCCGCCGGAGCCGGTGCTGATGGACCTGCTCGGCGTGGCCAGGAACACCATGCGCGAAGCGGTTCGGGCGCTGGCCCACGCCGGTGTGCTGGAGATCCGGCACGGGGACGGCGTCTACGTGCGGGCGCGCACCGACACCGAGGGCATCCTGCGGCGGCGCTTCGGCACGGTGGACCTGAGCGACGTCCTTGCCGCGCGCCGGGCCCTGGAGGTGGAAGCGGCGCGGGCCGCGGCCGTCCGTCGCACACCCGAGGACCTGGAGCGGCTGGCGGCCGCCTGGCGCCGACTCCAGGGCGACGAGGACGGCGGCGGAGGCGGGGACCGGGGCGGGGAGGGCGACGGAGAGGCCGACCGGGTCGCGGCCGGAGTGGCCTTCCACCGCGCGGTGGTGGACGCCTCGCACAACGTCGTCCTGATCGAGCTGTACCAGGGGCTGGCCAGTGCGGTGGCCGAGAGCCTGCGCCGCTCGAACGCCCTCGAAGACCCGCCCGAACCGCCGACCCACCTGCATCGGGGCCTGTACGAGGCGATCCGCGCCGGTGATCCGGACCGGGCGGCGGCCGAGGCGGCCAAGCCCCTGGACGCCGTGACGGCCCACCGGGCCGCCCCCTGAGCCCTGCCCGCGCCGCCGAGGGGGCCGGACCCTGCCGGCGGCGGGCGGGGCTCCCGGCCCGCCGCGTGCCCGGGTTACTTGTACATGGCCTTGACGGCGGCGATGTCTCCGGCGGACAGCTCCGTGGTCCCGCCCAGAACGAGCCCGGCGGGGAGCTTCTGCTTCGGCGTGATGGTGTCCTTGCCGTTCTTGGAGTACGACTTCGGGCCGTAGTGCATGATCGACGCGTAGTCGTAGGCCGTGCCGAACGTGCTCTCGCCCTTCTGGATCTGGAAGTTGTGCTTGTCGGCCGGCTCGATGTTCTCGAAGGAGACCGTGACGTACGTGTCCCGGTCGGGGCGCTCCTGCTCGTGGTAGAGGCCGACCGTGTGCCCGATCTCGTGGACGAGTTCCACGGCGTAGTCCGGGTAGCTCCTGGCGTTCCCGGCGGTCCGGACGACGAACCTGATCGGGGTCTTCTGCTCCCAGTGGTCGATCGCGGCCTTCACGTCGCTCTTCTGACTCTTGGTCAGCTTCGGGTCGACCACATAGGGGACGGTCGCCTTCTTCCAGCGGAACTTCTTGTCCGCCCGGCCCAGGGCACGCGGACGCCCGCCCTCGTCCACCGCGAAGTCGTTCTCGACGACCGGCAGGTCGTCCCCGGTCAGGACGATGACGACCTGACCGGCGAGCGGCTCCTCGAAGTCCGCGCCGCCCTCGCTCACGGGGATGTCGACCGTGACGGTGCAGGTGGTGCCGTCGCAGGTGATGTCCTCGACCTCCGCGCTGCCGGCGGCCTCCTCGTCGAAGTCCAACTCCTGCTCGAAGCCGACGACCAGGGACTGCGCGGTGTCGGGCTCGCAGCTGTAGGAGACCTCGGCGGTGACGAGGTCGGGCGCCTGGTAGCCCAGGCTCTCCAGGAGGACGGTGCCCTCAGGATCGTTCGGGTCGGGGTCGGCCGCGTGGGCCGACGGACCCAGCGGCCCGGCGAGGGCGGCCAGCAGCAGGGCGGAGACGGCGCAACGGGCGAAGGAGCGGCGGATGGCCATGGGCGTTCGGCGTCCCTCGTTCTCTGACGGCACGCCCGCCACGACCGGGCACGTCCATCACCCCGGTCCGGGACCGCACCGATGACTGGTCGTGTACATCGTGAGAGCGAGGGAACTCCCGCCCGCGCCATGACACGGGGCCGCCCGTGTGACCGTCACAAGGGCGGGGCGGCGAAGACGAGGCGGTGGAAGCGGGGCCGTGGAAGCGGGGCGGCCGGCCATCGGCGGCGAACGGGCCCCGGCGGGAGGGGTCGCCACAGGAGGTACGGCGGACGGGCCGGTCAGGCCCGGCGGGCCGGGTCGGAGAAGGTCAGGCCGCCCGCGGCGAGCGGACGCCGGGGCGGAACGGAGACGGCTGCGGTTTCACCGGGCGGCTGGCGGAAGTCCGCGCCCTGCTCGACCGGCGACGGCAGGCGCCCGCCGGACCGGGCGGGCACGGCGGCGTCGGTGGCCGGCTCGGAGAAGGGCATCGTGAGGGTGCGACGGTCGGTCATGATCACCAGTCTCCCAGCCCGGACGGGCCTGCCGATACCAGGCCGCCGCCGTTCGCCCCGGATCCCGGAGCAGAGCGATGGAGCCGCCACCGCGCCCGCCCCCCCCCCGGCCCACCCGCCCCGGGGCTCGCCGGTCGCACTGCCATGCGCTGCGACCTGGAAGAACAGCGCCAATGCCACCGACCTGGACGGCGGACCGCTCGACCGCCGCCCGAGGGCTCTCGTCAATATGTGCATCGACGAGCCGCTCCCAGGACGGCGTTTCGCGGGAAGGTGACCGGAACGCCCTCCACCGTTCCCCGTCGACGTGGAGCTCCAGCACTCGCTCCCGGAAGATCCACTTTCCGGTGCTGCGGACCGTCGCCTCGCCGAGCGCGATCGACCGCACCGCGGAAACTGCCATCTCCACCGGCATCTCCTCGAACGAGAAGCCTCCGCAGAAGAATCCGTAGTTGGACCAGTCCCCGATCGGCCTCAGGTCGATATCCAGGACATCGCCGAGATCCACAGTGGTCATCGGGTCATCCTGCTCGATATCGATCGAGATCGGCAGGGAATCAGAAATCGCTTCCGCGGCAGATCCCGCACCGGAGATCCTCTCGGACACGTCCTCGATTTCCATGTCACCCGTTATTGATCCGATCGAATCTTCGGACTCTTCCACACAGTAGGCGCAGGCGTTGCCGCCTGGCGGGGCTGTCCGCAGGGAGCGGCCGATGGCCGGGCCGGAGAGAGGGGGACGAACGGACGGCCCGGCCAGAAACGCTGCGGGCATCGGCGTAGCCGCGACCCCCGGTCACCCACCCGCCCTCAAGAACGGCTGACTCCCCGACAATCGCACCGATCACCGAGCACCGAGCACGGCGGAGGCGAGTACGCGTCCGGCGGGACCGCGCGCGGAGGGTGTCCGCCGTCCCCGGTGCGGGCGTCATCGACCTGCCGCGCCGAGTCGGCGTCCGTCGGACGGGAGGGTGTGGTCGGCCGCCGGGTCGGTGTGTGCGGCCGCTCGCCACGGCAGGAGTTGGACGATGCCCCACGCCGTCTCGACGGTGAGGAACAGCCACAGGATCCGTGAGACGCCGTGGGCCAGTGCGTAGGCCATCCACGAGGAGAACAGGACGCGGGCGATGCCGTCGAGCAGACCGTGCACCGGCAATGGCCGGACGATGCGCAGGACGGCCCAGACGATCACGACCGATCCCATCAGGTTGGCGTACAAGGTCTGCCACGGGTCGGGGGCGGGCAGGACGCCCAGCCCGAGGCTGTCTCCCAGCGCGGAGAGCGCGCCGTGCACCAGTGTGTAGGTCCAGGGAGTCGCGAATCCCGCGGTGATGGCGAGGTCGTACCAGGCGCTCGCGCGTACGACACGAAGGTAAGCGGGACGTGCGGGAGTGAGGGGACGGCTCATGACGTGGGCTCCGGTCGGGATCGGGGTCGGGGTCCTTGGAGCCTCACGCTAAACAGTGGAGTACGGTCCAAGGTCAAGTTCACTGTCCGAAAGGGGCGCTGGGGTATGCGCATCGGAGAGCTGGCCGCGCAGACCGGGATCAGCAGGGACACGATCCGGTTCTACGAGAGGATCGGCCTCGTCACGGGGGCGCGCGCGGCCAACGGCTACCGCGACTTCCCGCCCGAGGCGGTGGCCTGGCTGCACTACGTCCGCACCGCGCAGACACTCGGATTCTCGCTGGCGGAGATCGCGCGCACCGGCGAGGAACTGCGCGGGGCACCGGACACCGCCGAGGCGCTGTCCGCCCTGTTCGAGGAGAAGATCCGCCTCGTCGACGCGCGTATGGCCGAACTCGCCGCCCTGCGCGCCGAACTCGCCGCCCGCGTCGGCACCGGTTGCCCGCTGCGGGTATCCGGTCGACCGGGTCGAGGACGGGAGTGAGGAGCAGCGGGAGGGTCGGCCGAAGTCGTGACCCGGTGTCGGCGAGTCCTCCACCGAACGTCAGCGGCAACTCCCAGACTGGGCGGCATGATCCGACTCCGCACCGCCTCCGCGGCCGCCCTCGCCCTCTCCCTGGCCGGCCTGCTCGGCCCCGCCCCGGCACTCGCCGCCGACTCGGCCGACCAGAACGCCAGTCGCGCCGTGACGCAGGTCAACAGGTTCTTCCAGCAGTACCGCCAGGACATCCTCGACGGGGACACCCAGGGCGCGTACAACACCCGCCACCGGTACCTGACCGAGGAGCTGAACGGCAAACTCGACCAGTGGGCCACGGACCACCACGCCGACCCGGTCTTCCGCGCCCAGAACGTGCCGGACGGCTGGACCGCCGTCCAGGGCGACAGCGGCGCCGGTCACACCCATGTGGACCTCACCGAGAGGTGGGGCGACGGCTCCACCACGGTCGTCCAGTACGAACTGCGCCTGGCCAACCTGATCATCGACGATCTCCGGAACGCCCCCGCGTAGCCGCGCGCGGGACCGCGAACAACCGCGTCCCCGGCCCCGCGGGGCCGGGGACGCGGTCCATCGTGGTTCCTCCGTTCGTGGTCCGGGGAGAACCGGTGCGGCTCTCCCCGGACGTTTGCGGGCGCCACCGACCGTCGTGCGCCCCGGCCGGGGCGGCGCCCGTCCTTCAGGAGGCCGTCGGCTGCGGGGTCGTCGCGCGCTCGAACAGCTTCTCCCGGGTCCGCTCGAGGAGTTCGGCGGCCTTCTTCCGCGACGCCTCCTCCGCCTTGTCGAGCGCGCCCGGGTAGTCCGCGGCCATGCCCGAACCCGCGCCGTACTCGACCTCGACGGTCAGCCGCAGATTCCCGTCGCAGAAACCCGACTTGAAGCCCAGTTGGTCGACCGGCCCGGGGATGCTGTCGACGAGCGGGTGCCGGACCGAGGACCAGTAGCCCTCCTGGCCGAGCCCCCCGCCGTCGGTCATCTCGAACTTCCGTGTCTCGGTCGGTTTGGGCCCGCCGAGCGGCGACCTGGCGATGTCCGCCTCGACCTCCAGCCAGTGACACCCGCGGGCGGCCTCGAAGACTGTCGCGTCGATGGCCACCCGCCAGTCCTCCGTCGCCGGACCGGCGGCGTAGCTGCAACTGATCGTCCTGGAGGGGTCGTCCGCGATTCCGGGGCTCGTCACCGGGGTGGAGCTCCTCAGCTCCCCCGGCAGGCCGGGATCGCCCACCACGGCGCAGAGATCGCCGACGGTGCGGTACCAGCCGACCTGCTTGGCCTTGCTGTCGCCACTGCTACTGCTGCTACTGCTGCTGCCGCCGCAGGCGGTGAGAAGGACGAGGCCGGCGGCCGCGAGGCCGGCCGCACCGGTACGGAAGGTCAAGTTTCGATTCGTCACCGCGTCAGGCTAGAGCCCACCCCTGTCGGTGTCCCGGGCGGGAGGAGTGCCCGCGTCGGCACCGGCGGGGAGGAGGTCCGGGGTGGGGGCGGGTCAGGGGGCGGGGGTGAAGGCGAGGGCGGTGGTGTGGCCGCCGAAGCCGGCGGAGGTGCTGAGGGCGAGGTTCGGGTGTTGGCGGCGGGGGGCGCCGTGGACGAGGTCGATCGGGGCGGTGTCGTGGTCGGGGGCGGTGAATCCGGCGGTGGCGGGAACGAGCCGGTGTTGGAGGGTGAGGACGGTCAGGGCGGCCTCGATGGCGCCGGCGGCGCCCATGGTGTGGCCGAGGGCGCCCTTGGGGGCGGTGACCGACGGGGGGTTGCGGGCGAAGAGACGGTCGATCAGGCGGGCCTCGGCCGCGTCGTTGAGCGGGGTTCCGGTGCCGTGGGCGTTGATGTGGTCGACGTCCTCGGGGAGGGCGCCGGCTTCGGCGAGGGCCGTTCGCACGGCGGTTTCCAGGCCGCGGGCGAGGGGGTGGGGTGCGACGGGGTGGTGGGCGTCGGCGGCGGCACCGGTGCCGACCAGCAGGGCCCTGGGCCGGACGTGGCGCGCCGCCGCGTCCCGCTCGCGTTCCAGGACCAGGAAGCCGGCTCCCTCGCCGATGACGAATCCGTCGCGCAGCGCGTCGAAGGGGCGTGAGGCGTGGGCGGGGTCGGTGGTTCGGGACAGGGCTCTCATCCGGGCGAACGCGGACACGCACAACGGGGTGATCATGGCGTCGGCGCCGCCGGCCAGCGCGATGTCGCACGCCCCGCGGTGGAGCAGGAGGGCGGCCAGGTGGATGGCGGTGGCACCGGAGGCGCAGGCGGTGGAGGTGTGCAGGACGGGCCCGCTCGCGGCGAGTTCGATGGCGAGTTGGCCGGCCGCCATGTTGGGGAGGAACGCGGGCAGGGCGAGGGCGGACACGGACGCGGGGCCCCGGGTGTCCAGTTGCCGGGCGGCGTGTTCGTAGCTGGCGACCCCGCCCGCCGCCGAGCCGAGGACCACGGCGACCCGGGCGCCGTCCCAGTGGGCGGGGTCGAGGGCGGCGTCGGCGGCGGCCCGGGTGGCGGCGGCGAGGGCGAGGTGGGCGGTGCGGTCCAGGCGCCAGGGTTGGCGCAGGCCGGGCGGTGCGGCGTTGACGGCGGGCACCCGGCAGGACAGGGTGACGGGCAGTTCGGCGAGCGCGGGGTCGTGGGCGGCGGTGGCGCGGGCGGCGAGGACGGCGCGCCAGGTGGCGTCGGTGTCGACGCCGGCCGGCGTGACCAGGCCGACCCCGGTCACGGCCAGGGGGCGGCTGCGCGAGGTCATCCGGACGTCCCGGGGGGTGCCGGTGTGCCGGGTGTGACGGGACGGTCGGCGGGGCCGGTCGTCAGTTCCGTGATCCGGTCGCTGAGCCGGCCCACCGTGACCTCGGCCGTGGAGTCCTCGTCCTCGTCGAGGGCGATGCCCCAGTGCTCCTGGAGCATGACGATCAGTTCGATCCGGGAGAGGGAGTCCAGGTCGAGGTCCCCGAGGGTGGTGCCGTCACCGATGGCGTCCGGTGCGGCGTCGAACCTCTCGGCGAGCAGCTCGATCAGGTGTGTGCGGGCGGCGTTCACGGCGTCGCGGCCTTTCCGTGGTCGTGGTCGTGGTCGTGGTCGTGGTCGTGCGTGGGGGCGTGGTGGTGCGTGGCGTCAGGGTCGTGCGTGGCGTCGGGGTCGTGCGCAGGGGCATGGACGTGGTCGAGGAACGGGGAGCAAGGCTGGGCGGTGATCGCCCGCACGGGGGCGTCCGGCCAGCGCAGGGTGAGGGAGGCCCAGGTGAGGCCGCCGCCGAAGGCGGTGAGCAGGGCCGGCGCGCCCGGTGGGCAGGCGCCGCCGGCGAGGGCGTCGGCGAGAGCGAGGGGGACGGAGGCGGCCGCGGTGTTGCCGAGGGAGCGGATGTTGCCGAAGCGGTACCGCGCGGGGACGCCGAGCCGGTCGCCGACCGCGTCCAGGATGCGCTGGTTCGCCTGGTGGCCGATGAAGGCCCGGACGTCCTCGGGCTGCCAGCCCGTGGCGGCGAGGGCGGCGGCGGCGGAGGAGGTCATCCGGCGCACGGCATGGGCGTAGACCTGACGCCCGCGCATCCGGAAGCAGCGCAGGTCGGGTCCCTGGCCGTCGGCGGCAGGCAGCCGTGAGCCGCCCGCGGCGACGGCGATCAGGTCGCTCCCGGCGCCGTCGCTGCCCCAGTCCCCCTCCAGCAGGGCCCCCGGTTCGGCGCGGTCCCCGAGGCGCAGGACCACGGCGGCGGCCCCGTCGCCGAACAGGGGCGCGGTGTCGCGGTCGCGGGGGTCGATGATGGCCGAGTACTTCTCGGCGGCGACGACCAGGGGTGCCGCGCAGATGCCGCTGCGCAGCAGGCCGGCGGCCGTGGTGAGGGCGTAGAGGAAGCCGGAGCAGACCGCGGCGAGGTCGAACGCCGGGATCGGGGCGAGCCCGAGGCGGTGGGCGATGTGGGGGGCGGTGGCGGGGCAGGGGCGGTCCGGCGTGGTGGTGGCGAGCAGCAGCAGGTCCGGCCGCGGGCCGGCGGGGCCGGCGGCCTCGATCGCGGCGCGGGCGGCGGCGGTGGCGAGGTCGCCGGTGCTGACCCCGGGATGGGCGAAGCGGCGGTGGTGGATGCCGGTGCGGCTGGTGATCCACTGGTCGGTGGTGTCGAGGCCGCCCCGGGCGATGATCTGGGCGTTGGACGTCGGGTGCGGGGGCAGGGCGGTGCCGACGGCCGCGATCACCGCCGCGGTGCGGGCCGTCGGGGCGGCGGCGAGGGGGTCGGGAACGAGAGGGGCGGGGACGAGGGAGTCGGGGGCGAGGATGGAGGGGCGGGGGGAGGTCATGGCGCGGCGAACGGGGAGGGCGGCTTGGGGGTGCCGGCCAGGCCGCCGTCGGGCACCGACAACCCGCCGTCCAGCGCGACGGCCTGCCCGGTCAGGAACGCGGAGGCGGGAGAGGCGAGGAACAGAGCCGCGGCCGCGACCTCGTCGGCGTCTCCCCAACGCCCCATCGGGACGTGGGCGAGCAGCCATGCCTCGATCGCGGGGTTGCCGTGCACGGCGGCGGTCATGTCGGTGCGCACCCACCCGGGGCAGAGCGCGTTGACGCGGATGCCGTCGCGGGCCCAGCCGGTGGCGAGACTGCGGGCGAGGGAGACCTGGGCGGCCTTCGTCGCCGCGTACGCCTCCATCATCGGCGTGCCGACCAGCCCCGCGACGGAGGACATCAGGACCAGGCTCGCCTCCTCCGAGCGGGCCAGGTGGGCGTGCGCTTGCCGGCAGATCGCGGCGGTGGCGTTGAGGTTGACCGCGACCACCTGGTCCCAGACCGGCTGCGGGAGGTGCTGCAACGGCGCGAGGAGGGTGGTGCCGTCGGGCCCGGTGGGCAGGATCCCGGCGTTGTGGACCACGATGTCGAGACCCCCCAGGGCCTCGGCGGCGCGGTCCACCAGAGCGGCCTGGGCACTGTCGGTGAGGTCACCGGGGACCAGGACCGGCCGGTGACCGTGGTCGGCGGCCTCGGCGGCCGTGTCCGCGAGCGCGGCTTCGGTGCGGGCCGACAGTGCCAGGCGGGCGCCGGCCTCGGCGAGGGCGAGGGCCACGGCCCGGCCGATGCCGCGGGAGGCGCCGGTCACCAGCGCGCGCCGGCCGTCCAGGCGGAAGCGGTCGAGGATGCTCTTGGGCATGGGTGGTGTCTTTCGCTCGCGGGGGTGACAGGGAGGGTGGCGGGTAGCGGTTGGTGCCGAGCGGGTGGTCCTGAGCGGTTGGTGCTGAGCGGCTGTCAGGCGGCCGGCGGGGGCGGCGTGTGCAGGGCCGGGGCTCCGCTCCAGGTCAGCAGGCCGGTGCCCCAGGTGAGGCCGGCGCCGAAGACGCACAGCAGGACGCGTGCCCCCTCGCCCAGCAGGCCGCGGGCGGCGGCGTCGGCCAGGGCGAAGGGCGCGCACGCGGCGCCGATGTTGCCGGTCCGGTCCCCGACGACGTGCAGCCGCTCGGAGGGGATGCCCATGCCTCGCGCGGTGGCCCGGAGCAGGATCGGGTTGGGCTGGTGGGTGATGAAGGCGTCGATGTCGTCGAGGTCGAGGTGGTGGTCGGCCAGGGCCTCGCCGACCATCCGGGGGAAGATGTCGACGATGAAGTCGCGCACGGCGCGGCCGTCCATGTGGATGTGGTGGCGTCCGTCGCGCAGGGTCTCGGCGCTGGCCGGCACGCGGCTCCCGCCGGCGGGGATCAGCACGTGGTGCGCGCCGCGGCCGTCCGAGCCCAGGCGGAACCCGTGGAAACCGCCCGGGTCGCCGACCGGCCCGAGCACCGCGCCGGCGGCGCCGTCCGCGAACAGGACCGCCGTGCCCCGGTGGGTGGGGTCGACGAACTTGGAGTACGCCTCGACGCCGACGACGGCCGCGTACCGGGCGCCGGGGGTGGTGGCGAGCCAGTCGTGGGCGACCTTGGCCGCGAACAGCCAGCCGGAGCAGGCGGCACTGACGTCGAGGGCGGTGGCGTTGTGGGCGCCGGTGAGGGCCTGGACCCGGCAGGCGGTGGCGGGGCCCAGCTCGTCGGGGGTGGAGGTCGCCGCGACCAGGAGGTCCAGGCGCTCCGGCGGGATCCCGGACGCCTCGCAGGCGGCGCGGACGGCGGCGGCCGCCAGGTCGGAGGCGGCTTCGTCGGGGGCGGCGACGTGTCGTCGGGTCACACCGGTGCGTTCGGTGATCCACTCGGGCGGGACCCCGGCGAGGGCGCCGACCCGGTCGTTGCGGTGGATGTCGGCGGGCAGGTAGGTGCCCATGCCCAGGATGCCGATGGCGGGTGGTCCGGTTCGGTTCACGGTGTGTTCCTGTGGTGGACGGGGCGGGCGGGGGCAGGCGGGGGTGCCCGGGCGGGGCCGGGAGGCGGTGAGGTGGTCGGACCGGTCAAGGACGGCCGGGGGCGAGGGCGGTGAACGGCGCGGCGGCCCCGTTCACGGCGTGTCCCCGGGTTCGCCGGACGGACCCCCGTGGGCGGCGAGCAGCACCGCGACGGGGTCGGGCCCGTCGAGCGGGGCGGGGGCGAGGGTGGCGCCGGGGTCGAGGGCGGCGGCGATGTCAGCCAGGCCGGGGCGCAGGCGCTCGCACAGCGCGTCCACGGCCGCCGACAGGTCGCGCAGGGCCGCGGGTTCCAGGACGCCCGTGGCCAGCAGGGGCACGGCCAGGCGGCGGGCCTGGCGCAGGCCGTCGAGCGCGGCGAGGTCGTCCGCGCCCGGCAGGTCGCGCGGGGCGGTGCCCGGGTGGGTCGCGGCGTCGGCGGCCAACCGGGCGGCCTGGACCTCACCGAGTTGCAGCGCCTGCGCCATGAGCGGGTTCCACAGGTCGAGGCCGCGGTGACCCGCCTTCGTCCGCCGGGCCAGGGCGGCCCGGAGGTCGGCGGCGAGCCGGTCCTGCAGCGCCGCGGCGGTGTGCGGCCACCACGCGGGATCGGTCGGGGCGGGCCACGGTCCGCGCGGTCCACCGCCCCCGGGAGCGCGGTGTCCCGGTTCCTCGGCGAGGGCCCGGCCGGCGTCGAGGAGGATCAGGGTGTTGTCCCCGCCGGCGTTGTCGAAGGCGCGGGCGAGCCCGAGGTACCCGGACAGGCGGTTCCGGTCGAGGAACCCCGACACTCCGCAGCGGTGCTGGAGCGAGCCGATCAGCTCGGCGGCGGTCCGGGTGCTGTGGGCCTTGTGGAGGGCGAGGGAGCGGTCGACGGCCGCCCACGGGGAGAAGGTCATCGCCGTCGCCACGTCGGAGCTGTCGGCGCCCGGTGCGGCGCCGGAGCGGTCGGGGTCCGGGGCGGCGCGCTGTTCCTTCCAGGCCGTCAGGGCGGCCCGGGCGCAGCGCCGCAGCCCCGCCGCCGTGGCCAGCGCGCCGACGACGGCCTGCTGCTGGACCCGGTACTCCAGCAGCGGGGCGCCGGGTGCCAAGCGGCCGTGGGCGCGCCGGTCGGCGCTGAAGTGCAGGACCATCACCGCGCTGCGGCCCGCCAGCGCGGCCATCGCCGACGGGAGCGTCGCCCACAGGCCCGCACCGCACCCCAGGGTCCGCCGCAGCCGGGCGTCGTGGTCGGGCTGCGGGTCGTGGAGCGTGCCCGCGGCGTCGATGACGGCCCCGTCCGCCAGCCAGCCGCCGTAGGGCACGGCGGCTCCGTCGAACCGCACGAGCGCGTAGGGCAGCGGCAACGCGCCCAGCGGCATCGCGCCCGACAGGCCCACCCCCGGGGCGGGGCGGCCGTCGGGGCCGGTGATGTCGGCCAGGAACGAGAACACCCCGGCGTCCCGCCCTCCGGTGAGCAACCGCGCGCAGACCACCGCCTGCTGGGGCAGTCCCGTGGCCGCGACCGAGGAGAACTTCGCCGCGCGGTGGTGCGGGGTGTGCAGGGTGAACAGGCGTCGCACCGGATCGAACCTCGCCTCGGTGGCGATCGCGAGGTGGCTGCTGGCGTCACCCAGCTCGGTGACCATGAACGAGCCCTTGGTGCGCGCGTGGGCGAGGTCCGCGCCGGGGACAGGGGCCTCGGAGGCGCCGGGGGCGGCGTCGGCGGAGGGGACGGGGTCCGGGCCGCCGCCGAGGAGCACGAGCGAGCCGACACACAGGGTGTAGTGGGACAGGAAGGTCTGGTGCAGCGCCGGGTCGGCCAGGGCCGTGGCCTCACCGAGGACGGCGAGCAGGTCGGCGTCCGCGACGACTTCCGCCGCCGGCGGCAGGAACGCGGCCACCTCGATCAGGCGCCGGTGCGGCGCGGTGTCCGCCCCCGCGCTGTCCACCCCCGCCGTGTCCGTCCCTGCGGCGTCCGTCCCGTCCGGGGCCCGGCTGAGCAGGCGCGCGAGATCGCCGCCCCGGCCGGGCCCGAGCAGCACCCGCAGCCGGGTGGGGACATCCACGGCGTCGGGCGACAGCTCGGCACCCGCCGCCGCCCCGCCGCCGTGGCCGACACCGAGGTCGGGGCGTGACGGCGAGCCGGACCGGGCGGACCCGGCGGAGCGGGCCTGCCGCTGCGGGTCCGGTGGACCGGCCGGCCATCGGCCGTCGGCGACCGGCGCGAGGACGCCCTGACGCGGGTCGATCGACCGCACGCTGTTCGTCACGGTGGCGCCGGTACCCGCCTCGACGACCAGGGCGACGTCCGCCAGCGCCGCGCCGAGCACCGCGGGCAGGCTGAAGGGCCTGACGAGGCAGGCGGACAGGGCCTTCGGCAGGTCGCTGTCCGGACGGTAGGCGTGGCCGGCCACCACGGAGTGGACGGGCCTTCGCGGCGGCACCAGCCGCAGCCCGCGGGCGAAGTGCGCGAACGCGCCGGCCTCACGGGCGAGGGCCGGGTGGTGGCTCATGAACGGCAGCCGCAGGCGCCGCGCCCCGACGCCGTTCACCACCGCCAGCCGCTCCACGGCGGCCAGGGCGTCGAGGGGTCCGGAGAGCACGCTCTCCCCGTCGTGGTTCACGCACGCCACCACCACCGCCCGTGCCTGCGACCCCGCCTCGGTCAGCAGTCGGCGCGCGACGGGCAGTCCCGCGCCGACCAGCGTCATGCCGCCGCCGTGACCCGTCAGCAACTGTCCGAGCCGGCAGGCCAGTCGGGCCCCGTCGGCGATCGAGCAGCAACCGGCGGCGGTCAGCGCGGGGATCTCCCCGAAGCTCACCGCGACGAGGCGCTCGGCCCGCCAGCCGTCGCGCTCCAGGGCCCGGTGCACCGCCAGGGACGTCGCGAACAGGGCCAGCTGGACGGTCCCGGCGGGCTCCGCGGCCAGCGCCGAAGTACTGAGCGGCCGACCGGTGACCAGACGCGGCCCGATCGGGGCGATGCCGTACTCGGCGGCGACCGGGTCCGCCTCCTCGAACACCTCGGTGAGCTCCCGCGCCAGCGAGGGCACGGCGGGAAGCATCCGCAGCAACGGAGTCAGGGCGAAGTCGCCCTGACCGGGGAACAGATGGGCCACAGCACCGGCACCCGCCCGGCCGTACGGTACGGACAGCATGGGGATTCCACCTCCCGCCGAGGACGCGACTCGGTGCGAGCGTCCCGACGGACTCGATGATGGCCCTCGCACAACCGGTCCGACCGTCTCCGTGCGGTCGGACTCGTCAAGAATCACGGTGCGTCAATTTTCCGGCACTCGGTATACATTGACCGAATCGGTGATTGTGGCACGTCAACTTTCCCACAGCTTCGCAGAGTTGACCTGTTCTGTGATTGCGGCACGTCAATTTCCGTTCACTTCCGAAGAGTTGGCGAATTCGGCGCCCGCTCCCCCGCTACGATCCCCATCGCGTACAGACACCGCGCGTTCGGACACCGCGCATCGGGCCGCACCGGCAAGGAGACCTCCATGTCAATTGGCCGCCCACCCAACCACCAGCTGAGGGAACTGCTCGCCGAGGCCCGGTGGAACGGGGAGCAGATGGCCGACGCCGTCAACCGGGTCGGCTCCGAGTCCGGGCTGAACCTCTCCTACGGGCGCGCCTCGGTCCACCAGTGGCTCACCGGCACCCTCCCGCGCCGCACCACCGCACACCTCGCCTGCGCGGCCCTGGGCCGCCGGCTGCGCCGTCCCGTCACTCTGGCCGACGCCGGGTTCGACGACACCCGGGCGCCCAGCCCGCCCCTGCCGGTCGACACGGGACTGCTCGTCCACCTCGCGGCGGCGTCCGCGGCACCTCACCGCGCGGGAAGCCTCCTCGCCTACCGGCCGCCCGCCCACCCCGACCCGACCGGCGCCGGCACCGGCCCCCCGGCCCCCGAGGTGTCCGCCGCCGCCCAGCCCCCGCCGAGGGGCGGCGGGCGCACCGGGACGCGCCCGGACGTCCTCGCGCTGCTGCTGCCGGTGTTCTCCGCGGTCGACCGCCTCAAGGGCGGAGGGCACGCCCGCACCGCACTCGCCACCTTCCTCGCGACCACGGCCGCGCCCATGCTCTCCGCCCCCGGCCCGCCCCTGCGCCGCACCGCGGCCCTCGGTGACGCCGCCCGGCTGAGCTACCTGTGCGCGTTCATGCACGTCGACGACGAACTGAACGGCCTCGCCGACCATTACTACCGCCTCGCCCTCGACCTGGCCCGCCACGCCGGCGACACCGCCACCCGGGCGATGACCCTGCGGGCGATGGCCGCCCAGGCGTACGAACTCGGCCACCGGCGCGCGAGCCTGCGCCTCGCCCGCGCCGCCGCCGACTGCCGCCTCGCCCCGACCTCCACCCGCCTGCGCGCCGCCGTCCTCGGACAACTCGCCCTCTCCGAGGCCGCCACCGGCGACCGACCCGCCGCCCTGCGCCACATCGACGCCGCCCGCGACCTCCTCGCCCACATCACCAGCCCTCCCCCGCCGGTCGGCGACTACCACCGCGCCTCCTGGGACCACCAACGCGCCCTCGTCGCCGCCGAACTCGGCGACCCCACCGCGGCGACCACCTTCCTCGAAACCTCCAGCAACCACCGCCCCCGCACCGAAACCCGCTCCCACACCCTCGTCCTCGCGAAACTCGCCGAACGCCAGCTCGCCACCGGGCACCTGGAAGCCGCCTGCACCACCTGGCACGCCTTCCTCGACCTCTACCCCCACCTCGCCTCCCGCCGGGCCCGCACCGCCAGGACCCGACTGCCCGGCCTCCTCCTCCCCCACCGCCACCGCCACTCCGCGGACCAGCTCCTCCAACGCGCGGCCACCGTCCACCACCGCTGACCACCGGGCACCCGACCCCGCACAGCGGCACCGCGCGGCCCGCGCCCCGCGGTGCCTTGAGCCCCTGTGCCGACCAGGCTCCTTCGCGGTGCGGCCCTGGACCGAACCTTCCGTTCGACGTGCGCCCAAGGTCCAGGATCCAATGACCGGAGGAGTGCCCTTCGCCTCGGCAGGCCGCCGGTTCGCGGCTCCTGCCGGCCTCCAGGGAGGAGAGGCCGCATCCGCAGTCGTACGACCGGCCGGGGTGCTGAACGGGATCGTCCGTGCGGTCGAGCCCGCTCTCCGGACCCGCTGACGACCCAGCGTGCCGAGCTGTCGACCCCGCACACGGCTGAACTGCGAATTCCGGAATTCTGCGGACCGTTAGGATCCTCACGAGCCCGTCGTCCGGTTGTCACCGGGGCCTCTTGGAGGCGGGAGGGCCCGGATTCCCGACGTTCCGAGGTGAGCACAACGGACAGTCCCGTGCAGAAGACCCAGCGACCCGTGGTCCTGCGACGCGCCCGGTCCGAGGACGGCTCGTGCCGCCACCAGTTGGTGTGGAAGGCCGGCCCCGGGTGGCGGATGGTCAGCAGCGCCGTTCTGGGCGGCGGGATCGGCGAGCGCGGCTGGGTACTGAATGCGCAGGTCCGGGCCGGTTACGACCGGATGGACCCCGACCGGCACCTGGCGGACCTGGCGCGGGCCGAGGGGCTGCACGGGCCCGGCGTCGGTCTGATGACCGCCGCGGAGGTCGACGACTGCACCTGGTCGGAGGACGGAGGTGCCGTCGCCCTGGTGACGACCGGCATCGGCGTCCCGACCTGGGCCGCCGCCGCCCAGGTCGTCCCGGCACCCGCCCGGTACGTGCCCGGAACGATCAACATCCTCGCGATCGTCCCGGCCCCGGTGTCCGACGCCGGTCTGGTCAACCTGCTGGCGACGGCCACCGAGGCCAAGGTGCAGGCGCTCCTGGACGCCGGGTACGACTGTTCCGGCACACCGTCCGACGCGGTGTGCGTGGCCGTCCGCAATCCGGTCAGTGGTGGGACGGTCGACCCGTTCGGCGGCCCGCGGTCGCTGTGGGGTGCCAGGGTGGCCCGGGCGGTGCACCGGGCCGTGCGGGACGGGGCGGAACGCGATCGCGACCGGCGGAACCGCGGACCGGTGGCCCCCCACCAGGGGCCGCAACCGGAGTGCGACCGCGTGAACGTCCTGTTGGCCGCCACCATCGCCTCCACCGCCTCCGGGACCCCTCCTGACCGATCTTCGACCGTGATCTCCCTCGCCCGCCGGCCGAGGTGACCCGGCCGAGGTGACCCGGCCGGCGTGACCCGGCAGACGTGACCCGGCCGGCGGGTCGGGAGCACGAGGCTCAGCGGGCCAGCAGCTCCCGGACCGCCGCCGTGATCTCGTCGGGTGCCTCCTCGGCCATGAAGTGCCCGGCATCGGTCAGCCGGTGGTCCAGGTCCGGCGCCCACGCCTTCCACACCCCGGCGGCGTCGTAACCCAGCCGCGCGCCCCAGTCCTGCTGGACCACCGTCACGGGCATCGCCAGCTGCGACCCGGCGTCCAGGTCCGCCCGGTCGTGCGTGACGTCGATGTCCGCCGAGGCCCGGTAGTCCGCGACGATCGACGTCACCGCCGCGGCGCTCGCACGCAGGTACTCGGCCCGCACCTCCTCGGGCACGGCGGTCGGGTCGGCGGCCCAGGCGTCGAGGAACGAACCGAAGAACGCGTCCGCGCTGCCCGCGATCATCGCCTCCGGCAGGCCCGGCGGCTGCGCCATCAGGAAGAGGTGGTAGCCGACCGCCGCCGAGGTGCCGTGCAGGACGTTCCACATGTCGAGCGTCGGCACGACGTCGAGGATGCCCAGGTGCGTGACGGTCTCGGGGTGGTCCAGCCCCGCCCGGAAGGCGACCAGGGCGCCCCGGTCGTGACCGACGAGGGCGAAGCGCTCGTGGCCGAGCGCCGCCGCCAGGCCCACTACATCGGCGGCCATGGTGCGCTTGGCGTAGACCTCGGGGCCGGTGGCCTCCGGCTTGTCACTGGCACCGTAGCCCCGCAGGTCGGGGCAGATCACCGTGTGCTCGTCCGCGAGCCGCTCGGCGACGTGCCGCCACATCAGGTGGGTCTGGGGAAAACCGTGCAACAGCACGACCGGGCTGCCGGCGCCGCCGACTGCCGCGGCCAGCTCCACACCGTCCGCACCGGGCAGTCGGACGTGATCGAAACCGGGGATGGTGAGCGTCATCAGGGACCACTCCTTCGGGTCGAGGACTTGACCGGATCAGCTTGGGCGACGGCGATCAGCAGCCGATCAGTACGGTTGGGCGCGGCCGGCCCCCGGCACGGAGGATGGGAGCATGCGAATCGACGTGCTCGGCGCGGTGCGGGCCCTCGGCGACGACGGCGGCCCGGTCGACCTGGGCGGCCCCCGCCATCGTGAGGTCCTCGCCCGGCTCGTCGCCGCCGAGGGCCGGATGGTCACCACCGACACCCTGGTCGACGACCTGTGGACCGATCCGCCGGCCCGCGCCGTGGGCGCTCTGCGGACGTTCGTCGCCGCGCTGCGCCGCGCCCTCGAACCCGACCGGCCGCCCCGCAGTCCGCCGCGCGTGATCGTCACCGAAGGGCCCGGCTACGCGCTGCGCCTGCCGCGCGTCGACGTCGACGTCCACCGGTTCCAGGACACCCTGGCCCGGGCCCGCCGCAGCCCCGACGCGGTCACCGACCTCGGCGCGGCACTCGCGACCTGGCGCGGACCCGCCTACGCCGATGTGACCGGCTCCGCGTGGGCGCAGCGCGAGCGGACCCGGCTGGAGGAGCTGAGGCTGGAGGGGCTGGAACTGCGCGCCCGCATCCTCCTCGGTTCGGGGGCGGGGGCCGACCTCGTCGCCGACCTGGGTGCGCACGTCGCCGAACACCCGTGGCGCGAGCCGGCCTGGGAGCTGCTCGCCCGCGCGCTGTACCGCGCGGGTCGCCAGGCCGACGCGCTTGCCGTCCTCCGCCGCGCCCGCGCGATGCTCGTCGAGCAACTCGGACTCGACCCCGGCGCCGGCCTTCGGCGTCTGGAGGCGGACATCCTCAACGGGTCCGCGCCCCCGGAAGGAACACGTACCGGGTGGACCGGCCACGGTGTGCGGCTCGGCCCGCGCACCACCGTGGACCTGGCCCGCACCCTCGCGCTGGCGGGCGGCGACGCCCTCGTCCACTCCCGGCGCGACCGCCTGGCCGCCATCCGCGCGGCCGAACGCACGGGAGACCTCGCCCTGACCGCCCGGACCATCGGCGCCTACGACGTGCCCGCCCTCTGGAGCCGGGCCGACGACCCCGAGCAGTCCCGCGCCGTCGTCGCGGCCGCCGAGCGCGCGCTCACCGGGCTCGGCCCGGACGGCCCCGCCGACCTGCGCGCCCGCCTCCTGGCCACGGTCGCCGTCGAGAGCCGCAGCGCCGATCTGTCCGGGACCGGGCCGGAGCGCGCGCGGCAGGCGGCACGACAGGCGGAGGAGTCGGCACGGCACCTGGCCGACCCCGCCCTGCTGGCCTTCGCCCTCAACGGGGTGGTGCTGCAGTCCTTCACCCGCCCCGGGCTCGCGGCGGCACGGGACGGCGTCGGCGCCGAGATCCTCGACCTGGCCACCCGGTACGAGCTGCCGAGTTTCGCCGTACTCGGCCGGCTCGTCCGCCTGCAGTCCGCCTCGGCCCTCGGCGACCTCGATACCGCGACCTCGCACGCCGACGCGGCCGACGAGCTGGCGGCCGCCGTCGAGTCACCTCTCGTCCCCGTCCTCACCGAGTGGTTCAGGGCCCGGGCCACGGCCGCCCGCAGCACCGAACCCGGCGGACCGACCGCCGCCACGGCGGCGGCCCACTACCGCCGCGCCGAGGAGGCCCTCCGGACGGCCGGAATGCCGGGGCTGCACCGCGGCCTGTTCCCGCTCGCCCTGCTGGGACTGCGCCTGCTGCACGACCGGCCGGCACCGACCGACCCGGACCTCGACTGGGGCCCGTACAGCCCTTGGACACGCCCCCTCCTGCTGCTCGCCCAGGACCGGGCCGAGGAGGCCCGTGCCGCCCTCGCCGCGGTGCCCGAACCGCCGCGCGACCACATGCAGGAGGCCATGTGGTGTCTCACCGCACGCGCCGCCGTACGCCTCGGCGAGCCCGCGATCGCCGCGCGCTCCGCGGCCGCCCTGCGTGACGCCCGCGCGGAACACGCGGGCGCCGCCAGCGGAATGCTGACCCTGGGCCCGGTGGCGCGATACCTGGCGGAGGCCGAGGCATGCGCCGCGGCGGGGTAGGCCCTCCGAGGGCAATGATCCCGGCAGCGGGACCAGCAGAAATCATCTGAGGACAGCCGTGGTTCCTGGCAGGCTGAGGGCATGCCACCCCTGGATGATCAAGAACTGGAAGCGGCGCTCCGGGACGCCGACTCGCCGGCCTGGTCCGTTCGAGCTGCCGCGGGACGCCGGCTCGCGATGTCGGACCGGATCGACGAGGTGACGGACGTCCTGCACCGTCTCCTCCTCGACGCCCGGGACACCGGGGTCGTCCAGGAGACGGCAGTCGCCCTGCTCGAACGCGAGGACACCATCGGACTCCGCTGCGTACTGCTGGCCAGAAGCCACGCGTCGGAAACCTGGACCGCCGCGGAGATCCAAGCCACTCTGGACTGCGACCCCGCGTGGATGGTGACCGAAGGCGCGGACCGGCTGATCGAGCGGTATCGCGCGCTGGCGACGGACCAGGACCCCGGCGTTCGCGACGAAGTCCAACGGCTCCTGGCGCGTCTGCGACCGCGCGCGGAGTGGGCGCGGGACTCGGAGCCCGGCCCGGTGTCCGGCACCTGAGTACGGGTACTCAGGCGCCGGGGGCGAGAGCTCGGCGAGCATGGAGGGATGAGCAACCGACGCGGTGAGCTGGACAAGGTGAAACAGTTTCTGGGCCTCGCCGTCTTCTTCGTCATGGTGCTACTGCGTCCGCTCCTCGGCTCCGGCGTGCCCGCCACCTGGCGGCTGCGCCGGATCGCCCGTTCGAAGACTGTCCGGCAGGCCGCCGAGGAGGCCCAGGAGCAACTGAGCGTACGGCTGGCGACGATCGCGCGGGCGTACGAACTGCGGCCCGTCCTCACCGTGACGACCGACACCTGCGAACGGGCCTCACGCGGCATCGTCTTCCCCAACGCGAACCGGAGCCCCGCCCTCACGGCGCAGCTCAAGGTCGTCGCGTACTTCGCGCCGTCGACACCTCCGGAACGCGCGGTACCCGAACTGATCGAACGCCTGCCGCCCCCGACCCACGGCACTTCCACGCCTCAGCCCGGCAAACCCGGCCCCCACCACGTCTTCGACGGGCACGGCACCGCCCACATCGACTGGGACATCCCCGGCACGCACACGATGACCGCCGGACCCCGGACCGGCAGGGACCGGCACACGCTGCGTCGACGAATCTCGACCACCCCCGCCGACACGACCCTGGAACAGGCACGGACGACCCACGGCCCCCTCGTCGCCTGGACCCTCTGTGCCACGTACCACACCGAGCCGACACGCCGATAGCCCTCAACCGTGGCCGGGCGGGCGGGCCCCGGGGTCACGCGGGGCAGCGCCGCAGGCGGGGAACGTCCCGCGGACCCACCGTCAGGACCGGTTCCACGGGACGGGAGTGCGGTCGGCCCTCTTCCGGGGACGCCCCGCCGGCCCGACCATGGACGCCACGAACGTCGATGGGAGGACGTCGGGGGACGGCGGACCCGTCGCTCCGCGAAATCCTTCCGCCCGCACAGGAGGGCAGGACCACCATGCCGCTGATCGACCCCGCGCCTCCGGACCGGAGACCCTCCACCGCGCTCGCGGTGGCCGCGGTGCTGCTCACCCTCACCGGCCTCTATCTGTGGCCGTGGTGGCCCTCCGGCTTCCCGGACGCGAAGTTCCTGGAGTTCCGCCAGGAGTACGCGCACGGGGCCCTGCCCGGCTCACCCTGGTGGGACGTGGTGTGGATCAGCTGGTTCCAGTACGGGTACCTGGTGCAGAGCGCCGCGGTCCTCGTGCTGCCGTTCACGGTGGCACGCCACGACCGCTGGCACTGGCTGTCGCTGCTCGCGGTGCTCACCTGCGGATGGCAGTTGGCCGGCGTCCTCGGCAGTACCGTCTTCCACACCACTCCCGCCCCCTTCCTGGGCCCGCTCGCCGGGATCCTCGCCCTCGTCGCCTGGCTCCTCGCCCGCCGCAGGGCACCCCGCACCGCGTAGTCCGGACCGGGGCGGGCGCGGAGTCCCGCGGCCCGACGCGGCCATGGGCGGGATGGCGGTCCCTGGATCCGGTGACCTCGTCGGCCGGTCCCCGGGAATCCGGCGCCGGATCCGTGACGATGGCCTGACCGCTCGACGACCACGAAGGAGCAGCCATGTCGTTCATCCCCGCCGACCTGCGGTTCGCGGAGACCCATGAGTGGGCCCGCCAGGAGGCCGACGGCACCGTGACCGTCGGGATCAGCGACCACGCGCAACGGGCGCTCGGCGACGTGGTGTTCGTCGAACTCCCCGAGGTCGGCGCGACCTTCGAGGCCGGGGAGCCCATCGGCATCGTCGAGTCCGTGAAGGCCGCCTCCGACATCTACTCGCCCGTCGGCGGCAAGGTGACCGCCGTCAACGAGGAACTCTCCGACTCCTCCGAACTCCTCAACGAGGACCCCTACGACGCGTGGATCTTCAAGCTCAGGCCCACGAACAAGACCGACATCGCCCGGCTCCTCGACGCGGCCGGATACAAGAAGGCCATCGCCGAATAAGGGTAGGCCGACCGTCGCCGCCCCACCGCGGTCGGCACAAAGCACGCCGATCACGACCGCCCGGATGTCGACGTCGACATCCGGATCCACAACGGTACGACCGTGCCCGACCAGGGCGGCGGGCGGTGGATCGGCGGCGGGCCGCCCTCCGCCGTCACAAATACCTCGGAGGCGGACGCGCGCCCACACCACCGCGACACCCGGCGGTGGGCCCCGCCCCTCCGGCCGGACATCGCGGGCAGAAGGGGTGAGATCTACCGATCGGTGGATACCACCCCTTCGACTTCTTCTCGTCACAGCGGATTCGAGCGCACGTCAGGACGAGTCCGGCCGGACGCGGCACCGCCGCCGCCGGGAGGACCTCAGCCCTCCGCCCGCGCGCCTTCACGTCCGACAACCTTGCCCGGACGCCGTCCCCCACGCGCGCAACGCGTGCGCGGATCCCCGCGACATCGCCGTGTTCGCGACACCGGCACCGACACCGGCACCGACCCAGCCCGGCGCGCCGAACGGATCCACCCGTTGACGGCCCGGGCGACCGAACACGTGGCAGCGTTCGGCTGACGAACGGTCAGCTTCTGATGACGGTCCGGCCCGGCGGCCGACCCGCGGCGGCCCGGCGCCCGACGCCCGACGTGCCGGTCCGCCACCGGACACCGGCGGCACCGTAGGGTCCTCCCGAAGGCCCCGGGGCCCACCCGGCCGACCGACCGGACACCGGTCGACCGGCCGACCGGAGGAGCGCCGGGCGGCGGGCAGGACCGAACGGGACAACACAGGACAACACAGGGCGAAGGGCTGGCACATCACATGCAACAGCGCAGTCTGCGGGACCTCCAGGTATCGGCCATCGGCCTCGGCTGCATGGGGATGTCCGCCTTCTACGGCACAGCCGACCAGGACGAGGCCACCGCGACCATCCGGCACGCGCTGGACCTCGGCGTCACCTTCCTCGACACGGCGCAGGTCTACGGACCCCTCACCAACGAGTCGCTCGTCGGCGAGGCCGTCCGGGGACACCGGGACGAGTACGTGATCGCCACCAAGTTCAACTACCGGATGGACGAGGCCGTTCCGGGCGACATGTCGACGGTGGGCCGCCAGGACGGCTCCGCCGAGCACGTCCGCAGCTCCGTCCACGGGTCGCTCGCGCGGCTCGGGACCGACCGCATCGACCTGTACTACCAGCACCGGGTCGACCCGGCCGTTCCGATCGAGGAGACCGTCGGCGCGCTCGCCGAACTGGTCGCCGAGGGCAAGGTGCGCCACATCGGGCTGAGCGAGGCGAGCGCGGAGACCATCCGCCGCGCCCACGCCGTCCACCCGGTCACCGCCGTCCAGACCGAGTACTCGCTCTGGACCCGGGACGTCGAGGCCGAGGTGCTCCCCGCCTGCCGGGAACTCGGCATCGGCTTCGTGCCGTACTCCCCGCTCGGCCGCGGCTTCCTCGCGGGCCGCTTCAGCTCCCCCGACGAGCTCGACCAGGACGACTTCCGCCGCACCAACCCGCGTTTCACCGAGGCCAACCTGGCCGCCAACCTCCGACTCGCCGCGAAGGTGAAGGAGATCGCCGCGGAGAAGGAGATCACCCCGGCCCAACTGGCCATCGCCTGGGTCCTGACCCGCGGCGA
Organism: Kitasatospora sp. NPDC094019; assembly: GCF_044764505.1. Taxonomy (NCBI): domain Bacteria; kingdom Bacillati; phylum Actinomycetota; class Actinomycetes; order Kitasatosporales; family Streptomycetaceae; genus Kitasatospora; species Kitasatospora sp. NPDC094019. The sequence continues at coordinate 125,541 of NZ_JBIWIF010000013.1, forward strand.
GGACCTCGTCCCGATCCCGGGCACCAAGCGCCGCGGCTACCTGGAGCAGAACGCGGGCGCGGTCGACGTCGAGCTGACGGACGAGGACCTCGCCCGCATCGACGCCGAACTGCCCACGGCGGCGGGCGAACGCTACGACGAGAACGGGATGCGCGCGGTGAACCGCTGAGCAGCCGACAGCCGTCACCGGCCCGGGGCACCCACGTCGGTGACGGAGAGGCACCCCGGTCCCGGCCCTCCGCCGCGCCATCGGCGAACAGGACCGACGGGCCGGACCGCAATCGGCATGGCCGTGGCCCGGCTGAGCGGAGTCGGGGCCTTCGGGGCCGGGCGAACCCACCCGGCCCCGAAGTGCGCTCAGGCGGACAGGCCGGGGAGCAACGGTGCCCCCGGGGGCAGACCGCCGGTCTGCGGAACGGATCCGGCGGCGGGTTCCCGTAGCGGCTGCGGGGCCGTCGGCGGTTCAGCCGGGTGGGCAGTGCTGTGCTCCTCTGACAGCGCGGAGGGGTCGAACCCGGCCGAGGGGTCGGGCGCCGCCGAGGGGTCGGACGGCGCGGGATCGGTGGTCCGGGTGGCCTCGGCGCGCACCATGGCGCCGATGGCGGAGAAGACGTCGAAGGGCATGCTGGATCTCCTGCGGTACGGCGTGGAAAGGGGTCGCAGGAAGCCGGGCCGGGCCTTGCACGGCCGTGGGACGGGTGGTGCGTGGGCCCGAGAACGCCCGGCGGGAACCGTCAGCAGCGCAGGACGATGCCTCGTGCGCCGACCGCCCCGGCCCCGGTCGGGCCGGGACACGGCGGCCGCGGTGACCCCGGCCGCGCGGAGTCGTGCACGGCGTACGCCTCGAAGAGCGGCAGCGGCAACTGACCCCACCCCGCCACACGGGCCGGGCCCGCGCGATGGGCACCGGCGTGGAGCGGGACGGTCCCATGGCTGCGGCGACGCTCGGCGGGTTCGGGACAGTCGTCGGATCGCGGGGCGACCACCGGCAGTGGTTCCCCTCCCCCGACGGGCACCTCCTGCGCGGCCCCGCAGTGCGCGCCGGCCACCCACGGCCGGGCCTCGGCGGCGTCCGCGCCACCCAGCAGCACCAACGCGACACCCAGCAGCGCCGTCACGGCGCACCGCACCACGGAGTGCCAGTGCCGGGGCGCCCACCGCATGCCGAACCTTCCCGAGGAGTGGGCCCCAGTGAACCCCGGTCCACCGCTCCGTCAGCTCAGAAGGCACGCCCCACTCACTCGATGGTGGACGAATTTCACCCGCCTGGACGTATCCGTCGGCACCGCCCGACCGGTGCCTCACGGCACGAGCCCCGACTACCGGTGCCCGGCGAACCTGCAGGTCTGGTGCGGGACCTGCAGCGAATAGGCCGAGAGGGGCGGGAGGTCCACGAGGGCACCGAACTGGATTCGCGGGCCGTACTCGCCCGGATGCCCCAGTCGGTCAAGGACGGCTTTCTGCTCGACGAGGTCCCCTGGGACTCAAGACGGAGAACGCCGAGCTCACAGAACGGCTGGCCCGGTCGGCGCAGGCTATCGGCAAACTCACGGACTTCCGCACCCTTGCCCTCGCCCGCCTCGCAGCCCGGCACGAGGAGATCCTGCACCTCCGCGGGTCAGCCGCGGCGGTCGACCGCGTGACCCGTCGCCCGCAGCAGTTCGATCGGATCATGCAGCTGACCCTCGGTCCGCAAACCGGTCTACCTCACGGAACCTGGAAAGAAGTGGCCGCCCGGGGTGGCCAGAAAGTAGTTTGTCCCCGCCCTGCACATCGCCCACAAGGAGTCCTCATGATCGAAAACGTCCAGGGCCTCACGCCGGAGCGTGCTGCCCTGCTCGCCTCCCTGGTCGATCAGTGCAAGCCGCTGCTGGAGCAGAACGAGGACATGGAGCATGTCCAGCGGCTGCTTCGAGACCTCGGGACCGGGGTCATGGACTCGATCCTTGTCACGCGGGAACTGCTGGGAGCCGGCCCTGGGGCCCTCGGGGAAGCCAAGAGTGCCGTGCTGTCGAGCGCCGCGCGGACCACTGGGCTGCAGACGCATCAGCAACGCGTGGACATGATCGAAAGAGCGAAGGACGTTGCCGACGGCCTCCTTCAACTGGCCCACCCCCAGGGAAGCACGAGGATCGTCGCCATCGACGGCCCCGGAGGGTCAGGCAAGACAACGCTGGCTGCCGCGGTGTCCGGACAACTCGACGATTCAGTCATCGTCCACGTCGACGACTTCTACCGTCCCATGCCCGACCAGGAGCGAGAGCGGCTGAACGCAGAACAGGGCTACCACCGCTACTTCCACTGGGAACGTCTCCGGGACCAGGTCCTGATCCCGCTGCGGGACAACCAGGTCGCCCGGTACCAGACCTACGACTGGCCCACCGGACAACTCGGAGGCTGGTGCGAGATCGCCCCTGGCACTGTAGTGATCGTCGAAGGGGTCTACTCCGCCCGCCCGGAGCTTGCCCCCTACTACCACTTCACCGCCTACGTCGATACTCCGCGAGACCTCTGCCTGCAGCGCGTGCGAGCACGCGGCGAAAGCCCCGAGGAGTGGATCACGCGTTGGCGTGCCGCCGAGGACCACTACCTGCACACCACATGGCCCCAAACCAGAGTCAAACTCCTCGTCCGTGGCTACTGACGCAGGGAGAGGACCCGATCGCCCACGCGGCTCGAACCGCACGGACTTGATCACCTGTCACCCACACGTATGGTCTCCGTCACGCGAGAAGGCCCCGCAATGCAACACAGCCCATCGCCACCGCGGCAAACGCCGGCTCGGAGACACACCCAGATCCATACCAGTACCGAGTGACCCGCACACGGCCTCTGCGGACACAAGCCGCACACTGGGGACCAGGATGGCGAACGCGGGAGTGTCCGGGCGAACCCATCCGCGAGGTCCTGGGCGACACCTCCTGGCAGATGCAGGAGCACTACTCGCGCGTCGCCGACGAGATGCTCCGCCGTGAGTACGAGGAGAAGTACGAGGTCCGCGTCAACCTCGAGGGCGAGGCCGCGCGACAGCGCCGACCGGACTGCGTCGCGCGTGTCCAGGCTGTTCTGGATGCCTCGGTGCTACGCCACCCCGTGGAGCAGCAATGGCAACGCGGGGTGGCCTGTGGGAGACCAGCGACTCGACGGACAGCAGTTCGGCACCCGGTGCGAGGGCGAGACCGCCCTCCAGACGGGCCAGCGGGGCGCCGAGCCAGAGGTGCACGCCGTGGCCGAAGGCGAGGTGGTCCTTGCCCGCCCAGGTGACGTCGAAGGCGTCGGCGTCCGGGTAGCGGCCGGGGGCCGACCCGAGCTGTCCTGGGTACACCTGAGGGCGCTAGCCTCCGGGCATGGCTGAATCGCGGTATCCCCGCCGGATCATCACGCGGCTCGTGGACGGACGCGTCTGCGCGTACGACCTGGCCGGCGAGGCCCGCGGTCTGCTGTCACCCGTCCTGGTGTGTCCGCCGTCGCCCGGTGACGACATCGTCGACCACGCCGTTGCCGTCGACCTTCGGCATGCCTACTACACGACCCTCAACGCGGTCGTGTGCGTGACGGCGGACGGAGTCGAGGTCTGGAGGTCCGGGCTCGAACCGGAGTCGCTCCAGCGGCACGGACACGAGCCCGGCTGTGTGCTGTCGTTGGACGGACGCCTGCTCTGGGTCTACCGCCCCGACGCCATGGCCGGCCGCGGCCGCCCCGACCAGTGGGTCGCGCTGGACGCCGGCTCCGGGGCGGTCACCGCGCAGGCGGACCTGCAGACAGTCGGACACGGCGGAGTGCAGCTGCCGCACGCAACGAGCGGCCAGGTCCTGCTCAACGTGGGAGAAGGACAGGACGGCACGGCCGTCTACCGCGCCTCGCCGACCGGGGCCGGGATGGATCTCTTCCAGTACCCCTGGGACGATCGTTGCCTCATCGACCTGTCGCCCGACGGCCACCGGTTCATGACCGTCAACCACGACCAGGGTGACATCACCGTCCACGCGTACCCCGGCGGCGAGGTGGTGTTCTCCCTCTCGGTCGACGCCTTCGGACACGACCCGGACGAGGCCGTTCTGGAATGGTCCGGCGGCCACCTGAGCCCGGACACCCTCATCGTCACCATCGCCGGCGAAACCGAGGACGAGCGGGAATGGTTCGGCCACTACCGCGTCGACGCGCGCTCCGGCGAAGTCCACGCCGAGTTCGACGCACGGGGGAACGACGCCTACGACATCCACCCCCTCGGGGACGGCACCTGGCTCACCACGGACCCCTCCGGACACCCGGTCCGCTGGGCCGATTCATAGGACATCCTCCCCTGACAGGTGGGGGTGGTGGCAGACGGGAGGGCTTGTCAGCGGCCGGGTCCAGCATCCGTTCATGAATCTCGCCCTCCTGTCCGCCGTCGCCGCCGTCGCCGCCGACTGGGAACGCCGGTTCGGCACACGCGTCGTCGCGGTCGGACCCGCCACCCTCCACCTCGGCGTCGCCGCACCCCCGACAACAACCACCGACACCCTCCGCGTGGCAGCCGAACACCTCGCCTTCTGCCCCGACAACATCCGGCAGAACCACCACCCCCACACCCTCACCGCCTACGCCCGACAACTCGTCACCGACCACCACTGGGCCTTCTGGTGGGACTGAGCCACCCCGACCGCTTCTGGCTGTCCGAAGGCCGTCCGGCCGCACCTGGTGAGCGCCTGCCGGGGCTCGGCACGCAGCTACCGCGATGCAGGCCGCGCCGAGCTCGGAATCCCGGCCCGTCTCAGGTGCTGGGCCGGTAGCCGTCAGCAGGGGCGAATCAAACATCCGGATTCCACGTACCAAATGCGCGCCAACCGGACTCACTTCATTCAGACGAGCGACGCCCTGACTACAGAGAGATAGTGCAATATCACATATCAGTGCTGCTGGACGGACCAGGAGCTCTGCACACAGGAGAAGCACCTCATGACTCGCAAGATGCTGACGACGGCCGCCGCCACGGGTGCCCTGGCACTCGCTCTCGCCGGCGCGACCCCGGCCGTCGCTGCCGGTACCGCCGCCACCACCACCGGAACCGCCACGGAGGTCTGCGACGCCTCCGGCCTGCAGTCCGGCCTCTGGACCAAGCTCTGCTACACGGCCACCGAGGACGGCGTCCGGTTCACCGGCCGGATCGGCCTGGCCGGCCCGCCGAGCCCCGGCAGCCCGCCGCTGCGGACGAAGCTGGTCGACGCGGTCCTGACCACCGACATCGAGGGCGGCCAACCGCTCGGCACCGTGCAGCAGTCCCTGCTCTTCCGGGCCACCACGCTGGAGATCGCCGGCTACGGCGGCACCGTCCCGTGCGGCTCGACCGTCACCGCGACCTTCTCCGTCTCGGCAGACGGCTGGTACACCCACCCCATCAGCACCAGTGTGGTGGTTCCCTGCTGATGCCCAGGGCAACGCGGGCCCGAAGACGGCCGGGCAAACCCCGGCCGCCGGTCCCGCATCAGCCCCGAGCCCGTCCCCCGGGACCCGGCCACGGTGTGATGGGCGGGTGGCGCGGCAGGAGCCGCGCCACCCGCACCTGCTCGTCGTCCTCACCCTGCTCACCATCGCCCTGGCTGCGGCTGTCGCAGCCGTACGCACCCGCGCCGCCGCCGACCGCCGCGCCCTCCACACACGCACCGCACACCAGCCCCGCCGAGCTACCACCCCTGGCCGTGGGTATGGACGGCGGTGTGGACGACAGAGTCGGGAAGCCCCTCATCGTGGGGGCCGGAGCCGGGACGGGCAGCACGCGCACGGTGCTGGTGGTCGTACGCGGACCGAGCGGCGCCGGGAAGTCGAGCACCGCCGCCCGGATCCGCTCCGCCCACGGCCGCGGCCTGGCCGTGGCCACCGACTGCCGCATCAGCCCGGGGAGGGCCGGTGCGGCCCTCCCCGGCCGAGATGCAGTTGCCGGGCGGCTCATGACCATCGGGAAAATCGCCACGGCTTGACCATGCCCACTGTCACTCCTCCTCGGCGACAGCCGCCAACTGCCGCAGGACGGCGTCCCGTTCCTCTTTCACCGCGCGTGTCTCCTCGAATCGGCCGAGCGCGTACCGGGTGTCCTCGATCAGAAGCAGGACACGAACGAGCTGCGGCGCGTGTTCGGCGGGCTCCTCCGCGGCCAGTGGGCGGAGGAGCCCGGCTGCCTGCCGCCCCGTTGCCAGGGCGCCCCGCTGGTGCGCCTCGTTCTCTGCGGGAACCGTGAGGGCGGCAGCCGCCTCCTCACGCCGACCGAGCGCCCCGTGCGCTCCGGGTATGCCGGTGGTTCAGGTGCCCAGGAGGCGCTCCAGCAGTGAGCGGTACTCGCGCAGGGTCAGGCGCAGGTCCTCGGTGCTGGCAGCCGGTGTGCCGTCCGGTGCCGCCTCGGCGCCGCGCAGCCGGTGGCGCCGCTCGGTGACGGCCTCGGCCAGCAGGCCGACCGACTTCTCGATCAGGGCATCGGCCTGCTGCACGGCCTGACGGGGATCGTCGACGAACCCCACCTGGACGGAGTGCCATTCGGCCCGCAGTCGCTGCGTGCGCTCGACGCCGAGCCAACCACCCGATCCGGCCTCCGCGGGTGCCGCCGGTGCCGGTTGCGGGTCGCCGGGCCGGGGGCCCGGCAGGGGCCGGGCGGCCTGGGACGGCTGTTCTGCGGCCCGGTCGCCTCCCGGTACGACGGCGAAGCGGGCTGCGCCAGCGCCTCGTTCGGGGGAAGCCGCCGGGCGGGCGGCCTGCGGGCCGGCCGGGTCCGGGCGGGGCGTGCCGGCGCCGGCGCTGGCGGCGTCCGCCTTGGCCAGGTCGGCCGCAGCGGTACGGGGGTCCGGGGCTGACGCGTCGTCGTCGGGGTTGTTCCGGGCTGCGGAATCGTACGGGGACATGGTCGTCCTCTCCTTCACGGGGTCGTCGGCGTCATCGGGTGGCGGGGCGCGGGCCGGAGTGGTGGACGGCGGCGGTGGCGTTGCCGCCAGGAGCGGTCCCGCCCTCCTCGTCGCCGCCGGAGCGGGCCACCTCGAGGCACAGGTCACGCACGGCCAGCAGCGCCGTCCGCAGTTCCTCGGTGCCCACCCGCTGCGACCGGCTGCGCTCCAGCACCTGCCGCGCGGTCCGGTAGCCGGGCACCAGGGCGGCGTGGTCGACCGAGAGCACGGCAAGCCGGTCCCCGGCGGGGACGCCGATCTCGTCGAGCGTGCCGTCGAGCAGGGTCACGGCCTCCTCCAGCGAGCGGGCGGGGTCGTCGACGAACAGCTCCTGCAGGGCGGTGAGCCGGTTGCCGACCTCCTCGGCGCGTCGCCGCGGCAGCCGGGTGAGCGCCAGCTGCCGGACCTGTCGCAACCGGCCCGCCAGCTCGTGCTCGGCGTCCCTGGTGCGGCCGCCGTGCGCGCGCACCGTCCGGTCGTACTCCGGACCGAAACGCTGTTGCAGCCGACGGGTGTTCCACCGCGGCAGTAGCACGGCGAGGGCCGCCGCGACTGCCAGCACGGCCACGCTCAGAACGATCCAGACACTCATACCGCTCCTCCTTCGGTTCGACACGGCCCGCGGTGGCCGGCCGCTCCCGTCCCCTCGGGTTCCCGCTCAGCCGAGTTCAAACAGCCACTCCCCCGGAAACGTTGGCCGCCCGGGTCCGGGGAACCCGCCCTGGCGCCCCGATGGTCACTCATGTGATCGACAGGTCGGCGGAGTTCACCTCCGAGGAGGCAGATCGCCGTGTTCCGCCGCCCCCTCCGGAGAGCCACTCCGGACACCCGGGCACCCGCACCCGTGGTCGCCCCCTTCCTCGATCGCGGCCCGGTGGGCGTCCTCGGGTTCTCGCAGCCGGTGGTAGTGCCGGCGCGGGAACGCCTCGCGCTGGGCCGCGGTCTCGTCGATCGCGCCCTGGCGGGCGGCAGCGTGCTCACGCGTCTGGCGGCGTGGTTCCTGGAAGGCGGTGTGGCCGATGAGCGGGTTGCGGGTCGGCCCCGTCGGCATACGGCGGGGAGCGGGCCGCTCGTCGAGGTCGTGGTCGGCCCGCGGCGCTTGGCGGTGATGGCGCTCGTCGAAATCGGCCACCTCTGCTCAGGGGTGCCCCGCCTCTGCTCAGTGGATCTCCCCGGCTGCGGGGCATATGACGGACGACGGACGACGGACGATGGACGCCATAGGGCAGGTGCCGACCGGCAGTTCAGCCGGGTCCGGGACCGCCCAGGACTACTGGAGGAGCATTCCGCCGACCCGTGCGCCCTCTGAGCCGATGAGCGACCGCGTCCACCGGGGACCCGAATTGGGTTCCGCAGCGGCCGGACCCTGGCCCAGGGGCCGGCCGCGAGGACTCAAGGTTGCGGTTCGGTCGCAACTTCCGGCCGGCCTGCCGCCACCGGTCACTCCTGCTGTCAAGGTTGAGCAAACGACTGTGCCGGGGGGCGCTTTGAGCGAGTCTGATCTTGCCTCGACAATTGTCGGGCTCATGACCGACGTGGCATCGGGGATCGTGGGAACCACCGGCCGGGCCGTGGCCGAGGCCGCAGGGGAGGCCGTCCGGCGGCGGCTCTCGTCGGAGCCGGACGGCCGGGCCGCGGTGGCGGCCTTCGACTCCGGTCCGCAGGAACCGGCCGCGCAGGCGGAACTCTGCCGGGTCCTGGTCCAGGTGATGTCCACCGAGCCCCAGTTCGCCGTCCAGCTGACGGCGCTCGTACCGGTCGCGGCTCCGACGGCACCGGTCCCGCCGCTGCCGCCCGCCCCTCCGCCGCCCGCGGAGCCACCGCGGATCGGCCGCGACGGCATCATCATCGACGGCCGGTCCCGCAACACGGGGAACCTGGCGCTCGGTGACCAGCTGATCCAGAACATCCGCCGGGGCGACCCCCGCACCGTCCTGTTCCTGATCCTCGCCCTGGCTCTCGTGGTTGCCCTGGGCTACGGAGGGACCAAGATCGTCACGGACGACACACCGGATCCGCCGAGCGGCTCCCTGAGCGCGCCCTTCGGGGCATCCGCGCAAGCGGATCCGGAGTCCTCGGGCGGTGATCAGTCGGCCACCACCCGTCCGTCGCCGAGCCCGTCCGTCCGGACGAGGCCCGAACCGGTCCGGGCCGATCCGCCGGTGAGGTTCACCCCGGCCGCCCACACCCTCTTCCGCGCCGACGACGACCGGCAGGTTGTGCTGGACGGTCTCGACCTGGTACTCGTGGAGGACGGACGCGCACTCGTGTCCCGCGATGTTCGCGACGGCCGGCTTCTGGCCCAGATGACCTCCACCGGAGTGCTTCGGACCAGAGAGCCGAACGAGCCGTCGAAGAAGAGGCTCGGATACGGGCGCCCCGCGGTGGGAGCGGCAGGTGGAAGGCGAGTGGCGGTGGCGGTCTTCCCGCTGACCATCGTCGGCCGGGGAACCGTTACCGACCACTACGGTGTCGAGGTCGACATCCTGGACCTCGACAGCGGCAAGGAGGCCGGCCGGGTCACCATCGACGACGGCACCGTCGCGGGGGACATCGCGACCGTCGCGGGCGTCGCGGCGGGCCGGGCCGTCGTAGTGGTTCCCAGCCTGTCCGGCCCACCTACCAGCTACGCGATCGACCTCGCCACCGGTGCGGTCACCTGGAAGCTGGCGAACTTCGCGGCACAGCTGATCCAGGACGGTACGGTCCTCGGCGTCTCGTCCACGACCGGGAGATGGAGTACCGGCCCTTACGACAGCGTGCCGCTGGAAGCACGGGCGGCCTCCGTGACCGACGGCACGGTGCTGTGGAGCGCCCTGAACGGCGAAGCGAGCGACCTGTCCATGTTCGCCGCCGACAAGATCCTCACCACCACAGGAAAGCTGCTCTCCACCGCCACCGGGACCCTCGTGTCGCTGCCGGCCCTGCCCGGGAAGCGCACATCGATCAGAAACTGCTGGTTCGACGGCCGCGCCACGACCGTGTGCCGAACGACGAGCGAGGACGGTGGATGGCTGATCGGCATCGACGCGGCCACAACCGCCGTCCTGTGGCAGATCAACAGCTCGGCCACCACCCCCGGAGTGCGCCTGGCACCCACCGTCACCGGCGCCTGGCACGGAGTGGTCTACGGCCGTACGCAGAAAGGCGAGGCTGTGGTGCTCGACGCCCGGACGGGCCAGGACCGCGAACTCGCCCCGGGCGCCGCCCCCGACCAGATCAACGAGTACGCCGCCCTGGTGGAGAACAGCGTCTACCTCTCGGCAGGGTGAACCGGCCCGCCACGAACCAACCGATCTGATGAGCAGGACCGCCGACGACGCCCACTGGAGACTCCCCATCCTGTTGAATCGTGGACAGAGTGGGGAGACGAGCAGCCCCGGCCGTTTCCCGAGATCCTCATCAGCGGGGCCGACGCGGACGTCGATGGCGGTCACGGTGCCGGGGCGCAGTCGGTCGAGGGCGTGAGGATGCGTCGGATCCGGGGCGGAACGCAGTACCGGCTCAACAAGGTCTGCGGTCCCGCACTTCCGTAGCGGCGCGGCGGTCGCCCTCCGCGCGGGTGGGGGCAACTGGCGCTCTGCGCCGCGCTCCCCAGCTGTGCGATGTCCTGCGTAGGTGAGGTCAGCCGGGCGGAGACTGCCGGTGCACCCCATGAACGCTTCAGCGTCGGAGGCGGTTGAGCACCCCGATGAGAGTGGCAAGGTCGGCGGCACCGTCTGGGTCGTCCGCGTAGCGGGTGGTCTGGAGGGGGCCGACCTCAGGAAGGACGATGTCCTCCCGGGCCAGTACATGGACCAAGGTCAGCAGCGCGGCGCGGGCATTGCCGTCGGTGAAGGGGTGGAAGAACGCCACGTCGAGGTACGCGCGAGCCGCGCGGGCCGCCAGCGGGATCTCAGGGTCGGTCGTCTCGTGCAGGCAGGACTCGAAGTGGGCCTGCGTGTTGGGAGCCAGGCCGTAGCGCTCGCGGCCGGCCTTCGCATAGGCATCGCTCACGCGAAACGGTGACCGTGTCGCAGCGAGGACCTCGCACTGCCAACCGGCCAGCAGGGCGAAGTCCAGTGGGGTGCGGCGTGTGGCATCCTCTCGGGCCAGTGCATATGCGGCGAGCAGACGTTCGGCGCGAATCGGGTCGCGCCGGCGCACCGGACCCTCGCACCAGGACCGGAACCCGTCGCGGTCGGTCAGGACCCGTTGTAGAGCCGGTGCGTGTTGCCAGTCGGCCTCGCGGCGCACGCGCAGCCAGACCGAAAGGCTGTCAGTGGCGGTCATGGAGCTCCTCAAGCGCCGCCCTCTCACGATGGTCCTGGTACGGGGCGTGGCCAGTGAGACCGACGGCGAGGTCCTCGCCGACGGATTCGATCAGGGTCCGTTCCGGGTGGACCCAGCTCTTGAACCGGCCACCGATCGCGCGCTCCACCGCCTGTGCGGCTTCGGCCCGGTCCATGCCGGTGCTTTGGAGGAACCAGCCCAGGACGATCGAGGTCTGGCCGCGCCAGGCGTTGTCCGCGCCCGAGTCCAGCGCGTGGGTCACGAGCCGGACGCAAGCCCGTTCCAGGTGCCAGCTGCGGTCCTCGGGCGAGGCGTCCGGCGGCGGCGCCAGTTCCGTGAAGCGCTGGGCCGTCCGCTCCAGCCACGTCCGCCACTCCAGCAGCGCGGCCACGGCCCGGTCCGCGGTCGCGTCGGGGGTCGTGACCGAGCTTGACGCGCTGACCCAGTTGCCGATGGGCCCGCTGTCGTAGTGGCACCAGTTCCATCCCCAGGCCCAGGTGCCGTATCGCTCCCGGACGATCGCGTCCACCTGGCTCTCGCACCAGCGTTCTCCCTGCCACCAGCCGGCCATACCGGAGAGCACAGGTGGCACCCACTCGCGGACCAGCGAGCGGAGGTGTTCCCCCTCTTCCTCGTCCCAGGCGAACGAGTGGCGGGCAGGATCGGAATTTTCCCAGTCCCGAATACCCACGTGGATGATGGAGGGCACGCGGTTGTCGGGGAAGGGCAGGGTGTCACGGTTGTACGTCAGGGCTGGTCACTCTTCCTGTTCGATGTGATCGACCCGTCAGTCTCGACTCAATGCCCCTGGGACCGCAAACGGGTTTTCGGACCGTGTCGGCATGTCGTCATGCCTCTGTCGCCTTCTCGTCGTCGCCGAGCGGACTGAGGTCGACGTACGGGGGGACGTCGTAGGTGTCCGGGGTGATGCCGAGTTCATGGGCGGGGTACTTGCCCAACCGGTTGATGCGCTCGGTCAGGTACGGCATCCGGCGCGAGGTCGACCGGCCGACCGGCCGACCCCGGGGGTCGGGTCGTTTGGCGGCCACCGTGCCCCGGCGAAGCGCCTTCCCCACGAGCGCGGGGGCCAGCCGTAGTCGTAGCCGGCGTCGCGGACGGCGAGGGTTTCCTCCCCGCGCCTGCGGGGGTCAGCGGGGCCGGTGCTTACCCGCGTCCGTGGGTAACGGGACTGAGGAACGGCCGGGGCCAAGGGGGCGACGGGCAGCCCCGGCCGTCCGGATGTCAGTGCCCGCGCCTAGCCTGCCGAGCATGATCACGTCCACCGTCGAACAGTCCTGGGGCCGCATCGAGAGCTGGCTCGCGCGGCACGCCCCCGCCACCCAGGGGCTGCTGCGACCGCCGGCCCTCCCGGCGGACATCGCGGCGGCCGAACTCCGGCTGGGGGTAACCTTCCCGCCCGATCTGAGAGAGTCGCTGCTGCGGCACGACGGTGTGGAGCTCCAGGCCGGAACGCTCCGCCTCGCCTTCTACGGACCGCCGTCCGGGATCGGGGAGATCGTCCGGAGCACCGAGTTCCTGCGCGGGGTAGGGGCGAACGCCGCCGAGGAGGAGGCCGGGCTCGCCGAGGAGGAGCGCGACGAGTTCGCCTACTGGCCGCGCGAACGGCTGCTCATCACTCTGGGAATCGGCTGGCAGTCCTCCGACGGGCTCTTCCTGGTCACCCGCCCCGGCCCGCACCGCGGGCGGGTCGGCCGGTACTTCGACGAGAGCGGCTCGACCTTCACACCCTGGACGGGACTGCGGCAGGTTCTCTCCGACCTCGCCACGGCCCTGGAGAACGGCCTGCCCTTCGGTGGACGGATACCCCTGGCTTACGAGGGCCGACTCATCTGGGACGACGGCCTGACGGTCGTCGCCGACCCGACCTCCGCCCTGGACATCGCCGCCGCGACCCCTGAGCCACAGGTTCCGCCCGCCGCCGACCCGGCCCCGCCCGCCCCGCAGCCCGACGGCTCGTACGCCGTCCTCTCCTTCGCACACGGCGGACTCTTCGGACCCGAACCCGAGCCGATCGTGCAGCCGGACGTCGTGTTCGTGGCGAACACCGACCCCGGGGAACTGCTGGACCGGCTGGGCTCGATGCCCGCGACCGCCGCACCGCGCACACGGGAACAGGCCCGGCTGTCCGCCGATGCCCCATGGGCCGCGCACCGCCCGATGGTCCGGGCCGGGTCCTGCGGCAACGGGTGGTCGTACGCCACTCAGGAGGGCGGGGACGCCCAGTTCGGCCGTCCCGAGGTGCTGGGACGGCTCTCCCTCGGAACCCGGGTGGTGCGGCTGACGAAGCGGGGACCCGAGGTCCGCGTGACCGTCGTCGAGGACGGCAACGAGCAGCAGGAGGCGGGCCACCGGGTCGAATCACCGCGCGAGGACTACGTGACCGCCCCCGACGGACAGCGGTGGCAGCGGATCGGCGTCGATCCCTGGCCCGGCTCGACGGCCGCCTACACGCGGCTGCTGGCGGGTCTGACGGTGGAGCACGGCATCGGCTGGGATCCGGCCGACGACGCGGCGGCGCCACTGGCCAGCGCGCTCCTGCTGCCGGTCCTCGACGAGATACCGCAGGCACGACACCCGGTCACCGTCGTACGCGAGCTCGACCTCGGCGCCCTGGTGGAGCGGACCCCGCCGGAGAGGTTGCGCTCCGCGGTGGCGGCCCAGCTCGCCCGGCTGGCGTCGGAAACCGGAATCGACGGCTATCCCGAGATCGCCCTGGCGCTGGAGCAGGCCGGCCGGGGCGAGCCGGTGGACCTGACGACCGACGGACCCCTGGACCTCCGGATGCGGACCGTCCGGGCGGAGACCCGGGCCGTCCGCGGACTGCTCAACGCGGCCCGCCACCAGCAGCACCCGGCGCCCGTCACCGCAGCCGACCTCGCCGCGTGGCACGGGCGGGACACGGCGGCCGAGGCCCTGCGAAGGTTCATGCTGCTGCCCCTGCCCGCGGCGGCGGAGACGGTCCTGAGCCTGCGCATGTCCGTGCGCTGGCGCGACGAGCTGGCGCTGGACCTGGCCGACGAGCACCCGTACCCCCATGCAGGCGCGAGGTAGCCAAACCGCCGAAGCGGTGCGGGTCGCGAAGGGTCCTCTCGGTGAGCGCGGGGCAGCGCGGGAGCGGGTCGGTCCTCGCAGGCGGAAGAAGGGGGCCTCCTCGCTCCCGCGAGCTCGGCCGCGGACCAGTGGTGCGGTGTGGTGTCGCCGGTCCGGTCGGACTCGTGTTCGGGGTCCGCTCCCGTGCGGACATCGGCCGCGGCTATCGTGTCGGGCATGACGTACCGCGTGCAGTTCACCGTCGAGGCCCAGGCGACCATCGATACCCTGCCCGCCGAACGCCGCGACCTCCTGCAGCGTGCCCTGGGCGTCCTCGCCCGCGATCCGTACCACAAGACCGCGACGGCACCCATCGGTCCCGACGAGCACCTGCGCAAGGCATACGCCGCACCGGGCGTCGTCGTCGAGTTCATGGTCGCCGACCACGTCCTGATCGTCGTGGTCCTCCAGATCTTCGACGAGCTCCAGTACCTCATCGACGAAACCGACGCCCGCTGACCCAGGACCGGCGACGCCCCAGGAACACACGCGGATGCTGGGGCGGGCCCTCCCCGCGCAGGCAGGGGTCAGCCGACGGTGACGGTCCGCACCGTCGCCACCAGGTCGTCCTTCCCGTGTGAAGCGGGGGCCGGCCGGCGCTCGTGGTGGCGGTGGCTGGCCGAGGGTCTGTCTGTCGTTGGAGGGCCCATCGTTGGCGGTGTTCCGGGTGTCCACGTGCTCGGAGGCTCATGAGCGGGGACCTGCTGGTGCGGCGACGACATCCCCGCAGCGTGCTCGCGGTCGCCGACACGGTCGGCTGCCAGGTCCCCGACATCTGAGAACGAGGCCGGCCGCCCGGGCGGGGCTCCTGCCGCGCCCCGGGGGCGGATCCGGTCAGCTGGCGGCGGTGGTCGGGGCGGTGAAGGTCTCGCGGGGGCCGAAGTCGCTGTAGCTCACGCTGATGACGGTCGTGACCGTCGTGCCGTCCTTGGGCACCTTCATGGACTGTGTCTGGGCGAGGATGCGGCCGGACCGGTCGATCCAGACGTCGTAGTCCTTCGTGGCGACGCCCTTCTCGGTCATGTTCCGGTGCTCCTCGGGGTCGATGGCCTTGATCTGTGCGGCCGTCAGGCGGGCTCCGAGGTGGAACGCCGGGACCCCGTTCTTCTGCTCCATCCCCTTGCGAGCGGCCGGTCCGGCGTCGACGAGGGCCTTGACGTAGAGGCCGGCACCGTTGTCGTCCGTGGCGTCCTCGCTGCTGGCGGCCGGGCTCCAGCTGCTGCCCGGCTTGCTCTTGTCGCGCGAGAAGATGCCGTTGCCGGTGTTGACCGACTCCATCCAGATGAGGGCCTCGTCGCTGTCCCCGAGAGTCATCTTCATCTCGGTACGGCCCTCGTGGCCCGGCGTGTTGACGTTGGTCCGGCCGGTCGCGGTCATCACGGTCCCCTGGCCGTTCGCGGTCGCGGTCGTCTTCATGTTCAGCGTGGCGGCGTACGGGGTCCGGTCGGCGTTCGCCAGTGCGACGGCCGGGTCGAACGCGCCGGAGGCGTCGACCGGCGCGCCTGCGGGGGTCGGACTGGCAGTGGGAGTCGGGGTCGCGGTGGGAGTCGGCGTGGGCGTGGGCGTCACCGTGGGAGCGGTCGTGGTCGCCGTCGGAGTACCGCTCGCGGCCGCGGTCGCGGTGCTGGAGGCCGCGGCGTCGGCGGCCGCGGGGGCGGAGGTGTCGCCGTCGTTGCAGGCGGCCACGGCGGACAGGGCCAGCACCGTGGCAGCGGTGATCAGGGTGGTACGGCGGATCGTCACAGAGGTCTCCGGTCAAATGGGATGAGCAAGGAGAACACTTGCACGAACCACCGACATTCACGAAAGCGATTCCGGGGAAGGTCCAGGTCGCATCGGGGCCGGGGCGTTGCCCGGTGTCCGGCGGGCGTGAGAGCATCGGCGGTCGACGGGGCCGGGCGGGGCCCCCCCCCCCCCAAACCCCCCGGGGGGCCCCGGCCCGCCCCGGCCGCGGGGGGGGGGGGGGGGGGGTTTTAGCCCGGGGGGGGGGGAG
>NZ_JBIWIF010000013.1:141834-233851 GCF_044764505.1 Kitasatospora sp. NPDC094019
CACATATCCGGGGGGGGTGGGGGGGGGGGGGGGGGGGGGGGGTGTCGGGGGGGGGGGGGGGCCGGGGGCGCCCGGGGCCCCCCCGGCCGCCCCGGGGGGGGGCCCGGGGCCCCGCCCCGTCGCCGTGTCGGTGGTGGTGAGCGTGTTTCACCGGGGGTCTGCGAATGGTGGTAGGGCCGATGGACGTGACGGGGTCGGTGGCGGCCGTCATCGAGGAGGCGGGCAGTGTCCTGGTCGCACCGTCGGCGCTCCACGGCCTCGATGTGGCCACGCGGTTCCTCGGGTCGGTCGTCACGCCGGAGGAGCTTGCCTCCGGTGCGGTCGATCTCGCGGGGAGGACCGTCTACCTGTGCGGTGACCCCGCCGCCGTCAGCGACCGTCGGCTGAGGTCCGCCGCACGGGTGTTCGTCGTGCGGGAGCTGACGCAGGGCCACCACGGGACCGGTGAGAAGGCCGGGGACGGCGAGGTGCCGTGGCGGGCGGTCGGGGTCGGCCGGGTCCCCGTGCGGGTGCACGGCGTCGGTGTGTACTACCCGCGCTTCTTCGGGCCCGAAGCCGATCACTTCGGGCGGATCCGGGCCGAGCACGCCTTCCAGTCGCTGACCGAGTCCACCAAGCCCGGCACGGCCCACCGCAGCGGGATCTATCTGACGCCGGTCACGCGGGACGGTGACGAGCTGCACTTCCGCCTGCTGCGGTGCTCCACGAACCTCTCGGGCCCGACCGAGGGCTTCGGCCCGACCGACACGGAGATCGTGGAGGCGCTGAACCGCGAGGCCGCCGCCGTGTTCCGCGGCCAGGCGCCGCTGAACCACGTCCTCGCCCAGACCTACCACAACACCCTCGCCACCGCGGGGCGCAAGCAGTCCAAGGCGAGGATCTCGGCCCACGCCGACAAGACCAAGGACATGCCCGTCAACGGCCTGATGGCCTTCTGCACCTTCTACGACCGGCTCGACCGGTTGCAGCCCTTGGCCCACGACCTGTCCCACGACCCCTTCGACCTCGGTGTGAAGGGCGTCAGCGGGCTGACCGGGCTGCGCTTCCGGCTCAAGGATCCCGCGGCGGAGCTCCACGGGGTGGCGCTGCCGCAGCAGTTCACGGTGACCCTTCATCCCGGTTCGGTGCTGCTGGTGCCGCTGTCCACCAACCGCCTCTACACGCACGAGATCCGGCCCTCGCCACTGGACGCCGAGCAACTCCCCACCCGGCTGGGGTACGTGGTGCGCTGTTCGAGTACCGAGGCCGTACACCGGGACGGCCGGACGTTCCTCAGCACGGCCGGGGGTCCGGTGGGTCTGGAGCCGCCCACGCCGGCCGGCCTGGACGAACTGCGCCGGCTGTACGCCGAGGAGAACAGGACCTCGTCCTTCATCGACTACGGCGACGGATTCCGCTTCAGCATGAACACGGGAGACTACCTTGCCCCCCGCCCGTAGCATCCCGGACGAGATCCGCTCGTACGCGCTGCCCGCCGACGAGAACCTCTTCGCGGAACTCTCCGCCTCGGCCGACCTGGAGGACACCGGCAAGGGCCGGCGGGGTGCCACCCTCACCCTGGTCGACGCGACGGGCGGTGTCCCGCTCGTCCGCACCACCAGCCGCTGCAGCCGCCCGGCGCAGCGCTTCCGGGCGGTGCACGAGCGGCTGGCCCGGCGGATCCAGGAGAGCGCGGGGCTCGCGGTCGGCTTCAACAACGCGCTGATCGAGAGCTGCACGAACGCGTACACCACCATGGGCAGCCATTCCGACCAGGCCCTCGACCTCGCCGACGGCACGTCCATCGCCGTTTTCTCCTGTTACCGGCACCCCGACGCCGGGCCGCCGAGGAAGCTGATCGTCGAAACGAAGGAGCCCGGCGGGGAGACGTTCGAGGTCCCGCTGCTCCACCACGGCGCGGTGGTGTTCTCCGTCGAGGCGAACCGGCGCCTCAAGCACCGGATTGTCCTGGACGCGCCGGGCCGGGCCGCGGACAACGAGTGGCTGGGTATCACCTTCCGGACGTCGAAGACGCTGCTCCGTTTCCGTGACGGGCACCCCTACCTGCCGCAGGGTTCACGCCTGGTCCCGGCCGACGAGGAGCAGCGGCAGGAGTTCTTCCGGCTGCGGCGCCGCGAGAACCACGAGCCGGACTTCGTCCAGCCCCTGCTGACGTACACGGTCAGCGAGAGTGACCTGATGCCGCCGCTGTGACAGTGGGGAACGCCGGAAACCGGACGTCGGCCGGACCGCGGACGCCCTTCGGCCCGCACGGACATCGGTGTACGGTTCCCTTGCCCAGCAAGCCCGTTCGGGCGCTGGAGGTGTCGCGTCGGCTCGGGGGAAACCGGCCGCTTCCCGGCGGTCCTCCTCCCTTCCGTGCGCGGTGACGGCGAGGAAGGTGACTGTCCCATGACGGACCCGAGCACGGAGTCGACGACGGACCCGGCCGTCCCTCGGGCGCGGCGGATCGCCCGCCCCGACGCGGTCCTGCGCGGGGAGGAGGTCGGTTCCGGACCGACCTGTCTCCTCCTCCACGCCGGTGGTGAACGCCGTCAGGTGTGGGCGCCGGTCAGCGAGGTCCTGGTGGACGCCGGTTTCCGCTGCGTGGCCTTCGACCAACGGGGTCACGGTGACAGCGAGGGCAGCGCCCGGACGCTGTCGGCGTGCGCGGACGATGTCGCCGCCATGGTGCGGGGCGAGCCGGCGGGGTGCGTGGTGATCGGCGCCTCGCTGGGCGGGCTCGCCGCTGTCGCCGCTCTCGCCGATCCGGCCGTGCGGGCGGGAGTGGCGGGGCTGGTACTGGTCGACGTCGTGCCCTGCCTCGACCCGGCCCGGGTGCGCGGCTTCCTCGCCGCCGGCGGCCTGTCCGGCGCCTACGTCGAACTCGTCGAGGACATCCTCGCCCACACCGCCCTGCTGCGGCAGGTCACCGCGGAGCTGGAGCTGCCCGTCCTGCTGGCCCACGGCGACACCGGGTCGTCGGTCGGCGCCGCGGACATCGAGCGGCTGCTGCGGCTGGCTCCGCACACGGCGGTCCGGCCCGTCCCCGGCGCCGGACACCTCATCGCCCGCGAGCGGCCCGTGGCACTGGCCCGGACCATCCTCGCCGCCACCGCCGCCTGGCCCGGCCCCCGGTGACGGCGGCCGCCCCGACCTGCCGGGGAAGGTGACGTCAGGGGTCGGCCGTGCGCCCTACCGGGCCTTCCGGCTCCGACGGGCCGGACGTCCGCGAGCGCCGGTCAGGGACCGGGTCCCGGTCAAGCGCCGAGCGCCGGTCGAGGCCCGCCCACCGGCCCGGATTCAGCTCCGGGGGCGCCAGAACGCCCGCAGGCCGTCGGCCGCGGCCTCGCCCTGCTTCCGGCCGAGCCGGTGGATCTCCTCCCACGACTCGTGGTCGCCGGGGTCGGCGTCCAGGAGACGCACCGCGTCCGCCTCCGGGGCCAGGACCCGGGCGGACCCGGGTGCGGCGCCGGGATGACGGTGCGCCAGCGGTTCGACCACGACCACCGTGCGGGCACCCGCCGCCAGGTCGGCGTTCGTGCCGGCCCGCAGGGCGCCGTCCAGGCAGTGCCGACCGTCGACGGCCACGGGCGGCTCGAAGCCGGGGAACGCGCTGGAGGCGGCGACCGCGCGGACCAGCGGAACACCCGCGGTGGCCTCCCAGACGACCGGCTCGCCGCTCTCGGCGTCGACGGCAGGGATCAGCAGCCGGGGGTGCTCCGGCCAGGTGTCCACGCCGATCAGCGCGGCCCGCTGGGCGACCACCCGCTCCTCCGCCGCCGCGTCCACCGTCCCCAGGGCGATCCGGCCGACCCGGCGCCGTGTCCCGGCCGGGTCGGCGCCGGACTCGCCGAGGGCCGCGAACACCGCGCCCGTGACCGCCGGGTCGGGACGGCGTGCCGTGACCGCCCCGTCGGCGGGGAGCCGGGCGGGCAGTACACCCAACCTGGCCGGGTCTCCCCCGGCCGCGAGGACCGCCCCGACGATCGCGCCGGCGGAGGTGCCCACGATCAGATCGGCCTCACCCAGGTCCACCCCGGCAGACCGCAGACCCGCAGCCAGCCCGGCCGTCCACGCCACGCCCGGACGCCCGCCGGGGCCCAGGACCAAAGCGCGGTCGACGTCGTGCACTTGCTCGGTTCCCATGACTGCTCCCCCGTTGCCGAAAACACTCTCCACCGCATCCTCGCACGGGCCCACCGGCACGCCGGCGACGGGCACACGACCGGCGGAACCGGGGTCTCCGCCAGGTCCGACGCCGCGCCGCGGGTGTGCCGACGGCGTGCCGGACCGATGGCGTCGCGGGAACGGCCGACGGCCGGGGGTGCCGCCCGACGGTGCTCCGGACCGCGCGTCCGGCCGGGCTCAGCCCGGCCCGGGTGCCGCCCGTCGACGGTGGCTCCGGCCGTGCCCAGGGGGGTCGGCCGGATCGTGCGGCGCACGCGGTGGCTTGAACCAGGGACTGGGGACACCGCCCGGCGGCCGGGCCGCGAGGTCCTGCCGAGGGACAGCGGGCGAGGGGTGGCGCGCCCAGGACCCGTCGCGCGGTACGGCACCGGGGCCGCCGTATTCTGCGCGCAGGGCCGCGAAGTCGGCCACCGGTTCGAGGACGACCGCGGGCCGGCCGTCGCTCGCGCGTTCCGCGACCAGGCGCAGCGCGGTGAACGAACAGCGGCTGTCGGTGGTCAGTCGGCAGATCGTGTCGACGTGGTCGTCGGCGAAGGCGGGTGCGATCCAGACGGCGTGCGCGGCCCCGATGACGGCCGCGTACTTGACGATCCGGGCGAGGTGATCGTCGTCGGACGGGGTGAGCTGGTTCTCGATCACCACGTAGGCCGGGGTGTTCGCCGGGGTGGCTTCTTCGCCCACGGCTGCCAGCACGTCGATCCGCCCGCGCCCGGCCTGGTGCTCCCTGCCGACAAGGCGCAGGCCGCCGAGGATGCCGGTGGGGCGGGCGACGTCCGCGAGGTTGGCCGCCACCCAGCGGCTCAGGTCCGCCTCGTGGCCGAACACCTGACGCGGGCTCACGCGCTCACCGAGGGGCTCCCGCCCGTAGGCCCGGGCGTTCTGCCAGTGTGCGCGATCGGCCCGCTCCCGGATCAGGAGGAGGTCGCTGACACCGTGGGCGTCCGGCACGAAATGCCCGGGAAGTCTGGGGTTCTCTACCACTGGCGGAGCCTATGCCCCGGGTCCGACAGTCCCCGTTCCGCCCCACCGGGGCAACTCCCGGCCGCCGTCGGGGGCGGTCAGCGGGCGGGGCGGGGCAGGAGGAGGCACGCGGCCGCGGCCAGGGCGGCGGTCGTGGTGACGGTGAGCCAGACGCCGGGGCCGCCGTGCAGGGACTGGAGCAGGTGGGTGCCCAGTCCCGCGCCCAGGGGAGCGCCGATCGCGCCGGCGAGGCCGAGGAGGCCGAGGGCGCGGCCGGTCCGGCGGCGCGGGGCGGTGGTGACGGCCAGTTCGTCGAGGCTCGGTCCGATCAGCATCTCGGCGAGGGTGGCGGGCACGGTGAACAGCAGCAGCGAGAGCCAGCCGGCCTGCGGCAGCAGGACGAGGTAGGCCAGGGCGAAGGCCACGAAGCCGGCGGTGAGCAGGGTGCGGGGCGGCAGGTGTCCGAGGAAGCGGCGCAGCAGCGTGTACTGGAACAGGAGGACGAGCGCGCCGTTGAGGGTGAAGACCACCGTGACGGCGGCGGTGCTGCCGGTGAGGGCCCGGGCGGTGAGCGGGATCACCGCGTTGAGCTGGCTGTAGATGGCCCAGTAGGAGACGGCGGCGAGGAAGAGGACGGCCGGTCCGCGCCGGCCGGGGGCGGGCGGCACGTGCACGGCCGGTACGCCCACTGCTGGTACGTCCACTGCCGGTGCGTCCGCGGCCACGTCCTTACTGATGAAGGTCAGGTGGAAGCCGAGGACGAGGTGCGAGAGGACGGCCGCGGCGAGGATGGCCTCGAAGCCGAGCGGGTAGGCGACGGCGCCGAGGACCGGCCCGAGGACCACGCCGACGTTGCCGAAGGTGGAGCGCAGGGCGAGCATGCCGCGGGTGTCGTCGTGCGCCGCCGCCTCGGTGACCAGGCGGGTCTTGACGGACAGCACCAGCAGCGACCCGCCGATGCCGACGGCCACGATGCCCGGTACCAGGGCCGGTCCCCCGGCGGCGATCAGCAGGTAGCCGGCGATGCGGCAGGCGAAGCCGGCGGTGGTGGTGGCGCGGGCGCCGACGCGGTCGACGAGGAGGCCGGACATCACCGAGAAGCCCTGCCCGCACAGCGACAGCAGCCCGATCAGGAGCCCGATCCGTCCCACCGGCGTGCCGATGGCGCTCAGGTGCAGGGCGAGCAGGGGCAGGAACATGAACGTGGTGACGCCGGTGGTCAGGACGGTGGTGAGCAGCGCGCGTCCGGTGGCGGACGTGCGGGACCAGGTGGACGGGCGCGAACGGCCCGGGGACGGGGTGGCGGTGGCGGCGGACACGGAACTCCGTTACTGTCGTTTCTGTTTTCGACAGTCATGACTATGGCGAAAGGACGCGTGACCGGTCAAGTGGATTTCGACAGTCACAACACCGCGATGGTGCAGGGCGCAGCGGACCTGGTGAACCTCGCGACCCCGGGCCTGTCCCGCACCCGCCCGTACCAGCCCCCGCCGGAGGCCGAACTGACCGAGCGCACCAACGCCGTCCTGCGCGCGGCCGACCGCCACGCCACCCCGCTCGGTACCGAGGACGCGGCGCGCCTGGCAGCTCTCGCCCCCGGGCTGCGCGCCGTCTTCGAACACCTCGCGGCCGACGACCAGGACCGCGCGGTCGCGGCCACGAACACCCTGATGGCGCAGTTGCGCCCGTTCCCCGTCCTGGAACGGCGCAGCGACGAACCCTGGCACCTCTACCACCGCAGCACCGCCGGCGACGAAGGCTCCGACTGGGCCGCCCGCCTCACCCTCGGCCTCGCCGCCGCCCTCGGCAGCCACTTCGCCGCCCGCCTCGGCATGTGCTCCGCACCCGCCTGCGACCGCGCCTACGTCGACGTGTCCCGCAACGGCACCCGCCGCTTCTGCTCCACCGCCTGCCAGAGCCGCGTCAAGTCCGCCGCCCACCGCGCCCGCGCCCAGGACTCCTGACCCCGCCGATGGCCGGGCACCGACGGCCGGGCACTGTCGGCCGGGCGCGGGTGTCCGGCGGCCGGTCAGGCGTCGAGGGCCTGGCCCTCGCGGCGGACGACCGGCGGTTCGACCGACCACGGGAAGTTGATCCAGTCGTCCGTGCGCTTCCACACGTACTCGCACTTCACCAGGGAATGCGGCTTCTCGTAGATGACCGCGGACCGGACCTCGGCGACGTGGTCGAGGCAGAAGTCGTGCACCAACTTCAGGGTCTTGCCGGTGTCGGCGACGTCGTCGGCGATCAGGACCTTCTTGTCGGTGAAGTCGATCGCCGCGGGCACGGGCGCCAGCATGACGGGCATGTCCAGGGTGGTGCCCACGCCCGTGTAGAACTCCACGTTCACCAGGTGGATGTTCTTGCAGTCCAGCGCGTACGCCAGACCCCCCGCGACGAACACACCGCCGCGGGCGATGCTCAGGATGAGGTCGGGTTCGTACCCGTCGTCGGCGATCGTCCGCGCGAGCTCGCGCACCGCCAGGCCGAACGTCTGATAGGTCAGGTTCTCTCGTACATCGGTCACAGCGCCCAGTGTCCTCGGCGGGCGGGCGGGTGACGCGAAGCGGCGCGCCGGACGGTCGGAGCCCCGGGGTGCCGAGGCTCCGACTGCCGGGCTGCCGGGCTGCCGGGCTGCCGGGCGGGAAGGAGCGGGAATCCCGGGGGTTCATCGGGATTACCCGGGTGATCGCCCGGGGTTGTCACTGGTCGCACCGATGATGTGAGGTGGCGGCCCGCCGCCGTGCCGCAGACTCGGACACCGAGCGCATTCACGACCCGGAGGATGGTTCTGATGATTGACCGGCCGTTGACACTCATGGCGGTGCACGCCCACCCCGACGACGAGGCCAGCGGCACCGGGGGCGTGCTCGCCCGGTACGCGGCGGAGGGGATCCGTACGGTGCTGGTGACGTGTACCGACGGCGGTTGCGGGGACGGACCCGGCGGTGTCAAGCCGGGTGATCCGGGGCACGACCCGGCCGCCGTCGCCGCGATGCGCCGTACCGAGCTGGAGGCCGCCTGCGAGGTGCTGAAGGTCAGCCACCTGGAGCTGTTGGAGTACGCGGATTCCGGCATGATGGGCTGGGCGACGAACGACGCGCCCAACTCCTTCTGGCGGACGCCGGTCGAGGAGGGCGCGGCCCGGTTGGCCGAGCTGATCCGGCGGTACGAGCCCGATGTCGTCGTCACCTACGACGAGAACGGCTTCTACGGCCACCCCGACCACATCCAGGCCCACCGCATCACCATGGCGGCGCTGGAACTCGTCGAGGCGGAGCCCAAGGTCTACTGGACGACGGCGCCGCACTCGATGATGAAGCGGTTCGGGGAGGTCATGCGCGAGTTCGGGGCGGATTTCGAGGCGCCGGACGAGGCCCAGGCCGACGAGATGCCCCCGATCGGGCTGCCCGACGAGGAGATCAGCACCTGGGTGGACACCGCCGCGTTCGGCGACCAGAAGTTCGACGCCCTCGCCGCCCACGCCAGCCAGGGCGAGAACATCTTCTTCCTGCGCATGGGCAAGGAGCGCTTCACCGACCTGTGGGGCGTGGAGACCTTCGTCCGGGTCAAGGACTCCACCGGCGCGGCCGTGCCGGAGACGGACCTCTTCGCCGGCCTGCGCTGACCGCCGCCGCTCCGCCGCGCGGGCCCGTCGTGACGGGGCCCGCGCGGCGGAGCGACGGGTGGATCCAGAGTCGGCCCGGCCGGATCAGACCGTCAGGGTCTTGCTGGCCAGCACCTCGCCCCGGGCGCCGTAGGCGGCGAGCTTGACGCCTACGAGCGGGTTCGCGCCGTCGGAGGCTTTGAGGCTGGGTGCCCAGGCGAAGCCGCTGACGTAGCCCGGATCGCCGGGGAGAGAGGCGGGGGTGGCCCAGTACGAGCGACCGTCGAACTCGACGGCCATCCGGGCCACCCGGCCGGGTCCGTGGTAGACCACGTTGTAGAGGCCCTCCTTGAAATCCGGGGACACGCCCTGGTACTGCATCGTGATCTCGGTCGCGCCCGCCTGCCAGGAGTACCCGCCGCACCCCGGGTCGTTCTTGTAGACGACGGGGTCGTGGATGCAGATCTCCTGTGCGCCGAGCCGCATCCACCAGCCCTCGCGGCCCAGGGGGATCTGTTGGCCGGGTTCCGCGACGATGGCCTCGGGAGCCGTCCCCTCCGGTGTCCGGAGCGTCACCTGGGAGGCCGCGCCGACGACCTGGGTCCCGCCGTGCCCGGACAGCACGGTCGTCGTCCCGGCCGCCACCGCGAGTACGGCCACCACGGCCGACACGCCCAGTGCCGTCCGGCGCCCGCGCCGCTGCCGGCGCACTTGGTCCCGCATGGGCCCGGCGGACCAGTCGGTCAGCGGGACCCGGGCCGCCTCGTCCCGCAACGCGTCGCGGACCATGTCCTCGGTGTCCATCACCTGTTGTCTCCGTTCGTGACGTCGGTCGGGGAAGCGGCGGTCGTGGAAGCGGCGGGCGAGAAAGTGGGAGCGGTGGTCGCCGCGTAGGGGGCCAGTGCCGGGTGGCCGCGCAGTTTCGCCAGACCCCGGCTGGCCTGGCTCTTGACGTTGCCCAGCGAGCAGCCGAGGACCTCGGCGACCTGCTGCTCGCTCATGTCCTCCCAGTACCGCAGGACGACGACGGCCCGTTGGCGCGGCGGCAGTTCCGCCAGGGCCTGGAGCAGGACCGAGCGCTCGTCGACGTCGTGGTGGGCGGCGCCCGGGGTGTGCGCGCGGTCGGGGAGCACGGGCACCAGCAGTTGCCTGACCCGGCGGCGGCGGTGCCGGCTCAGGTTGTTGTTCACCAGGGCGCGGTGGATGTAGGCGTCAGGTTCGTCGAGGCGGCTGATCCGGGGCCAGCTCCTGAAGACCTTCGCGAGAGTCGCCTGCACCACGTCCTCGGCCTCGTGGTGGTCGCCGGTGAGGAGGTAGGCGGTGCGCACCAACCGCCGCCAGCGGGTGGCGGCGAACTCCTCGAAGTCGGGTTTCCCCGCTTTCCCCACGCCGGGGCTGCCCGTGGCAGCCGGTGCGGTGACGGGCCGGGGCCGGTCCTCCACCGGGGTGTTCACTACGCTCGCGGTCATCCAGTTCCTCTTCGGGTTCTTACGACGGTCCCACCGGATCGTCGTTCTGCCCTACTCACCGCCGTGACCGCGCAAAGGTTGCACAGGCCCGCCGACCCGATCTGATCGGGGGTGCGCGCCGCGGGAGGGCGGGACGGCCGTCGGGCGGCCGGACGACCGCGGGACCACTGCGGGGCCACCGCGGGGCCACCGCCGCCCGGAACGGACGAGGGCTCCCCCGGCGGTGCCGGCGGGAGCCCTCTGGTTCACCCGGTGCGGACGGCGGCCTCCGCCGCCGCTGTCAGAACCGGCCCCGCTTCTGCTCGTCCGCCACCGGGTGCACGGGCACGGCCGTGCCGACGGGGCCGACGACGTCGACGGGCTCGACACTGTCGCCGAGCGCGTGCGCGACGGCCACCGGTGCCGGCTGTTCGACGGCGTGGGACGGCGTCGGGACACCGAAGGCCGCGCCCGCCACCACCGCGCTCGTGACGGCGACCTTCGCGAACCCTCCGGTCCAATCCGGCATGTTCTACCTCCCCCGTTCACCCCCCGCTCCAGCAGCGGGAGTTGGTGCCGTCAGCCAAACACCGCCGACGCCGGGGAACAACCCATGGGCTTGCCAAGCCCCGGAACGGGCGGCCTCCTCCGCCACCGGGACGGACCCACGCCGCCACCCGGAGGCCGGGTGAGGTACGGGGACGGCGCTCACCCCCGGCGGGGCCGAGCGGGGCCGACCGCTCAGGCTCCGCCCCCGTGCCCGCCCCCGTGCCCGGCCGAAGGGCCCTCCTTGGCCTTGCCTTCGCCCTCGTTCCCGCCCCCGCCCCCGGCCTCGGCGGCGACCTCGGCCTGGACGCCCGAACGAAGCCCGACGATCGCCACCAGCGCGGCCACGGCCATGACGGCCGCCATCCACTGGAAGACCGTCTGGGTGGCGTGGGCGAAGTCCTCCCGGAAGAACTGCGGGACGGCCGCGCCGCCCCCGCTCCCGCCGCCCTGGCCCTGCGTCTGGACCTGGGAGAGGTGCGCGGCCGTGGCCGACGCCTGGTCGGGCGGCAGGCCCTGGGCGACCAGGGAGTCGGTCAGCCGGGACCGCAGGTCGGTGACCAGGACGGTGCCCAGCACCGCCAGCCCCAGACTCGCGGCGTAGTTGCGGACCGTCTGGGTGATGCCGGTCGCCTCGCCGTAGGACAGCCGCGAGGCACGGTTGACCGCGTCCGTGCTGGCGGGCGAGAGCATGAAGCCCATGCCCGCGCCCGCGAGGACGACGTCCCACTGCTGCTCGCTGAAGCTCAGCGAGGTCACGTCCCCCGCCCACAGGTGGAACCCGACCGCGGCCAGGACGCACCCGAGCACCACCGGGCGCTTCGCCCCGCCCCGGTCGAGCATCCGGCCGCCGATCTGCGAGGCGATCACGAACCCGACGAAGAAGTAGAGCAGGAAGACGCCGGCCTCCGAGGAGGAGTCGCCCAGCGCGATCTGGGCGTACTCGCTGGAGAAGAAGAACACCGGCACGAAGACCAGCATCGAGATGCCGAGCACCAGGTTCTGCACCGAGAACGCGCGGATGCGGAAGATGTCCACCTGGATCAGTGGGGAGGCGGTGCGTTTCTCGACGAGCGCGAAGACGACCAGCAACAGGAGCCCGGCCGCGATGCAGAGGCCGATCGCCGGGTTCGACCAGCCCCAGACCTGCGACTGCTGGAACCCGAAGACGCTCAGTGCGACACCCCCGGCGATCAGCGCCAGGCCCCGGTAGTCCATCGGCGCCGGGCGACTCTCCGTCACCGGCTTCGAGATCGCGACCAGCACCAGCGCGACGGCGGCCACCGGCAGGTTCACCCAGAAGATGGCACGCCAGGTCCATTCGGTCAGGTAGCCACCGAGGACCGGTCCGATCGCGGTCAGGCCGCCCGCGACACCGAAGAACAGGGCCAGCGCCCGCCCGCGCTCGCGCAGGGCGAAGCTCTGCACCACGATCGCCAGCGCCGCCGGGAACATCAGGGCGCCGCCGAAGCCCTGGACCGCCCGGAACGCGATCAGCCACGCCTCGGCCGGGCTCCCGGTGGGGGTGAGGCCGCAGCAGGCCGAGGCGCCCGCGAAGATCAGCACCCCGATCACCACCATCCGGCGGTGGCCGACGGTGTCGGCGAGCCGGCCGCCGAAGGCGAAGAACGCCGCCAGGGTCAGCAGGTAGGCGTTGACCGCCCACTGCACGCCCGTGCTGGTCAGCTTCAGCTCGTACTGGATGTTCGGCACGGCGATCGACACGATGGTCTGGTCGATGAAGGTCATCGCGACGGCGAAGATCATCGCCGCCAGCACCAGGTAGCGCGAGGATCCGCCGGCGGGAGCAGTCGCCATCGCTGTTCCTCCGGGGTGCGTCCGCCCGTCGGCTGTCGGCTGCCGGTTCTCGGCGGACCACCGGTGGGGCGGGCCGGTTCGTGGCCGAACGGGCCCGGATTCCTGCCATTGGTTCGGCGCCTCCATGCTAGCGAGCGCCCCGGGCCCACGCCTGCCGACCGAGCAGCGGCGGCGGGACGGTCCCGGCGCGGCACCGGCACGGCGGGGCACGGTGGATCGCGACGCGACGCGACGCACTGTGGTGCGGTGCGGTCAGTGGCCGTCCGGGGGCACGCTCGCCAGGCTCTGCCGGCGATGGTCGCGCGGCGTCAGCCCGAACTCCTCCCGGAAGGCCCGGCCGAACGCGGACGCGTTCGGAAAGCCCCGGCGGGCGGCCACGTCCCGGACCGAGTGGCGGGCCAGCTCCGGCCGGGCGAGGTCGGCCCAACAGCGTTCGAGGCGGCGACGACGGATCAGCCTGCTGACGCTCTCGTCCTCGTCCTGGAACAGCAGGTGCAGGGCCCGCACGGAGATGTGGTGGCGCTCGGCGATCACGGCGGGTGCGAGGTCGGGATCGTCGAGGTTGTGATCGATGAACGCCTTCACCCGCTCCAGCAGGGCCCGCGCCCGCACCCCGGCGTCGACCTCGTGGGCGGCGTCGGCGTGCTCGGCCAGGCAGACGGCGGCGAGGTCCCGGGCGATCGTGCCCAGCCGCGCCAGTTCCTCGGGCCCGCACTCGGCGGCGTGCTCGCCCAGGACGGAGAGGAACCCGGCCAGCACCGCCCCCGTCCCGCGACGGGCGGGGATCCGCCGGGCCAGCAGCCGGTCGGCCTTGTCAGGGTTGATCGGAAGCTCCGCCCGGGGGATGTGCAGGACGAGGCAGCGGCTGGTCCCGTGCTCGTCCCGGGTCCCGGCCTCGAACGGCCGCGACGTGTCCCAGAGCACCAGTTCGCCGCTCGCCGGCCCGGAGTCACGGCCGTGCTGGGAGATCCACATCGGGTTCGGCCCGTCGACCAGGGCCAACTGGTACTGCTCGGGATCGCTGCGCCGGGTCAGGGCGGCCGGCCGGCGCGAGCGCAGGGCCGGGTGGGTGTGGACCGACACCCCGACCTGACCGAGGGCCAGGAACGCCGCCTCCGCCCGGAAGTCGGCGGCCTGCGGGCTGCTCACCGTCACCGGGACCAGGTCACGGGCGACCATGTCGGTGAACCACTCGAACCGGTCCGCCGCCGGCACCCCGGCGTTGGACAGCGTCGACCACATCTACCGGACCCCCGTCGCCATCGATCCCCCTCGGCCCCTTCGGCCACCCACGGCGGCCGGGCCGTCGGCCAGTGTAGTTTCCGCACGTCACCGGGCCGGACCGGCCCGCTCCCCCGGCGTCGGTCCTGCTGACG
Organism: Kitasatospora sp. NPDC094019; assembly: GCF_044764505.1. Taxonomy (NCBI): domain Bacteria; kingdom Bacillati; phylum Actinomycetota; class Actinomycetes; order Kitasatosporales; family Streptomycetaceae; genus Kitasatospora; species Kitasatospora sp. NPDC094019. Next base: position 155,760 of record NZ_JBIWIF010000013.1, read on the forward strand.
CGACGGCGAACCGGGTGGCCCCTCGGGCCCGGCCGGAACCCGCGGCGCCCGCGCGCTCCCTGCCGCGACCGCGGAACTCGGTCGCGGTGGCGCTCGGCCGCTGCCACAATCGTTCGATGAAAGACATTTCCACAACGCCCCGCCCCGTCGTCCTCGGAGTGGACGACCTGCGGCCGCTGCCCCGGGCGACCCGGATCGCCCGGACCAGCCGGGAGGGGGTCCAGCTCCTGGAGGAGCACCGCGAGCGCTTCGTGGACGAGCTGTGGCTCGACCACGATCTCGGCGGCGACGACACCATCATGCCGGTGGTGACGCTGCTGGAGCAGGCCGCCTTCGACGGGCGGCCGTTCCGGATCGGCGAGGTGCTCGTCCACAGTGCCAACCCCGTCGGCGCCGCGACCGTCGTCCGGTCGCTCACACGCTGGGGCTACCGCGTCCGGCGGGCGTCGGCCCGGGAACTCGCCGACGGCACCTGACCGGCCGGTCGCGGCGCCCGGCGGGGTCCGTCCGGTCCGCGCCCGAACCCTACCGGGCCGGGAATCCCCCGGTCTCCAGCACCAGGAACGGCGCCGAGTCGGCCGGCTCCGCGACGATCGCACCCAGCTCCCGGCCGAGCTCGGGCCACTCGTCCCAGGTGGCCGGACTCCTGGTCACAACGGCCCGCAGCAGATCGCCCTCGTACATGTCGCCCTCGGCCATCGGATTGTCGCGCAGCACCTCCAACGCGAGCGGCAGGAGAAAGCCGAGCCCCTCGTCCTGCCCGATCAGCAGGCGCAGGTCCTCGACGGTCAGCTCGCCGATCGGCCGATGGCGGAGGGCATGCACCGTCGCGACGAGGCGGGTCGCGTCAGCAGGCGGGGCCGGCCGGCGGTCGCGTTCGAGCTCCTCCAGGGAGCGGCCACGGTTCACGGGTCGAGTCACCGGCCGATCGTCCCACGGCGGATCACGCACACGGGCCCGGGGCTGCAGTCCGCCGAGGGGACCGTGCGGAAGGCCGGACCGGCCGAGCTCGCCGGAGGGGCGGCCGGGCGGGGGCGCGGCGGGCTTCACCCGGGCGTCCGATCGGCCGATGCAGTACCCGGGACACGCCGCCGAACGGGTGCGGTGCGGGCCCGGGGACGAGGAGGAACGCGGTGGCGGAGCAGAGGTTCGTGGTCGGGACGGCCCCCGGAGCGGTGCCGGGAGTCGGGCACGCCTGGCAGATGATGCGCAGCCCGGTCCGGTTCATGACCGCGCTGGCCGCCCACGGCGACCTGGTGCGGATCAGGATCGGCCCGTCCACGGCGTACGTACCCTGCCATCCCGAACTGCTGCGCCGGGTGCTGACCGGCGACCAGGTCTACGACAAGGGCGGGGTCTTCTACGACCGGGCCCGAGACGTCGCCGGCAACGGCCTGGTCACCTGCCCGTACCAGGACCACCGGCGGCAGCGGCGGCTGATGCAGAGCGCCTTCACCCGCCCGCAGCTGCGGCACTACGCCGGGGTGATGCACACCGAGATCGAGGCCACCACGGCGCGCTGGCAGGACGGCCAGGTGATCGACGCGTTCCCCGAGCTGTACGGGCTGGCGCTGCGGGTGGTGGCCCGCACGCTCTGGTCGACGGCGCTCGACGAGGAGCTCACCCGGGGTGTGGAGCGGGCCTTCGACACGGTGCTGAACGGGCTGTTCCGGCAGATGTTCCTGCCCCGGACGCTGCGCCGCCTGCCGACCCCGGCCAACAACCGCTACCGGAGCTCGCTGCGGCAGCTGCACGAGGTGACGCAGCGACTGATCGCCGGGTACGAGCGGAACCCCGGGGCGGCGGACGGCGCGACCCCGGACCTGCTGGGCGCGCTGCTCGCCGCCCGGGACGAGGAGGGCGGGCGGCTGACCGACGCCGAGGTGCACGATCAGGTGATCACCGTGATGGCGGCCGGGACCGAGACGGTGGCCGCGACCCTGGTGTGGGTCTTCCACCGGCTGTCCCGGCACCCGGAGGTCGCCGGGGAGTTGTACCGGGAGATCGACACCGTCCTCGGCGGGCGGCCGGTGACCTGGGAGGACCTGCCCGCTCTCGACCTGACCGGCCGGGTGGTCACCGAGACCCTGCGGCTCCACCCGCCCGGCTGGCTCTTCACCCGGCTGACCACCACCGGCACCGAGCTGGCGGGCATCCCGCTGCCGAGCGGCTCCACCCTGGTCTTCAGCCCCGCCGCCGTGGCCCGCGATCCCGGCGCCTTCCCCCGGCCGGACGAGTTCCGACCCGACCGCTGGCGGCCCGAGGAGGAGTCGCCGCTCGCCCGCCAGGCGTTCACCGCGTTCGGCGGCGGGGCCCGCAAGTGCCTCGGCGACCTGTACGCGCGGACCGAGGCGACCCTCGTCCTCGCCACCGTCCTGTCCCGCTGGCGGCTGACCCCCGAGCCGGACGCCGACCTCCGCGCCGTCCCGCTCGCCACCGTCTACCGGCCGCGCCGACTGCGCCTGCGGCTGTCGGAGCGCGAGCCGGTGCCGATCCGGCCCGCGCACCGGACGGGGGCGACGGCCTGACGGGTGGTTCCCCCGGCCGACTGTCCCGGGCGGCCGCCGTGCTCAGGCGGCGCCCGGGTGGTTCGCGCGGTGGCGGCGGACGGCGTCGCGGTTGGCGCAGCGCTGGGAGCAGTAGCGGCGGCGGCCGGTGCGCGTGGTGTCGGCGAAGACCGTGTCGCACTCCGCGACGGCGCAGCGTCCGAGCCGGTGCATCCCGCGTCCCACCAGGTGCAGTGCCGTGCCGACGCCGATCAGCGAGAACAGCAGGGCGCCGAGCGGCGGGTCGTCGTCCCGGTAGTGCAGGTGCCAGCCGTCGCCGGTGTGGTCGGTGAGCCGGGGGTGGGCCGTACCGGCGGCGAGCATCAGGTTCAGCCGGGCGGCCCGTTCCCGCTCGTCGGCGGCGTCGACGACGGCCTCCCAGGCGTCCAGCACCGCGTGCGCGTGCGTCAGGTCGTCGGCCGTGAACGGTCCCTCGACGACCAGTCCGGCCGCACGGCAGCGGTCCACGAGTTCCTCGACGGTGCCCGGCCGGGTGTTCACCAGGTCGGCGGCGAGGTTGACGGCGTCCTCGCCGTAAGGGTTGAGGTGCATAAGACCATTACAGCACTCTGATCGGCATGAGTCATCACACCGACGTCCGGGGCGGTCCGTCCCCGTCTCCGTCCCCATCGCCGTCGCCGTCCCCGTCGCCGTACCGCTGGACGATCCTCGGGGTCGCCACCTTCACCCAGGCCGCGTCCTGCTTCTTCGTCCAGGGCATCGGGGCGATGGCGGTGCCACTGCAGGACGCGCTGGATCTCAGCACGACGCAACTGGGCCTGCTCCTCTCGGCCTCCCAACTGGTGCCGCTGGTCGGCCTGTTGGTAGCCGGAGAACTGCTGGACCGGTACGGCGAACGGTGGGTCGTCGGCCTCGGGGCCGGGGTGGTCGCCGCAGGGCTGCTGGCCGGGAGCCTGGCCCAGGGGTACGCCTCGCTCCTCGTGGTGCTGCTGGTCGTCGGGGCGGGGTACAGCGCGATCCAGCCCGGCGGCAGCAAGTCCGTGGCGGCCTGGTTCGAGCCCTCCCGGCTCGGGTTCGCGATGGGGGTGCGGCAGGCCGGACTGCCGCTGGGCGGGGCGGTCTCGGTGGCCGTGCTGCCGGTGGTCGCCGCCGCGTCCGGGTGGCGGACGGCCGTGCTGGTGGGTGGCCTCGTCGCGCTGGCGGGGGCGGTGGCGTTCACCGCGCTCTACCGTCGCCCGCCCGGGGCGGTCGCGAGGCGGCCGCAGGCCACGGCGGCGGCCGTCCCGACGCGCACGGCACCGCTCATGGACCGGCTCCGGTTGCTGCGCGAGCCCGCGATGGTGAAGGCGCTGCTGTCGGGCACGGCCATGGTCTCGGTGCACAGCGGCATCGGCGTCCTCGGCGCGCTGTACCTGCACGACGTGACCGCCCTCGGGGCCGGTGCCGCGGGCGCCGTCCTGGTCGCGGCCCAGATGGCGGGCATGCTCGGGCGGATCGGTCTGGCCGCGTGGAGCGACCGCAGCCGCGCCGGCCGCTACCGGCCGGTGCTGGCGAGCATGGTCGCGGCGGCGGCCGCGCTGGTGGCGCTGGCCACCCCGCTCGGCGGGCATCCGCTCGCGGCCGCCGCGCTCTTCGGCTGGCTCGGCTTCTTCGGGATCGGCTGGTACGGGCCCTGGGTCGCGCACCTGGCCGAGGCGGCCCCGCCCGGCCGGACCGGCTTCGCGCTCGGCCTGGTGATGGCCGTCAACCAGGTGGCCGTGATCCTCGCCCCGCCCGCCCTCGGCCTGCTCCGGGACACCACCGGCGGCTACACCGCGGCCTGGGGCGTCCTCGCCGTGGCGACGGCCGGAACGGCGGCGGTCACGGCCGTCGTCGGGGGGAGGAAGACCCTCCCGTTCCGCCGTTCGCCCGCGCCCCCGGCCGCGCCGGTGGCCGCCGGCGCGGGCCTCTCCCCGGAGCGGCGGCGAACGGGCCGGGGAGAGGCGTGACGCGCGTCAGGGGTGCGCGTCAGTCGTGCGCGTCAGTCGTGCGGGTCAGTAGCGCAGGTCCGCGGCGATCCGGCCGGCGTCGGAGAGGGTGCCGTCGGGGACGAACGAGATCTGGGCGCCGGTGTCGAGGGCACGCTCGATCACCTCGTCGACGATGTCCTCGCGCGCGCCCGCCTGGTCGGCCTCGGCGGGCACCAGGTGGTCGCCCTCGTCGCGGACGGTGATCCGGAAGTTCTCCTCCACCACCAGCTGGGCGATCCGCCCCTCGGCGGCGGTCTGCCAGACCTCGTCCAGCCCGGCGGCGAACGCCTGGCGGCCGCGGGCCTTGTCCAGCCGGGCCAGGGCGTCGGAGATCCCCGCGTCCGCGTGCGCGCGGACGGCGGGCTCGACCACCCGGCGCACCGTCTCGGCGTCCGCCTGGGCGAGGCCGCCGTGCGGGATCTGCGCGGTGGCGCCGCGGACGATCGCGCCGCCGGCGTCCAGCAGGGCGAGGGCCGCCGCCTCGCCGACCACGTACAGCGGGCGCGGGTCGGCGGCCAGCACCTTGCCCAGCTCGTGCTCCGCCTGCCGCAGGAAGATCTTGGTCTCCTCGTCCTGGAAGGTGCTGGGCCGGTCGCCGATCCGCTCCTGCCGCTCCGGGTCGGGGTTCTCGTACTGGCGCACCAGCGGGAAGCCGTGCCGGGTGTCCTCCGCGACCCGCTCGCTGTTGCCGCCCCACAGCAGCACCTTGTCGGCGGCGAGCGCGAGCACCCAGTGGGGCCGCTCGGCCGCCTGGGCGGCGACCAGGTTGCGGGTCAGGAAGGTGTCGGACAGCACCACCCGGGCGGGCGCGGTACGGCCCAGCGACCAGATGTGGTACTCCCCCGGCGCGACCAGGACCGCCAGGCCGTCCTCGGCGTGCACCAGGTCGACCTCGGCGAGCGCCCGGTCGAGCTGCTCCAGCACGTCGATCCGGACGGCGCGGGAGACCTCCGGGTCCTCCTCGACCCGCTTGCGCGCCGTCGCCGCGAGGGTACGGAGCCGGACCGGGTCCTGCGCGTTGTCGGGCTCCCGGCGGTGCGTGGGCATCAGGATCGACACGGCCGGGTACGGCCTCGGACGGCGCAGCTCGGCGAGCACGGCGGGGGTGAGAGCGGGGTACATGGGGGCCCTTTCCGAAGGCGGTTCGGCCTTCTGCGGGTGGACGCACACATCATGGATTTTGTCGCAATCATTACCAATTTACCCATTTACGGACCGGGTTGTGGGACCTCGCCCACCCGCCCCGTCGTTCACCACCGGCCGTCCCGCTCCCGGCGGCGGTCGAAGCACCATGACGGCGGGCCCGGCGGGACGGCGTCGGCCCGCCCACCCCCGGTGCGGGGGTGGGCGGGCCGACGGCGGGTGCGGGTGGGTGGCGGCGGGGCTACTGGGGGGTCACGTAGGCGCCGGAGATGCCGCCGTCGACGAGGAAGGTGTTGGCGGTCATGAAGGAGGAGTCGTCGGAGGCGAGGAAGGCGACCGCGGCGGCGATCTCCTCGGGTTCGGCGAAGCGGCCGAGCGGGATGTGGACGAGGCGGCGGGCGGCGCGCTCCGGGTCCTTGGCGAAGAGCTCCTGGAGCAGCGGGGTGTTGACCGGGCCGGGGCACAGGGCGTTGATCCGGATGCCCTCGCGGGCGAACTGCACGCCCAGTTCGCGGGACATCGCCAGCACCCCGCCCTTGGAGGCGCTGTAGGAGATCTGCGAGGTCGCCGCGCCCATCACCGCGACGAAGGAGGCGGTGTTGATGATCGAGCCCTTGCCCTGGCGCTGCATGTGCGGGATCGCGTACTTGCAGCACAGGTAGACGCTGGTGAGGTTGACCTCCTGGACCCGCTTCCAGGCGTCCAGACCGGTGGTGAGGATGGAGTCGTCGTCGGGCGGGGAGATGCCCGCGTTGTTGAAGGCGATGTCGAGCCGGCCGTACTCGTCGACGGCCCGCTGGAAGAGGTCGCGGACGGCGTCCTCGTCGGTGACGTCGACCTGGACGAACAGGCCGCCGACCTCGTTGGCGGCCTTGGCGCCGGTCTCGGCGTCGAGGTCCGCGCAGACCACCTTGGCGCCCTCGGCCGCGAACCGGCGGGCGGTCGCGAGGCCGATGCCGCTGCCGGCGCCGGTGATGACGGCCACCCGGCCGTCGAGTCGCTGGGTCATGCTGATCACTCCTCCGTGGAGATGAAGACGTTCTTGGTCTGGGTGAAGGCGTCGAGGGCGTCCGGGCCGAGCTCGCGGCCGAGTCCGGACTGCTTGAAGCCGCCGAAGGGCGTGGTGTAGCGGACCGAGGAGTGCGAGTTGACGGAGAGGTTGCCGGCCTCGACCCCGCGCGCGACCCGCAGGGCGCGGCCGACGTCCCTGGTCCAGACGGAGCCGGACAACCCGTACTCGGTGGCGTTGGCGACGCGCAGGGCGTCCTGCTCGTCACGGAACGGCACGACCGTGACGACCGGGCCGAAGATCTCCTCGGTGTAGGCGCGGTCGTCGTGCCGTACCGGGGCGAGGACGGTGGGCGGGTACCAGAAACCGGGCCCGTCGGGGGCGGCGCCGCGGAAGGCGACGGGCGCGTCGTCCGGCACGTAGGAGGCGACCCGAGACCGGTGGGCGGCGGAGATCAGCGGGCCCATCTCGGTCTTCTCGTCGGCCGGGTCGCCGACCCGCACGCCGCGGACGGCCGGTTCCAGGAGGGCCAGGAAGTCCTCGAACACACTGGCCTCGACCAGGATCCGGGACCGGGCGCAGCAGTCCTGGCCGGCGTTGTCGAAGACGGCGTAGGGCGCGGTGGCGGCGGCCTTGGCGAGGTCGGCGTCGGCGAAGACGATGTTGGCGCTCTTGCCGCCGAGTTCGAGGGTGACGGGCTTCACCTGGGCGGCGCAGCCCGCCATGATCTCCTTGCCGACCCGGGTGGAACCGGTGAACACGATCTTGCGCACGTCGGGGTGGGTGACGAAGCGCTGTCCGACGACGGGGCCGCGGCCGGGCAGGATCTGCAGCACACCGTCCGGGATCCCGGCGCGGAGGGCGAGTTCGCCGAGGCGCAGGGCCGTGAGCGGGGTGAGCTCGGCCGGTTTGACGATCACGGTGTTGCCGGCGGCGAGGGCCGGGGCGAGCGCCCAGGCGGCGATCGGCATCGGGAAGTTCCAGGGCACGATGACGCCGACGACGCCGATCGGTTCCTGGAAGGTGATGTCGACGCCGCCGGCGACGGGGATCTGGCGGCCGAACAGCCGTTCCGGGGCGGCGGCGTAGTAGTCGATGACGTCGCGCGCGTTGCCGGCCTCCCAGCGCGCGTTGCCGATCGTGTGGCCGGCGTTGGCGACCTCCAGGGCGGCGAGGTGTTCGCGGTCGGCGTCGACGGCGGCGGCGAAGGCGCGCAGCAGCCGGGCCCGGTCGGCGGGGGCGACCCGGCGCCAGGTGTCGAAGGCGGCGCGGGCACGGGCGACGGCGGCGTCGGTCTCGGCGAGGCCGGCGAGTTCGACGGTGGTGATCACCTCCTCGGTGGCGGGGTTGACGACCTCGAAGAGGTCCGGTTCGGTCATGGGCTGCTCTCCCGGTGGGTCGGGGCCATCTGGGCGGAGGTGGCCCGGGCGGAGGTGATCTGCGCGGCGGTGCCCTGCGCGGCGGCGATCAGGGCGTGGAACAGGCGCGGGTCGTCGGGGTCGGTCTCGGGGTGCCACTGGACGCCGAGCGCGAAGCGGCGGCCGTCGAGTTCGAGTGCCTCGACGGTGCCGTCGGCGGCGTGGGCGGTGGGCCGCAGCCCGGTGCCGAGCCGGTCGACGGCCTGGTGGTGGTAGCAGGGGACGTCGGCGTCCGGTCCGAGGAGGGCGGCGAGCCGGCTGCCGTCCGCCGTCACGATCCGGTGGCGGACGAACCGGGCCGGGACCTTCTGGTGGCTGCCGTCGGGGAGGTGCTGCAGGAGGGTGCCGCCGAGTTCGACGTTGAGCAGCTGCATGCCGCGGCAGACGCCGAGCAGCGGGAGGTCCCGGGCCAGGGCGGCGCGCAGGAGGGTGCTCTCCCAGTCGTCCCGCGCGGGGTGGGGCGGTCCGGTGCGCGGGTCTGCGGGTGCCCCGTACCCGGCCGGGTCGAGATCCGGTCCGCCGGCGAGCACGAGGCCGTCCAGCGCGTCGAGCAGGTGCTCGGCGCCGCCTGGCTGCGGCGGCAGCAGGACGGCGGTGCCGCCCGCGCCGACGACGGCGTCCACGTAGGTCCGGGGCACCAGGTCGGCGCGCTGGTGCCAGACCGACCAGGCCGCGTCGTCGTGGTAGGTGGTGACGCCGATCAGCGGTCGGCGCGGATCGGCGCGGGTCACAGCCGCTCGAATCCGCGGCGTCGCTCCCAGTCGGTCACCGAGCGCTCGTAGGCCGCGAGTTCGGTGCGCCCCGCGTGGGTGTAGTGCCGGACGACGTCCTTGCCGAAGGCCGTGGTGGCGACGGCGCTGCGTTCGAAGGCGTCGACCGCGTCGCGCAGGGTCGAGGGCACCCTCGGGGCGTCGGAGGCGTAGGCGTTGCCGGTGAACTCCGGTTCGAGCTCCAGTTGTCGGTCGATGCCGTGCAGTCCGGCCGCGATCAGCGCGGCGACGGCGAGGTACGGGTTGACGTCGCCGCCGGGGACGCGGTTCTCGAACCGCAGCGAGGGTCCGTGGCCGACCACGCGCAGGGCGCAGGTGCGGTTGTCGCGGCCCCAGGCGACGGCGGTGGGCGCGAAGCTGCCGGGGACGTAGCGCTTGTAGGAGTTGACGGTGGGGGCGAACAGCAGGGCGAAGTCGGCGAGGCAGGCGAGCTGCCCGGCGAGGAAGTGCTCCATGGTGCGGGAGAAGCCGTGCGGCCGGTCGCCGGCGAACACGGGTGCGCCCCGCTCGTCGCGCAGGCTGAGGTGGATGTGGCAGGAGTTGCCCTCGCGTTCGTCGTACTTCGCCATGAAGGTCAGGCTGCAGCCCTCCTGGGCGGCGATCTCCTTGGCACCGGTCTTGTAGAGCGCGTGGTTGTCGCAGGTGGTGAGGGCGTCGGCGTACTTGAAGGTGATCTCGTGCTGGCCGAGGTTGCACTCGCCCTTGGCGGACTCGACGGTGAGGCCCGCGCCGGCCATCCCGTTGCGGATCCGGCGCAGCAGGGGCTCGATCCGGCCGGTGCCGAGGACGGAGTAGTCCACGTTGTACTGGTTGGCCGGGGTGAGTCCGGTGTAGTCCTTGTCCCACGCCTGCTCGTAGCTGTCCCGGAAGACGATGAACTCCAGCTCGGTGGCGGCCTGGGCGGTCCAGCCGTGGCCGGCCAGGCGGTCCAGCTGCCGTTGCAGGATCTGCCGGGGGGAGACGGCGACCGGGGTGCCGTCGTGGTGGACCACGTCGCACTGGACCATGGCGGTGGCGGGGTGCCAGGGCACGGTCCGCAGAGTGGCGAGGTCGGGGCGCAGGGTCAGGTCGCCGTAGCCGTTCTCCCAGGAGGAGATCTCGTACCCGTCGACGGTGTTCATGTCGACGTCGACGGCGAGCAGGTAGCCGCAGCCCTCGGCGGCGCCGGGCACCACGTCGGCGAGGAAGTGCTCGGCGGCCAGGCGCTTGCCCTGGAGGCGGCCCTGCATGTCGGTCATGGCGAGCACGACGGTGTCGACGGAGCCGTCGGCGACGCGGGCGCGCAGTTCGTCGAGTGTGAGCCGGGGGCTGGTCATCGGACCTCCAGTTCGGTGTCCCGGGCGTCGGGTCCGGGTGGTGTGTCCCCGGCGTCGGGTTCGGTCGGTGCGGTCAGGACGTGGGGTCCGGTGAACCAGTGCCGGGCCGAGACCAGCCACCACACGCCGGCGAAGCCGACCACGACGGCCACGGCGACGGGGGTGTAGTTGAAGCTCTCGGCGGTGATCGGGGAGGTGGTGGGAAGCATGAAGAGGACGGTGATCACGGCCGTCCAGCCGACCGCGAGGATGCCGATCGGCCGGCTCCAGCGTCCCAGCTGCCAGGGGCCGGGCGTGAAGTCCTCGCCCTGGCGCAGCCTCAGGTACACCGGAATGACGTAGGAGATGTACAGGCCGATGACGGAGATGGAGGTCACGGCGGTGTAGGCGGTGGTGTTCCAGAGCGCCGGCAGGCCGAGCAGCAGCGCGCCGCCGGTCGCCAGCCAGACGGCGTTGGTGGGGGTCTGGGTGCGCGGGTCGATCCGGTGCCACAGGCGGGAGCCGGGCAGGGCGCCGTCCCGGGAGAAGGCGTAGATCATGCGGGAGTTGGCGGTGACGGAGGCCATGCCGCAGAAGAACTGGGCGCCGATGACGATCAGCAGCAGGAACTGGGCGCCGCCGGAGCCGATCGCGTCGATGAAGATCTGGGCGGGCGGGACGCCGGTGTCGCTGTTGAGCGCGCCGTCGTAGTCGCGGATCGCGAAGGTGAGGCCGAGCAGCAGGACCCAGCCGGCCGCCAGGGAGACGGTGATGGCGTTGACGATGCCGCGGGGGCCGGAGCGGGCGGCGTCGCGGGTCTCCTCGGTCATGTGCGCGGAGGCGTCGTACCCGGTGAGGGTGTACTGGGCCATCAGCAGGCCGATCATCGCCACGTAGAACTGGTTCCGGAAGCCGGTGCCGTTGACGAACTCGGTGAGGACGAAGGACGCCGGGGCGTGCTGGTCCGGGAACACCGCCAGCGCGCCGACGATGACCGCGACGCCGACCAGGTGCCACCACACCGAGACGCTGTTGAGGAGGGCGACGAGCCGCACGCCGCGGGTGTTGAGCAGGCCGTGCAGCAGCAGGATGACGGCGAAGATCTCGATCGTGTGCGCGGGGCTGGCCTCGAAGCCGAAGCGCAGGGTGAGGAAGGCGTTGGTGAAGAACGCGGCGCCGAAGTCGACGCCGGCGGTGACCGCGACCTGCCCGAGGAAGTTGAACCAGCCGGTGAACCAGCTCCAGGCCGGGCCCCGGCTGCGGCTGAGCTTGGCGGCCCAGTAGTAGAGCCCGCCGGCCGTCGGGTAGCTGGAGCAGATCTCGGCCATGGCCAGGCCGACGCAGAGGGTGAACAGGCCGACCACCGGCCAGCCCCAGACGATCAGGGCCGGGCCTCCGGTCTTCATGCCCGTGCCGTACAGGGTCAGGCAGCCGGAGAGGATCGAGACGATGGAGAAGGAGACGGCGAAGTTGGAGAAGCCGGACATCGAGCGGGCCAGTTCCTGGGTGTAGCCCAGCTCGCGGAGGCGTTGTTCGTCGTCGGAAACGGGGGTGGTGCCTTCCGGAAACACGGTGGGGGAAGGCTGCTCGGGCGCGGGCGCGCCGGTCGGCCGCGGGTCGGGTGAGCGTGCGTCGGTCATGGGCACCCCAGGGGGTTGAGGGTGTGCCGGGACGGGCAGGGCCACGACGGCGTGGCGCGCCCGGCCGGGCGGGTTCGACGATCGGACGGCTCTTCAATGGTCTGGAACCAGACCATTGGGTGGGTGAGCAGCATCGTTGCGGCTGAGCCGGGCCGCGTCAAGGGCCGACACCGAGAACGGAACGGAACGAGGTCCGGCACCCGCCCGTAGGTACGATTCCGGGCGTGGACCTGGACCAAGCACGTGAGCAGGCACGACTCGACTGGCAGGCCGGCGCGATCTTCCGCCCGGTCCGCACCGGCAACGCCTTCGAGGAGACCGTCGAGCGACTGCTCCAGGCGATCAAGCTCGGTGTCTTCGGCCACGGCGACCGGCTGCCCGCCGAACGGGACCTCGCCGCCCGGCTCGGCGTCAGCAGGGAGACCCTGCGCGAGGCGCTCCGCACGCTCCAGCAGGCCGGCTGCGTCGAACCGCGCCGGGGCCGCTACGGCGGCACCTTCGTCACCTACCGGATGCCCGCGCCCGACGTCGCCGATCTGCGCCGGGCCGCCCGGGACCTCGGCGGCGCGCTGGAGGACGCGCTGACCTACCGCCAGGTCCTGGAGACGGGCGCCGCCGAGGCCGCCGCCCGCCGCACCCTCACCGCCGACCAGCGGGCCCGCCTGGAGAGCCGCCTCGACGACCTGGAGGGCGCCCCGCCGGACCGGTACCGCCAGCTCGACTCGCGGTTCCACCTCGCCATCGGCGAACTGACCGGCTCCCCCACCCTGGCCGCGGCCATCGCCGAGGCCAGGATGCGGCTCAACGACCTGCTCAACGCCATCCCCATGCTCGACCGGAACATCGAACACGCCGCCGAACAGCACCGGGCCATGGTCCGGGCGATCCTCACCGGGGACGGCGACGCGGCCCGGCGCGCCACCGAGGAACACCTCGCCGCGACGGCCGCGCTGTTGCGGGGCTTCCTCGCCTGAGGCTCACGGCCCGGGCCGGGCCCGAACCGGGCCATGACCGGAACCGGCCCCGAACCGGAACCGGGCCGGCCGGGCGACCCCGGGCGCCGGCCGGGGAGTCCCGGCCGGCGCCCGGCCGTCCCCGGCCGGCCCGGTCACTGCGCTCCGATCAGGACGCGCACTCGCGGCAGATGGGCCGGCCGTTCTTGTCCTCACCCGCGAGCTGCGCGCGGTGGTGGACCAGGAAGCAGGTCATACACGTGAACTCGTCCGCCTGGAGCGGCACGACCCGCACGGTGAGCTCCTCACCGGACAGGTCGGCGCCCGGCAGCTCCAGCCCTTCAACGGCCTCGGGCTCCACGTCGACCGAGGAGCTCTGCTTGTCGTCCCGCTTGTTCTTCAGAGCCTCGATGCTCTCGTCGCGGCCCTCGTCGCCGGTGTCGCGCGGGGCGTCGTAGTCGGTTGCCATGGTGCTTGTCTTCTCCTTGAGCGTCGCTTCCGGCATCGCATCGTGCCACCTGCCGGCCCACGGAGCATCCGCCGCACGCGAAAACGCGGCCGATCCCACCCGTGGCGCACCACCTTCTCATCTGCCGCCCCGCCGGACGCGCGAAGGCCCACCCTTGATCCACCCATCGGCCGACCCGGCGTCCGTTCCGGCCGACGGATTCCGGTGTCGGGACAGCACGAGCTGACGCTCCGCCGCCTCGACCGTCCGGGCGAGCAGGACGGCGATGGTCATGGGACCGACACCGCCGGGGACGGGAGTGATCAGGTCGGCCCTGCGCCGGGCCCCCTCGAAGTCGACATCCCCGACATGGCCCGAATTGTAGCCCGCGTCGATCATCACGGCACCGGGTTCGATGTCCGCCCCACCGATGAAACACGGCCGTCCGACCGCGGCGACCACGATGTCGGCCTCGCGCACGATCGAGGACAGACCGACGGCCCGGGAATGACAGTGCGTCACCGTGGCGTCCCGGCCGAGCGGGAGCGTCCCCGCGGGCCTGCCCGGAATCGGGCCGCGTCCCACCACGACGGCGTGCTTGCCGGTGAGACCGACGTCATACTCGTCCAGCAGGCGCGTGATCCCACCGGGGGCGCAGGAGACGGAGCCCGGCAGGCCGAACCCCGGCGCCGCGAAGGACCGCGTGGTGACATCGTCGACGTCCTCCTCCGGGGCGCTCGCCCCGGACTCGGTCCGCTCGTCGATGTGCGCCCCCACCGGGTGCTGAAGCAGGGTGCCGTGCACGGCGGGGTTCTCGGACAGCGCGGTGACGGCCTCCACCGGACCGCCGGTGCTCACCGGGGCACGGCGGCGCCGACGGTGCCGGTGGCGGTGACAGCGGCGGGCGGGGTGAAGCCGAGGGAGGTCAGCAGGACGACCGGGGCCCGGTAGTGGGCGGGCAGCTGCTGGTAGAGGTCGAGGGCCACCGCCCAGGAGCGCCGGGCGGCGGCCGGGCGGCCCAGGGCCTGCTGGGCCGCGGCCAGGCCGGCCAGGGAGTTGGCGCGCTGGTCCGGGAAGCCGGTGACGCGCCGGCTGACGGCCAGTGAGCGCGCGAAGTGGCGCAGCGCCTCTCCCGGGCGGCCGGCGGCGTAGTGGGCCAGGCCGACGACGTTCCGCAGGGAGCAGCCGAGGATGCCGTCGTGGAGCCCGAGGTCGGGGGCGAGCAGCCGCTCGGCGCGGGTCCGGGCGGCTTCGAAGCGGCCGAGGAAGGCGTGGACCGCCGCGAGGCTGACCTCGCACAGGCGGACGGTCCAGTCGTCGGCGTCCGGTCCGTCGGCGGGCAGCAGCCGCAGGGCGTTCTCGTAGTGGTCGGCGGCACCGGCGTAGTCGCCGGAGAAGAAGTGGAACGCGCCGAGATTGGCCAGTACCTGTCCCTCGACCGCCGGGGCTCCGGCCGCGCGGACATGGTCGAGGGCCCGTTCGTAGTGGCGGCGCGCCCTGGGCAGGTCGCCGGCGGCGCTCCAGGCGTGGCCCTGGTCGTTGAGGGTGCGCCCGGTGGCGAGCGGGTCGTCCAGGCGGCGGGCGGCCGCGAGCGCGGTGCGGCCGAGGGCCAGGCGTTCGGCGTGCCGGCCGGAGCGGTGGAGGTAGGGCCACACCAGTGCGGGGAGCTTCCAGGCGACTTCGTCGTCCCCGCGCCCGAAGGCGTGGCCGACGGTGGCGACCAGGTTGGCGCGCTGTCCGTCGTACCAGTCCAGTGCCTCCTCCGCGCCGTCGAAGGCCGCGGTGCGCAGGCCCTCGGGCGGCGGCGGGAGCGGTACCCGGGCGCGTCTCGGGGCGAGCAGCGGGGCGGTGGCGGCCGCGCTCCGGTGCAGGCACCAGGCGTACCAGCGCCCGCGGGCCCGGCCGAGGGACTGCTCGCTCTCCTCGTGGGCGCCCCGCTCGGCGGCGAACAGCCGGACCAGGTCGTGGAAGCGGTAGCGGCCGGCGGCGTGTTCGGTGAGGAGGTGGGAGTTCGCCAGCCGGCGCAGGATCCGCGCGCACTCGGCGGCGTCCTGACCGGCGACCGCCTCGGCGACGGGCGCCGAGAGGTCGACCGCGGGGCTCACCGCGAGCAGCCGGAACAGCCGCGCGGCGGGTTCGTCGAGCGCCTGGCAGGAGAGCGCGAAGACCGTGCGCAGCCGGGCGGACGGGCCGTCGCCGTCGGCGTCGAGGACGTCCAGGCGGGTGTCCTCGGCGGCGAGTTCGGCCGCGAGGTCGTCGAGGTCGTGGTGCGGGCGGTCACGCAGCCGGGCGACGGCGAGGCCGACGGCCAACGGGAGGTGGCCGCAGGCGTCGAGCAGCCGGGTGACGGCGTGTTCGCGGACCGCGGCCCGCTCGGCGCCGAGCACCCGGTGGACCAGCGCCCGCCCCTCGGCCGGGCTGAAGTCGTCGAGTTCGATCCGCTCGGCCCCTTCCCGGACCACGAGGCCGGTGAGCCGGTCGCGGCTGGTCACGACCACCGCGCAACCCGGCGTGCCGGGCAGCAGCGGGCGGACCTGTTCGGTGTCGAGCGCGTTGTCGAGCACGATCAGGACCCGGCGGCCGGCCAGTGTGCTGCGGTAGAGCGCGCCCGCCTCGTCGACGCGGCCGGGGACGTCCTCGGGCGGCACACCCAGGGCCCGCAGGAACGCGCCGAGGACGGCGTGCGGGTCCTGCGGGCCCGCCGCCGACCATCCGTGCAGGTCGGCGAAGAGCTGGCCGTCGGGGAAGTGCTCGCGGGCGCGGTGCGACCAGCGCACCGCCAGCGCGGACTTGCCGCCGCCGGGGATGCCGGTGATCACGACCACGGAGGCCGGTGGCGGGCCGACGCCGGCGGGGCCGCTCACGGCCGGACCGCCGGGGACGGCGCCGGGGCCGGGGCCGCCGAGGACGGCGAGGTACCGGTCCATGGAGCCGAGTTGGGCGGTGCGCCCGACGAAGACGGGCAGGTCCCAGGGCAGTTGGGACGGACGCGGGCACGGCGGCGGCCCGGGCGGTGCCGGGGCGAGCGGGTCCGCGGGGCGCGGGTCGCCCCGGCCCCGGTCGGCCGCTCCCAGCAACTCCCGCTGGATGTCCCGGAGCCGGGGCGAAGGATCGAGGCCGAGCTCCTCCGCGAGGCGGTCGGCGTACCGGCGGTAGGCCGCCAGCCCCTCCACGTGCCGGCCGCACCGCGCGAGAGCGGTCAGCAGGTGCCGCACCAGGCCGTCGCGCAGCGGGAACGCGACCACCAGTTCGGTGAGTTCGGTGACGGCGAGCTCGTCCCGGCCGGCCGTCAGCTCGGCCTCGTAGAGCCGCTCCAGGACGACCATCCGGCGCTCCTCCAGGCCGGCCGCGACCGCGGCGAGGGCGCGGCCCGACTGTCCGTCCAGGGCGGGACCGCGCCAGAGAGCCAGGGCCTCGCGCAGCCGCGCGGCCCGGTCGGCGCCCGGTTCGGCCGCCGCGTCCACCAGGGCGGCGAAGCGCAGGGCGTCGACGCTCACGTCCGGCCCGGCGAGGCGGTAGCCCGGTCCCTCGGTGCGGATCGGGGACACCTGTCCGGGGCCGCCGCCGAGGGTCCGGCGCAGCAGGCCGATCATGTTCCGGACCTGGCGGTCGGCGGTGGCCGGCGGGGACTCGTCCCAGACCGCGTCGACCAGCCGCGGCACCGACACGATCCGGTCCGCGTGGGCCACCAGGACCGCCAGCAGGGCCTGTTGGCGCCGACCGCCGACGGCGAGCACGGTGGTGTCCGGAGCCCGGACCTCCAGCGCGCCCAGGATCCCGAACTCCACTCCGCCCCCTCCGCCGGACCGTCCGCCCCGCCCCGCCCCGCGTCGCGGCCGCGGCATGCCCGGTCCGCACAGCGCGGCACGTACGCGGCCGTGTGCCGTACACCGACCGTCAGGTTCGTACACCCGGCGGTGCGGCAGGGCCCATCCTCACCCGGACCACGTGCTGTGTCCATGGCGCCCCAGGTGCCTGTGAAGTGGGTGACGTGATCCACTCATGATGAAATCGTGACGGAGTGGAGCAGGGTTCTCTCCGAGCCGTACGGCGCCCGCCCCGCACCCCGACGGGCGCCGCATCCGGCCGACTCCGTTCCAGAGAGGGAGCCCCCATGACCCCGAACCCCCGCCCGCGCACGCTCCGCCGGGCGATGGCCTCGACCGCCGTCGTCCTCGCCGCCGTCGGTTCGCTCGGCCTGGCCAACGCCACCGGCGCGGCGGCCGCGACCCCGTCGGGACCGCCGAGCGGTACCTGCAACCCGGCCGTGGACACGGTCTGGCACGACGTCCTCAACACGAAGATCGAGCCGACCGTCACCGACTTCTCGGCGGTCAACGTCACCCCCGGCACCACCGGTCAGCGCTACCAGACCCTGACCCGGGTCGACACCGTCACCACCACGGTCAACCGGAACACCGAGATCTCGGCCTCCGCCAGCTTCCTGTTCTTCAAGGTGTCCGCCACGGTCGGCTTCTCCGTCCAGACGACCACCTCGTCCACCACGACCACCACCGCCTCCACCACCTGGAACCTCAACCAGCCCGGCTACTACGGCCTCTACCGCGGCACCCGGAAGGTCTCCGGCGAGTGGGTGGAGTACGCCTGCGCCCGCGCCGGCGCCATCGGCTTCTGGGTGAACACGACCCCGAACGGCAAGGGCACCTACACCACCTTCGAGTACCCGGAGGAGGGCACCGTGTCGTGCGCCTCCCCGGAGCCGGCCGGAACCCTGCGCTACGCCGCCCGGCAGCGGCTCGGCTGCTGACCCCGGTCCAGAACCGCCCCGGACCGGACGGACCGTTCCGGTCCGGTCCGGACACGTCCACCGCGCCCCGCACACTTCTCCGCCCCCAGCCGTGAAAGCGAGTTCACGATGTCCCTGTCGATCCGCCGACTGACCGCGCTCGGCACCACCGCGATCCTCGGCGCCCTGACGCTCGCCGCAGCCCCGACCGCCTCGGCCGGGGACACGGGCAGCAACTACACCTGCGACCCGATCCTGTACCGCATCAAGGCCGCCAACCGCCCCGCGTTCAACGAGCTGGCCCTGACCGTCGCCCTGTCCCCCGGGAACCACGGCTCCGTCATCCAGTACCAGTGGAGCGGCGAGTCCAACCAGAAGTGGCAGGTCTGCCGCAAGCCCGTGTCGGGGGGCCCCGATCAGGTCGTCTTCCGCGACAACTGGCGCCACTGGTGCGCGGGCATCGACCGCGACGGGAGGGCCGCCGGAGTCTGGCTGATCACGGTCGGCTGCAACGACAGCTACGTTCCCGACGAGCAGAAGTTCACGCTCGTCAACGTACCCGGCACCAACTACACCGCGATCAAGGCGGTCAGCTCGGGCAAGTGGCTCGCCGCCCAGACCTTCGACACCAACGGCAGTCAGGTCGTCCTCAGCGACTCGCTCGACCTGTGGGTGCTGGAACTCGCCTGACCGCACCGCACCCGCCGGCACCCGCCGGCAGCGACACCCGCCGGCCGGTGTCCGTCCCGGGCGCCCACGCGCTCGGACGGGCACCGGCCGACGGGTCGTCAGGACCGCTCGCGGCCGACGCCCCGATCGTGCCAGGATGCGAGGCATGTCTGCTCGCGCGCTGGGCTTCGGCGAGATCGCGGAAGCCTACGAGAGGTTCCGGCCCGGCTACCCCGAGGAGGTCGCCCGGCTGGTGGAGGCGTACGCGGACCGGCCGGTCCGCACCGCCGTGGAGATCGGTGCCGGAACGGGCAAGGCCACCCGCCTGTTCGCCGCGCGCGGGATCGCGGTCACCGCGACCGATCCCGACCCCGCCATGCTCGCCGAACTGCGCCGGACCGCGCCCGCGAACGTGACGGTCGTGCGGGCCGCGTTCGAGGACCTGCGGCCGGGCCGGACCTACGGACTGGTCTACGCGGCGTCGGCCCTGCACTGGACCCGCCCGGAAGGCCGGTGGCCGCGGGTGGCCGCGCTCCTGGAGCCGGGCGGGGTGTTCGCGTCGTTCGCCGGGGTGGTCGAACCGGCCGACCCGGCCGTCGAGGCGTCCGTGCGGGCGGCCCGCACCCCGTTCCTGGAGAGCGACGACGTACCGTCCCCCGACGGGACCGCCCCGGACGCGCCGATGCAGTGGCCGGGCACGGAGCTGGAGCGGTCGCCGCTGTTCCACGACGTCCGGCAGGCCGTCGTGGCGCGGAGCTGGACCGCGAGCGCCGCCGACTACCTCGGCCACCTGTCGACGGTCTCGGCCTACCTGCAACTGCCGCCGGAGAAGCGCCGGCAGACCTTCGAGGCGATCGCGGGCGTCCTGCCCCGCACGCTCGCGATCACCGCCGACGTCGTGGTCCACCTCGCGCGGCGCCGGTCGGGGTGAACGCGGCGCCGCCCCCACCCGGACCGCCGCGCTCGCCCGGATCGCCGTCCTCGCCCGGATCGCCGCTGCCGGGCCCGGGCGTCAGGCCCGAACGCTCCTGAGGACGGCGAACGGCGCCCCGAACGGATCCAGCACCATCCCGAGCCGTCCCACACCCTCGGCGTCCATGGCGGGGATGATCACGGTGGCACCGAGTTCCCGGGCCCGGGCCAGGGCGGCCTCGCAGTCCTCGACCTCGAAGTAGGGGTGCCATTCGGAGGTCGATCCGGCGTCCAGGTGCATCTGCTGCAGCTCCAGGATGCCGCCGTGCGCCGTCGCCCCGGCTCCGCCCGGCGCGACGATGCTGTAGACGAGGCCGCCGCCCATCGGCCGGTCCTCGCTCCCCCAGGCCAGGACACTGCCGTAGAAGTCCTTCGCGGCCGCGCTGTCGGTGGTGTACAGCTCGATCCAGCTCACGCTGCCGGGCTCGTCGACGAGCTCCAGGCCGTCCCTGTCACGCGGTTCCCAGACCGCGAACTCGGCGCCGGTCGGGTCCGTGAACCCGGCCGTCCGCCCAGCCGTGAAGACCTCCGCCGGCGGGAACCGGACCACGCCGCCCGCCTTCTCGACGGCCCTGGTGGTGGCGTCGGCGTCCGCGGTGCGGAAGTACACCGTCCACGCGGAACCCGCCCCCTCCTCGGTCAGCGGGCCGACGGCGGCCACCGTCCGGTCGCCCTTCCGCAGGAAGCCGTAGCCCCCGGCCTCCGGCCCGGCGGACGCGAACTCCCAGCCGAACAAGCCCCGGTAGAAAGCCACGGCCGCTTCGACGTCGGGTGTCCCCAGGTCGAGCCAGTTCAGCCCGCCCGGGAGCCGTGTGGAGGTCAGCATCTGGTGCTCCTGTCGTGAGTGGTCTCGGTCCCGTCCGGGGCCGGTGTCCCGGGAACCTGCCACGAGCGTGGCAGCCCGTCCCGCTCCGCGCGGCGCACCGGTCCCACGGAATCAGCCGTTCGGCCCTGCCGGTGGAGTACCGGGGCCGGTCATTCACTGTATGGATCCAGGTTATTGGCGACCTCCACAGTTGACTGTTCTTCAGCAACGAATTGCTTGACCATGAGCCAATTCGATCAACTCCTCTGTCATGTTCTAGCCAGCGTTCTTGATCCCGGAACGCCATGACCCCTAGCCGGCCCGACCGGGCCGGTGCCACCACCACCGAGCCCCCGCCGGGGCGGCGCCGTCAGGGCCCGCCCCGGCGGTGTCGTCGTCGGCCGGAGCCCCGGCAGAGCACCGCACAGTTCAGCACCCGCGCCCCCGCCTCTGGGCAAACCGGGGCGGGGTGCCGACAATGGGCATGTCAGTCGTTTCTCCCGTTCCGTCCCTTTCCCCACCCACCCAACGGGGGTGCCGCGCCGTGTCCTTGACCATGCGTACGACGATGAGCCGACGGGCCTTCGCCCGCGGGGCCGTCCTGGGAGCGCTCGCCGCGAGCGGCCTGGCGGTCGGGGCGCCGGGCGCCCGGGCGGCCGACGTACCGGGTGGCGCCGACTGGCTGCGGGCCGTCGATCCGCAGCTGTCGCTCGCCCGGCTCACGCTGCCGGGCACGCACGACACCTGCTCGCTGTACGGCGGGCCGCTGACCCGGACCCAGACCCTGGCGCTGCCGGAGCAGCTGGCGGCCGGGGTGCGGTTCCTCGACATCCGCTGCCGGGCGATCGACGGCGTGCTCGCGATCCACCACGGGCCGGTCTTCCAGCAGACCTTCTTCGGCGACGTGCTCAACCAGTGCCGGGACTTCCTCGCCGCGCACCCCGGCGAGGCGCTGCTGATGCGGGTCAAGCAGGAGTACTCCACCGTCCCCGACAGCGAGTTCGGCGCGCTCTTCGCCGACTACCAGCGGCGCTGGCCGGGGCTGTTCCGGACCGAGGACCGGATTCCCGCGATCGGCGAGGTGCGCGGCCGGATCGTCCTGCTGGCCGACAACTCCGGCCTCCCGGGCATCCGCTGGGGCGGCGGGCGCACCGACATCGAGGACGACTACGACATCGGCACGATCTTCGAGGTCGACTCGCGCAAGTGGCCCGAGGTCTCCGCCCACCTGACCGCCGCCCGGGGCGCCACCGACCCGCAGCGGCTGTTCCTCACCTTCACCTCCAGCTCCGGCTGGGGGCTGTGGCCCCAGCAGGCGGCCGACGCGATCACGCCCAGGCTGCGCGGCTACCTCGGCGGTCTGGACCGCTCCACCCGCCCGGTCCTGGGCACCGTCCCGACGGACTTCGTGACCGCCGACCTGGCGCGCTCGCTCTACGCGCTGAACTTCGGCGCCTGAGCGGGCCTTTCAGCCCTGCGGCAGGTGCTCGGCCACCAGGACCGCGAACTCCTCGGGGGTGACGACCCGAATGCCCAGCTCCTCCGCCTTGGCGCGCTTGGACCCCGCCTTCTCACCGGCGACCAGCAGGGTGGTGCGCTTGGACACGGACGAGGACGCCTTGCCGCCCGCGCGTTCGACGAGCTCGTTCATCTCGTTGCGGGAGAGCGCGGCGAGCGCTCCGGTCATGCTGCCGGTGACGACCACCGCCTCGCCGGTGAGCGGGCCGCCGACGGCCGCCGTCACCGGCTCGTCCCCCGGCCCGGCGACGGCGGCCGCCGCGGGCGCCCGGGGCTCGGTGACGGCCGTGCCGACCTGCTGGGCCGCGAGCCGGTCCAGCAGCGGGGCGAGCCCGGCGAGTTCGGAGACGATCAGCCGGGCCTTCTCCGGTCCGATGCCGTCGACCCCCGCCAGGGTGTCGGCGTCCGCGGCGCGGATCGCCGCCATCGAGCCGAAGTGGGCGGCGATCCGCCGGGACATGGTGCGCCCGGTGCCGCGCACGCCGAGCGCGCAGAACACCCGGCCGAGCGGGCGGGCGCGGGCCTCCTCGACGGCGGCGAGCAGGTTGTCGGTGCTGGTGTCCCCCATCCGGTCCAGGGCGAGGAGCTGCTCGCGGGTGAGGGTGAAGAGGTCCGCGATATCGGCGACCAGCCCGGATTCGACCAGCTGGACGGCGCGGGTGCCGCCGAGGCCCTCGATGTCGAGCTGGTCGCGGCCGGCCGCGTAGATCACGGACGCGACGGCCTGGCAGTTGCGGCCGCGCGCGCAGCGCCAGCGCTGCTCGGAGGTGTCGATGGTGTCGCCGCAGCGGGGGCAGACCTCCGGGAAGACGATCGGGCGCTCGTCGCCGGTGCGCTGCTCGGTCAGCGGGGCCTCGACGCGCGGGATGACGTCCCCGGCGCGGTGGACGAAGACCTGATCGTTGATCATGAGGCCGCGCCGGGTGATGTCGGCCGGGTTGTGGAGGGTGGCGTAGGTGATGGTGACGCCGTCGATGACCACGGGTTCGAGGACGGCGCGGGGGGCGATGATGCCGGTGCGGCCGACGTTCCACTCGACGTCGAGCAGCCGGGTGACCTTGTGCTCGGCGGCGAGCTTGCGGGCCACCGCCCAACGCGGCGCGCGGGAGCCCGAACCGGCGTCGCGCTGGTCGGCGGCGGCGTCGGCCTTGACCACGACGCCGTCGATGCCGAAGGGCAGCGCGGCGCGCAGGGCGACGATCTCCTCGATCCGGCGCTGCGCCTCCACGGTGGTCGCGCAGCGCCGGGGGTGGGCGGCGGTGCTGGCGGCGGTGTTGGCGCCGAGGGCGGCGAGCCGCTCCAGCAGGGCGCTGTGGGTGAGGTCCGGGTCGAGGCCGACGGCGCCGTAGGCGAAGAAGGTCAGTTCGACCCGGTAGGGGCGGTCCTTGGCCCGCAGGGTGCCGGCCGCTCCGCTGCGGGGGTGGGCGAACGGCTCCGCGCCGTGATCGGCGCGGAGCCGGTTGGCCGCCTCGAACTGCTCCCGGGTGAGCAGGACCTCGCCGCGCAGCTCGACGTCGACGGGTTCGGTCAGCGCGGCAGGCAGGCCGAGGACGGCGTCGGCGGCGTGGCTGATGTCCTCGCCGGCGAGGCCGTCGCCCCGGGTGAGGACCTGCTGCAGGCGTCCGGCCCGGTAGCGGGCGGCCACCGCCAGGCCGTCGAGCTTGGGTTCGACGCACCACGCGGCCACGGGGCGGCCCAGCCGCCGCTCCAGCCCGGCCGCCCAGGCGTCCAGTTCCTCGGCGGAGAACACGTTGTCGAGCGACAGCATCGGCACGCTGTGCGGCACATCCCCGACGACCGCCCCACCGGCGACCTTCCCGGTGGGCGAGTCGGGCAGCACCTCGTCCGGGTGCGCCTCCTCGTACACCGCGACGGCGCGCACCAGGGCGTCGTACTCGTCGTCCCCGAGCGGGGTGGTCCCGTCGCCGTAGTACGCGGCGGCGGCGCGCACGGCGGCGGCCACGGCCTCGGCGTAGGCGGACGGGGAGGACAGCGGAGCGGATGCGTCGATCATGGCAGCATCATCGCCCCCACCACCGACAATGCCGCCCCCGCCGTGCGTGGTCGGCGGGGGCGGGTGGTGCGTTCACACCCGTCCGGATCCGTCGGTGGGTCACCGAGGGACGGGCGGGTGCGGTGTCCGCGTCAGAGGGCGAGGACGACGCGGACCTTGTAGTTGCCGAAGGGCGGGAAGCCCGACGCGAGGTAGCAGACCGCCGCGGTCCGGTAGCCCTGGTTGGTGTAGTAGATGTACAGACTGACGGCCGCGGCCTCGCAAGTCGCGATCTCCGGGAAGGGTCCCACGTCGAACGAGACGGAGCTCGTCAGTTCGGTGGTGGGCGCGGGCGCGGCGACCGCGGCGGGGGCCGCCAGGGCACCCCCGCCGAACGCGATCACCGCACCGGTCACGATTGCGGCAAGCCTCTTCTTCATCCTTGTCCCCGTTTCTGTTTCGTCCCCCCGCTGGCCGGGGCCGGCCTGTCCACGCTCTGCGCTCACCGGCACCTCGGGCAGGGAGCGCGTTTCCCCGGCGTGGACGGGAGAAGCCTGTCACCGGCTCCTCCGGGGGAGGAACGTTCGTTCAGGCCACAGTCGGGGCGGCCGGGGCATGCCGCGAAGGTCCCGTCTGCCCGGGAACGCACGTCCCGCACGTGCCTGTGGCACGCGCGGGACGGGGCGTGGAACGGCGCCCGGGCCGCAAGAGGCCCCGGGCGCCGCGTGGTCCGGTGTCGAGCGCCGACGGAATACCGCGGCGGCGGGGCCGGACGGAGGGTCAGTCGAGGCAGAACTCGTTGCCCTCGACGTCCTGCATCACGAGGCAGGACTCGTTGAAGCCGTCGGCGCGCAGCAGGTAGAGGAAGGTCCCGCCGAGGGCCTCCAGGCGGGCGCACTCGGCCTCCAGGGCGGCTATGCGCTCCTCGCCGGCGAGGCCGGTGCCGACGCGGACGTCCAGGTGCAGCCGGTTCTTGACGACCTTGCCCTCGGGGACGCGCTGGAAGTAGAGGCGCGGGCCCACGCGTTCGGGGTCCTGGGCGACGAAACCGGCGCCCTGGCGCTCGGCCGGCAGGCTGCGGTCGTAGTCGGCCCAGGAGTCGAAGCCCTCCGGCGGCGGGGGGACGACGTAGCCCAGTACCTCGCACCAGAACCGCGCGACCCGTTCGGGTTCCGCGCAGTCGAAGGTGATCTGGACCTGCTTGACCGATGCCATCCGTCCTCCGTCGCCCACCGTGCCGCTGTCCACCGGGGCTCTCCCCCGGTGACCGTTCACGGCGGGTGAGCCTGCCACAGGGCCGGTCCGGGCTCAAACGGTTTTCCCGACGGCGCGGCGGGGCCCGGCTGGCGGGGTGGGGCGGGGAACAGCCGGGCCCGGCGGGCGGGGTGTCAGCGGAGCAGGGGGAGGAAGACCGTGTCGACGATCTCCTCCAGGGCCTCGTCGGGGACGGGCGCGAAGGTCGTCATGATGTCGTGGCGCAGCAGGTCGAACGGGAGGGACTTGAGCCGCGGGGTGAGGTGTTCGGGCCGGACCTCGCCGCGGGCGGCGGCGCGGGCGAAGAGTTCGTCGAGGGCTTCGGCACGGCCGGTCACCAGGGGGTCGCGCAGCTCGGCGGGGTTGGTACCGGTCTCGCGGTGGAAGTCGGCCAGACGCAGGTTCATCACGGTGACGAGGCGGACCCGGGCCGGGGAGTTGAGCTCGCGCAGCAGGGTCAGCACGTCGCCGCGCAGGGTGCCGGTGTCGGGGAGGAGGACCGGGTCGACCTTGAGGGTGTGGGCGACGGCGGCGCGCACGAGTTCCTCCCGGTTGGCCCAGCGGCGGTAGAGGACGGGTGGGCTGGTGCCCGCGCGCTTGACGACGGCGTCCATGGTGAAGCGGGCGTAGCCGTGGTCCGCGAGTTCCTCCCAGGCGGCGTCGAGGAGTGCCTTCTCCAGTGCCGGTCCGCGGCGTCGTTCGGCCATGTACTCCTCCTTTGGAAAGACTTGCCTTTCTTATCCTAGCGCCCTAGCCTGACGCTCGTAAGATAGACGAACGTATCTTAAGGTGGCTCTCGCCCATGAACACTCCCGACCCGCCCCGGTCCGACCGCGTGGACCCCGCCGTGTGGCGGATGGCGGTCACCCTCATCGTGGGCGCGCTCGCCGTCGTCCTGGACACCACGATCGTCAGCGTCGCCCTCGACGATCTGACGAAGGACCTCGCCGCCCCGCTGTCCACCGTCCAGTGGGTGGGCACCGGATACCTGCTGGCCGTCTTCGTCACCGTCCCGGTCGCCGGCTGGGCGCAGGCGCGGTTCGGCGGCCGCCGGCTGTGGATCGCGGCCCTCGGCGGTTTCCTGCTCGGCTCGCTGCTGAGCGCGCTGGCGTGGGACGCGCCGAGCCTGATCGCCTTCCGCGTCCTCCAGGGCGGCGCGGCGGGCATCCTGATGCCGCTCATGGCCACCCTGCTGGTGCAGGCGGCCGGGGGTCGCGCCATCGGAAAGGTGATGGCGATCATCACCGTGCCGACCGCGCTCGGCCCGATCCTCGGGCCCGTCCTCGGCGGTCTGATCCTGCACCTGGCCGACTGGCGCTGGCTGTTCCTGGTCAACCTCCCCTTCTGCGCCGTCGGGGCCTGGCTCGCCCGGCGCAATCTGCCGGACGACCGGCCCGGACCGGACCGACCCGGCGCGCCGCTGGACACGATCGGCCTGCTCCTGCTCTCCCCCGGGTGCGCCGCCCTGGTGTACGGCCTGTCCCGGGTCGAGGGCAGCGCGTCCCTCACCGACGCCGCGGTCCTCGCCCCGACGGCGGTCGGGCTCGCCCTGGTCGGCGGCTTCGTCGCCCGGGCGCCGCGCCGCGCCGGGGCCCCGCTCGTCGACGTCCGGCTGCTGCGCCGGCGTGCGGTGGCCTCCTCCGCCGGGCTGCTGTTCCTCGGCGGCGTCTCGCTGTACGGCTCGATGATGCTGCTCCCCCTGTACTTCCAGCAGGTCCGGGGCACGGACGCGCTCGGAGCGGGGCTGCTGCTCGTCCCGCAGGGCGTCGGCGCGCTCCTGGCGCGCGGGCTGGCGGGACGCTACACCGACCGCGTCGGCCCGCGCGGGGTCGCCACGGGGGCGTTCGTCCTGGTCGGCGTGACGACCGTGCCGTTCGCCCTCGTCACCGCCGGGACCGCGACCTGGTTGCTGCCGGCCGCGCTGTTCGTCCGCGGCCTCGCCCTGGGAGCCGCCATGATCGCGCCGATGGGGGCCGCCTACATCGGACTGGAGCGGGCGGAGGTCCCCGACGCCAGCATGATCACCCGCCTCGCGCAGCAGCTCGGTGGCTCGGTCGGCATCGCCCTGCTCACCGTCGTGCTCCAGCACGGCACGGCCGGCACCCGCACGCCCGCCGCGCTGGCCGAGGGCTTCGGCACCGCGTTCGGGTGGGCGGTGCTGCTCACCGTCGCGGCCGTGCCGCTCTGCCTGCTGCTGCCGGGCCGCCCCGTACCGGCGGACGGTGATGCCGGTACCGGTACCGGCGCCGGTACCGGTGACACCCCCGACACCGCGACCGGGACGGACGGGGCGGGCGCGGCCGCCGCGGCGAGCAGCACCGCCGAGGTCTGAAACGCGCGATTCCGGCAACGCTCCCCCGCGGGCAGCCGCCTCCGTTCCCCCTTGAAGGAGAAAGCATGACGATCACCCTCCGCCCGGGCAGCACCGTGATGTTCACCGGGGACTCGATCACCGACGGCGCGCGCCGCGCGAGCGAGGACGGCCTCGGGTTCGGCTACCCGCCCCGGGTCGCGGCCGGGTGGGGGCGCCTGCACCCCGACCGGCCCGTGACCTGGCTGAACACCGGGATCGCGGGCCACAAGGTGAGCGATCTGGAGGCCCGCTGGCGGACGGACGTGCTCGACGCGCGCCCGGACGTGGTGACGGTCCTGGTCGGCGTCAACGACACGGGCTGGCAGACGACGGCACCGGACGGCCGTCCGATCCCCGCCGCCGAGTTCGCGGCCGGCTACGACCGGCTGCTCGCCCCACTGGCCGCGGCGGGCACCGAGCTGATCCTCGTCGAACCGTTCCTGCTCGCGGTCGGCGGCACCGTCCGGGCCGGGCACGGGGTGGTCGACGACGCCGTGCGGAAGCTGTGGCGGGCCGATCTGGACGAGAAGATCGACGCCGTCCACGGACTCGCCCGCGCGTACGACGCGCACCTGCTGGCCGCGGACGCGATGTTCACCGGGCTCGCCGGGCGGACCGGACCCGAGTACTGGTCGGCCGACGGCGTACACCCGACGGACGCCGGTCATGCCGCCCTCGCCGAAGCCTGGCTGCGCCTGGTCGAGTGAGCCGGGGCGCGGAACGGCGGGCACCCGGACGACAGCGATCGCGGCAGGGGCCGGGCGGACCGATCGGGGTGGGCGCCGGACCCGCATCGGTCGCGGTGCGCGTCGGACCGGATCCGTCGCGGTGGGTGTCGGGACGGTTACCCATGGGCAGCATGCGGGCGGACGGCCGGGCAGCGGCGTCCACGACACCGGGACCAGCAGCAGGAGGACGACATGACTCACGACGACGGTCGGGCGATCGACGGGCGGGCCGGGGCGGGCGAGTGGGAGGAGGCACTGCGGGCCTCCGCCGCCTTCCTCGTCGACGAGGCGCTCGGCTTCCTGTTCCCCGCCGCGCTCCGGGCCGCCGCCGAGATAGGGGTGGCCGACCACCTCGCGGCCGGGCCCGCCCTCCCCGCCGACCTCGCCGCCGCGACCGGCACGGACGCCCGCAACCTGCACCGGGTGCTGCGGCTGCTCGCCACCCGGGGCATCGTGACCGAGGACGCGCAGGGCCGCTTCGCCCTGACCGAGGCCGGGCAGGCCCTGCGGAGCGACGTCCCGCACTCCGCGCGGACGGCGATCGGGATGCTGACCGACCGCACCATGTGGGGGCCCGCCGGAGAGCTGACGCACTGTCTGACCGAGGGCACCGCCGCCTTCGAGAAGCTCTTCGGTATGCCGTTCTTCGACCACTTCGCCAAGGACGAGCGGACCGCCGCGGTCTTCCACGTCGGCATGGCCGCGATGTCCGACCCGGAGAACGCCCCGATCGCGGCCGCCTACGACTTCCCCGCGAGCGGAACCGTCGTGGACATCGGCGGCGGCCACGGCGGCCTGCTGCTGGAGGTGCTGCGCCGCAACCCCGGCCTGGAGGGCGTGCTCTACGACCGCTCGCACGTCCTGGCCGGGAACCGGCTGGACGCGCAACGGGACGTCGCGGGCCGCTGGACGCCGCAGGACGGCGACTTCTTCTCCTCCGTTCCGTCGGGCGACGTCCATCTGCTCAAGCGGATCACCCACGACTGGGACGACGACACCTGCGTGACCCTGCTCGGCCACTGCCGGCGCGCCCTGCGTCCGGGCGGCCGGGTCCTGGTGCTGGACGCGGTGGTGCCGCCGGGCGACGGACCCCACCAGTCGAAGACGCTGGACCTGATGATGATGGCCTCGCTCAGCGGGCGCGAGCGGACCGAGGCCGACTTCGCGGAGCTCTTCGGGCGGGCCGGTCTGCGCCTGTCCCGGGTGATCCCGACCTCGACGGTGCTGTCGGTGGTCGAGGGCGTCGCGGCCTGAGCCGACCTGACGGGCGAACAGTCGAACGGGCGAACCGGCGAACAGACCCACAGGCACACAGGCACACACAGCACGGACGGACGGGAGCAGACCGCCCTCGGCCCGCTCCCGTCCCGCGCGACACCGGGAGGGCCCGGCCGCCGGGACGGTCCGCCCGCCGCGACGGCTCAGCCGGCCGGCTGCCAGAGTTCGATCCGGTTGCCCTCCGGGTCGGTGACCCAGCCGAACCGCCCGACCCCCTCCATCTCCTGCACCTCCCCCGCGATGTCGGCA
Source organism: Kitasatospora sp. NPDC094019 (assembly GCF_044764505.1). Lineage (NCBI taxonomy): Bacteria > Bacillati > Actinomycetota > Actinomycetes > Kitasatosporales > Streptomycetaceae > Kitasatospora > Kitasatospora sp. NPDC094019. The sequence goes on from NZ_JBIWIF010000013.1 coordinate 185,518, forward strand.
CCCACGGCCCGGAGCTGGGCCAGCATCGCGTCGAGGTCGCGAACGCGGAAGTTCAGCATGCTCTGCTGGCCGCGGTCCCCGAAGTAGTCGGTGTCGGCCTCGAAGGCCGCGAACACGGTCGGCCCCTGCTCCTGCCGCCACAAGCCGTGCTCGTCGGTGTCCAGGCCCAGGCTCTCGCGGTACCAGGCCGTCAGGGCGGCCGGGTCGGCGGCGCGCAGGAAGTAGCCGCCGATACCGAGGACGCGTTCCATGGTGCGGTTCCTGTTCTGTCGGGGTGGGGCGATGGCGGCCCATCCTCGCACCGGTGGAGCCGCCGCCGGCCGATGGCCGACGCCTGCGGCGCGTTCCCCCCGGCGCCGGAATATTGAATTCCACTTCCGGAGCCACAGCGAATTCCACTGCCCGAGTGAGCTGAAAATCCGTCAGAAGTACCCCCACTGCGGATCACCCCCGGCGAATACGGAAAGCGGGGAGCAATCGAACGAATCGCCCGCGATCCGGAATCCCGGCGTCTCACGATTGGTCCAGACCATTTCTCAAACCCCAGCTCAGCGGCCCGCGGCCGGGTGAGACGTCTCAAAGCCCGCTTCCCCCCTCCAATCGGCCCGGTCGTTCCGGCACAGTCGTTCTCGTCGGGCGGTGCACAGCCCGGAACCGATCCGGGAAATCCACCGGCGCCCCAACGGCGAAGGCGCGCGGCAATTCCCGAACCACCGATGGAGAGGCATGAACATGAAGAAGAAGATCGCTGCCGGCGTACTCGCCGCGGCCACCCTGGGCTCGGTGCTGCTCGGCGCCTCCGCGCCGGCCTTCGCCAGCAGCGGCGGCTGCGTGAGCGGCGACGCGTGCCTCTACTACAGCCAGAACCTCCAGGGTGCCAAGTTCGGCAAGGGCGAGTTCGGCAACTACGACGGCAACTTCGGTGGCGGCGGCGCCGGCAACGGCCAGCCCGTCCTGAACAACGCCGCCTCGGTGTGGAACCTGGACCACTACCACAACCTCCGGGTCCACTACCGCGAGTTCAGCATCCGCGACAGCGGCCCGAGCCAGTTCGTCCCGCACGACCAGTGGGTGAACCTGGGCAACGTGTCCTGGAACGGCGGCACGATCAACATGCGCAACAACAACCACTCGCAGAGCTGGGAAACCCTCTAGCCAACCACCGACCCGGGTGCCGGGCCCCGTTCACCGGGGCCCGGCACCCGGGTCGCACCCTCTCCGCCGAACCACCTGCCGAACCACCCCCGCCGAACCGCCCGCGGCACCGCGCGGGCGGGTGCCCGAGGAGCCCCGCATGACACCCCCGCGCCGCGGCCGCCCGCTGCCGACCCTGCTGCTGACCGCCGCTCTGACCGCCGCCCTGGCCATGACCGCCGGCTGCGCCTCGGGTCCCGCCGCGACCACCGCCGCGCCGCGGTCCACCACCCTCGCCCCGATGGAGCCACCCCCGATCGGGGACGTCCCCCGGCTGAGCCGGGTCGACGACCGCGCCCTGCCGATCGAGGCGTACCTGCTGAGCGGGGAGCAGTTCCGGCAGCTCGACGCGGCCCAGGGCGTCCTGGCCACCCGCTGCGTCCGGGGATTCGGCCTGGACTACTCCGCGCCGACCCCGACCGCGCCCACCACCACCCAGACCACCCACCGGTACGACCCGGTCGAGATCTCCGACGTCGCCGCGAACGGCTACCACTCGCCGGACCCGGACCGCGGGAAGAAGCCGGGCACGGCGCCGTCCGTCGGGCCCGACGTCACCGCCGTGCTCGGCGCCGGCCTCGGCCCGGACGGCAGGCCCGCCCCCGGCACCGCCACCGAGTACCGGGGCAGGCAGCTGCCGTCCGGCGGGTGCATCGCGGACGCGCAGCGGCAGCTGGCCGCGCGCGGCGGCACCGGACGCGACGCCGAGGTCGCGGTGGGGGTCAACTACGAGGGCTTCGACCGCTCCCGGCAGGACCCGCGGGTGGTGGCGGTCTTCCGGGACTGGTCCGGCTGCATGGCCGAGCGCGGCCACTCCTACGGCACGCCCGGGGACGCCCTGAAGGACCCGCGCTGGGGTGCCGCCGCGACCCCGTCGGCCGAGGAGATCGCCACCGCGACCGCGGACGTCGAGTGCAAGGCCCGGGTCAATGTGGTGGGCGTCTGGTTCACCGTCGAGTCGGCGTACGAGCAGGAGCTGATCCGGCAGCGGTTGCCGGAGCTGACCACCGCGAAGGCCGCCAACGACGCGATGCTGGCGGTCGCGGCCTCGGTGACGGCCGCCGGCACCTGAGCCGGGTGCCGTAGTTCCCGGCGGAGAGTGCGAGGGTCGGCGGCCGGCGCTCGCCGTCCGGGTCGGTGCCGCCCGGGTCGACGCGGTGGGGGCCGGCCCGGGGCGCGCGTCCGGGCGCGTCCGGCAGACGTGCGAGCGCCCCGGTCCCGGCTCGGGACCGGGGCGCCGCCGGCGCGTTCCGTCAGTTGACCTGGACCACCGGGGAACCGGCCCGGCTGGAGTCGGCCAGCGGGCCGTACGTCGCCGAGAAGTAGCCCTCGCCCGGACAGAGGCCCGAGCCGCCGCTCTTGACGAAGTGCTCGTTGCGGAAGGCCAGGGTGTGGGTGGCGTTGTCGGAGCTGCCCGTGAAGGCGCCACTGAGCTGGTAGGTGCAGGTGAGGGTGCCGAACCAGCTGTTCAGCACCGCCGTCGCCTGGATCGGGCCGGCCGCGCCGCCCGCCAGTACGACGGGCCCGCCGCCGAGCGAGAGGCCGTAGGCGAGGTTGCCGACCGTGAGGCTCTTCACCGAGGTGACGCCGGTGACGTTGGCCGTGCAGGAGGCGAAGCTCATGCCGGTCAACGAGGCGGTCGCCGTGCCCGGCGCGTCGGGGTTGGTCAGGGCCCGGGCGGTGAACGGCGAGACGCCGCAGGTCACGCCGGTGGCGCCGGTGGTGGCCGAGTAGAAGGTGGCCTTGGTCCCGGCGGCGAGCGGCGCCACCAGGATGTCGCCCGCGGCCACGGCCGGGCCGGCGGCGTCGCCGGTGGTCAGCACCGGGACGGCGGCGACCGGGGCGGCGGCGGGGACGGCGGACGCCGGGAGGGCGCCGACGGCCAGGGTCGTGGCGGCCGCGGCCAGGGCAAGGCAGGTGCGGATACGCATGGGGGCCTCGTTCTCGGTGGGGGACGGCGAGCGGGCATGCTTCCGGAGCCCCCGCGGGGGGCTGAGGTGGGGTTTTCCGGGAGCTGACTACGTTGTAGAGCCGTGTCCATGCACCGTCAAGGGTCCGCGCGCGGCTTGTTGACGATTCGTCAGCAAGCCGCGCGCGGCCTCCGGGCCGTCCCCGGGCGGTCAGCCGCCCGCCGCCGGGGCGGCCGCGGCCGCCGCCACCGGCCGACGCGGGAGCGCCAGCCTGGCGTACGCGCGGACGTCCGCGTCGGAATCGGCGAGCCGCTCCCGCAGCGCCGCCGCCACCTCCGGCTCCCCCGACCGGGCCGCGAGGGCCCGCACCGCGGCCTTCCGCACGTCGGCCTCCCCGTCGTCCAGCAGACCCAGCAGCGGCGGCACTTCACCCGCGACCGCGAGCGCGGCGGCGGCCGCGGCCCGGATCCGCCAGGACTCCGCCGTCGTCGCGCCGACGGCGATCGCGGCCAGCTCCGGCGGGCAGCCGATCCCGGCGGCCCCGGTGAGGGCGGCGGCCCGGACCAGCGGATCCGGGTCGGCCGCGAGCGTCACCAGGGCGGGGCCGCCCACGGGGTCGCCGACGGTACCGAGCCCCTCCGCCACCGCCACCCGGACCTCCCGGGCCCGGTCCCCGGCAGCGCCCGCCAGCGCGGCGGCGTCGTCCAGCGCGACCAGGCCGCGCACCGCCTGGAGCCGCACCGGCACGACGGCGTCGGCCAGGGCGGCGGCGAACCGCCGGGCGGTGCCGGTGCGCAGCACCCGGGCGAGTTCCAGCGCGCCGGCCCGGACCACGGGGTCGGGCGAATCCGCGCCGAGGTCGAGGGCGGGGCCGAGCTCCGGTCCGTCCAGCACCTCGGCGAGTTCGCGCAGTCCGGCGACGGCGGCGGCCCGGACCGTGCCGTCGGTGTCCGCCAGGGCCCGGGCCAGCGCGGGGCCGGTGCCGGGCGGGGCGTGCTCGGTCAGCACGGTGAGCGCGGTGCGGCGCACCTCGGCCGCCGAATCGGTGAGGAAGCCGGCCAGCCGGTCGAGGGTGGGCCGGGCCTCGGCGGTCCGCAGCAGGTCGAGCAGGCGGGGCGAGGACGGGGCCGGGGCGGCGGCGGTGACGGGCGCGGAGCCGGTCGCCCGGGCGGGGGCGGCCTCGGGGGCGCGGCCGACCGGCTCCGGGTGGACCTCGCCGAGCACGGTGACCGGGAGCGCGGGCGGTTCCAGGCCCTCGACGGGGACGAGGTAGGGGTGGACCGGGCGGGTGAGGAACTCCATCGCCCCGTCGGCGTTCCGGCGCAGGTTGAGGTGGCTGAACCAGCGCTCGTCGTCCTGTGCGGGGTGGTCGGTGCGCTGGTGGTAGAGGCCCCAGCGGCTCTCGGTGCGGGCGAGCGAGGAGCGGGCGGCCATCTCGGCGCAGTCCCGGATGAAGTCGACCTCGACGGCGCGCATCAGCTCGTGCGGGGTCCGGGCTCCCATCGCCGCGATCTCCCCGCGCATCCGGTCGAGGTGGTCCAGGACCAGGGAGAGCCGGGCGCCGGTCTTCGGCGGGGCGATGTAGTCGTTGACGAACCGCCGGAGCTTGTACTCGACCTGCGCCTGCGGCGGCCCGTCGGGGTTGCGCAGCGGCCGGTAGGCGAGGGCGTGGGCGGCCTCGACCTGGTCCTGCGGCAGTTCGGCGCGGTCGGCCGGGAGGTGGGCGGCAGCGTGGGTGCCGGCGAGGTCGCCGAAAACGAAGGCGCCGATCATGTAGTTGTGCGGGACGCATGCGAGGTCGCCGGCGGCGTAGAGGCCGGGGACGGTGGTGGCGGCGTTCTCGTCGACCTGGACGCCGGAGGCGGAGTGTCCGCCGCAGAGGCCGATCTCGGAGATGTGCATCTCGATGTCGTGGGTGCGGTAGTCGTGGCCGCGTCCGGCGTGGAAGGTGCCGCGGGTGGGGCGTTCGGTGGTGTGCAGGATGGATTCGAGCGCCTGCACGGTCTCCTCCGGCAGGTGGGTGGTGCGCAGGAACACCGGGCCCCGGTCGGAGGCGACCTCGGCGGCGAACTCCGCCATCATCCGGCCGGACCAGTAGTCGGAGTCGACGAAGCGCTCGCCGTGCCGGTTGACCTGGTAGCCGCCGAAGGGGTTGGCGACGTAGGCGCAGGCGGGGCCGTTGTAGTCCTTGATCAGCGGGTTGATCTGGAAGCACTCGATGCCGCTGAGTTCGGCGCCGGCGTGGTAGGCCATGGCGTAACCGTCGCCGGCGTTGGTGGGGTTCTCGTAGGTGCCGTAGAGGTAGCCGCTCGCGGGCAGGCCGAGGCGGCCGCAGGGGCCGGTGGCGAGGACGACGGCGCCGGCCGACACGGTGACGAAGCCTCCGTCGCGGGTGTCGAACCCGGCGGCGCCCACCGCCCGGCCGCCGGCGGTGAGGACCCGGATCGGCATCACCCGGTTCTCGATGGTGATCCGCTCTCGCAGCCGCCGCTCCCGCAGCACCCGGTAGAGGACCTTCTTGACGTCCTTGCCCTCCGGCATCGGCAGCACGTAGCTGCCGGAACGGTGGACCTGGCGCACCTGGTACTCGCCGTGCTCGTCCTTCTCGAACTTCACCCCGTAGCCCTCCAGGCGCCGGACCATGGCGAAGCCCCGGGTGGCGGTCCGGCGGACGGTGCGCTGGTCGACGATGCCGTCGTTGGCGCGGGTGATCTCGGCGACGTAGTCGTCCGGGTCGGCGCGGCCGGGGACGACGGCGTTGTTGACGCCGTCCATGCCCATGGCCAGCGCGCCGGAGTGCCGGACGTGGGCCTTCTCCAGCAGCAGGACGCGCGCCCCGGCCTCGGCGGCGCTGATCGCGGCCATCGAACCGGCGGTGCCGCCGCCGACCACCAGGACGTCGCAGCTCAGCTGCCGGGTGTCGGCGAGGTCGGGGATCCTCATCGGGTGCCTTTCTCGGGCGGGGTCGGGACGGGGCCGGCGAGCAGGTCCAGCAGTTGCCCGCGCAGGGCGCGCAGGGCCGGGGCGGTGCGGGCCGCCGGGTCCGTGCGGGCGGCGGGGTCACGGGGATGCGGGACGTCGTGGACGGCGGCGAGGGTGCCCCCGCCGAGGACGGCGACCCGGTCGCCGAGCAGCAGGGCCTCGTCGACGTCGTGGGTGACGAGGACGACGGTGCAGCCCTCGCGCTCCCGCACGGTCAGCAGCAGGCGCTGCATCTCGGCGCGGGTGCCGGCGTCGAGCGCGCCGAACGGTTCGTCCATCAGGACGGCGCGGGGCGCGCCGACCAGGGCGCGGGCGAGCTGGACGCGCTGGCGCTGGCCGCCGGACAGTTCGCGGGGCAGCCGCCGTTCGAGTCCGTCCAGGCCGACCAGCCGGATCCACTCGGCCACCGGGGCGCGGCGGCGGGCCCGCGGGGTGCGCCGGACGGTCAGCGGGAGTTCGACGTTGCGCCGGACGCTGCGCCAGGGCAGCAGGCCGTCCTCCTGGAAGACGAGGGCCCGTTCGGCGCCCGGTCCGCGCAGCGGCCGTCCGTCGGCGAGGAGTTCGCCGCCGGTCGGGGCGAGCAGGCCGGCCAGGGCGCGCAGCAGGGTGGACTTGCCACCGCCGGAGGGGCCGAGCACGGTGAGCAGTTCGCCCGGCGCCACGTCGAGGTCGACGCCGTCGAGCACGGGGGGTCCGGGGTGGCCGGGGTGGCCGAGCCGCAGGTCCCTGGCGGTCAGTCGCAGGCTCATGTCCGCACCTCCGTGGGGCCGGGCGTCGGGGCGGTGGCCGACCGGACGGGTGCCGGGGCCGGGGCTGCGGTCGACGGGGCGGGCGGCGGGGCGATGGCCGACGGGGCCGGGGTCGACGGGGCGGGCGGCGGGGCGATGGCCGGCGGGGCGGGCGCGGTGGTCGTCCGGCCCGGTGCCGCCGACCCGGTCGGGGGCAGCCAGGCGGTGAGCCGGCGGCCGAGGAGCTCGACGGCGCCGGAGGTGACCCGGCCCAGCACCCCGATCGTCGCCATGCCGACGAACACGCCCGGGTAGTCGAGCACGGTGTACGCGGACCAGGTCCGGTAGCCGACGCCGAACTGCCCGGACACCATCTCGGCGGAGATGACGCAGATCCAGGCGACGCCGAGCCCGACCGACAGACCGCCGGTGATCCCGGGCAGGGCGCCGGGCAGGACGACGCTCCGCAGCACCCGGGCCCGGCCCGCGCCCATGGTGCGCACGGCCTCCTCCCACAGCGGGGGGACGGCCCGAACGGCGTGCCGGGTGGCGACCAGGACGGGGAAGAAGGCGGCGGTGCCGGTGATGAAGACGATGCCCTGCTCGTTCTCGGGGAAGAGCATGATCGCGACCGGCACCAGCGCGATCGCCGGGATCGGGCGGACCAGCTCCAGGACCGGTCCGAGCAGGTCGGCGGCCCAGCGGGAGCGGGCGGTCAGCACTCCGGCGGCGACCCCGAGCAGGGCGGCCAGCAGGAAGCCGCAGCCGATCCGCCGCAGGCTGTCGGCGAGGTCGTGCCAGTACTCGTCGGTACCGATCCGGCGGACCAGGGCCTGGCCGACCTGGACGGCGGTGGGCAGTTGGTCGAACCGCAGCCAGAACCGGACCTTCCACGCGGTCAGCAGCTGCCAGAGCCCGGCGAAGGCGAGCAGGGCGAGCCCCTGCCGGGTCCGGCGCGCGGCCCGGGCGCCCCGCGCGCCGGACCGGGGCCGGCGGGCGGCGGGACCGGCCGGGCGCCCGGCGGGAACGCCGGCGGGAGGTGCGGCGGCCCGGGGGGCCTCCGGTGGCGCGGTCACGCGGCCTCCAGGGCTTCCTGGTAGGAGAGCCGGCGGCCCTCCGGGTGGGCGGCCAGGTACGCGGCGGCGCCGTCCTCGGTGGTGAAGGGCAGCAGCGCGTCGCCGTCGCGCACCCACTGGTCCTTGTCGGCGAACCAGCGGGTCCCGGTGGCGGCGTCGGGGACGTAGGCGGCGCGGGCCTCGCGGCCGGGTGCCTTCAGCGCGCGCAGCAGGCAGCGGGGATCGGCGGCCGGGTGAGTGGCGTCCTCGCCCTCGTACCAGACCTCGCCGGCCAGCCGGGGGTCGGTGACGGGGCGTCCGCAGATCTCGTCGGTGCCGGAGATCCGGGCCGGCGGGACGGTGGGGAGGGCGGCCTGCGCCTGGTAGGACGGGTCGACGAAGCGCTCGACGTCCAGGGCCTTGAGGACGCCGACCGAACGGAGGAAGGGCACGTCCGCGCGCAGGGCGTCCAGCAGCCCCTGGTCCAGCGGGGTGGCGAAGGTCGCGATGCCGTTGGGGCCGTTGTAGAGGTGCACCACCTCGGGCGGCAGACCGGTGGCGTCGGCGACCTTCCGGCTCGCGTCGAGCGGGTGCTCGTTCAGGTACCGGGTCGCGTCGGCCTGGGCCTGGAGGAAGGCCCGGACGACGGCGGGGTGCCCGGTGCCGTACGCCTGGCGGATCACCACGCCGTGCAGGGTGGGGCGGCCGAGCGCGGCGCCGTCGTAGAGCAGCCGGCCCTCCCCGGCGAAGACCACGGCGCCGGGCCAGGCGACGAACTGGGCCAGCGCGTCGACGCTGCCGGCCTTGAGCGCGGAGGCGCCGACGGCGGGCTGCTGGTTCTGCTTCTGGATCTCGCCCTCCGCCACTCCGGCCCGGGCGAGCGCCTGGACCAGGGTGCCGTCGGCGGCGGAGCCGACCGAGGTCGACACCTTGCGGCCCTTGAGGTCGGCCAGCGTGTGCGCTGGCGAACCGGTCGGCACCACGACGGAGTTGAGCGCGCCGAGCAGGTTGTATCCGGTGACGGAGACCAGCCGGGTCCCGGGGCCGCCCGCGTCCTGGGCGCGCGAGCCGTTGATGAGCAGCGGGTAGTCACCCATCGATCCGATGTCGATCTTGCCGGCGAGCATCTGCGCGGTGATCGGCGCCCCGGAGTCGTAGTCCTGCCAGGTGACCCGGTACCGGTGGCCGTCGGCGCGGCCCTGTTCGGCGAGTCGTTGTTCGAGGTAGCCCTGGACCCGCAGCAGGGTGCCGGCGGTCACGGTGTTGATGGTCTTCGACTGGTAGCCGACGACCACCTCGACCGTCCCGGCGTCGGCGGAGGCGGCGGAACAGGCGGTGGCGGCGGTCAGCGCGGCGGCGGCGAGCAGGGCCGCCGCGACGCGTCGCGGCGGGGCGGTGGCGCCGGCGGTGGCTTCGGCAGTGACCCCGGCGGTGGCCCCGGCGGTGGCGCGGGCGTTGGAAGGCATCCGGCGCACCTCAGCGAATCAGGTAGGGCATGTTGACGGTGACCGCCCCGGTGGGGCAGCGGGCGGCGCAGGGGCCGCAGTACCAGCACTCGTCCACGTGCATGTACGCCTTGCCGCTGTCCGGGTCGATGGCCAGGGAGTCCAGCGGGCACATCTCCACGCAGAGGGTGCAGCCGTCGATGCACAGGGAGGCGTCGACGGTCACGGGCACGTCGGTACGGTGGTCGGCGAGTGCCATGGGCTTCCTCGGATCGGGTTCGGGGCGCGCTCGGGGGCACGCCGAAGGGGTGTCGCGCGGCGGGACGGTCGGGAGTGCGGGGCGGGGGACGCTCGGGGGAGGCTCAGGGGGCGTCGCGCAGCAGGCTGCCCTGCATGGTGATGCGGTCGCCGCGGAAGCGGACGTACTCCAGGTCGACGGGGCGCCCGTCGGCCAATGAGGTGAGCCGTTCCAGCATCAGCAGCGCTGAGCCGCGCGGCAGTTCGAGCACCGCGGCGGAGTGCGGGTCGGCGTTGACCGCCTCCAGGGTGATGTCCGCGCGGCCCAGCGGCTGCCCGGTGGCCCGCTCGATCAGGCCGAAGATGTCCTGGTCCACCAGGGCCTCGGCGGTCAGTCCGGCACCGATGTCCGGGGCCAGGTAGGTCAGGTCGAGCGAGAGCGGCAGGCCGTTCAGCCGGCGGAGCCGCTCGACGTAGACCACGTCGGCGCCCTCCGGCAGCCCGAGGCGGCGGGCCACCGGGCCGGGTGCGCGGACCGGGCCGAGGGCGCGGACCTCGTTGACCACCTCGCCGTGCTCGTGCAGGGTCTCGGCGAGGCCCTGGAGCCGGTTCAGCCCGTGCGGCACCTTGTCCGCCACGACGAGCGTGCCGGAGCCGGGCACCCGACGCACCAGGCCCTCGCCGCGCAGCAGGTCCAGCGCCTCCCGGACGGTGTTGCGGGAGGCGCCGAACTCCTCGGCCAGCTCGTCCTCACGGGGCAACGCGCCGTCCGCGAAGGTCTCGCCGAGCACCTGCCGGCGCAGCACGTCGGCCACCTGCCGGGCGCGGTCGGCGCGCAGCCGGCGGGAGCCGGCGCGGGTCGGGTTCTCGCTGGTCATCGGTGCTGCTCCGGGGCCGGGAACGGGTTCGGCGAGAACCATAGAGCGGCGGCGGCCGGTTTTTCGTTGCCGCCGCATTACGCCACCTGACGGTCCGTGGGAACCCCGCTCCACCTGCGCGGACGCGGGCCCGTCCGGGCGAACTGCCACCCGGCCGGGGGCGGTCGGGGGCCGCGCCGCCCGTCACCGGCCAGGGGTGGTCAGAGGCCGCGCCGCTCGTAGCCGGCCGTGCCGTGCAGCACCGCTCCGGCCGCCCGGGCCGACTCCAGACTGCGGGTCAGCAGCTCGGCGCCGGCGGCCGGCTCCAGGTCCATCAGGCCGGGCGGCCAGGTGCCGGGCGGGACGACCAGCACCACGACGGCGCGCCGTCCGGCGGCGGCCGTCAGCCAGCCGGGCGAGGCCAGGACCTCGGACGCCGGCTCCCACGCCTGCCGCCCGCCCACCATGACCAGCCGGACCAGGGCGTTGCCCTCCAGCTCCACCACCGCGGTGGTGGCGGGCGGCTCCCCCGCCGCCAGGACGAACCCGCTGTCCACCGCGTTGTCGACGAAGGCTTCGAACAGGCTGGGGCCGATCTCCACGATCAGCTCGGCGAAGGGCGGTCCGAGCACCACCGCCCGCACCGCCAGGGCCCACACCATCGGCACCGAGCCACCGTCGCCCGGGCCGTCCGTCTCGTCCGTCTCGTCCGCCATGCCCGGTCCAACGAGCCGGACGCCGATCCGACGCGGCCCCGCCCGGGTGGTCGGCGGGGACGCGTCCGGTGGGGGGGTGGTCAGGCCGTGTCCGCCGGTGGGGCGACGGCGCGGAGCCGGCTCTCCAGGGCGACGGCCTCCGCGAGCGAGGGCGCGTAGAGGGCAGGGATCTCGGCCGCGAGGACGCGCATCAGCGCGACCGCCTCCGTCGCGGCGGCCAGCCCGGCGGCCAGGTCGAGGCCGCCCTCGGCCCGCACCCGGGCGTGGAAGGACAGCGCCACGGCCAGGTCTCCTCGCCGCGCCACGGGGTTGATCGCGGCCTGCTCCCGCATCATCGCGACCGCCCTGGTGGTGACCTCGGCCGCCTCCCGGAACCGTCCGAGGTCGGCGAGCGCCGCCGCGTGCAGGGACAGCGAGTCGGCGAACAGCCCGCCGTGGACTCCCGGTTCGGACCGGTCCAGCTCCTCCAGGATGGCGACCGCCTCGGCCACGGCGGCCAGCGAGTCGGCCCGGCCGCTGTGCATCCGGGCCGCGTTGCCCAGCGCCATCGCGAGATCCCGGCGGTGCACCGCCGGATTGGCCGCGGCCAGCCGGCGGTAGAGCGCCACGGCCTCCTGGATGCTGCGGAGCGCCCGGCGGTGCTGGTCGCGCGCCGACTGGCGGCGGGCCAGGTTGTTCACCGCCTGGGCGAGTCCGTGGGTGTGGGTGGCCTGGTCGGCCGCGGCCAGCCGGCGGAACAGCGCCACCGATTCCTTGCTGACGTCCAGGGCCTCGGCGTGCCGCCCCAGCCGGGACAGCACCACGCCCAACTGGTTGAGCGCGTTGGCGAGCTGGGGGCGGTAGGCGTGGTCCGCGCGGGCGAGCTGCCGGTGCAGGTCGACGGACTCCCGGGTCACGGCGACCGCCTCCTGCGGGCGGCCGAGCCCCCAGAGCGCGGTGCCGAGGCCGAGCAGGGTGGCGCCGAGCGGGGCGGTGAACGGCGCGGTCACCGCCTGCCCGCGTCCCAGGTCGACCGCTTCGGAGGCGGTGCGCAGGCACTCGTCCCAGCGGCCGAGTTTGGCCAGCGCCTCGCAGCGGAGCACCAGGACGTAGGCGAGCGCGGCCGCCGTCTCCCGGTTCGCCGGGCGGCCTCCCGGCGCGGGCCCCCGGAACAGCGCGGCCGTCTCCTCGGTCGCCGTCAGGGCCTCCTCGTAGCGGCCGGCGAACACCAGCCGGGCGCTGCGGTCGAAGGCGGCCCGGGCGGTGTCGGACACTCCGGCCGGGGCCGGCAGCGGCTGGGCGCCGGGTATCTCCTCGGACATGGCCCTCCCTGGGGTCGGGAGCGGCCGCCGAGTGGTCGAACCGCCGCTCGCTGAAGGGAACCGACGGTTCGTCGTACCGGAGCCGGGCGGGCCCGGCGGTCCCCTCAGTATGCCCGGCCGGGCCGCCCCCGTACCGCCGAACGGGCGACTCCGACCGGGCTCGCCGACGCGCGCCGGTACGGGGCGGGAAGGGTCACGCCGTCACCTTGGCGACGAAGGCGGTGAGGTTCGCCACCGTGCGCTCGATCTTCTCCTCCAGCGTGAGCGACTCGTGCAGCTTGGTGCCGACCTCCTTCTTGCCCCGGACGTAGAGCGAGCAGGCGAGGTCCGCGCACATGTAGGCGCCGACCGAGTTGCCCTGCTTGCCGGCCTTACCGGCGCGGGCGGCCACCAGCAGCGAGACGCCCCCGGTGTGCGTGGTGACGCAGAGCGAGCAGAGGCTGCGGCGGGCCTGCCAGGAGGCCGCGCCGGAGGAGCGCAGCGCGACCGCGACCGGGCGGCCGTCGAGCACCGCGGCGAGGTAGGCGCGATCGGGGGCCTGCGGGTCGCGCCAGCCGAGGAAGTCCAGGTCGTCCCAGGGCCGCTCGGCCAGGTCACGCGGGATGTTCAGCCGCCCGGCCTCACCCTTGGTGCAGTTGACGAAGGCGGCGCGGATCTCGGGTTCGGTCAATGGCTTCATGGGAAGCAACGTAAATTACCTAGGCGTCCTAGGCAAATGTATTATGAGTCCAGGTGATCGAGAGGACAGGTATGGCACGCGTGGGACTGAACACCGAGCGCCTCACGGCGGCGGGGGCGGAACTCGCCGACGAGGTCGGCTTCGACAAGGTGACCGTCTCCGCGCTCGCCCGGCGCTTCGGCGTCAAGGACGCGAGCCTCTACTCCCATGTCAAGAACTCCCAGGACCTCAGGACCAGGATCGCCCTGCTGGCCCTGGAGGAACTCGCCGACCGGGCCGCCGCCGCGCTCGCGGGCCGCGCCGGCAAGGACGCCCTGACCGCCTTCGCCGACGCCTACCGGGGCTACGCGCACGAGCACCCCGGCCGCTACACCGCCGCGCAGTTGCCGCTCGACCCGGAGACGGCCCGGGCCAGCGCGGCCGTCCGGCACTCGCAGATGACCCGGGCCATCCTGCGCGGCTACCACCTCGCCGAGCCGGACGAGACGGACGCCGTCCGGCTGCTCGGCAGCACCTTCCACGGCTATGTCGCCCTCGAACGGTCGGGCGGCTTCCAGCACACCCCCCGGACGGCCGAGGAGAGCTGGGCCCGGATCCTGGACGCGCTCGACGCCCTGCTGCGGGCCTGGCCGGCCGGCTGAGCCACGGCGCACGGCGGCTCGGCCGGCCGGAGCATCCGAAGTTCGAGCACCGGCAGCGGGCGCACCACCAGCGGACGCGCCGCCGCCGGGCGGCCGGTCACGCGGACTCCGGTGGCACCCGGTGGCGTCGGGCGACCGCCAGCACGGACACCAGCACGGACGCCACCGCGCCAACGGCCAGCAGGGCCAGGGCCGTCAGGGTCGCGCCGTCGGGGTGGACGAGCGACTGGCCGCGCAGCGCCTGCCAGGTCAGTATCGCCAGCACGCCCGCGTAGGTCCCGGTCGCCACCAGGACCAGGCGCAGGCGTGTCCGTTCGTCGGCCAACCGCGGGAACCGGCGGGACAGCGCGATCAGCAGCCGGGCGACGAGCGGGACGGCCTGCAGCGCGTGCATGCCGACGAAGTGGGGGACGCGCAGGTCGCCGCCGGTGCTGCTCCAGCCGGTGACGGCGATGCCGGGCGAGCCGTCGGCGACGCCGACGCCGTGCGCCCCCACGATGCCGACGGCGGCCCCTCCGCGCATGGCACCGAGCTGGGCGGGGGTCGGGCCGGTCATGAGGAAACCGAGCGCCATGCCCACCACCGCGAGGAGCAGGCCGAGCCGGACGGACCAGGTGACCGGGCGGTCCCCGGTCCGCTCGCGGAACGACCTGGCCGCGATGCCGAGGTTGGCCAGCCACAACGTGACGATCGAGGCGGCCATCACGAACCAGAGGCCGGCGTCCAGCGGTGTGGCGACGTTGAAGTGGCTCTGCCTGCCGCGGAGCACCTGACCGACGATCACCACCATCTCGACCGCGTTGGCGGCGACGATCGTCGTCCCGAGCCACCGGACCCAACGGGGGGTCGTGCCGCCCAGGGACAGCATCCACGCGAGGGTCACCGAATAGATCGCGATGGAGAGGGAGAACTTGAAGGGCTTCAGCCAGATCGGTTCACCGACCAGGATCCGGTCGTCGACCGCGAGGCCGACGGCGGACAGCAGGGCGAGGGCCGCCATCGCGGCGGCGAGCAGGACCAGCGGGCGGTGCCGGAGGCGGATCGTCATCATGCCCTCGGAGAGCGGCCGAGCCGCGCCCGCCACCACTCGACGGTCGCGCCCAGCGCCTCGTCGATCGGGGTCGCCACCTCGCCGAAGGTCGCGGTGTACACCTGGGAGTCGATCACGAACGGCCGGTCGAACTGGTACCGCACCTCCCGCAGTTCCCCGAGCAGGGGGTTGACCAGACCGACCAGGTGGAGCGGCCACCAGGGAATCCGGCCGACCCCGGCCGGCGGCAGACCCGCCAGCCGGCGCAGGTGCCCGACCGCCTCCCGGGTCGACAACGGCGGGGCGGTGGGAACGTGCCAGGCGCGTCCCCACGCCCGCTCGTCGGCACCGAGCCGTACCAGCGCCCGGGCGATGTCGGGGACGTAGGTGAAGCTGTGCGGTGCGTCCGGGTCGCCCATCAGCCTGACCGCGCGGCCGGCCAGGAGCGCGGGCATCATCCGCTGGGCGAGGTGGCCGTTACCGGTGACGCCGGGCCCGAAGAAGTCCGAGGCGCGCGCCTCCGCGACGCGGATCCGCCCCTCCTGGTGCCGGGCCAGCGCATCGCGCCACATGCCGACGCGGACCCGGGCCTTGGCGCCGGCGCCCGCGAGTGGCAGATCCTCCGTCATGGGGGCGTCGACGGGACCGTAGCCGTACAGATTGCTCATCGTCACCAGCACCGCGCCGGAGGACTCCGCCGCGCCGAGGAGGGCGTTCGCGATCGGCGGCCAGTCGGCGGGCCACCGGTGGTAGAGCGGGCTCGCGCAGTTGTAGATCACCTCGGCGCCCTCGGTGGCCCGCCGGAGCGCCGCCGTGTCGGTGACGTCGAGCGCCGTACTCCCGTCGCCGCCGGAACGACTCAGGACGACCACCTCGTGCCCCTGTTCGTCGAGCAGTCGCGCCGTGGTGGCGCCGACCGGGCCCTTGCCGATGACGATGTGCCGTGCCATGCGGGTCCTCCTGGAGAAGTGAGAGAGCAGTGCTCTCTCTTCATGGAGGAGTGTTCTCGCAGCGGCACGAAGAAGTCAAGAGCAGTGCTCTCCATTGTGTGCACTGCTCTTGAATGAGAGGATGGGCGGCATGACGGCATCGCAGACCGCACGACAGCTGGCCCGCGCCGAGCTCACTCGCGCGATCAAGGAAGCCGCCACCCGCCAGCTCGCCGAGACCGGGGCGGCCGCGTTGTCGCTCCGCGCGGTGGCGCGTGACCTGGGCCTGGCCTCCTCGGCGCTGTACCGCTACTTCCCCAGCCGGGACGCGTTGCTCACCGCGCTGATCATCGACGCGTTCAACGCGATCGGGGCGGCCGCGGAGTCAGGGGCGGCGGCCGCCGCCCACGCCGATCCGGGCGCCCGGTGGCTGGCCGCGTGCCGGGCGGTCCGCCGGTGGGCCCTGGCGCACCCGCACGAGTTCGCCCTGGTCTACGGCTCGCCCGTCCCCGGCTACCAGGCCCCCGACGACACGGTCGACCCCGCCACCCGGGTCACCCGGCTGATGGCCGGTCTGGTCGTCGAGGCCCATGCCTCGGGCCTCCTGCGACCCCCCGCGCAGCCGCTCCCCGGACCGCGGCTCGTCGCCCGGCAGGTGCTCGACAGCGCGGGCGGAGCGCCGGCCGAGCCCTACGCGGACCTGGTGGAACGGTCGCTCACGCTGTGGGTCTCGCTGATCGGCACGATCAGCTTCGAGCTGTTCGGTCATCTGAACAAGGTGATCACGGATCTCCCCGCCTACTTCGACGCCGCCATGACCGTCGCGGCCGAGGCGATCGGGCTCCATGTCCTGCCGCCTCCCCCGGCGGACGCCCGTCCTGGCCCCGGGGCCGCCGGGTAGGACGGACCCGGCTCGGCGAACGACGACGGGCTCCACCCGGCGCAGGCCGGTGGAGCCCTGTCGTCCGCGGGTCCGCACCCGCGGATGCCCGGCCGGGGCGCGGGCGTGGGGGAATCCCGCGCCCCGGCCGGGGGCCTGTCAGCCGGTGACCGCGACCACCGAGGTGCCACCGGCCGGGACGGTGACGGTGGCGTAGGTCCAGACCGCCCCGTCGACCGTGACGGTGCGGGCGGTCTGCGCGGCGCCGTCGACGGTGATGCCGCTGTGGGCGCCGGCGAACCGGGCGGTCCAGGTCAGGCTTCCGGCGGCGGAGGTGTTGGTCAGTGTCGACCGGGTGCCGGCGTCGTGGCGCAGGGTCACCGTGCCGGTGCCGACGGGGACGGAGCTCAGCTGCAGCCAGCCCATGCCGGCGGGCAGGCCGGAGGCAGTGGTGAGGGCCCGGCCGGCGGCGTCGGGCTGGACGCCCAGCAGGCCCTGGACGGTCTGGCCGAGCAGGGTGAAGGCGATCTCCGGGTAGTCGCCGTTCAGGAAGCGCCCGGTGCTGTGCAGGGCGCCGGCCCGGTCGTAGACGTAGCGCATCCACTTCCAGCCGTTGTCGGGCTGGTTGTGGGCGAAGTAGACGTCGGGCAGATAGGTGGCGGCCTCCAGGTTCTCGGGCGCGCCGCTGCCAGCGGCCTGGGCGTCGATCCAGGCCAGGTAGTCGTTCTGCCTGGCGCCCGGGTCCATGATCCCCTTGAGCGGGACGAACCAGGAGTTCTCCTTGCCCCAGTCGCTGTACGCGGTGCCGTTGACGTCGTAGGCGCGCACCACCCGGCCGGGGTTCGCCGGGTCCACGCTCCAGGTGGAGTTGAAGTAGGACTTCAGGGTCGCGGCCTTGGTGGTCAGACCGGCGGCCGTGGCGGTGTCGCCCTTGGCGGTGGCCAGCGCGGCGGCGGACAGGTAGGCGCGGTACTGGGAGGCGATGGCGTCGCCGGACTCGGCGAGCGTGGCACCGTTCTCGTTGTAGCTCGCGACACCCTGGAAGATGTCGCCGCTGGTGGCCTGGGCGACCGGGACCGAGCCGTTGTCGATCGGGCCGGTGTGCCCGGTGATGTACGGGCCGACGGTGCTCGCGACGAAGCCGGACATCGCCGGGTCGTTCAGGTAGTCGGTGTCACCGGTCCAGCGGTACGCCTCGTCGATCTTCTGGGTGAGCTCGAAGGCGGCGGGGAGCTCGCGGACGAACGAGGTCGGGCTGCGGTAGTCGATCGACAGCGGGGTCCTCGCGTCGAAGTTGACGGCCCAGTACGGCATGTGGTCCGGGGCGCCGGCCGCCGAGGAGGCGAAGGAACGGAGCATCGTCTTGGTGGCCCCGTCGAGGCCGAGCAGGTGCGCGCCGACCACCTGGTGGGCGAAGTCCCGCGAGTAGAACGCGGAGCGGTACGGGTAGCCGGCCCAGTAGGAGGCGGCCTGGACGGCCTCGCCGGTGCCGCCGCTGTTGCCCTCGTCGGCGTTCAGCGCGCCGGTCGCGCCGGGCTGCGAGCTGAAGGAGTTGGCCTTGGCCCGGGCCCACTCGAACATCGCCGTGACGGTGGCGTCGGAGGAGGTGAGCCGCGGCGTGTTGGGGGCGGCGGGGGCCACCGTGACGTCGTCGACGTTGACCCAGCCGCCGGGCGCCGAACCGACCGCCACCGTGACGGTGTCGCCCGCCGCCACCCGCACGCCGGAGACGGTGTACTGGGCGTAGACGCTCTGCGAGGGGATCGTCACGGTGCCCGCGGTGGCGCCGTTGACCTGCACGGTCAGGGTGCCGCCGGCCGCACCGGTGGCGATCCAGGCGCCGATGTCGTAGCCGCCGGCCTGCGGCGCGGTGGCGGTCCGGCTGATCCGGTAGCCGGTGCCCGCGTCCAGGTAGGCGGCCCGGGAGCCGCGGTGCGCGTTGTTCCCGGCGGTACCGGTGTGGGCGCCGAAGGTCCAGCCGCTGCCGCCCTGCTCGAAGCCGGGGTCGCCGAGGACCAGTGGGTCGGCCCGGGTCAGCAGCCACCGCTGGTTGGCGCCGCCGTGGCAGGCGTACTGCTGGATCCGGGCGTTCGGCGCGGAGGAGCCGTACGGCAGGTCGAGGCAGAGCGCGCTGTTGGCGGGGTGGACCAGGAAGCCGCCGCCGGCCGCGCTCTCCAGGGTGAACCGCTCGTTGGCCGAGTCGTCGCAGGCGTACTCGACGAGCCCGGCGCCGGGGGCGGTGGAGGCGCCCTCCACGTTGAGGCAGGACCGCGGGGCCGAGCGGTCGGCTATCCGGTAGCCGCCGCGGCCGTCGGGGGTGAACTGCCAGCGCTGGCCGAGGAGGCCCTGGCAGGGCTGCTGCACGACCGGGGTGCGGTCGGTCCCGGCGGCCCACAGGCCGCCCAGGCACTGGCCGCTGGCGACGTTGGTGACGGTGTGGGCGGCTCCGGCGACCACCGGCTCGGCGGCGGCACGGGCCGCGCCGGCGGGCAGGAGGGTCAGGGCGCTCGCGGCGAGGGAGACCAGGCCCAGGTGGGCGTGGGCACGGGGCGCGCTGCGACGGGGAACGGGGTGGGGCAACGTATCCTCCGACATCGTTGTGGAAGGGGCGCCCCCGGCGGCCTCGGGCCGACGGCCGTCAGGGGTGGTGGGGGTGATGGGGGTGGTGGGGGGCGGTCGTGCCGCGCACGACCACCTCCGGCTGGAACATCAGTTCGCCGCCCGGGACCTGGTGGCCCGAGAGCAGGCCGACCAGGGCCCGGGCGACCTCGGCGGCCAGCCGGTCGACGGGCTGGCGCACCGTGGTCAGTGGGGGATCGGTGAACTCCATCAGGGGGCCGTCGTCGTAGCCGATCACGGAGACGTCCTCGGGGACGGACAGCCCCTGCCGGCGGATCGCCCGGATCGCGCCGAGCGCCATCTGGTCGCTGGCGGCGACGATCCCGGTGACACCCCGGGCGAGCAGCTGCTCGGCGGCGAACTGGCCGCCCTCGACCGAGTAGGTCTGGTGCACCACGAGCTGCTCGTCCTCGCCGAGCCCGAGCGCCGTCATCGCGGACCGGTAGCCGGCCACCCTCCGGTCGGTCGGGCGGTTGCCGACCGGGCCGGCCGCCATCCCGATCCGGCGGTGGCCGAGCCCGTGCAGATGGCGTACCGACAGCTCGGCCGCGTAGGCGTCGTCGGTGGAGAAGGCGACGGAGGCGCTGTCCTCGAACCGGCCGTTGATGCAGACATAGGGGACGGGGCGGTGTTCCAGCAGCTGGAGGACCTCGGGGTCGAAGTTCTCCAGGGTGTTGCTGGCGGAGCAGAACACTATCCCGCTGGCGCCGAGGTCCAGCAGGGACTTCAGGAAGTCCCGCTCCTGGACGCCGCCCGGCAACGCGGGGCAGACCACGGCCCGCAGACCGTGCGGGGCCAGCGCGAGGCCGATCCGCTCCGCCATCGCGCCGAAGATCGGGATCGACAGCCCCGGGGTGATCACCCCGACGATGCCGCCGGAGGCGGCGCCGCGCTCGTAGCCGACCTCCTCCATGGCGCGCTCGACCAGCTGACGGGTCTTCTGCGACACGCCGGCCTTGCGGTTGAGCACCCGACTGACGGTGGCCACGCTGACACCGGCGCGCTGCGCGACCTCGGTGATCCCGATTTTCTCGTGCTCCACTTCCTGCCCCCAAATGCGTTGATCGTTTCGCCGGTCGGCCGTAACTATGTCATCCTGCGGCCTCGGTGACGTCGCACAGACCGCCCGCCGGTACGGCGACCGAGTGCAGGCCCGCCGCGAGGTCCAGCAGCAGCTCCGGGCCGGGTCGCCCGGCCGCGTCGCGGGGCTCGATCCGGACCCGCCGGACCGGCCCCTCGACCTCCAGCAGCACACGCCCGGCGGTCGAGGCGTTCACCAGGGTGAGCGCCCGCCAGGGGCCGGTGGGCAGGGTGACCGGGCGCTCGTCGTAGGCGGTCACCACCCACTGGTCCCCGTGCCGGGCGGTCACCTGCGGGTACAGCTCGTCGGGACGGCCGGGCTCGTAGTGACCTCCGGTCAGGACGGGGGCGAGCCGGCGCCAGGTGGCCAGCCAGAACGCCAGCGCCTCGCGGTGCGGCGCGGGAAGTTCGGTGAGCCGGGCGGAGATCTGCGGCACCGAGTGGAGCGCGCCGTGGATCTGCCGGGCGAGCACCTCCGGCGCGCCCTCCGGGTCCCACATCAGCATGTCGGAGTGGACGGCCCCGCCAGGGGCCAGCATCGCGATGTCCAGGGTGCGGACGCGGTTGGCGACCGCGTCCGCCGGGCAGTCGATCGCGCGCAGCAGGTTCCCGTAGGCGGTCATCGCCGGGCCGGTGTAGCGCTGGCGCAGCTCGATCACGAACTCGTCGCCGCGCAGTTCCCGGAGCGCCTCGCGGAGCCCGGCGAGCAGCAGGGCCATCGCCTCGCCGACGTCGGCGACGAAGCCCGGGCCGGCGTCCTCGGGCACGGGGGCCGCGCCGTAGGCCACGGCCTCGTCCAGGAAGTCGATCTTCAACCCGTCCAGGCCGTAGTCGGCGACCGCGTCGCGGCAGACCCGGACCACGTGCTCGCGGACCTCGGCGTGGCGCGGGTCGAGGATCCGGCAGTCCAGCCGGTGCACGTGGTGCGGGGCGAACCGGGCCCAGTCGCGGTGGGCCTCGGCCCGCTCGCCGAGCAGCAGCGGGGCGATCCAGGCGGTGTAGCGCAGGCCCACCGCCCGGACGGTCTCGACGTGGGCGCGCAGGTCGGGGAACTTGACCGGATCGGCGGTCCAGTCGCCGCAGCCGGCGTAGCCCCGGCCGTCGCCGTGCAGCTGCCAGCCGTCGTCCAGGAAGAGCTGGCCGCAGCCGAGTTCGGCCGCGAGCACGGCCTCCCGCTCGACACCGGCGGCGGTGACGTCCTGGGCGAAGGCGTACCAGGTGGAGTACACCGGGGTGCGGCCGAAGTCGGGCGTGGGCAGCGGGGTGCCCCCGGGCAGGGTGGCGAACCACTCCCGCAGGTCCCGCAGGGCGGCGGCCAGGGTCGCGCCGGGGGCGGCGAGCCGCAGCCGGAAGGTCTCCCCCGCGGCGAGCGGGAAGCGCAGCCAGACGCCGAAGCGCTTGTGCTCCTCGCTGACGCCGAAGCGCACGGCGGTGCGCCGGACGGTGCGGTCGGCGGCGAAGGCGAGCATGGTGCGCCCGGCGGTGTCGTACAGGCAGCCCACCGGGGCGGAGTCCACCAGGGAGACCGGGCGCCAGGGCGACCAGTCGGCGGGCAGGGTGCGCTCCCAGCCGGCGTTGGGGTGCCAGAAGCCGGCCGCGTCGCCGAGCGGGACGTCCAGGCGGACGGTCACGTCGGTGTCGGCGGTGGCGGTGATCCCGGCGGTGTTCCAGGCGGTGTCGTCGGCCCCGGGGGACGTCTCGACGGTGCCGGGCGCGGGGGACGTCTCGACGGTACCGGGCGCGGCCTGGACGGTGATCCGGGCGCCGTGCCGCAGCAGTTGGTGCGTGCCGCCCTCCCACTGGTCCGGGGCGAAGGTGGGCAGCGCGGCGAGGTCGATGGAGCCGGTCTGCACGGCGGGCCTCTCTCGGGTCGGGGTCGGGGTCGGGGTCGGGTCGGGGGTGGTACGGCGGGTGGTGGCGGGCGCGGTACCGCCGGTGGTGCCGGGGGCGGTACCGGGGCCCTGCTCTGCCTCGGTCACTGCTTTACGGCCCCGGCGAGCATCCCGGAGACGAAGTGCTTCTGCAGGAAGAGGAAGAGCACGGCCATCGGGACCGCCGCGACGGCGGTGCCGGTGAGCAGCTGGCCGTAGTCGACGTCGGAGCTGCCGGTGAGCGCCGCCAGGGCGACCGGGATGGTGTACGAGGCCGGGTCGCGCAGCGCGATCAGCGGCCACAGGAAGTCGTTCCACTGGAACAGGAACAGGAACATGGCGAGCGCCGCGAGCGCCGGGCGCATGGTCGGCAGGGCGATCCGCAGGAAAAGCCGCAGCTCGCCGCAGCCGTCGATCCGGCCGGCCTGGAGCAGTTCGTCCGGCAGCGCGCTCATGGACTGGCGCATCAGGAAGATGCCGAACGGCAGGGCCAGGTTGGGCAGCAGCACCGCCTGGTAGGTGTTGAGCCAGTCCAGGTTCACCATCATCTTGAACAGCGGGACGATGGTGAGCTGGGTCGGCACCACCAGGGCCAGCAGCAGCACCGAGAACATCAGGCCCTGGCCGCGGAAGCGGAACTTGGCGAAGCCGTAGCCGGCCAGGGTGCAGACGATCCCGCCGAGAACGGTGTAGGTGACCGACAGCAGCAGGGAGTTGAGCACCACCCGGCCGAAGCCGACCGACTCCTCCAGGTGGCCGAGGTTGGTGCCCAGCTCGCCGCCCGGCAGCAGGTGCGGCGGCCGGCCGAAGATGTCGTGCGAGGTGTGGGTGGAGGCGATCGCGAGCCAGTAGAGCGGTGCGACCGTGAAGGCGAGCAGCGCGAGCATCCCGGCGGTGAGCAGCACCTGGCCGCGTCGGGACGCGCGGAACGCGGGGCTGGTGGTGACGGCCATCAGTCCTCCTCCTTGGCGAGCTTGACCTGGACGAGGCCGAACAGCGAGATGATCAGGACCAGCGCGTAGCCGATGGCGGACGCGTAGCCGAAGTCGAAGTACCGGAAGCCGGTCTGGTACAGGTACACGCCGATGGTGGTGGTGGCGTTGTCGGGGCCGCCGCCGGTCATGATGAACGGCTCGTCGAACAGCTGCAGGGTGCCGATGGTCGACAGCACCACCGTCAGCAGCAGGGCCGGGCGCAGTCCGGGCAGGGTCACGTGCCAGAACCGGCGCAGCGGGCCGGCGCCGTCGACGGCGGCGGCCTCGTGGTGCTCGGCCGGGATCGACTGGAGCCGGGCCAGGTAGATGACGGCGTTGTAGCCGGTGTAGTGCCAGGTCAGCGCGAGCATGATGGACACCCGGGCCCAGAACGGGTCGTTGAGCCAGTGCACCTCGGGCAGGCCGACCAGCTGGAGCAGCCAGTTGACGGCGCCGGAGTCCTGGTTGAGCAGGGCGCCCATCATCAGGCCGTAGGTGACCAGGCCGGTCACCACGGGCAGGAAGAAGCCCAGCCGGAACAGCGGCTTCCAGCGCAGCAGCGCCGAGTTGAGCGCCACGGCCAGGCCCAGCGCGAGGGCGAGCATGACCGGCACCTGGACCACCAGGATCAGCGCGGTGTTGCCGAGCGCCTTCCAGAACAGCGGGTCGTGCAGCAACCGTTCGTAGTTGCCGAGACCGGTCCAGGTCTGGGTGGTGCCCTCGGTCCGGTACAGGCTGAGGACGAAGGACCAGGCCACGGGGTACAGCCGGAAGGCGGCGAACAGCGCGAGGGCCGGAAGGACGAACAGGTACGGCGCCAGGCGGGCGCCGCCGCCCCGGCCCGCCCGCCGGCGGGCCGGGGCGGCGGCGGGTCCGGGGCGCGATCCGGCGCGCCTTCCCGCTCGCGCCGGGGTGGCGGTCGTCATGCCTGCGCCCTCAGGGTCTGCTGGACGAGCTGGTCGGCGGCGGCGCGCAGCACCGCGGCCGGGTCGGCGCCCTGGAGCAGGACCTTGGTCTGGGCGTCGTCGACGACCTTCAGCGCCCGGGCGTAGTCGGCGGTGTAGTTGGTCGGCACCGACGGCTTGGACAGCTCCTCCAGCAGCACCTCGGCGTACTTCTGGCCGCCGAAGTAGGCGCTCTCGGTGTGGAAGGCCGGGTCGTCGTACGCCTTGAGCAGGGCCGGGAAGATGCCCTTGTTCTTGTAGATCGGGACCTGGGACTCGGGCCGGGTGAGGGCGAACTCGGCGAAGGCGAACGCCGCCCGCTGGTTCTTGCTGGAGCCGGCGACGGCCAGGTGGGTGGAGTTGACGATCGCCGAGCGCGACCCGCCGGGGGTGACGGCCGGAGGGAGCATCAGGCGCCAGTTGCCGCTCTGGTCGGCGGCGAGGGACTCCATGTAGCCGCCGTACCAGGCGGGGTTGGGGCAGACCGCGACCTTGCCGGCCTTGACGGCGGAGTCGTAGCCGGGCGCGCCGGGCGAGCCCTGGACATCGAGCAGCAGCCCGGCGTCGTTCATCTCCTTGATCAGGGTGAGTGCCCGGACGGCCTCCGGCGAGTTGATGGTGATCTTGCCGTCGATGTTGAAGTAGAAGGTGCCCTGGAGCTGGAGCAGCAGCTGGAAGAGGTTGGCCGAGTCGGCCTGCGAGGCCGAGCGGTCCACGGCCAGCAGCGCGGTGCCGGTGGCCTCCTTGACCTTCTTGCCCGCGGCGATGACGTCGTCCCAGGTGGCGAGCGAGGCGGCGTCGACGCCGGCCTTCTGGAAGAGGTCGGAGCGGTAGAAGAAGCCGCTCGCGTTGGCCTCCCAGGGCAGGGCGTAGACCTTGGACTGGCGGGAGACGGTCTGCCACAGGCCCGGCGCGAAGGCGGTGGAGTGCTTGTCCGCGCCGAGCGGGCCGAGGTCGGCGAGGCCGCCGGGGAACTTCTCGATGTAGCCGGGCAGGTAGTCGACGCCGATGTGCAGCACGTCGGCCAGGCCCTGGCCGCCGGCGGCCATCGCGATGGTGATCTTGTCCCAGATCGCCGGGTTGCCGATGTCCTGGACGGTCACCTTGACCTTGGGGTGGACGGCGTTGAAGGCCGGTATCAGGGCCTTCAGCTCCGCCGCCGGGTTCTTCCAGCTCCACACGGTGACCGAGCCGGACAGCTCACCGGAACCGCCCGCGTCTCCCCCGCCGGAGTCCGAACCGCCGCACGCGGCCAGGACCGAGGCCCCGCCGGCCGCCACCGCCGCCGCACCGATCCCCTTGAGGAATCCACGCCGGCTCGGCCCGCCCACGATTCTGCCACTCATGTCCGGAGCTCCTTCGCTCTGCTCGGGACCGCGCCGCACACGGCGGTCCCGACTGACTGCGGCGCACCACCGTTCGGTGTCGCCGCCGTCCCGCCGATCGCGGGAACGGGAGTGAATCTAGCCAGGCCACGGAAGGGTTAACAACAGTTTTCGAGAATTTTTCGTCATGCAGAGCGAAAACGTTACAGCCTGACGGCGCAAGCAGATGAGGACATGCCAAGAATGACCCTCCGGTCGTCGGCGGGACGGGCGGGACGGGCCGGACGGACGGACGGGACGGGCGGCAGCGGGGCGGGGCTCAGCGCGCCGGGAGCTGCGCGGTGCCGAAGCGGCGGCGGTAGTCCGAGGGGGTCGTGCCCAGATGGTGGGCGAAGGCCCGGCGCAGGCTCTCGTCACTGCCCAGACCACTGCGCCGCGCGGCCGAAGTGACACTGTGACCCTCCAGCAGCAGCTGCTGGGCCCGGTCCAGTCGCACCCGTTCGACCCAGCGGGCCGGGGTGGTGCCCAGCTCGGCCCGGAACAGTCGGGTCAGGTGCCGGGTGCTGACGGCGGCGGTGGCGGCCATCGCGGGCAGGCCGTGGTCGGCCGCCGGATCTGCGCGGACGGCCTCGGTGACGGCGCGCAGCAGCTCGCCCCGGGCCGGCGGGGTGGCCGCGGCGGTGGAGAACTGGGACTGGCCGCCGGGACGCCGCATGAAGACCACGAGTTCGCGGGCGATGTCCCGGGCGATGTCGGCGCCGTGGTCGTCCTCGACCAGCGCGAGGGCCAGGTCGATGCCCGCGCTGATGCCCGCGCCGGTGTGGAACCGACCGTCGCGCACGTGCAGGGCGTCGGGCTCGACCCGCACCCCGGGATGGCGGCGGGCCAGCGCGGCGGCGTGCCGCCAGTGGGTGGTGGCGCGGCGGCCGTCCAGCAGTCCGAGTGCGGCCGGCACGAAGGCGCCGCTGCAGACCGTGGCCACCCGCCGGGCCCGGGCGACCAGCGCCCCGGCGGCGGCGAGGAGTTCCGGATCGGGCCCCCGGGTGGCGAGGTGGTCGGCGCCCGCGATCACCAGGGTGTCCAGCGGGCCGGTGCCGGCCGGGGCGACGGTGCCGGCCAGCGTCACGCCGTTGGACGCGGTGACGGTGCCGCCCCGGGGCGATACCAGGACGGTCGGGTAGGGCAGGCCGAGTGCGCCGGCCTGGTGGAAGACCTCCAGCGGGCCGCTGAGGTCGAGCAGGGTCAGCTCGTCGAAGACCAGGAAGGCGACCCGCCCGGGCGGGTCCTGGTCCGCGTGGTCCGGGGGCGTGACGTCCGACGGCGTGACGTCCGACGGTGTCGGGTCGGGCCGGGTCATGTCCGGATCCGTGGTGCGGAGGGCCGAAAGGACATGGCGCCAGCCTACGCCCCCGACCGAGAGTGGAGGAGTTCACGAAGATCCGTGAGAAGCGCCGAGCGAAATGGGGTTGTCGGGATGAGCGGGACGATCGCGGGAGTAAGGATTCCGGACAGCGCGCTGGCCAGGGAGGCGACCGAGCTGGTGCGCGACACCGCCCCGCCGCTGCTGTTCGACCACTCGCGCCGGGTGTTCCTGTTCGGGGCGCTGCGCGGCGCCGAACAGGGGCTGGACTTCGACCCGGAGCTGCTCTACGTCGGGGCGATGTTCCACGACCTCGGGCTGACCGGCCGGTTCGCCCGCACCGACCGGCGGTTCGAGATCGACGGCGCCGAGGAGGCGCGGCGGTTCCTGCACGCCCACGGCATCACCGGCGAGCCGGCCGACCGGGTGTGGACGGCGATCGCCCTGCACACCACGCCGGAGGTCCCGCTGCACATGGCACCCGAGATCGCCCTGGTCACCCGGGGCGTGGAGCTGGACGTCCTCGGCATCGGCTACCACGCGGTGAGCGACGAGCAGCGGGCCGCCGTCACCGCCGCGCATCCCCGGCCGGACTTCAAGAACCGGATCCTCGCCGCGTTCACCGAGGGCATCAGGGACCGCCCGACCACCACCTTCGGCAACGTCAAGAGCGATGTCCTGGCGCACTTCGTCCCGGGCTTCGAGCGCGGGGACTTCGTCGAGGTGATCCTCGGCTCGGACTGGCCCGAGTGAGGGCGGCGGGTGAGAGCGGCGGGTGAGAGCGGGGCCGGGGCGCAGGGCGCACCTGCGCCCCGGTCCCGCCTCACCCGCCGGGGGTGGTGCGCCCGCGGGCGGTGGGCGTCACCGTGGGCCACGGAGGGGTCGGACGCCGGTGCCCGGCGACCCGGTCGGCGCGTTCTCCGGAGGCAGGCGATGGACGACTACCCGCTGCTGAACATCTTCCTCACGACCATGTGGATCTTCCTGTGGATCCTCTGGTTCATGCTCCTGTTCCGGGTCTTCGGCGACCTCTTCCGGGACGACTCGATCGGCGGCTGGGGCAAGGCCGGCTGGTGCGTGCTGCTGGTCGTGCTGCCGTTCCTGGGCGTCTTCGTCTACCTGATCGCCCGGGGCAAGGGCATGGGGATGCGGGAGACGGCCCGGGTGAAGCAGGCGGACGCGGAATTCCGCGACTACGTCCGGAACGCCGCCGGGCCCGGGGCCGAGCGGCCGAGCGCCGCCACCGAACTGGCCCGGCTGGCGGACCTGCGGCGGGACGGCTCGATCACGGAGGACGAGTACCAGCGCGCCAAGGCGCTCGTCCTGGAGTGACCGGCCCCGGCACGAGCAGGGGCCCTGGACCGTCAGGGGCCCGGCCGTCAGGGACCCCGGACCGTCACGGTCGGAGGTCCCGGCGGCGCGGGCGGCACCGGCGGCGTCGGCGGCCCGGAGGGCGGTCCGGCGGCCGGGGGCGGGTCGGCCGGGGCGGCGGTCCGGTAGGCGGGGGCGAGGAACTCGCGGACCGCGAAGGCCGTCAGCACGACCACCGCGAACCAGAACACCACCATCGCCGTCGGGTGCTCCCAGAAGGCGAACACCACGGCGGCCACGACCAGGATGGCCACCCCCGTCCAGCGCTTGTAACGGCGGACGAAGCGCTCCGCCGGCCCGGCCCGGAAGCCCGCCGAGTCGGCCGCCGAGCGCAGCGCCGCCACCCCGTGCCCTGCCACCGAACGGACCGTGACGGCGGCCCGCGAGGGGCCGATCAGGAACGCGCCGAGCACCACGACCAGGGCCAGGAAACCGACCACCCGCACCGAGGTGCGCAGATAGGTCATCAGCGCGTCGTAGACGGCTCCGGCGGCGGCGGGCGAGGCGTCGGTGGGCAGGTGGTCGAGGAAGTAGGAGCGGAACACCGTCAGGGCGAGGCCGAGCAGCAGCATCGCCGCCGCGATGCCGAGGGCTGCGCCGGCCAGCGCGCGTCTGCGGTTGACGGCCGTGAACACCGCGCCGGCCGCGACCAGGACCGTGATCACCGGCATCCACCAGCCGAGGATCTCCAGCAGCCGGAAGCCGCCGCGGATCTTGGCGAGGTCTGGCGAGGAGAACACCACGAACTCGGTGTGCACCTCCGGGATCCTGGCGGCGGGCGAGAATCCGGCCTGGACCAGGGCGGTCTTGACCCGGTCCACCATCGGCCCGATGTCGATCACGACCTCGTCGTTCTTCAGCACCACCGCGCCGCCGCCCTCGCCGGTGAGGGCCTTGACCATGGTGGCGTGCCCGGCCCGCACCGCCTGCTCCCAGACGGTGGCGAAGGCGTCGCTGGTGACCACCCGCTCGGCGGCGGCGTGCACGAGGTTGGTCAGCGCGCCCTCCAGCGGGCCGGTCAGGCCGCCCAGCAACTGGGCCAGCCGGGGCGGCACGCCCTGTTCGGCGGCGGCCTGGGACAGGTCGTTCACCAGCGACTTGACGTCGACCTGTTCCGTCGCGGCGTCGGTGATCCGGTTGGCCACGGCGTTCTGGACGTCGGGGTTGTGGGCCAACGGCGCCATGGTGGCGACGAACCGGTCGGTGTCGGTGATCTCGTCGTGGGCCCAGACCGCGATCACCGCGAGCAGCGACAGCACGGACGCGACCACCACCAGCACGACCGAGCCGGTGGTGCGCAGCCGGTGGTGCTCCTTCTTGCTCCGGGCGTCCGCCTCCAGCTCGGCGACCCGGCGGTGCAGCGCGTCGAGCTCGGCGCTGTCCGGCCGACCGGGCCCGGGGCGGTTCGGCGCCGGGCGGCTCGGCTCCGCAGGGCCGGGCTCCGCGGGGCCGGGCTCGGTCGGTGGCATGGGCACGGCTCCTCGTCCTGGACGCCCCGGGATCGGGAGCGCCCCGGGCGGACCGGCGGCGCCCGGAGGCGCGAACACCGGTGCACCCAGCCAAGGGCCCCGCGCGGCGCGCGGCGAGCAGGGCTGACCCACCGGGGTGACCGGGACCGGTCCCGCCCGCCTGCCGATCACCCCGAAGAGGTGAGCCGGTGGCCGGGGGCGGCGGGTTAGCGTCGCTCCGGGTCGGTGTCCGGGCAGCGCCCGGACCGGCCCGGTCGACCGGCCCACCCGACCGGCCGACCCCCACCACCTCGCCCGGAGGAGCCGACGTGAGCAACGCACCCGATGCGCCCGGTGGGGCGGACGGATCCGCACCGGCCGATCTCGGCCCCATCGACTACCTGGTGATCGCGTTCCCCGGCAGCAAACTCACCGGCGAGGGCCTGCCGCTGCTGGTCGACCTGGTCGACCGCGACATCGTCCGGATCCTCGACCTGATCTTCGTCCGCAAGGACGCCGACGGCACGGTCACCGCCGTCGAACTGGCCGACGTGGACGGCGACGGGGTCCTCGACCTGACCGTCTTCGAGGGCGCCTCCTCCGGTCTGCTCGGCGACGCCGACGTCACCGAGGCCGGTCTGCTGCTGGAGCCCGGCGACTCCGCCGTGGTGCTCCTCTACGAGAACCGGTGGGCCGCCCCGCTGGCCGCCGCCCTGCGGCGGGCGGACGCGCGGATGGTCGCCGGTGGACGCGTCCCGGTCCAGGACCTCCTGGAGGTGCTGGACGCGCTGGAGGAGATCGACGCCGCCGGCTGACCCGCGCGGCTCCCGCTTCCCTCACCCCTCACCCCCCTCACCCCCTCACCCCAGGCAGGAAGCCATGCCCGGACTGCTTCGTGGCGTCGCCCGCACCGCCGTCGTCGCCGGAACGGCCACCGCCGTCTCCAACCGAGTCTCCCGTCGCCAGGCGGGCCGCTGGGCGCAGCAGGAGGCGTACGCCGAACCCGCCCCCGCCGCCGCGCCCCCGCCGGTCGCCGCGGCATCCGCAGCGCCGACCATGGAGGAGAAGCTGGACCAGCTCAAGGACCTCGCGACGCTCAAGGAGCAGGGGGTCCTCACCGACGAGGAGTTCGCCGCGCAGAAGGCCCGGATCCTCGGCAGCTGACCATGGCGAACCGCTGGAAGCCGCTGGTCGTCCTCGGCACCGCCCAGTTCCTGATGGTGCTGGACGCCTCGGTGATGAACGTCTCGATCAGTCAGCTGGTCGAGGACTTCGACACCGAGGTGACCGCCATCCAGGCCGTCATCACCCTGTACACCCTGGTGATGGCGGCCTTCATGCTGACCGGCGGCAAGATCGGCGACATGTTCGGGCGCCGGCGGATCTTCGTGATCGGCCTGGTCGTCTACGGGGTCGGCTCGGGACTGACCGCGGTGGCGCCCACGGTCGGGGTGCTCGCGCTCGGCTGGTCGGTCATCGAGGGTCTGGGGGCGGCTCTGGTGCTGCCCGCGCTGGCGGCCCTGGTGGCCGGCTCCTACTCCGGCCGCGACCGGGCCGTCGCCTACGGCGTGATCGGCGGCCTGGCGGGCGCGGGCATCGCGGTGGGCCCACTGCTCGGCGGGTGGGTGACCACCTATCTGACCTGGCGGCTGGTGTTCGCCGGTGAGGTGGTGCTGGTCGTGGCGATCCTGCTGCTGATGCGCTGGGTCCCGGCGCAGCCCCGTCCGGCCGACCCGCCCCGGCTCGACCTGCTCGGCGTGGTGCTGTCCGCCACGGGCCTGGCCGCCATGGTGCTGGCCGTGCTGCAGAGCGGGACCTGGGGCTGGGTCCAGCCGCGCAACCCGCCGTTCACCGTGCTCGGCTTCGCGCCGACCCTGTTCGTCGTCGCCCTCGGCGCCGTCCTGACCTGGGCGTTCTGTGTGCACGAGCGTCGGCGCGAGGGACGGGGCCGCACGCCCCTGGTCTCGCTCGACCTGTTCGGCAACCGGACCCTGCGCTCGGGGCTGATCACCCTGTTCAACCAGAACACCGTCCTGCTGGGCCTGTTCTTCGTGATCCCGCTCTACCTCCAGGTCGTGCAGGGCCTGAACGCCTTCGAGACCGGCCTGCGGCTGCTGCCGGTGTCGGTGACGATGCTCGGCGCCTCGATGTCGGGCACCCTGCTGCTGCGCTACGCCTCCCCGCGCACCATCGCCAGGGTGGGGCTGCTGGTCCTGCTCGCCGCCACCCTGTGGCTGATCACGGCGATCGGGCCGGACCTGCACGGCGCCTCCTTCGCCGGGGCGATGGCCCTGCTGGGCGTCGGGATGGGGATGCTCGCCTCCCAGTTGGGCAACACGGTGCAGTCCAGCGTGCGGGCGGAGGAGCGCAGCGAGGCCGGCGGGTTGCAGTACACCGCGCAGAACCTCGGTTCCTCGCTCGGGACGGCGCTGATCGGGGCGATCCTCGTCGGCGCCCTCGCGACCTCCGTGACCGGCCAGATCGAGAGCGATCCCCGGGTCTCGGGGGCCGTCGCCCAGCAGACCGCCGTCCATGTGGAAGCCGGACTGTCCTTCGTGCCGGCCGACCAGGTGGCCTCCGCCCTGGCGGCGCGGCCGGACGTGCCGCCGGAGGAGGCGGCGGCCGTGGTGGAGAACTACCGGGACGCGCAGATCGACGGCCTCAAGGCCGCCGTGCTCGCCTGCTCCTGCATCACCGCCGGCGCCCTGCTGTTCACCGGTCGCCTGCCGGACGGGCGCCCGTCCGGCCGTCCGGGCCCGCGAACGGGAGCGCCGGCGGGAGCCCGAGCGGGAGCGCGGAAGGGCCGCCCGCCGGGGCGCGCGAACGGCCACCCCGCCGTCCCGCCGGACGGGTGACCGGAGCACCGTTCGCGGCGGGGGCCGGACCGGCGCCGGTCAGTGGCCGACGGCGACCTTGGCCGCCACGATGACCAGTCCCAGGACCAGATTGACCGCGCCCTCGGCGACGATCTGGCGCGGCCGGGCACCGGCCCGGTGGGCGCCCAGGGTGGCCCAGGCCACCTGCTGGCAGACCGCGACCACCAGCGCCAGCCAGGCGTTCTCCCCCGCGCCCAGCCACGGGCTGGCGAGGACCGCCAGCGCCGGCAGCGCCGCCGCCTCGACGATCGGCCACTCGTGCCGGCCGACCCGGCGCACCTGGCGGAAGGTCACGTCCTGCCCCGCCTCGCGCTGCCCGGCGACGTGCGCGTAGACGTGGGCGGCCCAGAAGACGAGTCCGGTGACCACCAGCAGCAGGACGAGCGAGAGCTTCGGGTTGGGCTCCTGCACGCTGGCCGCGGCGATCACGGAGGCTGCCAGCATCGAGCCGTAGACCGCGCCCGAGTAGTCCGTCCGCCGTTCCGGCACGTCCGCGCCCGGTTCGGGCGGGCCGGGCGGGCCGGGCGGGCCGGGGACGCGGCGGCGCGGTGCCGGTCCGGGGACGCTCACGGCGGCCTCCTGGGGGCTGTGCTCGGCCGGCGCGCCGAGTCCTTGCCGCGATCCTCGCCGCCCGGGGTCCGACCGGCCACCCCTCCGGCGGACGGGGGCGCGCGCCGGGTCGGCCCGTCCCGCACGTCCCACACGTCCCGTCCCGCACGTCCCGCACGTCCCGTCCCGCACGTCCCGGTCGACCCGTCCCGTTCGGCCCGGCTCCCCGCGGCCCGGCTCCTCGCGGACCGGCACCGGCCGACGGCCGGCCCGGTTGGCACCCGGCCGTGCGGCGGGACTACGGTCGAAGGGACGTTCCCCCGGACGTCCGACGGCCCCGCCGCCGGGGACCGCGCCCCGGGGTGCGTCGCGCCCGGACGTGCCCTCCCGAGGGCGGAACCACCAGGCGGTGGCCCGATGCCGTACACCCGCACAGCGCCCGCACCCCTCACCCGGCGGGGGCGCGGATCCCCGCCGACGCCCGCCCCCGCCGCGTCCGCTCCCGCCCCACCCGCCCCGTCCCCGGTTGTCGCGGCGGGCACGGTCCCGACCCGGCTGCCGAACGGGGACCCGGTCCTGGCCACCCGGGTCCGGCCGCCCGACCCGCCCGCCGCCGCGTTCCTGCCCCGCGACCGGCTGCTCGACCGCCTCGACACGGCCGTGCTCCGCCCGGTGACCCTGGTCAGCGGCCCGGCCGGGGCCGGAAAGACCCTACTGGTGGCCGACTGGCTGGCCCGCGGCCGCCTCCCCGGCCCCGCCGCCTGGCTCACCCTGGAGCCGAGCGACAACCAGCCCGGCACCTTCTGGGCCTACGTCCGCGAGGCCCTGCTGACCGGGGTCGGCGCACTGCCCGCCGAACTGGCCGCCCCCGCCCGGGCCGAACACGTCGAACCGTCCCTGCTGCTGCGGCTGGCCGTCTGGATCAACGCCCGCCCCCGGCCACCGGTCCTGGTCCTGGACGAGTGCGAGCACCTCGACAACCCCCGGCTCGCCGACCAGCTGCACGACCTGGTCCGGCACACCGCCGGTCGGCTGCGGCTCGTCCTGCTCGGCCGCGGCGAGCCGCAGCTGCCACTGCACCGCTACCGGGCGGCGGGCGAACTCACCGAGATCCGGGCCGGCGAACTCGCGCTCGACCCCGACGAGACCGCCGCCGTGCTGGAGCGGCACGGGCTGCGGGTCGGCCCGGCCGCCGTCGGGGCCGTGCACCACGCGCTGTCCGGCTGGACGGCCGGGGTCCGGCTGCTCGCCCTCGCCGCGCGGGAGGCCGACGACCCCGGGGCCTACCTCGGCCGGACCGGCGCCGGACCCACCGCGCTCGCGGACTTCCTGCTCGCCGAGGTGCTGCGGACCCAGCCCGCGCCCGCGCAGGACCTGCTGCTGCGCTGCAGCATCCTCGACCGCGTCCACCCCGACCTCGCCGACGCGCTCACCGGCCGCCGCGACGGTCGGCGGATCCTGGACCGGCTGCACCAGGACAACGCCTTCACCGACGCCCTGCCCGACGGCTGGTACCGGCTGCACCCGATGTTCGCCGGGGTGCTGCGCCTGCACCTGGGCGCCGACGCCCCGGAGCGGGTCGACGAGCTGCGGGTGCGGGCCGCGCACTGGCTCGCCGGGCACGGCCGGTACCGGGCCGCGCTGGACCACGCGGCCGAGGCCGGGGCCTGGGCGCTGGCCGCGCGGCTGCTGGTCGACGAGTGCGCCCTCGGCGAGCTGCTGACCGGACCCGACGCGGCCCGGCTGTGCGCGCTGTTCGCCCGGATGCCGCCGACCGAGCGGAGCCCGGCCGCCGAGCTGGTCCGCGCGGCGCTGCACCTCACCCGGGACGAGGCTTCGGGCGCGCTGCGGATCCTGGAACACGTCGAGCCGCTGCTGCCCGCCGGGCAGACCCCGCTCCGGCTGGCGGCCGTCCTGGTCCGCGCCCGGGCCGGACGGCTGCTCGGCTCGGCCCCGCTCGCCGACCGCGCCGCCCACCGGGCCGCGGAACTGGAACGCCGGGTGCCCGCCGACGTCCTGGAACGGCACCCGGAGCTGTTCGCCCTGATCGCCGCCGACCTCGGCTCGACGCTGCTCTGGCACGGGCGGCTGGACGAGGCCGGCCGGGCGCTGGAACGCGCGGCGCGGGCCCCGTTGTCGCCCGTCACCGCGCGGCTGCGCCACGACGCGCTGTGCCGACTGGCGCTCGTCGACCAGCTGCGCGGCCGACCGGGCCGGGCCGAGCACCGGATCCACGAGGCGGACGAGGAGGCCGACCGTTCCGGTCTGCCGCCGGACTGCCGCACCGAGGTCCGGGACCTGGTGCTGGCCGCCGCCGCCCTGGAGCACGACGAACCGGCCGAGGCCCGGGCCGCACTGCACCGGGCCGCAGGACACCGGGCGGCGCCGCACCGGGCCGCGCCGAGCCGGGCCCCCGGCGGCCGCGCGCCGGACCGGGATCCGGTGGTCGCTCTGGCGAGCGGCGTGGTCCGGGCCGAGCTGCAGCTGGCCCAGGGCCGTCCGGACGGCGCGCTGCGACTGCTGGACGAGACCCGGCGGCACGGGCTGGTGGACCGGACCTCCGACTGGAGCCGCGAGCGCCTCGCCGTCACGGCCTGCGCCGCGCACCTGGCGGCCGGCCGGCCGGAGGCGGCGGTGGCGGCCCTGGACGACGTGCCAGCCCTGGCTCCCCACTCCCTGGTGGTGGCGGCCCGGGCCCGGCTCGCGGCCGGCCGGGACGAGCGGGACACCCTGACCGGGCTGCGGGCCCTGCGCGACGATCCGGCCCTGGGCAGCGCGACCCGCGCCCGGGTCCTGCTGCTGCTGGCGCAGGCCGAGGCCGGGAGCGACGGCCCCGGCTGCGCCCGGCTGCTCGCCGAGGCCCTCGCCACCGCCGGACCGGAGCGGCTGGTCCGGCCGTTCCGCGAGTCGGCGCCCTGGGTGCGTCGGCGGCTGCGCGGGTTGCCCGACCTGGCCGCCGCCCACGGCTGGCTGCCGGGCGACCTCCGGCCGGCGACCGACGACCCGGGTCCGGAGCGGTGCGCGGACGCCGGGCCGGCGCCGACGGCGGGGGCGCCGGTCGAGCCGCTGACCGGCCGGGAGCGGGAGATCCTGCTCTGCGCCGCCCGGCTGCTGTCGACCCAGGAGATCGCCGACGAGCTGTACGTGTCGCCGAACACCGTCAAGACCCACCTCAAGAGCGTCAACCGCAAGCTCCGGACGGCCAACCGCCGGGACGCGGTGCGCACCGCGTCCCGGCTGCGGCTGCTGGACGCGCCCTGAGCCCGGCCTGAGCCGGACCCGAGCCGGACGCTGCCCCGGGCCGCGCCCCGGCGGCCTGCTCGGGGGGCCGGCCGGGATTGGCACGGGCCGGTTGTGCCACGGCTATTGACGAAAAATCCAACAGTGGCGATTCTCGACCCACCGAGTACGCAGGACATGACAGCCGGCCCCGGCGGCGTTCCCTGCCGCGGGCGGGCGTCGTCCGCGTCGTCCGCCCGCCACCCGGAACTGGGGTGCTCATGACGCGACTCCCCCACCCACGTCGTCCCCACGCACAGCGCTTCCCCGTCCGCCGCCGACTCGCCACCCTGATCGCCACACTGCTCGCCCTGGTCGCCGCGGCCCTCGCCGCGCCGGCGCACGGCGCCGCCGGGCCGAACTGGTGGGACCCGGTCGCCCGGCCCGCCCCCGATGCCGCGATCGGCGTCACCGGCGCGCCCTTCACCGGCACCGACGCCCAGGGCAGGGTCCGCGGCTTCGTCGACGCCCACGACCACATCATGGCCGCCGAGGGCTTCGGCGGCCGCCTCATCTGCGGCAAGGCATTCTCCGAGGCCGGCGTCGAGGACGCCCTCAAGGACTGTCCGGAGCACTACCCCGACGGCTCCCTCGCCATCTTCGACCTCATCACCAAGGGCGGTGACGGCAAGCACGACCCGGTCGGCTGGCCGACCTTCAAGGACTGGCCCGCCCACGACTCGCTGACCCACCAGCAGAACTACTACGCCTGGATCGAGCGCGCCTGGCGCGGCGGCGAGCGGGTGCTGGTCAACGATCTGGTGACCAACGGTGTGATCTGCTCGGTCTACTTCTTCAAGGACCGCAGCTGCGACGAGATGACCGCGATCCGGCTGGAGGCCCAGAAGTCCTGGGACCTCCAGGCGTACGTCGACAAGATGTACGGCGGGCCCGGCAAGGGCTGGTTCCGGATCGTCACCGACAGCGCGCAGGCCCGCGAGGTCGTCAAGCAGGGCAAGCTGGCCGTGGTGCTCGGGGTGGAGACCTCCGAGCCCTTCGGCTGCAAGCAGGTCCTGGACATCGCCCAGTGCAGCCGCGCGGACATCGACCGCGGCCTCGACGAGCTGTACGGGCTCGGGGTGCGCAGCATGTTCCTGTGCCACAAGTTCGACAACGCGCTGTGCGGCGTCCGGTTCGACGAGGGCGCGCTCGGCACCGCGATCAACGCCGGGCAGTTCCTGTCCACCGGCACCTTCTGGCAGACCGAGACGTGCCCCGGCCCGCAGCACGACAATCCGATCGGGCTGGCGCCCACCCCCGCGTCGATCCAGCAGCAGCTGCCCGCCGGGGTCACCGTCCCCTCGTACGCCGGGGACGCGCAGTGCAACACCAGGGGGCTGACCGAGCTCGGCGAGTACGCCCTGCGCGGCATGATGCGGCGCGGCATGATGCTGGAACTCGACCATATGAGCGTCAAGGCCGCCGGCCGGGCCCTGGACATCCTGGAATCGCAGTCCTACCCGGGCGTCGTCTCCTCCCACAGCTGGATGGACCTCGGCTGGATGGAGCGGGTCTACAAGCTCGGCGGCTTCGTCGCCCAGTACATGAACGGCGCGGAGGCGTTCAGCGCGGAGGCGAAGCGCACCGACGCGCTGCGCGACAAGTACGGCGTCGGGTACGGCTACGGCACCGACATGAACGGCGTCGGCGGCTGGCCCGGCCCGCGCGGGGCCGACACCCCGAACCCCGTGCGCTACCCGTTCCGCACCGCCGACGGCGGCTCCCTGGTCGACCACGCCACCGCCGGCAGCCGCACCTGGGACCTCAACACGGACGGGGCCGCGCACTACGGCCTGGTGCCGGACTGGATCGAGGACATCCGCCAGGTCGGCGGGCAGGGCGTGGTCGACGACCTGTTCCGGGGCGCGGAGTCCTACCTCACCACCCTGGGCGCCGCGGAACACCACCAGGCGGCCGTCAACCTCACCGCGTCGGCCTCGGCCTCCGCCAGTTCGGCCGAGTGGAACCCGTTCGTCAGCTACGCCGCGGACCGGGCGATCGACGGCAGCACGTCCAGCCGCTGGGCCAGCGACTGGAGCGACGACCAGTGGCTGCAGCTCGACCTGTCCACCACCACCCTGGTCTCCCGGGTCACCCTGGACTGGGAGCGCGCCTACGCCAGGGCGTACCGGATCGAGGTGTCCACCGACGGCACCACCTGGCGGACCGTCTGGTCCACCACCTCCGGTGACGGCGGTCTGGACACGGCCCGGTTCACCGGCGTCCCGGCGCGGTACGTCCGGGTGCACGGCGAGCAGCGCGCCACCTCCTGGGGGTACTCGCTGTACGACGTGGGCGTGTACCGGGCCTGAGCCCGGTCGGGCCCGTCCGGGGAGGGTCGCGCCGACCCGCCCCGGACGGGCCCGACAGGAATCCGGAAAAAATCTTCGGCGGCGGTGTCGAGAACCCGTGGCCTGCTCCGTCCCAGGGTCGAGCGCGGCCAGAATGGGCCGCACCAGCCCCGAGGAGAGGGACACCATGGCGAAGTACCTGCTGCTGAAGCACTACCGCGGCGCGCCGGAGCCGGTCAACAACGTGCCGATGGACCGGTGGACCCCGGAGGAGGTCTCGGCCCACATCCAGTACATGAACGACTTCGCCGCCGCGCTGGAGAAGACCGGCGAGTTCGTCGACGGCCAGGCGCTCGCCCCCGAGGGCACCTGGGTCCGGTACGACGGCGAGGGCCGCCCGCCGGTCACCGACGGCCCGTTCGCCGAGACCAAGGACCTCATCGCCGGCTGGATGGTGATCGACGTCGACACCTACGAGCGCGCCGTCGAACTCGCCGGCGAGCTGTCCGCCGCACCCGGCGCGGGCGGCCGCCCGATCCACGAGTGGCTGGAGCTGCGTCCCTTCTACGGCGCCGCGCCCACCGTCACCGAGTGACCGCCCCCATGGACGAGGCGCTGCTCCGCAGTCTCGTCCCGGCCGTGCTCGGCGTCCTCGTCCGCCGCGGGGCCGACTTCGCGGCGGCCGAGGACGCCGTCCAGGACGCGCTGGTCGAGGCGCTGCGGGTCTGGCCCGACGACCCGCCCCGCGACCCCAAGGGGTGGCTGGTCACGGTCGCCTGGCGGAAGTTCCTGGACGCCGCCCGCGCGGACACGGCCCGGCGGCGGCGCGAGGACCGGGTCGAGGAGGAGCCCGCGCCCGGGCCGGCGGCCGAGGCGGACGACACGCTGCGGCTGTACTTCCTGTGCGCCCACCCCGCGCTGTCGCCCGGCTCGGCGGTCGCGCTCACCCTGCGCGCCGTCGGCGGGCTCACCACCCGGCAGATCGCCCGTGCCTACCTGGTGCCCGAGGCGACCATGGCGCAGCGGATCAGCCGGGCCAAGCGCACGGTGTCCGGGGTCCGGCTGGACCGGCCCGGGGATGTCGGGACCGTGCTGCGGGTGCTCTACCTGGTCTTCAACGAGGGCTATTCGGGGGACGTCGACCTCGCCGCCGAGGCGATCCGGCTCACCCGGCAACTGGCGGCCCGGGTGGACCACCCGGAGGTGGCGGGGCTGCTCGCGCTGATGCTGCTCCACCACGCCCGCCGGGCGGCCCGGACGACACCGGACGGCACGCTGGTGCCGCTGGCCGAGCAGGACCGCTCCCGGTGGGACACCGCGGCGATCACCGAGGGCGTGGCGGTGCTCCAGGCCGCCCTGGCCCGTGACCGGCTTGGCGAGTTCCAGGCGCAGGCGGCGGTCGCGGCGCTGCACGCGGACGCGCCGACGGCCGGGGAGACGGACTGGACGCAGATCGTCGAGTGGTACGACGAGTTGCTGCGGCTGACCGAAAGCCCGGTGGTCGGGCTGAACCGCGCGGTCGCCGTCGGCGAGGCGGACGGGCCGCTCGCGGGGCTGGCGGCGCTGGCGGAGGTCGACGGGGCGGTGCCGCGCCGCACGGCGGCGGCGGCCTATCTGCACGAGCGCGCGGGCGACCGGGCGACGGCGGCGCGGTTGTACGCGGAGGCGGCCCGGGCGGCGTCCAACCTCGCCGAGCGGGACCATCTGACCCGGCAGGCCGCCCGGCTCAACTCGGCGGCGGGCGGGGGCGGCCATCCCTGAGATACTTGCATCCGCCCACTAGCCGCCCTGGCGGATATTTCCTCCGATGACTTATCCTGGAACGGCCACCATCGGAAGGAGACCCGGACCCATGACCGCCACGGACC
This sequence comes from Kitasatospora sp. NPDC094019, assembly GCF_044764505.1. Lineage (NCBI taxonomy): Bacteria > Bacillati > Actinomycetota > Actinomycetes > Kitasatosporales > Streptomycetaceae > Kitasatospora > Kitasatospora sp. NPDC094019. The sequence goes on from NZ_JBIWIF010000013.1 coordinate 225,957, forward strand.
CCGCGCTCACCGCCCTGGCCAGCGGCTGGGGCGCGCTCTCCCTCCTGCACAGCCGGATCGAGGGGCACATCGAGCGCGCCCTGCAGACCGGACACGACCTCAGCGTGCGCGAGTACTCGCTGCTCGACGTGCTCAGCCGCCAGCACGACGGCGAGGGCGGCCACCTGCAGATGAAGCAGGTCGCCGACGCGGTCGTGCTGAGCCAGAGCGCCACCACGCGACTGGTCACCCGACTGGAGGACCGGGGCCTCCTAGCGCGCTACCTGTGCCCCACCGACCGGCGCGGCATCTACACCAATGTGAGCGAGGCCGGGCTGGAGCTGCTGGCGCGGGCGCGGCCCACCAATGACGCCGCCCTGCGGGAGGCGCTCACCGAGGCGGCCCGCAATCCCGAGCTGGCCTCCCTGGTCGAGGCCGTCGAGGCCGTGGACGCCCCGACGGCCCGACGGTAGCCCGCCGCTCGCGTTCTTCGCGCCCACGCGCACCCACCCTTCGAGGACCGGTCCCAGCCTTGCGCCGGGGCCGGTCCTTCGCGTTCCGCGCGCCGTTCCACACGCCCTCCACACCCCGCCACCGCCGACATCCAGAGCGCGGCCACATCCCGCGCTTGCAGTTAACGCGCGTCTGCAATTATTGTGAAGACAGTCAAGGAGCTCACTCAAGCAATCACAGGAGGGTCGAGCCCCCATGCCTCTCGCACTGCTCGCTCTGGCCGTCGGCGCCTTCGGCATCGGCACCACCGAATTCGTGATCATGGGCCTGCTGCCCGAGATCGCCGCCGACTACGGCGTCTCCATCCCCACCGCGGGCCTGCTGGTCACCGGCTACGCGCTCGGCGTGGTCCTCGGCGCGCCGCTGCTCACCGCACTCGGCACCAAGGTCAGCCGCAAGCGGATGCTGATGCTGCTGATGGGCCTGTTCGTGGTCGGCAACCTGCTCTCCGCCGCCGCCCCCTCGTTCGGGACGATGCTCGCCGGCCGGGTGGTCGCCTCGCTCGCCCACGGCGCGTTCTTCGGCATCGGCTCCGTCGTCGCCGCCGAACTGGTCGCCCCGGACAAGAAGGCCGGCGCCATCGCCACCATGTTCACCGGCCTCACCGTCGCCAACATCGTCGGCGTCCCGCTCGGCACCTACATAGGACAGGCCGTCGGCTGGCGGACCACGTTCGTCGTCGTCGCCGCGCTCGGCCTGGTCGGCCTGGTCGGGATCGTCAAGCTCGTCCCGGACCTGCCGCACCCCGAGGGCGCCCGGCTGCGCCGCGAGCTGACCGCCTTCCGCAACCCGCAGGTGCTGCTGGCGATGGCCATGACCGTGCTCGGCTTCGGCGGTGTCTTCGCCGCGATCACCTACATCGCCCCGATGATGACCCACGTGGCCGGTTACTCGGACGGCGCGGTGACCTGGCTACTGGTGCTGTTCGGCATCGGGATGTTCCTCGGCAACCTGCTCGGCGGGCGCTACGCCGACCGGCGGCTGATGCCCCTGCTCCACATCACCCTCGGCGGGCTCGCGCTGGTACTCGCGCTGTTCACCCTCACCGCCCACAACAAGGTCCTCGCCGCGATCACCGTCGTGCTGGTCGGGGCGCTCGGCTTCGCCACCGTCCCGCCGCTGCAGAAGCGGGTACTGGACCAGGCCCACGGCGCCCCCACCCTCGCCTCGGCCGTCAACATCGGCGCCTTCAACCTCGGCAACGCCCTCGCCGCCTGGCTCGGCGGCACGGTCATCACCGCCGGTCTCGGCTACACCGCGCCCAACTGGGTCGGCGCGCTGCTCGCCACCGCGGCCCTGGTCCTCGCCGTCTGGTCCGCCGCCCTCGACCGCCGCACCGCCAAGGCCCCGGCGGCCCCGACGGCCGCGACCGCGCCGTCCGCCGCCGCCGTTCCGGCCCACAACTGACCGTCCCCCACCTCTCCAGGGAGCAGCACCACCATGAGCACCACCACCGTCACCCCGCTGACCACCGCCGATGCCGAGGCCCTCGTCACCGCCGCCCGCACCGCCGCCGAGGCGGCGGGGGTCGCGGTCAGCGTCACCGTCCTCGACGCCGGGGGCCACCTGCTCGCCTTCCGCCGCGACGACCGCGCCGTCCTCATCTCCGGCGAGACCAGCACCCGCAAGGCGTACACCGCCCTCCAGCTGAACGCCCCCACCGCCGACCTGGTCGACCTGGTCAAGCCCGACGGGCCGTTCCACTCGCTGCCGACCGCGCTCGACCGGCCACTGCTGTTCATCGCCGGCGGCGTCCCCGTCCACCGCGGCGGCCGGCTGATCGGCGCCCTCGGCATCGGCGGCGGCGCCCCCGAACAGGACCACGGCTTCGCCACCGCCGCCCTCCGGGAACTCGCGGGCTGACGCCCGTTCCCGGCCCCGCGCTCGGGACACGGGAACGGCGCCGGACACCGACCCCTGCCCACCCCTCACACCACCGGCACTCCCGGCACCTCGGCCCAGCCGCCGTTGCAAAGTGCTCCGTGAGCCGAAGCCCACCGTGGCCCCGCCCCGCCCCCTCGGCGCGCCGGGGCCACCGGCGCACCACCCATCGGCAGTCGGTCGGCCCTCCGCCGGCGCCCCGCCTTGAGTGGTCGACCGATCCAATGCGCCGGGTCAGACCGACACCATGTCGGTACGACCCGGCGTTCGACGTCCGGACACGCGGCTCGCCCCCACGGTCTTGCGGGGGGCGATCCGCGTCGCTGCTGTTCGGGTGGGGTCGGACCGGTGGCTGCGGTCGGCACCCGCCGCCCGCCCACCTGCCATCGAGGCCCGCTTGACCCCCGAGTCATGGGCAGCGACGTCCGATACTCGTCTTCGGAGTCACGGCCTGCTGGCAGTTGCTTCTGCGGGAAATTCGGCCTGCGGCGGTGGGCGCAGCGCCCTGGACACATGGCATGTGCGCGCCTGCTCTTTCACTACCTCGGCCGAGTCGCACACCGGGCAGCTCCAGAGGAGGCGATCATCGCAGGCCCTGCCATGCGAGAGTCGCTCATGAGATGTACGGTTCGCCGTCGTGCGGTCCGGCGCTCGTGCTACCTATGAGTTCATGACGCACACACACCGGATCGAGGCTCCCTCATCCGAGCTTCCGGCCGAGGTCTTCCTGGCGCTGGCCGAGGAGTTCTTCGACGAGCAGGGACAGCCCATCCCGTTTCACCTGCCGGCCAAGACGAAGCCTCAGGACGATCCGTTCGATCGCCACGTGGTCGCAGTCCTGAAGCAGAAGTTGGCCAAGGATCTGGTCGTACTCATCAGTGGCCAGAACACGAGCCCCGACCTGGTGGTGGCCCGACCTGAGGAGTATCAGCTTCTCGTCGACGGCGGCACGGAATTCAACACCACAGCGATCATGGCGCTCGAGGTGAAGAAAGTTGCGCCAACGAAGTCCGGCCAACCGTCCCGAAAGTCCAGCATGGACTTCAACTCGACTCCGCCATGCAGCACAGTACGCGTGTACTCCGACAAGGGCATGCCCTTGGTCATCCCTGCCTACTATCTCATTGCCCTTCTCGCCCGGAGTTCCGATGGGCCCGATCGGTACTACACCGACAGTCTTGCACTCGTTCCGGGTTCAGCTCTTAGCGAGGACACCAAGCTGTACGACGAAATCACGGGCGAACGTACAAAGATGATCAACCTCGGGTCCTATGGAGATGGCGCCGATCGGCAGAGGCCGATGCTGATGTTCTCCAACCCGCTTGGATGGCCCTGGATGGCCGGACAGGCCACGTTGATCAGCGACCGGTCCGACCTCGGCTCCCAGGTGGGAGAACTCAGTTACGTCCGCGAAATCTCACGCGAGACGACTGCAGGCAAGGTGAACACCTTCTTCTGTTACCGCCTGGAATCCCTCGATCCACCATTTGAGGAACCGGCGAGGAACCCCTTCCCGCTCCCGAGTGCGCGCACGGAGAAGACCAGTCCACGAGGGCAGTTCAAGATCAACCTGCGACGCGAAGGTCTTTTTTAGACTTGACCCCGAGGGCGGCAGCGGCTCTATCCACTGCCAGGTCAGCCTCTGCCGCCAACGCGTCAACCGTCCGAACATTTGACGGGAGCGTATGCAGTGCAAGAAACGATCCCCGCACCACTGATTCCACATCGGAATAGCCGACTTTGATTCCAGCGTTCTGACATTCCAGAAGCCCAGAAATTGCACGCCGTTCGACTCCCTCCACTGAAGTCGCGGCAGGAACCTCATGGCCAGGAAGACGGCAGACGACAATGGAGTCCAAGTTCGACGGGTCCGCAGCAGACGACTTGATGGTGCTCGTGCTCATCTCCGCCTTTACTGGCTGAACTGCAGTGATGATCAATCCCGCCACCTCAAGGGCCCGGACCAGCTCCTTCCAGCCGTCAATACGGGCCTGATGGAACGTGAAGGCCAGAAGACCCTGCGGCTTCAGAAGCCTGGCACACTCCTTCCACACGGCCTCGATGGCCCGCCCGAACTCAGCCGGCTCCGCCGACTGCACCTCTTCCGAGTGCCGGGTGGTTGTGCTGTTTACAGGGTACTCACCGAAGGGCTTCAAGCCCCGCAGCCATGCGTGGAAAAAGTCCGCAAGCTCACTGTAGTGGACGTTGTCCATGAATGGGGGGTCAGTGATCACAAGGTCGACCGAATCAGCAGGTAGGTCGAACGATGCCGAAGATCCAGAGCTGACATACGCACTGGAAACACCTTCCGAAAAATCGCGAGAGTCGCCGAGCTCGAATTCCAAAGAGCCCGAAAGACCGAACTGACGCTCGGGCGAACCGGACACCATCACGAGATCATGCGGCCGCCGCTTATATTCCCATGCGCGAATGATCCGCGACTGATACAGCGTTGAGAATGACCCTGACGACGCGGTCGTTCCCCAGGGATGAGCCTCGAGCGGCGTTCGTTCCGGCTTCAAGACGTGGTTGGAGAACATGTGCCGAACAGCACCGGTTCCTTCGCCCTTGAAGGAGCAGAACAAGTTATTGAACTCAAGCACTCCGGAGAACAGTGCAACGAGCGCTTCACGCTCCGGACTCGACTCCAAGTCACGGATAGCCGCACCCAGCACCCCCAGACTGTAGAGCTGACGCGCGTTGAAGAACTGCTCCCAACTGCGATAATTCCATCGAATGGCCTGCCGCGTGTTATTCCCATCCTCAAGTGTTCCCACAGGAAGAACCAGCTCGTCGCGCCGCCGAGAAAGTCTTCGCTCGGAATTGGCGTAGAGCTCCAAGTCGAAGTCATCGATCGGCTCGTACACTCGCGAACCATCGTCCGCCAGAACCTGCTTGGCATACATTCGAAGAGCCGGAGGGCGCCCGCCGAGCGCGTCAAGAACTTTGGACGAGTGACCGTTTGAGCAGGTCATAGTGGCGCGATTCACCGGCCCGGAGATACCTGCCGTGCGGCCGCAATCCTGACAAGTCAGTTCATCATCGTCGACCACATTTACCAGAACAACGGCGTGGCAATGCGGGCAGGTTGCACGAGCGGTCGGATACTTCTTGGGATAAGCGTGCTGCGAGAATACGTAACGACTGAACAGCTCGACCGGCTCCGCCTCGGCCGGGCACTGAGGGCAGGATGCGAGCGCCACCCAGAAGTAATAGAGAACCGGGCGGCCATGCTTGTCCCTGTGAAGCTCGTCAATCTCTTTGCGAACCTGGGATTCGACCTTCTTGAACGCCTCGTCCAACCGAGTGCGATCCCAGCGAGCCAGCGCCTGTCGCTGGACAAGGGTAGCCACGGGGTTGATGTCTCTACCGATAACCCTGGCTCCTAGCTTGGCAGCCTCGGCAAGAGTCGTACCGGAGCCGGCAAACGGGTCGCACACCACGAGATCCGGGAGGCGGAGTTCGCCGCTGTAAGCCTCAATCGCCTCTCGCTCGGTCTCCGACACAGCCGCAGCGAGAATTCCCCGAAAGACAGAACCCAGACGCCGCGCCCACCACTTATGAGTATGTGTCGCAGGCCGGTGCACCTCCTTGCGCCAAGACTCGCGCTCGGCAGCTGCAGACACGACCTCCGCCGGAAACTGCACCTCCAGGGCAGTCACAGGTGGCACTGAGCTCCGGACGACTCGTGTCGGGGCCTCCCCGAAGGCGGTCAACATGCTGTCCTGCTCGAAGAGCGTCAATTCATCCTCCAGGTCCTGCACCAGTATCCCTGCTCGCTCGAGTAGCGTTGGACCAGCTTCACGCCTGACCTGCGTGCGCTTCCGGACGGATAACCTGCTGGCCAAGCTGGACGCCGCAGGCGCGGTTGAGCCCGACAGCGTCAGCCGGCTCGCGCACGCCTGGCTGCAGTCCGGACACGCGGATCGCCCCCACGGTCTCGTGGGGGCGATCCGCGTCCCTGCTGTTCGGGTGGGGTCGGACCGGTGGCTGCGGTCGGCTGCGGTGGGCTGCGGTCCTCGGGCGGGGCGACGGATTCTGCGGACGGCCTCGGCGGGTCCGCGGGCGGTCAGTAGTCCGGGAGGTCGAAGACCGTGGCCGCGCGGAAGACCTCGTCCATCTCCGGGCCGATCTCCTCGTAGCCGCCCTCGGCGCCGTCCGCCTTCAGCCGGTCGCCGGTGAGTTCGAGGATCGCCTGGTTGGCGGCAACGTGCTCGCGCAGCCGCCGCTCGTAGGCGGGGTAGGCGGCGCGGTGGTCGCCGTCCGCCCGGTGCAGTTCGCCGGCCAGGACGTAGGACGCGGTGAGGGCGACACTGGTGCCCTGACCGGTCAGCGGCGAGCAGCAGTACCCGGCGTCGCCGAGCAGCGCGATCCGGTTGTTCCACCAGCGGTCCATCTTGATCTGGGCGACCACGTCGTAGTGGAACACGTCGGTCTCGTCCAGGGCCGCCAGGAACCGCGGCACCTCCCAGCGCAGGTCCGCGGCGACCCCGGCGACCAGGCGGCGCTGCTCGGCGGGGTCGCGCGGGAGCATCCGTCCGACGGGCTCGTCCGAGCCGAAGCCGACGAAGACGCGCAGTTCGGCGTTGTCCCGGACGGTCATCGCCATGCAGAGCCGCTCCGAGGAGTCGCCCGGCCGGTGGATGACCTGCCAGCGGTCCAGTCCGAGGTGGTTGGGCACACTCCAGCCCGCCACGTAGGTGCCGATCGGGCGCAGATAGTCCTCCTCCGGACCGAAGACGAGCCGGCGGGTGTTGGAGTGGAGGCCGTCGGCGCCCACGACGAGGTCGAAGGACTGCTCCTCCCCTCGGCGGAACCGGACCTGGACCCCCTCGTCGTGCTGCACCAGGGTGTCGATCGAGTCGTCGAAGCGGTAGTCGACGCCGCTGCCCGCCACTCCCGCGATCAGCTCGGCGAGTTCGTCGCGCAGGATCTCGACGTCGGGGCCGTCGACCGGTCCGCCGCTGGCCGTCCGCTCGGTGGTGCGGCTCAGCTCCCGGCCGTCGCCGTCGACCACGGACATCCCCCGGAGGCCGGTCCGCCGGGCCTCGATCTCGGCCAACAGGCCCATCCGGTCGACGACTTCGAGGGCGTTGCCGCGAATGTCCACCGGCTGGCCGCCGCCGCGCAGGGACGGCGCGCGCTCGACCACGGTGACGCGGAAGCCGTAGCGGTCCAGCCAGTGGGCGAGGGCGGTGCCGGCGATTCCGGCGCCGGAGATCAGGACGGTGGTAGGGCGCGAGTGCTGCGGTCGCGTGCTGTTCGGCATGGTGGGCCTCCCCTGGTTCGTGTGCTGCCACGCACCAGATTCCTCCCGGCCACCGTCGGCGCGCCGTCAGGACACCGGCATGACACCGGCGTCGCTGTCGGCCCGCCGACAGCGACCCGACGGGCCGCCGGGCCCCCCCCCGGGGGGGGGGGGGGGGGGCCCCGGCGGGGACGGGGGGGGGCCCCCACGGGGGGGGGGCGGTGGGAGGCCGGGCACGGGCCGGGCGCGGCCGGGGTCGGGGGCGGCGTCTTCT
>NZ_JBIWIF010000014.1:0-94200 GCF_044764505.1 Kitasatospora sp. NPDC094019
GTTCTTTCGTGTTCCCAGCTTATCAGATGTTTTCCGTGCCGTTCCCGGCGCTTCCTTCGTCCAACTCGCTGGTGTCTTCTGCGGCTTGACGCCCCATCCGACGTTTCAAACTCTAGCCGATCCCCGCCCCGAAAAGCGAATCCGGCCGCAATCCTTGAAAACAGGCACACCGAATAGACCCTGAGTCGGAACGTATCGAAAGAAATAACGACACGCCTCGGCCCGTACCGGGAAAAGGTGGTGTTTCAGAGGATTGGCTGCCCCGGGACCGTCCGCGCCGATGCGTGTCCGGTGCTCCCAGCCAGGCAGCTCGAAGAACACTAGACCTCTTGGGAGACCGCGTCAAGTGCCGCCGACTGTTCGGGGGACTCCTCCTCCGCGGGCAGCTGGAAGGCGAGGACCGCGACGTCGTCGTCGTGTTCCGAGGTGACGCCCATGGCGCGGAGCAGCCGGGCGCAGACCACGTCCGGGGCGCCGACCGCGCCGGCGAGCGTGCGGGCGAGCAGGTCGAGGCCCTGGTCGATGTCCTCGTCCCGGCGTTCGACCAGGCCGTCGGTATAGAGGACGCCGGTGGTGCCGGGCAGCAGGCGGAGGGTGTGGGAGAGGTGGACGCCGCCGCCGGTGCCCAGAGGCGGGCCGTTCTGCTCCTCGCTGCGCAGGACGGTGCCGTCGGGGCAGCGCAGCAGCATCGGGAGGTGACCGGCGGAGGCGTAGCCGAGGGTGCGGCGCTGCGGGTCCCAGACGGCGTAGGTGCAGGTGGCGATCTGGTTGGCGTCGATCTCCATGGCGAGGCCGTCGAGCAGGCTCATCACCTTGTGCGGCGGGAGGTCGAGGCGGGCGTAGGCGCGGACGGCGGTGCGCAGCTGTCCCATGACGGCGGCGGCCCTGAGGCCGCGGCCCATGACGTCGCCGATCACGAGTGCGGTGCGGCCGCCGTCGATGGCGATGACGTCGTACCAGTCGCCGCCGACGGCTGCCTCGGCGCCACCTGGTTGGTAGGTGGCGGCGACCCGGAGGTCGGCCGGCTGGTCGAGCTTCTGCGGGAGGAGGCTGCGCTGGAGGGTGACGGCGGCCTCGCGCTGGCGGCGTTCGGACTCCCGCAGCCGGGCGGCGGCGAGGACCTGGTCGGTGACCTCGGCGGCGAAGATGAGGACGCCGGAGGTGGGGTCGTCACCCGTGGGAGTGGTGTCGGCGGCGGTGGGGCCCGGGCCGGGGGCACTCGTGGGGGTGGATCCGGCCGTCGGCGGGGCGGTGTCGCCGGACTCGCGGGTGAGCGGTACGCAGGACACGTTGTAGTAGCGGTTGCCGGTGAGGCCGAGGATGCAGCGGGCCTTGACGCTGCGCGGGCTGCCGCCGCGGATCACCTGGTCCATGAGGGGCAGCACGCCGAGGGTGCCGAGCTCCGGCAGGGCGTCGCAGGCGGGCAGGCCGGTGGGGCGTTCGCCGAAGAGTTCGCGGTAGGCGCGGTTGGCGTAGCCGAGCTGGTGCAGCGGCCCGTAGGTGACGGCGACGGGGGCGGGGATGCGGTTGAGGACCTCGCGCAGGTCCTGGGGCCGGTGGGGGTCGAGCACGCCGGTGGGGTCGAGGACGTCCGGAAGGTCGACCGGGCCGGTGGGGCTGGTGGGGTCGCGGGGGCCGGGCACCACGACGGCGTCGGCGGACGGCGTGCCGCGGTCGGTGCCGGCCCCGGACGGCGGGGTGGCACGCCACGGGACTCCGGTGAGCCGGGCGCTCCAGCGCATGAGGTTCAAACGACGGCCGCTTCCTCGGGTTCCAGGCATATCATCACTTTTTGTGCACTCGTCAGCACACGGGGTAATGACTCGGTCGGGCAGATCCTGTCAGGCGGAGGCCCGATTCCGGAAGTCGCCCGCGCCCGGCGCGGTCGTCGGGTCGGCCTCGCGGCCGTCCCGGCGCTCCGGGCGGGCGGCGGCGCCGGGACCCGACGGCCCGGCTCACACCGGCCGCTCGTCGGCCGGCTCCGGCCGGTCCGGCAGCTCCGGTCGGCCGAGCGGGACGACCTCCCGGGAGAACAGCCCGGTCAGCGCCCAGTCCATGAGGATCCGGACCCGGCGTTCGCCACTCGGGAGCCGGCGCAGATGGCGGGCCCGGTGCAGCCACCAGGCCCGCCGGCCGGTGAGCCGCCCGCCGCGCCGGGTGTGGGCGACCGCGCGGCCCAGGCCCAGCGAGGTGGAACAGGCCGGCGCGCCCGGCAGGTACTCGGCGATGCCCGACGCGTGCGGGCCGCCCTCCAGCGCGACGAGCACATTGGCGGCCAGCAGCTCCGCCTGGGCGAAGGCGTGCTGGGCGTTCGGCGCGCACGGTGCCCCGTCCGCGTGCGGATCGGGCACCGCCGCGCCGTCCCCGGCGGCCCACGCCCCGGGCAGCGCGCGACCGTCCGGCCCGAGCACCTGGAGGGTGGACAGGCAGCGGACCCGGCCGGTGGTGTCCAGCGGGAGGTCGGTGTCGCGCAGCAGCGGATGCGGACGGACCCCGGCCGTCCAGACCAGGGTGCGGGCCGCGAACCGGCTGCCGTCCGAGAGCGCCACGACCCCGCCGGCGGCCGACTCCAGGGTGGTGCGCAGCCGGACGTCCACATTGCGCTCGCGCAGCTGGCCCAGGGTGTGCGCGGCGAGTTCGGGCGACTCCTCGGTGAGGATCCGGTCGGTGGCCTCGACCAGGACCCAGCGCAGGTCGTCGGGGGTGGTGTGCTGGTGGCCCCGGACCGCGTACCTGGCCATGTCCTCCAGTTCGGCCAGCGCGCCGACCCCCGCGTAGCCGGCGCCGACGAAGACGAAGGTGAGCGCGGCCTGGCGGAGCGCCGGGTCACGGGTGGTGGCGGCGAGGTCGAGCTGCTCCAGGACGTGGTTGCGCAGGCCGACGGCGTCGCCGACGGTGGAGAAGCCCCGGCCGTGCTCGGCCAGCCCGGGCACCGGGGCGGTGCGGGAGACCGATCCGGGCGCGAGCACCAGGACGTCGTAGTCGAGTTCGACCGGCGCCGGCGGTTCGTCCCGGCCGGCCGCGTCGGCCCAGGCCCGGCGGGAGGCGTGCTCGATCCGGGTGATCCGGGCGGTGAGCACCTTGCACTCGGTGAGTTCGCGGCGGAGCGGGACGACCACGTGGCGGGGGTCGATGGTTCCGGCCGCGACCTCGGCGAGCAGGGGATGGTAGGTGAGGTACGGCTGCGGCTCGACCAGGGTCAGTTGGACCTCGCCGCGGCGGAGCCGCTCGCGCAGGCCGCGCTGGAGGTGCAGCGCGGTCGACATGCCCGCGCATCCCCCGCCGACGATCAGGATCCTGATGGCGCACCTCCTGTCGATGGGCTCCGTGGCCCGCCTTCGACCGGGCATGCCCCCATCACGCCCCCCAATAAAGGACCGCCGGAGCCCTCTTGTCCACAGTCCGTGCCGGGGCGGATGGGGCGGCTGGGGCCGGACGGGGACAGAAGTACTGCCGGGGTGAGTTTCTGACGCACTTTCGGCCTCGGACGGCGGTGAACTATGGTCGGATTGTGTGGCGGCGCGGCCACTGCCATGTCAACTGGTGGCGACGCACCGTGGATCGGTCATTACGGCCAGTTCTAGTGTTGGCGGGAGAACCCGACTGCGGGACCGTGATCCGGGGAAAGGTAGTTCCCGGACGGGGCCCCGAACAGGCGCCGACGCGCCGGCCCGATCGCATCGATCGGCCCGGCGGCGCCCTCCGGAACGGGGCCCGGGTGGACCAGCGTGCGACCGCACCCGCGGCCGGGCGGCACCCGGGCGGCACCAACGGCACGAGCGATGGGTCATCGGTCATTTCTTTCAGGCGTAGCTGCACCGGGGGGTGCAGGGGCGGGCGACGACAGGGTCCGGAACCGGACGCCTGCGGGGGAGAGTTGGGATGATGGAACAGGAGCGACTGTTGGGGCGATCGGGTGCGGCACACCCCGGCCAGGGCGTGGTGCCGGAGCAACGCGGCCCCGCCGAGGCCGCCGGTCCCCCGGGGGCGGCGTACGCGGCCGTCCCGTACCGGGGCGGTGAGACGACACAGGGCGGCGGGCAGTCCCCGGGCGCCCGGCTGCGGGTCGACGCGCGGCGGAACCTCGAGAGCGTGCTGCGCGCGGCCCGCGAGGTGTTCGGCGAGTTCGGCTACGGCGCGCCGATGGAGGAGGTGGCGCGGCGGGCCGGGGTCGGCGTGGGCACGGTGTACCGGCGCTTCCCGAGCAAGGAGGTGCTGGTCCAGCGGATCGCGGCCGAGGAGGTCGCCTGGCTGACCGCCCAGGCCCGCGAATCGCTGTACGGCGGCGCGGGCGCCTGGGAGGCGCTGGCCGGCTACCTGGCGCGGGCGGTGTCCACCGGGGCCGGGCGGCTGCTGCCGCCGGAGGCGTTCCGGTACGCCGAGGAACTGGGGCGGGTGCCCGAGCAGCGTTCGCCGGACCCGTTCGGGTCGGGCAGCGCGTTCGGGTCGGCGCGGTACGAGCCGACGGCGACCGGCCTGCCCGGCGCGGCGTACGGTTCGGAGCCCGGTCCGCTCGGCGGTCCGGTGCCGGGCCCGGTGCCCGGCGAGGCGGACGGAAGGCCCGTCACGACCGGGGTCGGGGCGGTGGCCGAGGGCGAGATGGCGGCGCTGGTGGCGGACGCCGATCCGCGGCTGCTGCTGCAACTGCTCGCGGCCCTGGTGGCCCGCGCGGGTGCGGCCGGCGAGCTGCGGCCCGGGGTGACCGTGGCGGACGTGGTGCTGGTGCTGACGGCGTCGGTACCGGTGCACGCCTGGCGCGGCGGGCCGCCGGCCGGTCCGGTCACGGCGGGTGCGACGGGCACGGCGCCCGGTGCGGCACCCGCCGCTCCCGGGGACGCCGCGCAGCCGACGGGTGCCCCGCAGGCGGACGGACAATCCGCCGAAGGGCCCTCCGACCGGCTGCTCCAGATCCTGCTCGACGGCCTGCGGGCCCGCTGAGCCGGACCGCACCGGGCCCACCGTCCGGCGCGGGCGGGGAGGTTGGTGAGCGGGGCGGACGGCCCCGGGCCGTTCGCCCGGGGCGGGCGTCGGCGCCGGGGGCGCCGCGCGCGGGGCGAACACATCCGCGACGGCCCCACGGAAGAGTGGGTCACGGCCGCTCCGGCTACCGCCCAACTCTGCGCTATGCCATCCTTTGCCCGTGGTTGGAGCCAATGTCCCGATGCGCGCCGTTCGCGCGCCCTCGGCGCCGTGCGGCGGGGAATCGTGCGCCCACGCACTCCCGCGCGCCCTGCCACACTACGGGGGCTGTCGTGGAGTCTGGGGTCCGTTGTGAGCGCCGAGGAACAGAACGACTACGGCTACGGCCTCGACTTCGGGCGGTCCGCCGGGGGCGGTTCCGACCGCGGTCCTGACGGTCCGGCAGCCGGCCCGGGGGCACCCGGCGGCGGGTCGGGGGCTCCCCCCGGTCCGGTGCCGACGGGCCAGGTGCCGGACCAGGCCGGGATGCCGGGCCGCGAGACCCTTTCCGCCTCCGCCGCGGCGCTCCCCCAGGGCCGGGTCCCCGGGCAGGCCGGCGCCGGGCGCGGCGGTGTCACCCCCGAAGCCTTCGTCGGCGTCGGGGCGCCGGCGCGACCCACCGTGCCGGCGCCGGCCGATCCCGTCGACGGCGAACGGCCGCCTTCCGACGCGGAGTTGACCGCGCTCGTCCGGGCCGGCGACGACACCGCGTACGAGGAGATCTACCGCCGGCACGTGGACTCGGTGCGCCGCTACGCCCGGACCTGCTGCCGGGACAGCTTCACCGCCGAGGACCTGGCGGGCGAGGTGTTCGCCCGTACCCTGCAGGCGCTGCGGGCCGGCAAGGGTCCGGAGTTCGCCGTCCGCGCCTATCTGCTGACCGCGGTCCGGAACGTCGCGGCGGCCTGGACCCGCAGCGAGCGGCGCGAACAACTCGTCGACGACTTCAGCGTGTTCGCGCAGACCTCGGCCGCCGTGGTCGACCTCGACCTGGCCGACCCGGGCGCCGACGCCTGGGCGATGGCGCTGGCCGACCAGCGCATGGTGATGCAGGCGTACGCCGAACTCCCCGAGGACGACCGGGTGGTGCTCTGGCACACCGAGGTCGAACGGGAGTCCCCCAAGACCGTCGCGGTGATGCTCGGCAAGACCGCGAACGCGACCGCCGTCCAGGCCCACCGGGCGCGCGACCGGCTCGCCGCCGGCTTCCTGCAGGCCCATGTCTCGGGCAGCCAGGACCGGGACTGCGAGGCGTACGCCAACCGGCTCGGCGCGTACGCGCGGGGCTCGCTGCGCAAGCGCGCCTCGGCGGAGGTCGGCCGGCACCTCAAGGAGTGCGACCGGTGCACGGCCGCGTGCCTGGAACTGTCCGAGATCAACCACGGGCTGCGCGCCCTGCTGCCCGGCGGGGTGCTGGTCTGGATCGGCGTGGGCGGCTTCGGTGCCGCCGCGGCGGCCGTCGGCGGAGTGGCGGCGGTGGGCGGCGCGGCCGCCGGGACCGCCGCCGCCACGGCGGGAGGCGCCGCCGCGGGCACGGCCGGAACGACGACCGGTGGCGCGGCGGCCGGAACGACGGGCGGGGCCGGGGCCGCGGGCGGTGCGGGAGCCGGGGCCTCCGGCGGGGGCGGGGGCGCCACGAGCGCCGCCGGTGAGGGCCTGGGCACCGCCGCGAAGGCCGGGATCGCCGCCGCCGTCGCGGTCGCGGCGGCGGCCGTCGCCGCGTACGCGCTCACCGGCGCGCCCGAGCCCAAGCCTCCGCTGGCCGCTCCCACGGTCTCCGCACCGGCCGCCCCCGCACCGCCGGCCGTCGAACCCGAGCCCCCCGCGCCGGAACCGGCCCCGCCGCCCGCACCGGAGAGCCCGGCCCCGGTTCCGGTGGAGCGGCCGACGCCGGCGCCGTCCCCTCCGCCGCCGCCCGCCGCCGCGCCCAGGCCGGTACCGGCGCCGCCGAGCAGCCCGCCGTCGACCACGGCGGCCCCCTCGCCGACGCCCGCGCCGCCGAAGCCCACGCCGACGCCGCCCGCGACCGTCCCGGCCGTGCCGTTGCCGACCCCGCCGGCGGTGCCGACACCCGAGGTGCCGCTGCCGACGGTGCCCGAGGTGGTGGTGCCGACGCCCACCGTGACGCCGACCCCGCCGGCCCCGTCGCCGACGGCCGTCCCGACCCCGCCCGCGCCGACCGACTTCTGGGCCGACGACCTGCCGGTGGTCGGAACCCACCCCAACCGGGTGCCGCCGCCCCGGCCGAGCATCCGGGAACAGGGCAGCGACTGGTTCTGGCAACGGGACCGCGTCTCGGTCGCCGGGACCGAGCACCGGCACGGCATCAGCGTGCACGCGCCCGGGACCACCCTGATCGACCTCAACCGGAGCTGCGCGTCCTTCGACGCGGTGGCCGGGATGGACGACCTGGCCCTCACCGCCGGTGGGGTGGTCTTCTCGGTGCAGGGCGGCGACGGGCGGACCCTGTGGAGCTCACGCACCCTGCGGGCGGGCGACTCGGCGGTGCCGGTGCACGTGCCGCTCGGCGGGCAGACCTCGATCCGGCTGGTGGTGGTGCCGGCGAACGGCATCTGGTCGGCGCTGAACATGGCCGACTGGGCCGAGGCCCGCTTCAGGTGTGTCTGAAGCGGGCCTCGGGAGCGGTGCTCCGTCCGGCCGCGCGCGACCGCGGTCGCGGCGGGCGCAACGGCCGGAGCGGCCGTGCGGTCAGACGGCGCAGGAGCCGTCCGCGCACCCCTCGCCGGCCGGAGCGACCTGCACCGGGGCCGGCCGGCGCTCGCCGAGCTCGGTGGCGACCTGCTCCAGCACCTGGCGGAAGGTCTCGGCCTCCTGGCCGCCCTGGACGGCCCACTTGCCCTCGAAGACGAAGGTCGGCACCGCGCTGATGCCGATCTCGCGGGCCTCGGCCAGCTGCGCGCGCACCTCGGCGGTGCCCTCCTCGCCGGCGAGGTAGGCCGTCACCCGGTCGCGGTCCAGGCCGGCGCCGACGGCGACCTCGGTGAGCGCGGTGCGGTCGCCGACGTCCACGCCGTCGCTGAAGTGCGCCTTGAGCAGCGCCTCCTTGAGCCGGCCCTGGGCGGCCGCGCCGTACTCGGTCTCGGCGAGGTGCAGCAGCCGGTGGCCGAGGAAGGTGTTGGCGTGCAGGGCGGCGTCGAAGTCGTAGTCGATGCCCTCGGCCCGGCCCAGCTCGGCGACCCGGGCGTCCATCGCCACGGACTGCGGGCCGTAGCGCTCGGCCAGCCACTCCCGGTGCGGACTCGCCGTGGCCGGGGCGTCCGGAACCAGCTGGTACGGCCGGTAGACCACCTCGACGTTCTCCTTGCCCGCGAAGCCGTCGAGCGCCTCCTCGAAGCGGCGCTTGCCGATGTAGCACCAGGGGCAGGCGATGTCGGAGTAGATCTCGACCTTCATGACGGAGGCTCCAGGGGGGGTGGGGATGGGGTCCGAGATGGGTGAACGATGAACCATCTCGGGACATTCCCGGCGCGCGCTCAGCCCTCCGGAGGGGCCGGGACGACCAGCACCGGACAGGCCGCGTGGTGGACCAGGGCCCCGCTGACCGAGCCCAGCAGGAGCCGGGCGAAGCCGCCGTTGCCCCGGGTGCCGGCCACCACCGTGTGCTGCCGGGCCGAGGACGCGAGCAGGACCTCGATCACATTGCCGAGCACCACGTGGAGGGACATCTCGGCGGTGCAGGGGCGGGCGCGGGCGCGCTGGACGGCGCCCACCGCGCGGCGCAGTCCGTCCGCCATCGACTCGACCAGGGTCTCCACGCTCTCCTGGACCAGTTCGGCCATCCCCGGCGGGTAACCGGTGGGCGCCGGATTGACGACGGCGAGCACGTACAGCGGCAGGTCGTGGGCCTCGGCCTCGGTCATCGCCCGGTCCAGGGCCCAGAGCGAGCCGTCCGAGCCGTCGCAGGCGGCGAGCACGCCGGGCGGGCGGTCGGTCGGGAGCCGCCCGAGCACCGAGAGCACGACGGGGACGGACGGGTCGGGACCGGCACTGGTCACCACGGCCTCCGGGCGGGGGAAGGGGACGGAACGCTCGCCATGATCGCCGCCCGGTGCCGCCCCGCGCCCGAGCCGCGCCGGGAGTCGCGGGAGCGCCGGGAGCGGGGCCGGACGGGCACGCGGGGACGGTCGGGCGCCCGGGGTCGGGAGCGACGCGGTCAGGCGTGACGCGGTCAGGAGAGGCGGGGCGGGGAGAGCGCCGGGTGGGCGGGGTGCGGGAGGCCGGTCCAGCACGCGCCGTGGCGGCGGGCCCGGACCCGGCGGAGCCAGAGTTCGGTGGCGACCAGGTCGGCCAGGCCCGCCAGGGCGGCGGGCGGGAGCGGGGTCGCCGGGTCGGCGGCGCGGTCGAGGGCGGCCCGGACGGCGGGGAGGTCGATCAGCCCGGCCTCGGCGAGCAGCGGCGCGTCGAAGAGCTCGGCCAGGCCGTCGGCGGCCAGGCGCAGGCCGGCCCGGGTGGTCCCGGCCCGGTCGGGGCGCGGGCCGCGGCCCCAGCCGGGCGGCAGGTCGGTGCGGCCGGCACCGGTCAGGACGGCGTGCAGCAGCGCGTGCCGGGCGCCCGGCTGGAGCCGGACCTCGTCCGGGAGCAGCCGGGCCGCACGGATCACCTGGTTGTCGAGGAAGGGCGCGTGCAGGCGCTGGCCCGGCTGTTCGGTGGCGTGCACCAGCGTGCGGAAGCCGCGCGCGTGCCGGTGCAGGGCGTGCCGGGCCCGGTGCGCGCCGGGATGGTCCACGGGCTCCGGTTCGCGCGCCGCCAGGCGCAGCCGCAGCGCGACCGCGGAGAGCGCCTCGTCGGACAGCCAGCGGGCGGCGGGACCCGGGACCACCCAGGCGAGGTCGTCCGCCGAGCGCGCTCCGGCCGTGCCGACGCCGTCGGACGTCCGGCGGAGGGTCAGCCGCACCGCGGCGTCGTCGAGCGCCTCCGGGTAGCGGATCCGGGCCAGCCGGTGGGCGGCCCGCAGCACGGTGAGCGGGGTCCGCAGCGCGCCGGTCAGGACACCGGCGGCCGCCCGGTCGGCGCCCGCCAGCGCGGCCACCGGGGAGAGGAGTTCGCGGGAGCGGCCGACCCGGACCAGGTCGGCCAGCCGGGCCGGGTGCCCGTCCAGGACCTGCCGGGCGCCGTAGCCGGTGAGGTGGTCGGTGCCGCCCGCCCCGAACCGGGCCTCGACCCGGGCCGCGGTGACCAGTTCCGGCCCGGGTTCGTCGGTGAGCGGCCCGGCGGTCGGATCGGCGCGCAGGTCCGCGTACGGGAGGGTGTCGGGGCCGGGGGCGAGCACGGTGCGGCGCAGTCGCGGGACGTCCGGGAGGAGCGCCGGGGCGGCGGGGGCCGTCCCGGTCCCGTCGGCCTCGCCGAAGGTGACGGCGGCGACGGGTTCGGACGCGGCGCGCGGCCGGGCGGCGGTGCGGGCCCAGGAGCCCTTCACCGCCCCGGTCCGGGCCGGGACGGCCGCCCGGTACGGTCCGGCCGGGTACGGCGCCGCCGGTCCGGTCGGACCGGTCGGCAGCACGGGTCCGGCGGCGGGCGGGACCGCGGCGGCGAGCAGCGCCACGGTGGCGGAGGCCGTCCCGTAGGAGAGGTCGACGCCGAGCCTGGCCCGCGCGGACGGACCGGCCGGCAGCGGGGGCGGACCGGCCGGACTGGCGCGGACCCGGAACCGGACCGACTCCAGCAGCGCCCGGGTCAGCTCCCGGACGGCCGCCGCCTCGCCGCGCCCCGGCACCCCCTCGACGCCCGGCCCGTCGTACCCCGAGAGGTACGGCCGCCCGCCGCGGACCGCGAGCGCGTGCCCGGGCGGCACCCGCCGCACCCCGAGGAAGGGGGTGCCGGTACCGAGCGCCTCGGGTGCCTCGGGGCAGGCGAGCCGGGCGGCCAGGTGGCCGGTGTCCAGCGGTGCCCCGACCAGGTCGGCGAGCGGCAGGGCCGCCGTGGCGTACGCGGTGCCGTCGCCCCACGGGGTGTGGAAGACCGGCCGGGCGCCGGCCAGGTCGGTGAGCAGCACGGTGGAGCGGGTGCCGCTGCGGAGCACCACGGTGTAGCTGCCGGGCCAGCGGGTGAGGTGGCGGACGGCGCCGCCGCGGGCGCCGGCCAGGCCGGCGGCGAGTTCGGCGTCGGTGGCGCCGCAGTGGCCGAGCACGGCGAGCCGGACGGTGGCGGGGTCGGCCTCGTAGGGGTCGGGCGCGGTGGGTCCGGTGGTGACCACGGCGGCGGCCCCGGGCCGCAGGGTGGCCAGACGGATCTCCTCCGGCCGCCAGTCGCCGACCGCCCAGAGCGGGTCGGGACCGGTCCACAGGGGTCGCGCGGCGATCGGGGCCACGGCGCCGGGCGGCTCGTGCGCCGGTGCGCCCGGCCGGGGCGCGCCCGTGCACCAGCCCGTCAGCCACCGCATCGCGCCTCCACCGGACGAGGATCTGCACCGCTCGGCGCGTCCGGGTCCGCTGCCCCCGTCCGGCGCGCCGTCAGAGGACATGGTGCCACCGGTTGTGCGTCCGGTGACCGGAGTTGTCGTTTCCGGTGCGCGGGCGGGGCCGTTGCCGTAGGGCGTGGTCCGGTTGGTGACGTTCCGGGGTTTCGAACACCCGGACGAGATTCTCCACCGGAGCGGCCCGGGCCTTCCCCTCCCCGGCCCGGACCGCTCCGCGAGTCGCCCTGTCATGGCCATCGCGAGATGGCCGAAAGGCGTCGCTCGGCCCGGGAGGGCATCCGCATGCCCTCCCGGACGTAGCCGCCGCCCGCGGGGATGAAGGCGGCGGCATCCCCCGGCCCGCCGGGTCCTCGACGGCGGGCCGACCCACGACCACCAGCGAATCGCCGACCAGCCGGTCGGGCCAGGGGGCACGGCCGGGCGCACATCGACACGGGACCGGAGCACGGCGCTCCGGCGCACCGCCGGGAGACCGCCGGGAGACCACCGGGCGGCCGGATCCCGGTGGTCCCGACCAACTTCGCGACCCGCTCGCCGCCCGGCGCCGGGCGCGCGATCCCGCCATCCGGAATGCGGCCTCTTAACCCTCGGAACGCGTCCGACTACTCTAGGTGCAGCAGCTTCGGCCCGGTGCCGCCCGGGCCCCGCGCACAAGGCCGCAGGAGGTGCCGCCGCCACCATGACCGTCAGCCCACGAGGACCGAACGAACGGCTCGGCACGCTCCTGACCCTGGCGCAGATCAGCAACGCGGGTCTGGCCCGCCGGGTCAACGACCTCGGCGCCCAGCGCGGGTTGACGCTCCGCTACGACAAGACCTCGGTGGCCCGCTGGGTCAGCAAGGGCATGGTGCCGCAGGGCCCCGTACCGCACCTGATCGCCACCGCGATCGGGGGCAAGCTCGGCCGGCCCGTGCCACTGGAGGAGATCGGCCTCGGCGACACCGACCCGGCGCCCGAACTCGGCCTGGCCTTCCCGCGCGAGGTCCCCGACGCGGTCCGGTCCGCCACCGACCTCTGGCGGGTCGACCTCGATCTGCGCCGCGGCCCCGGCGGCGGCCGCTGGAGCGACAGCCTGGCCGGCACCTTCTCGGTCGCCGCGTACGCGACCCCGGTCTCGCGCTGGCTGATCAACCCCGCCGACGGCTCGGTGGCGCGCGAACTTCCGCGCGCCCCGGCCGAGTCGGGCTCGTACCGGGTCGGCCACTCGGACGCCGCCAAACTCCGCGAGGCCGCCCAGGAGGCCCGCCGCTGGGACTCCAAGTACGGTGGCGGGGACTGGCGTTCGTCGATGGTGCCGGAGTGCCTGCGGGTCGAGGCGGCACCACTGCTGCTCGCCTCCTACAGCGACGCGGTGGGCCGGGCCCTGTTCGGCGCGACGGCCGAACTCACCCGGCTGGCCGGGTGGATGGCCTTCGACACCGGCCAGCACGAGGCCGCCCAGCGCTACTACATCCAGGCCCTGCGGCTCGCCCGGGCCGCCGCGGACGTCCCGCTCGGCGGGTACGTGCTGGCCTCGATGAGCCTGCAGGCCGGCTACCGGGGCTTCGCCGAGGAGGCCGTGGACCTCGCCCAGGCCGCGCTGGAGCGCAACCGGGGTCTGGCCACCGCCCGGACGATGAGCTTCTTCCACCTGGTCGAGGCCCGGGCCCAGGCCAAGGCCCGGAACGCGGCCGCGTGCGCGACGGCGCTCGGGGCGGCCGAGAACGCGCTCGAACGGGCGCGCGCCGGGGATCCCGATCCGTCGTGGATCGACTTCTACGCCTACGACCGGCTCGCCGCCGACGCCGCCGAGTGCTTCCGCGACCTCGGTGTGCCCGCCAAGGTCCGCCAGTTCACCCGGGAGGCGCTGGCCCGCCCCACCGAGGGGTTCGTGCGCTCGCACGGCCTGCGGCTGGTGGTCTCCGCGATGGCCGAGGCCGAGGCGGGAAACCTGGACGCGGCGGTCGCGGCCGGCGAGCGCGCCGTCGACGTGGCCGGGCGGATCTCCTCCCAGCGCAGCCGCGAGTACGTGGTGGAGATGCTGCGCCGACTGGAGCCCTTCCAGGGCGAGCGCCGGGTCCGCGACCTGACCGAACGCGCCCGCGCGGTGATCGTCGCCCCGGCCTGACCGGCCGCACTCCCGCCGGGGTCCGCCCGGGCCGCCGGCCGGACGGCGCGCGGGCCCGGCGGGGCCCGGGCGAAACGCCCCCGGGCCCCCTCGACCGGCCCCCGCCGTCGTGGCAGCATCGCGGACGGACGGGGGCGGTCGGACGAGGCGAGGAGCGGGCCGTGCGGTACGACGTCGACGTGCTGGTGGTGGGGGGCGGGATCGTCGGGCTGGCCACGGCCCACGCCCTGGTCGGGGCCCGCCCCGGACTCCGGCTCACCGTGCTGGAGAAGGAACCCGGCCTGGCCGCCCACCAGACCGGCCGCAACAGCGGGGTGATCCACAGCGGCGTCTACTACCGGCCCGGCTCGCTCAAGGCCCGGTACGCGGTGGCCGGCGCCGCCGAGATGGTGGAGTTCTGCCGCGCCCACGGCATCCCGCACGAGGTCACCGGCAAACTGATCGTCGCCACCGGACCGGCCGAACTCGACCGGCTGCGCGCACTGGCCGAACGCGGCCGGGCCAACGGCATCCCGGTCACCGAACTGGACCGCCGGGGCATCGCCGCGTACGAACCCCAGGTCACCGGTGTCGCCGGCCTGCACATCGGGAGCACCGGCATCTGCGACTTCCCCGCCGTCGCCGCCACCTACGCGCGCCTCGCCCGCGAGGCCGGGGCGGAGATCCGCACCGGCACCGAGCTGCGCGCGGTCGCCCGCCGGGCCGACGGCGTCACCGTGCAGACCTCGGCCGGGGAGCTCCGCTGCCAGGTCCTGGTGAACTGCGCGGGCCTGCACAGCGACCGGATCGCCCGGCTGGCGGGCGACGACCCCGGCCTGCGGATCGTTCCCTTCCGCGGCGAGTACTACGAACTGGTCAAGGAACGAAGGGAGTTGGTCCGCGGACTGGTCTACCCCGTGCCCGACCCGGCGTTCCCGTTCCTGGGCGTCCACCTGACCCGGGGCGTGCACGGCGACGTGCACGTCGGCCCGAACGCGGTGCCCGCGCTGGCCCGCGAGGGCTACGACTGGCGCACCGTCCGCGCCCGCGACCTGGCCGGCACCGCGGCCTTCCCCGGCACCTGGCGGATCGCCCGCCGGCACTGGCGCTACGAGGTGGGCGAGCTGCACCGCTCGCTGTCCAAGCGGGCGTTCACCTCGGCCGTGCAGCGGCTGCTGCCGGCCGTCGTCCCGGCCGACCTGGTCCGGGCCGGCGCCGGGGTCCGCGCCCAGGCGGTGGCCCGGGACGGCTCACTGCTGGACGACTTCGCCTTCGCCGGCTTCGACCCCGACGACCCGCGCTCCACCCGCCGCCTGGTGCACGTGCTGAACGCCCCCTCCCCGGCGGCCACGGCCTCGCTGCCGATCGGCCGCGAGGTGGCCCGCCGGGCGCTCGCCGCCCTGGACGCGGGCGGGCGGTGAGGCGGACCGTGACCCACGCCCTGAGGCGGGCGACAGGACGGGCGGTGAGGCGGGCGGCACGGGTCGCCCCGGCCGTCCCGGCGACGGACGTGGGTCCCGTCACAGCACCCCCGGCCCCCGCCCGGCGGCCCCTTAGAATCGGGTGATTGTGACTGCCACCGCCCCGATCCCCCAGCCCTCGCCCTCCGCCCGGCTCTCCGCGGCCCCCGCCGCGTACCCGGCGCCGATGTACCCGCACAAGGCCACCGAGGCCCAGCACAGCGAGCGGCGCATCCGCAGCTTCCAGCCGCGCCGGGGCCGGATGACCAACGCCCAGGCGGGCGCGCTGGACCGGAGCTGGGAGGCGTACGGCATCGCGATCGACGGCACCCCGCTCGACCTGCCCGCGCTCTTCGACGGCCTCCCGGTCACCCTGGAGATCGGCTTCGGCATGGGCGAGACCACCGCCGCGATGGCCGCCGCCGACCCCGCCATGGGCATCCTGGCCGCCGACGTCCACACCCCCGGGCACGGCAACCTGCTCGGGCTGCTGGAGCGCGACGGCAGCACCAACGTCCGGCCCGCCGCCGGTGACGCCGTGATCCTGCTCCGCGACATGCTCCAGGACGCCTCGCTGGCCGGTCTGCGGCTCTACTTCGCCGACCCGTGGCCCAAGCCGAAGCACCACAAGCGGCGACTGCTCCAGCCGTCCTTCCTGGAGCTGGTCCTCCCCCGGCTGGCGCCCGGCGCGCTGGTGCACTGCGCCACCGACTGGGAGCCCTACGCCGAGCAGATGCTCGCCGTGCTCTCCGCCTCCCCGGAGCTGGAGAACCTCCACCCCGAGGGTGACGGCACCGGCTGGACCGAACCGGCGGACCACCCGGACGGCTCCGTCCCCGGTTACGCGCCGCGACCGGACTGGCGCCCGGTCACCAAGTTCGAACGGGCCGGCCTCGCCAAGGGCCACGTGGTGCACGACCTGCTGTTCCGCCGCCGCTGACACCGCGCCGGGCGTTCGACCCGGCGCGCCCGCCCGGGCCCCGGCGGCGCCGGCGGGCGCATCCGGCGCGGACGGTTCCGCCCGACTCCGCCCGGCCGCCCGGCGGCTTGGCCTACCCTGTGCCGGGTGAGCACCCCGTCCGACGGTGGGTACCACATCACCGTGCGGGCCGCCGACGACCGAGAAACGCCCACGCCCACCGCCGACACCCGGACCGTCCCGGGGCCGCGGGGGCGCCGGGCCCAGCGGCTCGTGCCCCGGCCGGGCCGCGCCGCCACCCAGGACCCCGGC
Organism: Kitasatospora sp. NPDC094019; assembly: GCF_044764505.1. Classification (NCBI taxonomy): domain Bacteria; kingdom Bacillati; phylum Actinomycetota; class Actinomycetes; order Kitasatosporales; family Streptomycetaceae; genus Kitasatospora; species Kitasatospora sp. NPDC094019. Next base: position 16,173 of record NZ_JBIWIF010000014.1, read on the forward strand.
CCGCGTCCGGACGCCCCGGCGGCGGCCGGACCGGACCCCGGCGGCGGCCGCCGCCCGCTGCGCCCGGCGGCCTTCTCCGCCGTGACCGCCACGGTCGTCCTGACCCTGGCCGGCTGCGGGGTGCTGATCCTCCACCTGGTCCGCCGCCAGACCGGGACCGCCGGGCTGCTGGTGGGCCTCGGGCTGGCGATGGTCCCGCTGCCCTTCGTGCTCGGCGGGCTCGCCTGGCTCAACCAGACCGCCCGGGTGCCGCTGCGGCACACCGTGTTCTGCCTCGGCTGGGGCGCCTGCGCCGCCACCACCGTGGCCATCCTCGCCAACGGCTGGACCAGCACCTATCTGAGTGCCCACCAGGGCAGCCTCGGCGAGGCACTGGGCGCCGACCTGGTCACCCCGGTGATCGAGGAGAGCGCCAAGGGCGCCGCCCTGCTCGTGCTGCTGCTGCCGCTCGGCCGGCGGCTGCGCTGCGGGGCCGGGCCCGGTGGGCGCCCCTGCGCCGACGTGCTGCGCCGGCTGCCCGGCCCCCGGCAACCGCGCGGGTACGAGCGCCGGCTCACCGGGCCGCACGCGCGCGGCCGGCTGCGGCTGCGCCCCTACCCGCGCCCGCTGCCGCACCCACCGCCCCCGCCCGCCCCGGATCCCGGCGGACGGCGGGCGCCGACCGGCCACCGGCGGGCCCGGTCCCGGCCGCGCACCCTGGCCGCCGGGGTCGTCCTCGGCGGGATCACCGCCTGCGGCTTCGCCTTCACCGAGAACGCGCTCTACCTGGGGCGGGCGTTCACCGACGACCAGCAGCAGCGGCTGGACAGCATCGGCCTCGGCGAGCCGCCCAGCCTGCGGGACTTCGACAGCACCGTGCAGACCTTCGTACTGCGCGGCCTGCTCTCGCCGTTCGCCCATCCGCTGTTCACCGCGTTGACCGGGCTCGGCCTGGCGATCACCCTCACCACCGGGCGCCGACGGCTGGCCCGGCTGGCGGCGCCGACCGGGCTGGTGCTGTCGATGGCCCTGCACGGGACCTGGAACGCCGCCGCCGATCTCGGCACCCACGGCTTCCTGCTGGTGTACGCGGTGCTGATGGTGCCCTGCTTCGCGGCGCTGGTCTGCTTCTCCGCCTGGGCCCGGTCCCGGGCCGCCCGCCACCCCGGGCGGGCCGGGCCGCCGACGCCGCGGGCCCGAAGCGGCCTGCGGCTCGCCGCCCGGCTCGGGCGGCGGACCACCGCCCGGCTCGCCGGGTGGCTCGGGGGCCCCGCCGGGGGCCCGTGAGGAACGGATTTCCCATCCGGGCGATCTCCCCGTATTGTTGTGTTCACCGACGCGGGGTGGAGCAGCTCGGTAGCTCGCTGGGCTCATAACCCAGAGGTCGCAGGTTCAAATCCTGTCCCCGCTACTCAGTAGCAACGAAGGCCCGGAGGATCCGTCCTCCGGGCCTTCGTCGTTCCCGTGGCCCGTGCGATTCCGTGGCCCGGCCGGCTCCGGAGCGCGGGCGGCCCGAGCGGACGGCGGGCGTCCGCTCCGCGCCACGGTCCTGCCACGGAGCGGTAACAGCACCGGGGGCCAAAATCGACCCGACCGGACGGACGATCATACTGGTTGCAAAGACGACTCGTTCGGACGCGGACCGTCGCGCCGGGTTAGGACACACAATCATGCTGTCGAAGCGCCTTGCCAGCACCACCGCGATCGGCCTGCTGCTCGTGGCCGGGGCGACCGCCTGCGGCGACAACGACAAGCCCGCCGCCGACAAGGCCGCAGCCGGTAAGGCCGCCGCACCGGGGCTGGACACCGAGAAGCTCACCGCCGAGGAGATCCAGAAGCAGGCCAAGGAAGCCCTGGCCGGCGCCACCTCGGTCAAGGTCGTGGGCACCGTGGAGCAGGACGCCGACCGGATCTCCGTCGACCTGGCGGTGGACACCAAGGGCCAGTGCAAGGGCACCCTGAGCCTGCCGGGGGCGGGCAAGTTCGAGCTCCTCGGCGACGGCAAGCAGGTCTACCTGAAGCCCGACACGGCCTTCCTGAACAGCGTCACCGAGGGGAAGAACCCCCAGGCCGTCGAACTCCTCAAGGGCCGCTGGATCGGCGGCGCGCAGGACGACCCGGACATGAAGGAGATCACCACCGCCTGCAACCTCAAGGAGCTCACCAAGACCTTCGGCAGCGGTGACGAGAGCAAGGCCACCAACATCACCAAGGGCTCGGCCGGCACCGTCAACGGCGCGAAGACCTTCAGCGTCAAGTCGAACAACAGCGCCGGCGGCGAGGTCACCCTGCACGTCGCCACCGAGGGCAAGCCGTACCCGCTCCGGATCGAGAAGACCGGCAAGGGCGGCGGCCAGATGGACTTCACCGACATCGACAAGGCGCTGACCGTCCAGGCCCCGCCGGCCGACCAGGTGATCGACTACTCGCTGTTCAAGGACAAGGTCCGGACCGCCTGATCCGGCGGCCGACCGGCACCTGCTCCGGTGGCGGAGCAGGCGGCGGAGCAGACGGCGATAAATCCGTTGCCCTCCTTCGGGGAGGCTGCCTACAGTGGCGGCACACTGAAAGGAGGTGATCCTGAGTTGAGTTCCATCAGGATGTGTGAGGTGGCTGCTCGCTAGAGCCGCCCTTGCCTGTGCAGGGTGGGGCCCATGGTCCCCGGCAGGCGAAATTCCCAGCAGTCACCCGGCCCGCGGGCTCACCGGTACATCCACGGTGCCTCGGCGCCCGGCCCCTCGTGGGCCCGGCACCGAGGAGCAGCCCGCGGGCCGTCTGCGTTCCCGGACGGGTTTCCGCCCGCGTTCCGGGGCGGGTTTCCGCGACCGCCCCGGGGGCATCCCCGCTAGAGTCGGCGCGCGCTCCGCAGGGGCGGGACGCGGGCACTGGGGGTGTGGGCGATGGCGACACGGCGGACCGCCGCTACGGCGGCGGGGCGGACGGCTCGACGGGCCGCGGCGGGAGCGCTTCCGGGCGCGGGCCTGCTGGGGCTGGTGCTGTTCTCGCTGGGGCGGCCGCACCCGTGGCAGGCCCTGGGCGGCGGACTCGTGGTGGCCTGCGCGGCGACCCTGGTCGGCGGTGCGCTGGGGTTCCTGTTCGGGGTGCCCCGGGTGCGCGCCGGCGCGGCGGGCGCCGCCGAACCGCACGGTTCCTACGTGCCGAACACCAACCTCGAACAGGTCTCGGACTGGCTCACCAAGGTCCTGCTGGGCGTCGGCCTGACCCAGCTCGGCTCGATCGGCGAGCGGCTCGACCAGCTCGGCTCCACCCTCGCCCCGGTCCTGGGCGGGGGTGCGGACGCCTCGCCGCTCGCCGCCGCGCTCGTCCTCTACTTCGTCCTGCTCGGCTTCCTGGCCGGCTGGCTGCTCACCCGGCTGACGCTGCCCCGGGTGCTCTCGGACGCGGACCGGGCGCTGGACCTCTTCCTGGCCGGGCAGGACCGGGACCGCAAGGGCGACCGGGTCGGCGCGGACGACCTGCGGATGCGGGCGATGCAGCACCTGGGCCTGGTGGGCACCAGTACCGGGAAGCCCGACGATCTGCCCGGGTCGATGCTGCCGACGGACCCGGCGGGCGGACCGGAGGGGCTGGTGGCCGAGGTCCGGTCGACGGCCCGGCGCTCGGCGCTGACGGCCGCGCAGGTCCGGGACCTGTTCGCGGACGGCTCGGAAGGGCGGCGGGTCCAGGCGCTGGCGCTGATGCAGGGCGATCCGGCGCTGGGCGACCTGCCGAGCGTGCTGGAGGCGATCGAGCACCCGCGCTCGGGCTTCGAGCAGTACCACGCGCTGCTGGCGGCCCGCGGGCTGCTGTCCCGGCTGCCGGCCGAGGAGACCCGGCGGCTGCGGGAGGCGGTGGCGGGCCGGCTGATGGCACCGGACGGGATCCCCTACGGCTCGGACCGCAGCTGGCTGGCGGAGAAGATCCTCTCCCGGCTGGAGCCGGCGGTGTTCCTGCCCCAGCAGCAGGGCGGGCCGACCGCGGGCACGAGCGGGGCGGGCGCCGGGCAGGGGACGGACGCAGCGGCGGCGGACACCGGGGAACCCCGGGCCTGAGCCGGGCCGTGCCGGACCGGACCGCTCGGCCCCCGACCGCCGGACGAAGGACCCCGCCGACGGCCGGGAGACCGCCGGACGCCCGCCTCGCCGGGGCCGGGTCCGGGAGTGCCCCGGATTCCGGTCACGAGCTCCGGGCGCGGTGCCGCGGGCCCCGGTCGACCACGACCGGACCGCCGCTCCCGCCGCTCCCGCCGACCCGGCGGAGCACCAGCACCCGGCGGGGGCGGCCGCCCTCGGTGGCCGGCGGGAGAATCCGGATCTCGCTGGCGATCCGGCGCTCGCCGAGCAGGTGCCGGACGGTGTCGAGGTGGCCGGCCCGGCGGCCCGTGCCGTCGAACAGCGGATGGACCCGGACCTCACCCCCGGGCGCGGTGACCCGGACCAGTTCGGTCAGCGCGGCCAGCTGCCACTCGGGCCCGAAGAGGTCGGGATAGGCGAAGACCAGGTAGCCGCTGAGGGTGAGGGCGAAGGTGCCGTCCGGGAACGGGAGCCGGGGCAGCGCGGCGGCCACGTACTGCCCGGGGTGGGCCGCACGGTCGGCCGCGAAGAGCCGGCGGGCCCGGTCCCAGCTGCGCAGGTAGCGCTCGGGCGGACGGTGGCGGCGGGGCGGGTAGAGGTCGGGGCGGGCGTCCATCGCGGCGGCCATGGCGGCCCTGGCGGCCAGCGCGTGGGCGGCGATCTCCTCCGCGGGCCGTGCGTACACCGGGTCGGTGGCGATCACCCGGCAGCCGAGCGGACGGGCCTCGGCGGCCAGGGCGGCGGCGCCGCCGGGGCAGTCGAGCAGCGGGCCCCGGAGGTCGGCGAGGGTGGCCCGGGTGAGGCCGAAGAGGCCGCAGTACTCGTCCAGCGGACGGGAGGTCACCAGGGCGGCGGCCGGGGCGGGGGAGGTTCGGTCGGCCATCGCGGCCATCCGAACACGGCCCGTCGGGAGCCGCATCCGCAGACGGCCGGCCGGGGATCGGCCGGCCGGGGACGGGACGGGGACGGGACGGGGACGGGACGGGGACGGGAACAGGCGGTGGGAGCGGGCCGGCCGGAGCGGACCGGCCGGAGCCGGGTCAGCGGCCGAGCAGGCCCCGGACGGCGAGGCGGTTGACGTTGGTCAGGCCGCGCACCAGCTGCGGGGTGACGAAGAGGAACAGCAGGCCGACCAGGGAGACGCCCGCGATCTGCAGCGGCGACTCGATGTAGTAGACGTAGTGGCCGGACTCGGTGGTGAAGTCGTAGAGCCGGTAGCCGGGCCAGTCCGTCCAGCGCGCGAACACCCAGTGGTAGGCGGGGTAGAGCGCGAGCGTCCAGCCGACGCTGAGGAAGACCAGCGACAGCGTCATGCTGAGGATCGCCCACGGGAACATCACCACCTGGTACAGCACGGCCTTCCAGCCCGCCGCGTCCGTCAGCCGGGCGGTGACGGCGCCCCAGAAGCCGGGGCGGGGCCGGACCGGCTCCGGGCCGGGGACGTCCAGGGCCAGCAGGCCGCGGACCCGGGCCCGCTCCAGTCGGCCGAGGCCCCGGGCGGCGACGGTCAGACCGGCCAGGACCGGCAGGCCGAGCACCGTCACGAAGGTGCCGAGGCCCAGGCAGAACAGCGTGACGGCGACGGTGAAGCCGACGATCGCCAACGGCAGACCGGTCAGCGTGTAGCCGACCTCCCGGTAGAAGTAGGAGCTGAACGGGGCCCGCCAGGCGTACGGCGGCTCCTCGGTGCGGTGGACGGCGCCGCTCCGGCGGTCGTCGGCGCCGTTCTCGGCGTACCCGGTGCGGCCGTCGTTCGACTGGTACTCGCTGTGCTGCATGGTGTGGGTGCTCATGGCCGGGTCACGGTCCCTCGGGTCGGTCGCGGTGCGGGCTGGTCGGGCGGTCTCCCGCCGACCTCTGAAGCCTGTCAAAACACGCCCCCGCCGGACATCCGGCTCCCCGCCGAACCGGAGGTGGGGTTATCCCCCCTGCCCGCCGTTCCCTCCCCGCCGTCCCCGCACCGCGGGTCGTCCGCCAGCAGGGCGTACTGCCGGGCGTCGCGCCAGCCGTCCGGACCCCGGTAGTCGTGCCGGACCCGCCCCTCCAGCCGGAAGCCCGCCCGGACCAGCACCCGGATCGAGGCGGCGTTGTCGACGTCCACCCGGGCCTCCAGCCGGTGCACGCCGAGCGGGCCGAAGGCGAAGTCGCGCAGCAGGGCGAGCAGCTCGCCCGCGTAGCCGGAGCCCCAGACGTCGCGCCGCAGCGCGTAGCCGATCGTGGCGGCGCCGTGCGGGAGCAGGCCGAGCGCGGCGTTGCCGATCGGGACGGCCCGGGCCGGGTCGTCGGCGTCGGCGTGGCGGGTGACGGCGAGCCGGTAGACCTCCCGGCGCTCCTTCTCGGCCTCCTCCACGAACTGGGCGACCTGGTCGGCGCAGGTCTCCAGGTCGCGCGGGGCGAACGGCAGGTAGCGGGTGGCCTCCGGGTCGCCGAACACGGCGTGCAGCGCGGCCACGTCCTCGGGGGTGTGGTGGAACTCGCGCAGGGCCAGCCTGGGACCGGTGAGACGAACGGGGACCATGGCTCCCGACCCTACCCGCGACCAGCGGTTACGGTTCGTGGTTATGGAAGACGAAGACCTGCGGCTCGCCCCGCGCACCAAGGCCGCCGAGCTGCTCGTTTGGGCGGAGGCGGAGGGCCGCGAGCCCGTCGCCGAGAGCCCGCTGCGAGCGGTGCTGGCGCTGCTGGAGCTCGGCGAGGGCAGGATGCACGACGGCTGGCCCGAGCTCACCTCCGCCGCGGTGGAACACCTGCTGTACGAGCGCCTGTACCTGTACGTCCAGCCCGAGCCGGGGCAGGACCCGCTGGCGTACGGCGCGGCGGTGCGGCTGCTGATCGACCACCGGCGGGCGGCGAAGCGGCTGAACGCCAAGCGGCAGGAGCGGCTGCACGCGGAGGCCGAGTGGCAGGGCGAGGTGGCGGCCGGACTGCTGCGCCGGGCCGACCTGGTGACCTGGCCCCGGCTGTACACCCTGCTGCTGCGGGCGGACGGGGTGGAGACCGCCGACGGGGAGGCGGTGCGGGCCTGGCTGGAGGGGTTCCGGGAGCTGCCGGAGGAGGAGCGGCTGGCGGCGTTCACGGCGCTGGAGGCGGACGGCGTGCTGGACCCGGTGGACGACGGGGGCTGGGAGGGCGGCGGCCGGACGCTGGCGGTCGGGATGGCCACGGACGGCGCGCGGCGGCTGCTGGAGCAGGGACTGATGCGGCGCAGCTACCGGAACCTGGCCGAGCTGACGGCGCTGGGCCGACCGATGCCGGAGGAGCTGGCCGGGGACTTCGGGGCGTTCGAGGAGGCGGCGGCGCTGGTGGCGCTGGAGCTGGCCGGCACCTGGACCGTGCCGGGGCTGCCGGAGCTGCTGGTGGCGGAGTTCCCGGAGCTGGCGCCGGAGCCGGGGCCGGCGGAGATCGACGCCTACCTGGCCGGGCTGGACGCGGCCTGGGCGGACGAGCAGGCCGCGGCCGAGGAGCCGGAGGACGGGGACGGGTACGGGCCGACGGAGGCGGACGACGGGGACGGGCCGACGAGGGCGGACGCCGAGGCGGAGGAGCCGGCGGAGTAGGCGCGGAACACGGCGAGGGGCCCCGGCCGGTGCGGCCGGGGCCCTCGTCCTGCTGGGGGAGGCGGGGTCAGGGGGTGACGCCGCGCTGCTCGAACCAGGTCTCCGGGTCGACCGGGGCGCCGCCGCCGGGGCGGACCTCGACGTGCAGGTGGGCGCCGGTGACGTTGCCGGTCGCGCCGACCTTGCCGATCTGCTGGCCGGGGAGGACCTTGCCGGAGCCCTTGATGATCGAGGAGAGGTGGCAGTACCAGATCTCGGTGCCGTCGGGCAGGGTCTCGACGATCCGGTAGCCGTAGGCACCGGCCCAGCCGGCCGAGGTGATGGTGCCCTGGCCGACCGCGTAGACGGGTTCGCCCTGGTCGGCGGCGAAGTCGAGGCCGGTGTGCAGGTGGGCCCAGTAGCGCGCGCTCTGGCCGTAGTGGGCGGAGAGCCGGTAGTCGCGCACGGGCAGCTTGATGGCCGCGAGCTTGGCCTTCTCGGCCTCCTCGGCGGCGCGCCTGGCCTGCTCCTGCTGGGCGACCTGGGCGGCGCGCTTGGTCTCGGCCTCCTGGGCGGCCTGGACCCGGGCGGTCTCCTCGGCGGCGGTGCGCTGGCTGTCGGCCTGCTGCTGGATCCGGGCGGCGAGCGCGAGGCCGGGGTCGGCGGAGAGCGCGACCGGGGTCTCGTCGGGGGTCTCCACGGCGGGCGCGGCGGCCGGGGTGGCGGAGGCGAAGCCGGTCGCGCCCAGGGTGGCGGCGACGGCGGTCACGCCGAGCAGCGGCGCGGTGCCGCGGGTCTGACGGGGCATCCGGTGCCGGCTGGTTTCGGCGGCCGGCGGGGCGATCTCGTCGGCGGGACCGCCGAAGGGGCCGCCGTGGCCGGCGAACGGGCCCGGATGGTCGAGCAGCTGGGTGCCGGTGGAGGACCCGGACGGGTGTGCCTGGGTGTGCGTCGACGCCACGGAGGCGCGCTCCTTTCCTTCCTTCGCGCCTACCGGGTTAGCTGACGGGTTCGGAGCAGGAAGGTCTCCTACGGCTGAGCCTGGGCAATGCCCCGACCCGGCCGATTCACCCCAAGGAACATGGTTCCCCGGCTCCCATGGCCTGCCCGGAGGCCGGCCGGCGGGATTAGGCGACGGCGCACGGTGCCGTCTGGTTACGGCGTTACGAACCGCGCTGCGTTATCAAACGTTAATCCGAGAGTCCCCCGATTCCAAGCCATCCGTTGGTGAGGACCGGACACGGATCGGACATCGGGTGGCCCTATGGGCGTTTTATGACGTTTGATGACAACTGACACTACCGAACGTGAGAGGACGTCAACGAACGGGGTCGCATCTGAGTACGCCTACTCATGTGCGGCCGCGGGCGCGCGGCCATTCTGGGCGCCATGAGCGCACCGATGCAGTCACGGACCACGGCCGCCTACTACGTCCAGGCCGTCCTCTCCTTCGCCCTCTCCGCCGCCGCCCTCGGCGCCGGGATCGCCTACCTCCCGGTCGAACCGTGGACCAGGGCCTTCCTCGCCGTCGGCCTGCTCTGGACGATCACCTCCGCGTTCACCCTGGCGAAGGTGGTCCGGGACCGGCAGGACACCACCGAACTCGTCACCAGGGTCGACCAGGCCCGGCTGGACAAGCTGCTGAGCGAGCACGACCCGTTCAAGGTGGAGGGGATCTGACCGGTCCTGGCGCGGCCGGACCCCGGGACGGCCCCGCGTCGGCCCCGGGACGACCCCGGGGCGACCTCCGAGAGGGCCTGGCGAGCGTCCGGAGCGGGCTTGACGGCTAAGGCTATTAGCCTTAGCTTTATGGCTATCGGCACTCGCCGACGATCCGGACCGAGGAGGCCCTCATGAACGGCACCATCGCCCCCGCCACCCGCTACCTCGACCTCCCCGGCGGCCGGATCGCCTTCGACGACACCGGTCACGGCACCGGCGCCCCCGTCGTCCTGCTCCCCGGGATGCTCGACAGCCGGGCCGCGTACCGGCATCTGCGCCCGCTGCTCACCGCCGCCGGCCGCCGGGTGATCACCATGGACCTGCGCGGCTTCGGCGAGTCCTCGATCCAGTGGGACGACTACTCCCCGGCCGCGATCGCCGGCGACCTCCTCGCCCTGCTGGACCACCTGGGCATCGACCGGGCCGTGCTGGCGGGCAACTCCTACAGCGGCGCCAGCGTGGTCCGGGTCGCCGGGGACGCCCCCGGACGGGTCGCCGGGATCGTCCTGCTGGACGCCTTCGTCGAGAACCTGCCGCCGACCGCCCTCCAGCGGGCGATGCTCCGCGCGATGGGCGCGCTGCTGGTGCGCTCGCCCGCGTTCTGGGGGCTCTACCTGCGCAAGGCCGCCTTCCCCGGCCCCAAGCCCGCCGACCACGAGGAGTACGTGGCCGGGCTGGTCTCCGCACTGCGCACCCCGGGCCGGCGGGCCGCCACCCGCGGCTACGTGCGGGGCGACTCCTCGCCCACCGGCTGGACCTCGGCCGTGCGCTGCCCGGCGCTGGTGGTGATGGGCTCCGAGGACCCCGACTTCGGCGACCCGGAACTGGTCGCCGACCGGCAGGCCGCCGCGCTCGGGGCACGCAAGGTGATGGTCGAGGGCGCCGGGCACTACCCGATGGCCGACCACCCGGAGGCGACCGCCGAGGCCCTGCTCGGCTTCCTCGCCGAGCTGGCCTGACGCCCGGCCCCTCCTCGCCCCGCGCCCGTACGCCGCCCGCAGCCCGCCGCCACCACCACCAGGAGACCCACGGTGCCCCGAGTCGGACTCACCCCCGAGCAGGTCGTCGACCACGCCCTCGCCCTCATCGACGAGCAGGGTCCCGAGGCCCTCACCCTGGCCGCCGTAGCCGCCCGCGCCAAGGTCGCCACCCCCTCGCTCTACAAGCACGTCAGCGGCGGACTGGCCGAGCTGCGCCGGCTGATCGCCGTCCGGGTCACCGAGGAACTGGCCGACCGGCTCGCCGGGGCGGCCCTCGGCCGGAGCGGGGACGAGGCGGTCGCCGCCGTGCTGCGGGCGTACCACGGCTACGCCACCGAGCGCCCGTACCGGTACGCCGCGCTGCCGCAGGCCCCGCGGCCGGACGAGGACCTGACGGCCGCGGCCGCCCGGCTGGTCGGGGTGATCGTCGCGGTGCTCCGCGGGTACGGGCTGGAGGGCTCCGAGGCGATCCACGCGGCCCGTACCTTCCGCTCGGTGGCCCACGGCTTCGCCGCGCTGTCGACCGCCGGTGCCTTCCAGCTCGCCGAGGACCTCGGGGAGACCCAGGAGCGGATCATCACCGTCCTGACCGCCGGGCTGCGCGCCTGGCCCCACTGAGCCCGGCCCCGCGCGGAGGCGGCGGTGGGGCGGTCGGGGCGGTCGGGGCGGGAACGCCGAAGGGCCCGGAGCGGGATGCTCCGGGCCCTTCGGACTGGTGTGGGGCTAACAGGACTTGAACCTGTGGCCTCTTCCTTATCAGGGAAGCGCTCTAACCGTCTGAGCTATAGCCCCGCGCCGTTGCGACCCGCCACCGCGAGGGCGGCATGTCGTACGGAGAAGGGTACCGGACCCGACGGGGGCCCACGCACATCGGGCGTCCCGGCCGCCCCGCGGCGCACCGTTCGACTCTCCCCTCACCCGATTAAGAAATAAGGTATTAAGAATTAACTGCCCCATAAGGCACCCGAGAGGCCGGCCATCCCATGGACCCGCGCAGCAGCCCCACCGCGCGCAGTGCCATGCGCTGCGTCCGCTTATTGCTCGGCTGCACCGGCGCCGCCGATCTGCTCGGCACCGTCCTCGCCGAGGGCCCGGGCTGGATCACCGGTGAGGGCTCGGCGCTCTACCTGCTGGACTCCACCGGGATGCTCCGGCTCACGGCCTCCCACGGCCTGCCCGACTGGGCCCACGAGCGCTACAGCGTGGTCGACCCGGCCGGGGACCTGCCCGCCGCGATGGCCCTGCGACTGCGCCGCCCCTATCTGCTGAGCCCCGAGCGCACCAGCACCGACTATCCGAACCGGAACGCCGGGCTGGGCACCGGGATGGTCGCCGTGGCCACCCTGCCGATGCTCGTCGACACGCGGCCGCTGGGCGTCCTGGCGCTCGCGCTCGCCCACCGGGGAACCGTCCCCCGGCGGGACCTGGACGTGCTGGAGACCCTCGCGGACGCCTGCGCGCACCGGCTCGGCTACCTGCTGGAGCACGCCAGGGCCGGCACCGGGGGACACCGGGAAGGCCCGGAGCCCGGCGGACCCCCCGGGTCCGAGGGCCGTTCCGACCGGGGTGCGGCGAACGGGGTGCGCCCCGGCCCGTGCGCCGGCGCCGGCGATCCGGCCACCGCGACGGCCCACTCGATGCTCTCGCTCGCCGTCCGGGCCTCCGGGCACGGGGCCTTCGAACGCGACCTGGTCACCGGCGAGACCCACTGGGACGCCCAGGCGCTGCGGCTGGTCGGCCGACCGGCCCCGGACAGCGGCGGCACCTCCCCCGCGCCCACCCTGGACCTCGTGGTCCACCCCGAGGACCTCCCGGACGTCCAGGCCGCCATGGCCGAGGCCCTCGACACCGGCGGCCCGTACCGGATCCGCTACCGGGTGCCGCGCCGGGGCGGCGGGGTGATCCGGATCGAGGAGACCGGCGAGGTGATGCTGGACGTGCACCGCCGACCGGTCCGGATCGCCGGACTGATCGCCGACCTCGACCACGGCCGCGCCCCCGGCGAACGCCCGCCCGGGGACGGCCCACCGGCCGGGCGGTCCCCCGGTCCGGCCGGCGAACCGTCCCCGGGCGGGGGTCGGGCCGGTCCCGCCGAGGGCTCCTCCCCCGCCGGGGCCCGGTCCGCGCTGCTGCTGGCGCTCACCCGGGCGCTGTCCCGGGCGGTCACCGTCCGGGACGTCACCACGGCCGTCAACGACATCGCCCGGCCGGCCCTCGGGGCGGCCGGCATCGTGCTGGACCTGGTCGACGAGGGCCGGCTGCTCCCCGTCTCGCACACCGTCTACGGCGGCGAGCGGCGCACCGAGCTGACCCGGCTGGCCGACCTCTCCGAGGGCGTGATGCAGCGCGCCCTGGCCCGGTCGGCCCCGCTGTTCAGCGAACCGGCCCGGCGCGGGCGCGGACCGGGGCGTCCGGTCGGGCCCACCACCGCGGCGGAGGGCGGCGGCACCACCGCGGCGGAGGGCGGCCCCGGCGCCGGGGAGGGAGCCGGGACCGGCGCCGGGGAGGGAGCCGGGACCGGCGGCCCGCTCGCCCCGGCCGCGTGGGCGGTGCTGCCGCTGATCGCCTCCGGCCGGCAGGTCGGTTCCTGTCTGATCACCTTCGCCACCGAGCGGGCGTTCGGGCGCGAGGACCGCACCCTCTACTCCTCGTTCGCGGGCATCCTGGCCCAGTCCCTGGAACGGGCCCGGCTCTACGACACCCACCACCACCGGGCGACCGAGCTCCAGCGCGCGATGCTGCCGCGCACCCTGCCCCGGCTGCCCGGGATCGCCAGCGCCGCCCGCTACCTGCCGAGCACCGAGGGCATGCAGATCGGCGGCGACTGGTACGACCTGCTGCGGCTGCCGGACGGCCGGGTCGGCCTGGTGATCGGGGACGTCCAGGGCCACAACGCCGAGGCGACGGCGGTGATGGGGCAGTTGCGCAGCGGACTGCGGGCGTACGCGACCGACGGGCACGACCCGGCCGCCACGCTCGCCCGGACCAGCCGGCTGCTGACCGAGCTGGACACCGAGCTGTTCGCCACCTGCCTGTACCTGACCCTCGACCCGGCCGACGGCACCCTGCGGGCGGCCCGGGCCGGGCACCCGGCACCGGTCCGGGTCACCGCGGACGCCCGGGCGGTGGAGCTGCAGCTGCCCGGCGGCCCACCGCTGGGCGTCGCCCCCGAGCGACCGTACCCGCTGGCGGTCGAGTACCTGCCGCCCGGCGAAACGCTGCTCGCCTACACCGACGGCCTGGTGGAGGACCGCGAGGAGGACTACGACGATTCGGTGCACCGGATGCTCGGCGGACTGGAGCTGTGGGCGCGGAACACCGGCCCGGACCGGGCCGAACCGGGGCCGGACCTGGAAAAGCTGGCCGATCTGCTCACCCTGAACGTGACCGAGCGGCGTTCGCGTCCGGACGACGTCGCGTTGCTCCTGTTGCACCGCTTGTCGGCTGTGCACCAGCGGGGCTGACGGGGCACCGGTCGAGTGCCCACGGACAGTCCGATCGCCTCCGAACCAGTGCGGACCGACGCGGTATTGACGTGATATCGATGAGATCCGGTCACCTGGCGAGATCCGGTCGCACCTTCATAGGATCATCGCCCTAGAATTCGCCGCGTGACGATGACTCAGTGGTGCGCAACGGCAACAGGTGTGCTCGCCGCTCTGGCCCTGGTGGCCGCCGCCCGCTACCGCGCCGTCTCCACCACCCAGCGCCGCCGAGTCGCCGGGCAGCAGGACGAGATCACCCGCCTCAAGGAGCGGCTCGCGGCCGAACTCGCCCGCCGCGGCAGCGAACTGGCCGCCGTCCAGCAGGACCAGGAGCTCAACGCCTCCACCCAGCGGGCCTTCCTCAGCGTGGCCCGCCGGATCCTCGTGATGGCGCACGACCAGCAGGCCCTGCTGGACGAGATGGAGCGCACCCACGACGACCCGACCCTGCTGGAGGGCCTGCTCAAGGCCGACCACGCGGCCGCCCAACAAGCCCGCCTCGCCCAGACCCTGGCCGTGCTCTGCGGAGCCCGGGCCGGCCGGCACTGGCCCGAGCCGGTCTCGCTGGAGGACGTCGTGCGCGGCGCCCAGTCGCGCATCCTGCCGTTCCAGCGGGTGATGATCCGCAGCCGGATCGAGACCGCCGTGGTCGGCGCGGCCGCCGAGGCGCTGATCCACGCCGTGGCCGAACTGCTGGACAACGCCACCCGCTACTCCCCGCCCAGCACCCAGGTGTTCGTCACCCTGATGCCGGTGCACAACGGGGCCGTGATCGAGATCGACGACGGCGGGGTCGGGATGCCCGAACTCGCCGTCGAGAAGGCCGCCGACGCCCTGGCCGGCGGGTCCACGCTGGAGGTCTCCCGCCTCGGCGAGGTGCCCCAGCTGGGCCTGGCGGCGGTCGGCCGGCTCGCCGAGCAGTACGGGTTCCGGGTCACCATCGGCTCCACGCCCTCGCCGTACGGCGGGGTTCGGGTCGTGGTGCTGCTGCCGAACGCGCTGCTCACCGAGCCGCTGCCGCCGACCGTGCCGGGCCTGGGCCGGGGCGACGCGGTGTTCGGGGGATCGGCCGCGCCCGGGCGGTCCGGCCCCCGGGGGCGGGCCGTCCCCCCGGCCCGGCCCGACCTGCCCCACCCGACCGCGTTCCCGAACGACCCGGCGGACCGCCCGCACTCACCGCACTCGCCGTTCGAGCCACACGATCCGTACCAGCCGCACCGGCCGCACTCACCGTTCGAGACGCACGAACCGCACGAACCGCACCGGCCGCACGAGGTCCACGAGCCGTACTCCCCGTACCAGCCCTACTCCCCGTACCCGCCGCAGGAGCGGGCTCCGTACGACCTGGACGACCCGGCGCCGTACGACCCCGCGACGGCCACCGGCTACCCGCCCGTGTACCCGCCGGCCGCCGGCTACCCGCCGGTCACCGAGCACCCCGGCCCCACCGGCCACTCCCCCACCGGGGCGCCACCGGCCGGCGGCACCCCGCCGCCGCTGCCCCGCCGGAGCCACCGCCGCGGCCGCGCCGCCACCCGGCACGCCGCCAACGCCGCCCCCACCCCGCCGCCGGCCCCGCCGTACCGCTCGGCGCAGCAGGCCCAGGCGTTCATGTCGATGTTCCAGGCCGGCACCGCCGGCGGCCGCTCGGCCGCCCGGTCCGGCTCGCCGGACCCGTACGACCCTTCCCTTCCCCCTTCCCCCCAGCTTCCCCAGCGCCCCGGAGACTTCCATGACCACCACCCCTGACCTCGGCTGGCTGCTCGCCGACATCGTCAACGTCCCGCGGGTCCGGCACGCCGTCGTGGTGTCCAACGACGGCCTGGAGATCGGGCGCAGCGAGGGCATCGTGCGCGAGGACGCGGAGCGGCTCGCCGCGGCCTGCTCCGGCCTCCAGTCCCTGGCCCGCGGGGTCGCCCAGGGCTTCGGCGGCCCCGGCAGCGCGACCCGGCAGATCGTCATCGAGTACGGCGGCGGCTACCTCTTCATCGTCGCCGCCGGGGCCGGGGCCCATCTGGCGGTGGTCACCGCCGACGACGTGGACGCCGGCCTGGTGGCCTACCAGATGCAGGTCCTGGTCGAGCGGATCGGCACCCATCTCACGAGCCCGCCGCGCGCCGACCTCGCGGCGGGGGGCCAGCGGTGAGCGGCGGTCCGGTCCGCCCCTACGTCATCACCGGCGGCCGCAGCCGACCCACCCGGACCGAGCTGGCGTTCGAGAGCCTGGTCGTCGCGTTACCGGACCGGCCCGAACCCCCCGAGCACACTCCGCTCAACCGTGAGCACCGGCGGATCCTCGACCTCTGCCACAGCCTGCTGTCGGTCGCCGAGGTGGCGGCCCACCTGGGGCTGCCGCTCGGTGTCGTCAAGGTCCTGCTCGGTGACCTCTGGGACCTCGGTGCCGTCCAGGTGCTCCCGCCCGTTCCGCAGGCCGAACGCCTGCCCACCACTCTTCTGGAAGAGGTGCTCGTTGGCCTCCGCCAACTCCGCTGACCCCGTCGCCGGACCTCCCGCCGCACCGCAGTACCTGCCGCCGTCCGTCCAGGGCGCGGTGAAGATCCTCGTCACCGGCCCGTTCGGGGTCGGCAAGACCACCCTGGTCGGCTCGCTGAGCGAGATCGCCCCGCTGCGCACCGAGGAGACCATGACGGCCGCGAGCACCGGTGTGGACGACCTCACCGGGCGCGGCGACAAGACCACCACCACGGTGGCGCTGGACTTCGGCCGGATCACGCTGAACCCCCGGCTCGCGCTGTACCTGTTCGGCACACCCGGCCAGCAGCGGTTCTGGCCGCTCTGGGACGACCTGTCGCGCGGCGCGCTCGGCGCGATCGCCATGGTCGACCTGCGGCGTCCGGACGAGAGCTTCGACGTGCTCGGGCGACTGGAGGAGCAGCAGATCCCGTTCGCGGTCGCCGTCAACACCTTCCCGGACACGCCGAGTTACCCGGAGGAGGAGTTGCGGTCGGCGCTGGACCTGCTGCCCGGGGCGCCGATCCTGTACTGCGACGCCCGGGACCGGCGGGCCGCGTACGACCTGCTGATCGACTTCGTCGACCACCTGTACCGCACCTCCGTCCTGGAGCCGCAGCGATGACCGTTCCCGAACCCGGTACGACGGCGGTCCCGCCGCCCGGGTGCCCCGCGCACGCCGCCGGCGGCGTCCCCCCGGCCGCGGCCCACGGCGGCACCCTGCCCGGCGGGCTGCCGGTCGGGGTGCCGCTCACCCCGCTCTACGGCGCCGCCGTCGCCGACGACCCGCACGGCCTGTACGCCCGGCTGCGCGCCCAGTACGGGCCGGTGGCGCCGATCGAACTGGAGCCAGGGGTCGAGTCCTGGCTCGTCCTCGGCTACCCCGAGCTGCTCGAACTCACCCGCAACGAGGCGCTGTTCTCCAAGGACTCGCGCCGCTGGCGGGTACCCGCCGAGGGCCGGCTGGCCGCCGACTCGCGGCTCCAGCCGATGACCTCCTGGCGCCCCACCCTGCTCAACCTGGACGGCGCCGAGCACCAGCGGCTGCGCGCCGCCGTCGCCGACACCCTCGCCCGGGTCGACCACCGGCAGTTGCGCGGGACCACCGAGACCGCCGCCGACGCGCTGATCGACAGCTGGGGCCCCGACGGCACCGCCGACCTGGTCGCCCAGTACGCGCGCCGGCTGCCGCTGCTGGTCTTCACCCAGCTGCTCGGCCTGCCCGACGAGGCGGGCGCGCACCTCATCCGGCTGATCAGCCACATCGCCGACAGCGGGGCCGAATCGGTGCGCGCCAACCAGGAGTTCCAGGCCCTCCTGGTCGACCTGGTGCAGCGGCGCCGGGCCGAGCCCGGCGCCGACCTCACCTCCTGGCTGCTGGCCCACCCGGCCGGGCTGACCGACGAGGAGGCGGTGCACCACCTGGTGGTGATGATGGTCGCCGGCAACGAGACCACCATCTGCTGGACCGGCAACACCCTGCGGCTGCTGCTCACCGACCGGCGCTTCCGGGCCACCCTCACCGGCGGCCGGCTGACCGTCGCCGACGCGCTGGAGGAGGTGCTCTGGCGCGATCCGCCGACGCAGAACTTCCCCGGCCGGTGGGCCACTTCGGACACCGTGCTGGGCGGCCAGTTCATCGCCCGCGGCGACATGCTCGTGCTCGGCCTGGCCGCCGCCAACGCCGACCCGGCCGCCCAGGGTCCCGGCGCCCTCGGGCACGCGTCGATCGGAGGCAACCGGGCCCACCTGGCCTGGGGCGCGGGCAAGCACGTCTGCCCGGCCCAGCACCCGGCCCGGATCATCGTCGAGACCGCCGTCGAGACCCTGCTGCACCGCCTGCCGGACCTCCAACTCGCCGTTCCCCCGCACGAACTGGCCTGGCGCCCGTCGCCCTGGTCGCGTGCCCTGATCAGCCTGCCGGTGCTCTACAGCGCCTTCACCCCGCCCCGACCGCCAGCTCCCGAGAGGCCCTCCGCATGGACACCGCCGCAGGTACCGCAGCACCCTCAGAACCCTCGGACGCCGCACGGGCCGTCGGAGCCGACGGGGGGAACGGCGGGGGCGGTACCGACGGGGGCGGTGCCGACAGGGGTGGCGCCGACAGGGGTGGCGCCGACAGGGGTGGGCCCGTCGTCCTCGAACCCGTCGTCCTCGACCCCTTCGGACGCGACCAGCACCGGGAGAACGCCCGGCTCCGGGGAGCCGGCCCGGCGGTCCTGGTGGAGCTCCCTGGCGGGGTGGTGGTCTGGGCGATAACCCACCACGACACCCTCCAGGAACTCCTCGCCGACCCGCGCGTCGGCAAGGACCCCCGGCTGTGGACGGCGTTCCGGGAGGGCCGACTGCCCGAGGGCTGGCCGCTGATCAACTTCGTCACCGTCCCCGGCATGATCACCGTCGACGGGGACGACCACCGACGGCTGCGCGGACTCGTCACCCAGGCGTTCACCCCGCGCCGGGTGGCCGCCCTGCACCCCGCCGTCGAGGCCAGGACCACCGCGCTGCTCGACCGGATCGGCGAGCTGGACGGCGCGTTCGACCTGCGCGAGCACTTCGCCTACCCGCTGCCGATGCAGGTGATCGGCGAACTGCTCGGCCTGCCGCCCAAGCAGCAGGACGAGCTGCACGAGCTGTCCGACACCCTGGTCTCCAGCTCCGCCACCCCCGGGGCCGCCCTCGCCGCACAGCAGTCACTGTTCGCGCTGCTCGCCTCGGTGGTCGCCGCCAAGCGGGCCGAACCGGGTGACGACCTCACCACCGACCTCATCGCCGCCCGCGCGGAGGACGACCGGCTGGGCGAGCCGGAACTCGTCGGCACCCTGCTGCTGATGCTGGTGGCCGGGCACGAGACCACGCTCAACCTGATCACCAACGCGGTGCGCGCCCTGCTCGCCCACCCCGAGCAGCTGCGGACGGTGCTGGACGGCACGGTGCCGTGGTCCGCCGTGGTCGAGGAGACGCTGCGGTACGACTCGCCGGTCGGGCAGTTCCCGCTCCGCTACGCCACCGAGGACATCCGGGTCGGTGACGTGGTGATCCCGCGCGGCGAGGCGATGCTCGCCTCGTACGCGGCCGCCGGACGGGACGGGGACCACTACCCCGACGCCGACCGCTTCGACCTCGGCCGGCAGCCGAACCGCCACCTCTCCTTCGGACACGGCCCGCACTTCTGCCTGGGCTCGGGGCTGGCCCGGCTGGAGGCGGAGACGGCGCTGCGGTTCCTCTTCGAGCGCTACCCCGGTCTCGCGCTCGCGGACGGGCCGGATCCGGAGCCGATCGCCTCGTTCGTCAGCAACAGCGTGCGCACGCTGCGGGTCACGGTCCGACCCGCCGGATCCAGCGCGGGCAGCGGTGACCTCGGGGCGGCCGGGTCGTTGGGGGGTTCATGAAGAAACTCGCCACCCTGGCCGCCCTCACCGTGGCCGGTCTCGCCGCCGCCGTGCCCTCCGCGTCCGCCGCCACCTCGACCGCGGCCTCCCCGGACGCGCTCGGCGGCCTGTCCAACGGCATGACCCTCTCCCCCGCCGACCTCGTCCTGCACGAGGCGAAGGACCTGCCGGTGGTCGGCGGCACGGCGACCGAGATCGAGGCCATCGGCACCAACCAGATGACCCACCCGGGCCTCAGTGGCGAGATCGGGCACGGCCTGTGAGCGGCGTGCGGCGGCCCGGCGCGCTGCTGCTGGCGGCGCTGGCGCTGGCCGCCGCGCCGACCGCCGCGTTCGCCGAGGGCGGGGAGGGCTCCTCGGACACGGGCGGCGGCACGGCGACCGGGCCGGACTTCGCGTCCGCCGCGGCCTGTCTGCAGGAGTTCGCGACCGTCCCGGCGCTCGGCAGCCACGGCGCCGGGCCCACCACCTGCTCCGACGGAAACGTCGTCAACCACGCCGTGGGCGCGCTCGGCACGCTCGGCGCGCTCACCCCGTGACGAACAGCCCCTGCAGGTCCCGGTAGTCGAGCCCGCCGTCGAGCGCGGAGTACGTTCCGTCCCCGTACACCTCCTCGGCGGCGCGGCGCACCGCCGCGTACGCCGCCTTCGCCGGACCGGGGCCCAGGCTGATCCGGGCCACACCCAGCGCCGCCAGCTCGGGCACCGACGGCGAGCCCGGGCCGACGAGCACGTTGAGCGGCGCCGGGACGGCCGCGACCAGGGCCGCGATCACCGCCGGATCGGACACCCCAGGGGCGAACACACCGTCCGCGCCCGCCTCGACGTAGGCCCGCAGCCGGGCCACCGCCTCCTCCAGCAGCGCGTCCCGGTCGGCGGCGTTCCCGGCGTGCAGGAACACATCGGTGCGGCCGTTGACGAACAGCGGCACCCCGGCCGCGTCCGCCGCCGCCCGGGCCGCCGCGATCCGCTCGGCCGCCTCGGCGACCGGCCGGCCCCCGTCCTCCAGGTTGACGCCGACCGCGCCGGTGGCGAGCAGTGCCCCGACCGTCCCGCCGACACCGGCCGCGGTCGCGGCGAAGCCCCGCTCCAGGTCCGCCGTGACCGGCAACGGGCCGGCCGCGCGGACGATCAGCTCCGTCCGGGCCAGCACCAGCGAGCGGTCGGCGCCCTCGCCGTCGGCGCTGCCGAGCGCCCAGCTGACGCTCGCGCTGGCCGTGGCGAGGGCTTTCGCCCCGGCCACCGCGACCAGCCGGGCGCTCGTCGCGTCCCAGACGTTGGCGAGCACCAACGGCTCGCCCGGGCGGTGGAGTTCACGCAGGACGCGGGCCTTCTCCCGCTGCTCGACCGTCGTCATCGTGGCCGCCCCGCTACTTCGCGGCCGGGCTGAGCCGGGTGCCGACGCCGATCCGGTTCCAGGCGTTGATGGTGATGATCAGCGCGATCAGCTGGGCCAGCTCGGCCTCCTCGAAGTGCGCGGCCGCCTCGTTGTAGACGGCGTCCGGCACATGGCCCTGGGTGAGCAGGGTGAAGGACTCGGTCAGCGCCAGGGCGGCGCGCTCCTTGGCGGTGAACCACGGGGTCTCGCGCCAGGCCGGGAGGGAGAGCAGGCGGTGGTTCTGCTCGCCGTTGCCGAGGGCGTCGGTGCTGTGCATGTCGATGCAGAAGGCGCAGCCGTTGATCATCGAGGCGTGCACCTTGACCAGCTCGGCGAGGACCGGGTCGACGCCCTGGCGGGCCCGGCGGTCCAGGCCGAGCATCGCCTTGTAGAAGTCGGGGGCCAGATCGGGGAGCGAAATGCGCTGGGCGGGCGCGGGAACCGGGGCGTCGGCGGGGGCGGCGGGCGTGACGGGCGTGTTGTTCGTGGTCGTCATGACGCTCAGCCTAGGGGCGCGGTGGCCTGGCACTCCGGTACGTTCGGGCGCGGAAATCGTGGGCCACTCCAGTGGCGGGCAGGCGACCGCTGCGGCCCGCCCTGCACTCTGCACCTGCCTCGCTTATTCTCTCCTGGCATTTTGCAAAGTGTGACTTTGCAAAATGCCAGGAGGGGCGGAAGCGGGGCGGACCAAGGGGATCCGTGGATCCGTACCTTTCGCGCATTTTGCAAAGTCACACTTTGCAAAATGCGCGAAAGGTGAGGTGGACACCGGGCGGGTGCTCCGGGCGGCGCGGGGGCATGGAGGGCATGGAGGGCGTCGGGGATGCCCCGGGGCCCCGACGACCGGACCACCCGGAT
Source organism: Kitasatospora sp. NPDC094019 (assembly GCF_044764505.1). NCBI lineage: Bacteria > Bacillati > Actinomycetota > Actinomycetes > Kitasatosporales > Streptomycetaceae > Kitasatospora > Kitasatospora sp. NPDC094019. Next base: position 38,046 of record NZ_JBIWIF010000014.1, read on the forward strand.
GCCCCAGCGACCCACCCCCTCCCCGTTGGCGAACAGGCGTGCGAGGATCGCGGGGAGGGCGAGGTCTGGGGGACAGGACGTGTGTACGGCGTTCGTGAGCATCGAGCCGTCGGCGGCGGTGCCGGTACTGCTGCTGTCGGTGCGGGACGAGTACGCCGGACGGCGCTGGTCCCCGCCCGGCCACCACTGGCCGGCACAGCCCTCGGCGGTCGGCGGACTGGACCTGGTCGCCGGCGGTACCTGGCTCGCGGTGGAGCCGGGCGACGGCGCGGGTCCGGGCGGCTCCAAGGGCTCCGGACCGGTCGCGGCCTGCCTGCTGAACGGCTTCGGCACCTCGGCGCCGGAGGCCGCCCGGCTCTCGCGCGGTGAACTGCCGCTGCTCGCCGTCCGTGGCGGCCGGGTCGACACCCTCGACCTCGACCGCTACGACCCGTTCCACCTGGTCGTCGTCCGGCCCGACGGGGCCCGGGTGCTGAGCTGGGGCGGCGGGGCCGACGGCCGGCTCGTCGAACTGGACCTGCCGAACGGGCTGAGCGTGGTCCTCAACGACGGACCGGAGGGTCTGGCCGAGAACCGCACCGCCTCCGAGCGGATCCGCGCCCTGATGGCCGCCCGCGCCCACCACTTCCGGGCCCGGTTCGAGGCCGAGCCCCGCCCGCTGCCGCTGCCCGACGGCCGGGACACCGAGCGGGCCTGGGGCGACTGGCTGCCGCTCGCCGCCGGGGACGGACTGCCCCTGGACGCGTCCGCCGCCCTGGTCCAGCGGCGCGAGTTCGGGGACGGCCGGATCTGGGGCTCCTCCTCGGTCTCCCTGCTCGCCCTCGGACCGGCGGGCGTCCGCTACGACTTCGCCCCGGCCCCGGTGGGACCGGGCGGCGAGGACTGGCGGCGGGTGGAGCTGTGAGCGACGCGCGGACCGGTAGGGGGCGGACGGTGCCGGGCGAACGGCGGGCGCCGAGTGGCATTGACAGCCGCTCGACGCCGTTCGCCGCCACTCACACCTCGGTGCGGGCCTCGCGCCAGCGCTTCGCGACCACGTCGCTGACGTAGTACACGAACTCGCTGCCCCGACCCTCGCCCGCGGGCACCTCGGTCCACCACATCGGCCAGAACTCCCGCTCGTAGTGGGCCTTCAGGACGCGGGTGAAGCCGGAGAGCGCGCCCCGCAGTCGGGTACGGTCCAGCTTCAGCGCCTCGGCCAGGTCGCCGTAGCCCACCCTGGTGCCGGGTCGCTCCGCGAGGATGTCGAGGATGGCCACGACCACCTGGACGGAGTCGCGGCGGTCACTGATCAGCGTGCGGAGGTCCTCGACGGTCCATTCGTCGCGGCGGCGCTGCTGCTCGCCCTGCGGCAACCTGAGGACAGGGTCCACGGCAGCCGCACCGGCACTCTGGCCTGCGATGACGCCGCTGCGCTCGGCGATGAAGGCGTACACGGCCGGGACGAGATGGGCCGGCACCGGCACCGAGACGTACTCGGGGTTCTCCTGGGACATGACTGGGCTCCTCCCCTGCTGCGGCCGACCCCTGCGGTCGGCCGCAGCACGATCCTGGCACATCGTCAGCACCTGCGTCCACCCCTTAACGGCTCCTAATAGCTCTTAGCAGCCACTAGGGGATCCGGAACTCCTGGGACTTGTTGCCGGGGGTGCAGGTGGTCATGGTGAGTGGGGCGCCGACGCCGTTGTCGGTCAGGCAGTTCTGGCCCATGTAGTCCTTCAGGTAGAAGGCCCCCGGGGTGGTCGCGGCCGTGACCGTCCAGTTGGTGAGGAAGCTGAAGCCGTTGGACAGCGTCACCCGGCCGTCCATCTCCTGCACCAGCACGGGAGCGCTCAACTTGCAGGCGTTGAACTGGTGCCAACTGCTGGGGACGGTGTGCACCCAGCCGTAGGCGGTCGCACCGCCCATGACCACGGCCTGGCCACCGGCGAGACCGTCCTGCGAGAGGCCCATCCGGAGGCCGTCGCCGACATTGGTGATGTAGCCCCAGTTGGTGCCGCCACAACCGCTCGCCGGGGCGGCACCGGGGGCGGTGGCCGCCGGGGGCGCCGTGGCCTGGGGCGCGGTCGCCCCGGTGGCGGACGGGGCCGGCTGTTGGACCTGGGCGGGCGACTGCTGGGGCGGCTGCGGAGCGTTCGGGGCCGCGGACGGAGACCCGCCCGGCCGCGACGCGGCGGCCGACGGCAGGGTGGTGGACGCGGTCGGCGACAGGGCCGCAGACGGTGTCGTGGGCTTCGCGGTCGCGGCGGACGGGGTGCCGGACGGAGCCGCGGGCGCGGTCGTGGGCGGGGTCGTGGGTGGGGTCTGGACCGCGGACGGGCCCGAGGGCAGGACCCCGGACGGCGACGCGCCCGCCGGCCAGGCGGTCAGGGTCACCGTGACCCCCGGCGGCGAACTCGGCTCCTGGGCCTGCGAGGTGAACGGCGCCCGGTCGACCAGCAGCACGGTGGCCGTGCCGACCGAGATCACGATCGGCAGCACCACCGGCACCAGGAAGCCCCGCCGGCGGGACCGCCCGGCCGGTTCGGTGGCGGCGACCACGGGTCGGGCGGCAGCGGCGGGCTCCTCGGCGGGGGCCTCCGCAGCGGCGGGCCGCGCGGCGGTGGGCTTCACGGCCGCGGGTTTCACGGCGGCGGGCGCCGGGAGCACCGGCGGCCGTTCGCCGTCCGCCGCCGCCCGGGCCGCGGCCGCCATCGCGGCGGCGTCGGCGAACCGCTCGCCCGGGTCCTTCGCCAACGCCGTCGCGACGAACGCGCGCACCGCCGGCGGGATGTCCCCCGGCAGCTCGGGCGCGGGCTCGCGCAGGTGCTTGAGCGCCACCTCCAGCATCCCCCCGCCGGTGAACGGCGGTCTGCCGACCAGAAGTTCGTAGCAGACCACGCCGATGGCGTAGAGATCGACGGCCGGGGTGAGCGCCTTTCCCTCGGCCTGCTCCGGGGCCATGTAGAGCGCGGTGCCGATCACCGCGTGCGAGGCCGTGAGCCTGGTCCCGGCCATGGACCTGGCGATGCCGAAGTCGGTGACCGTCACCCGGCCGTCGGCCCGGAGCATGAGGTTGGACGGCTTGACGTCACGGTGCACGACCCCGCGCCGGTGGGCGGCGTGCAGGGCGTCCAGTGCCTCGGCGAGCAGACCGAGCGCCCGGGCGGGCGGGAAGGCGCCGTCAGCCGCCAGGACCCGGTCCAGCGGACGGCCGTCGATCAACTCCATCACCAGGTAGGCGTGCCGGTCGCTGTCGTCGTCCGGCGGCTCCTCCTCGCCGTAGTCGTGCACATCGACGATGCCGGGGTGGTCCAGCACGGCGAGCAGGCGCGCCTCGCGGCGGAAACGTTCGGCGAAGGTCACGTCCGCCAGCAGCGCCGGGTGGAGGATCTTCACCGCCACCGAACGCCCGAGCACCGCGTCCTCGGCCCGCCAGACCGCACCCATCCCACCGCCGCCGATGCGCTCGGTCAGCGTGTAGCGCCCGCCGAGCACCGTCCCCCGACCGCTCATCCCCGCCCCCGTGTCCTACTCGAACGAACTGTCCGTCGGCCGCCCAGTCTGCCACGCGTCCATCGGCCGACGGCACCCCCATCGGCCGCCGGTCACAAGGCTGTTGACCAGGCGTCGGACCGCCCTGCGGATACGATCACCCGATGAACGACACCGTGCTCCTGCGCATCGACGCCACCTCGTCCGCCCCCGCCCTGCTGCTCCGGCCCTGGCGGCGTGAGGACGCGTCCGCGCTGGTCGAGGCGTACCGGGACCCGGTGCTGCGCCGCTGGACGAGCTCGGTCGTCGACGACGAGGCCGACGCGCTGCGCTGGGTCGACACACAGCAGGCGGCCTGGGCGGCCGGCCACCGGCTCGCCTTCGCCGTCCTGGAGGCCGGGCCCGGTGCGGTGCCGGGGCCGCTGGTGGGCAACCTCGTGGTCAAGCGGGTCTCGCCCGGCGAACCGGTCGCCGAAGTCGGTTATTGGACGGCTGCCCAAGCCCGCGGCCGGGGCGTGGCCCCGCGCGCGCTGGAAGCGCTCACCGCCTGGGCCTTCGACACCCTGGGCCCGGGCGGACTCCAGCGGCTCGAACTGCTGCACCAGGAGGACAACACCGCTTCCTGCCGGGTCGCCGAGAAGAGCGGGTACCGCCTCGACCGGATCGTGCCGGCCACCCCGCCCGAGTACCCGCTCGCCGGCCACCTCCACACCCGGCTGCACCCGGCCCCCGAACAGTTGTGACAGCGCCAACCGCCGCCCGGCTCCGACCGCCTGGGAAGTCGGCGGGCACGACTTCCCACGCCACCCCGCACCTCCCCCGCCCGAGACGGGACAACGAACGCCCGCCGCGCGGGAAGTCGACGACACCGACTTCCCGCGCCAGTCCGCCGAGGGCAAGCAAAGAAGAAACCTTTCTTCACGCCTCGGGCGAGCCATAACGAGCCCAGCACCCCACCACCAGCCGCACAGGAAGTCGGCGGCCACGACTTCACACGCGGGACGCTGACGCCGCACAACACAGAGTCGGAATCGCTTCTGCCACACTCCCGAAGGGCGGGATCGCCAGCGGCGCGAGAAGTCGGCGGGCACGACTTCCCACGCCGCTCCACACCTCCCCCACCCAAGACGCGACAACGAACCCCCGCCGCGCGGGAAGTCGACGACACCGACTTCCCGCGCCAGTCCGCCGAGAACAAGCAAAGAAGAAACCTTTCTTCACGCCTCGGGCGAGCCATGACCAGCCCAGCACCCCACCACCAGCCGCACAGGAAGTCGGCGGCCACGACTTCCCACGCGGGGGATGCCGTCGGTGGGAACGCCTACCGTCGGGCGAAGCCGTCGACCAGTTCCGCCAGGGCCTCCGGGCGTTCGAGGTGCAGGTCGTGGGTGGTGCCGGGGACGCTCAGCAGGACGGCGTCGGGGCGGTCGCGGTGCATCCGGTCGAGCTGCTCGGCGTCGATGATGGTGGACCGGGCGAGGACGACCAGGGTGGGGCAGGTGATCCGGTTCCACTCCGGCCACCGGGCGCGGTGGGTGTTGTCGGCCAGGGACGCGACCATGACGTCCGGGTCGAAGCGCGGGTACCAGCCGTCGGCCCGCCGTTCGAGGCCGCCCGCCCAGCCCTCGCCGACCGGACCGCCGCCCAGGAATTCGACCGCGTCCGCCCGGTCGGCGAACGGGGTGGGCCAGGAGTCGAACCACTCGGCGATCCCGGCCACGGTCCCGGCCTCCCCGGCCGCCGGTCCGGCCTCGACCATCACCAGGCGCTCGACGAGCTCCGGGTGGGCGGCCGCGACCAACATCGCGGCGTGCCCTCCGTAGGACTGGCCCAGCAGGGTCACCGGTCCGGGGGCCAGCCGGTCGATCACGGCGACGACGTCGGCGACATGGGCGGCCCGGGAGACGTCGGCGGGCCGGCGGGTGCTCGCTCCGTGGCCGCGCTGGTCGACGGTGATCACGCGGAAGCGCGGGGCGAGCCGACGCGCCACGGCGTCCCACTCGCCCCCGTACCCGGCCAGTCCGTGCAGCAGGAGCAGCGGCGGGCCGTCGCCGCCCCGGTCGTGGCAGACGAGGGTGACGTCCTCGCGCTCCACGACGCGTTCGGTCGGCGCCGCTGGGGTCGGCGCCGCACGGGTCATCTCTGCTCGGGTCGTCACTGCTCGGGTCGTCACTGCTCGGTCTCCAGTCGGCGGGCCCGCTCGGTGAGGTGGCGGCGTTCGGGGGCGCTGGTGGCGCGGCGGGCGGCCTCGCGGTACTCGGCGGCGGCGGTCGGGTCGCCGAGCAGTTCCAGCAGGTGGGCCCGGGTGGCGAGGAGGCGGTGGTGGCGGGCGAACCGCCGGTCCTCCGCGAGCGGGGCGAGCGCGGCCAGGCCGGCCGCCGGACCGTCCACCAGGGCGAGGGCGACGGCGCGGTTGAGGGTGACGAAGGGGTTCGCGCCGAAGCCCTCCAGCACGTCGTAGAGGGCCAGGATCTGCGGCCAGTCCGTCGACTCCGCGTCCGGTGCCTCGTTGTGGACGGCGGCGATCGCCGCCTGGACCTGGTACGGGCCGACCGGGCCGCGCGGCAGGGTCCGGCCGATCAGGGCCACCCCCTCCTCCAGCAGGGGCCGGTTCCACCGTGAACGGTCCTGCTCCGCCAGCGGCACCGGCATTCCGCCCGGGCCGGTGCGGGCCGGGCGGCGGGCGTCCGTGAGCAGCATCAGGGCGAGCAGGCCGGCCGTCTCGGGGTCGTCCGGGACCAGCCGGAGCAGGAGCCGGGCCAGTCGGATCGCCTCGGTGGACAGCTCGGGGGCGGTGAGGTCCTCGCCGCCGCTCGCGGTGTAGCCCTCGTTGAAGATCAGGTAGAGGACCTGACGAACGTCGGCGAGGCGCTCGGCCGGCTCCCCGGCGGGCAGGCCGGTGGTGCGGACGGTCTGCTTCGCGCGGCTGATCCGCTGGGCCATCGTCGACTCGGGCACCAGGAACGCGGCCGCGATCTGGGCCGTCGTCAGACCACCGACGGCGCGCAGGGTGAGGGCGATCCGGCTGGGCGCGGACAGTTCGGGACGGCAGCAGAGGAACAACAGCTGCAGGGAGTCGTCCCGGTCGGCGTCGGCCGCCGCGTCCGGGGCGGGGCCGAGCAGGGCCGACTGCGGGGTGGCGAGGGCGAGGGCGTCCTCGCGGCGGCGCCGGGCCGTCTCGCTGCGGACGGTGTCGACCAGCCGCCGGGAGGCGACCGTGACCAGCCAGCCGCGCGGGTTCTCCGGCACGCCCTCGGCCGGCCACTGGGTGGCGGCGGCCAGCAGCGCCTCCTGCACGGCGTCCTCGCAGGCGTCGAACAGGCCCCGGCCGTAGCGGCGCACCAACGCCCCGAGGGCCTGCGGCGCGAGTTCGCGCAGCAGGCCCTCGGGGCCGCCCGGTGCCGGGAGTGCGCCGCCGCTCACATGTCCGCCGCGTCGGGGGACGGCGACTCGTGCAGGACGGGCCACAGCTCCACCGGGTCGACGTCCGCGAACGGCATGTCGGCGGCGATCGTCCGGGCGCGCTCCGGGCTCTCGCAGTCGAAGAGGTAGAAGCTGGCCATGTACTCCTTGGTCTCCAGGTAGGGGCCGTCGGTGACGACCGGGAGGCCCTCGGCACGGCGGACCAGCTGGGCGGCGGCCGCGTCGGCGAGGCCGTAGGCGCCGAGGAGTTCGCCGGTCTCCCGGTACTTGGTGTTGAACGCCTCCTGCTTGGCGATCGCCGCCGGCCACTCATCGGCCGGGAACGCGTCCCACTTCGCCTGGTTGCCGTAGATCATGGCGAGGTACTTCATCGCGGGTGTCCTCCCGTTCCGCGCGCCCGGTCCGGCGCGCTCTCACCCTTCGGTCGGAGCGGGGTGCGGGGCCTCGACATCGACGGGCGGGATCTCTTCGACATCCTGCCGCACGGGTCCGCGGCAGGGTAGGGGCCGCCGGCCCTCGCGCGCAGGCCGTGACCCGCGAACCGTCGGCGGTTCGCGGGTCACGGCCTGCGGGTCACGGCCTGCGGGTCACGGCCGGCGGGTGACGGCCGGCGGGTGACGGCGGACGCGTCAGCCGACCGACAGACCGAGCCGCTCCAGGCGCTCCGGGTCGGCGAAGATGTGCATCGCGACGACCTTGCCGCCACGCACGGTGAACACCGCGAGCGAGGCCGGGCGGCCGTCCGTGAAGGTGGCCACCGCCGGTTCGCCGTTGACCAGCAGCAGCAGCGACTGTCCGACGAACCGCGAGCCGAACGCGCTCGCCCCGGCCGCCACGTTGCGCGCGCCGCGCCGCAGCACCGCCGGACGCAGCGCGCCCGCGTCGGTCCTGGCCACCACGTCCGGGTCCAGGACGGTGAGCAGCGCCTCGAAGTCCCCGCCCCGGGCCGCGGCCAGGAACGCCTGCACCACCTCGCGGCGCAGCGCCAGGTCGGCGTCCGGCGCGGGGGCGGCGCCCTGGACCCGGCGGCGGGCGCGGCTGGCGAGCTGCCGGGTGGAGGCGGAGGTGCGGCCGAGGATGGGGGCGATCTCGTCGAACGGCACCGAGAACATGTCGTGCAGGACGAAGGAGAGCCGCTCCGCCGGGGCCAGTGTCTCCAGGACGATCATCAGCGCGATGCCGACCGAGTCGGCCGTCAGTATCTCCTGTTCGGGGTCCAGGGCCAGGACTCCGTCGATGACCGGATCGGGCAGCCGGACCTCCCGCCCGTCCTGGTGCTCCAGCGGGTCCTCGCGCCGGGCCACCCGTGAGCGCAGCAGGTCCAGGCAGACCCGTCCGACCACGGTGGTCAGCCAGCCGGCCAGGTTGGCCACCTCGCTCACGTCGGAGCGGCTCAGCTTGAACCAGGCTTCCTGCACCGCGTCCTCGGCCTCGCTCAGCGAGCCCAGCATCCGGTAGGCCACCGCCCGGAGATGGGGTCGGTGCTCCTCGAACCGCTCCGCCAGAAAATCTTCCCCGTCCACCTGTCACATCCTCGCGTCGGGATCCGTCAGTTCCTTGACGGACGTTAACCGCTCCGCGTGACGCCGATACCGACGCCGACGCGGACGACCCAGACCGGAGGACCCACCGATGAGCACCGAGACCACCACCGCCACCGAGACCACCGCGACCGCCTCCGCCGCCCCGGCCACCGCCCGCACCGGCCACGCCGCCCGCATGAAGAACCCCGCCATGGTCCTGCCGGACGCCATGAAGGGCATCCAGAACATCTACAAGGCGATGCACCAGGGCGGCGTCCCGCCCCGGATCCTGGAGCTGGTGCACCTGCGGGCCAGCCAGATCAACGGGTGCAGCGCCTGCGTCTTCGCCGGCGTCACCGGGGCGAAGAAGGCCGGCGAGACGGACGAGCGGCTGCACGCCGTCGCCGCCTGGCGGGAGACCCCGTTCTTCGACGAGGAGGAGCGGGCCGCGCTCGCGCTCACCGAGGCCGCGACCCGGATCGCCGACCGCTCCGGCCAGGCCGTGCCGGACGCGGTCTGGGACGCGGCGGCGGACCACTTCGACGAGGAGCAGTTGTCGGCGATCATCCTGATGATCGGGCTGACGAACTTCTTCAACCGGATCAACGCGACCGTCCAGGAGCCCGCCGGCACCAGCTGGAGCTGATCCCGGTCAGGGCCGGCGGCCGCGGTCGGGGGCCGGCGGCCGCGGGCCGCGGGCGGACGGGGCCGGGCCGCCGACCGGGCGCGGCCGCGCCGGCCGGTCGGCGCCGAGGGCGGCCTGGCGACGCTGGATCTCCCGCCAGATCCGCGGCGGGCACGGGCCCTGCGGGTGGTCGGCGAGGAAGCTCTCGTACGGCACCCGCCGCGGCGCCATCCCGATCTCCACCCAGGAGGCTTTGCCCGTGCGGTCCCAGCCCTCGTTCTCCATCCGGATGTAGTCGTCCCGGTGGCCCTTGTCCTTGCTGGTGATCTGCAGCACCTCGGCGTAGCCGGCCCGGGCGCCCACCACGACGCAGTAGTGCCGGGCGGCCTCCGGCCGGTCCCGGAACGGCACCATCGCCACCCACACCTCACCCGCCGACGGCCGGGAGACGGTGATGGTGCGCGCGGACCCGCGCCCGTCGCCGGTGCGGGCCGGACGGACCGGCGGCCGCTCCAGCAGCTCGCCGGACCAGGAGCGGAGCCAGGTCCGCCACCCCCAGGCGAACGCGCCGACGGCGAGGCACTGCAGGGCGTAGCCGTTCGCCGAGGCCGGGTCCTGGGCGCCGAGGACCTTCGGCACCGCGTGGGCGCCGACCAGGTGGGCGATCAGCGAGCAGGCGCCGGCCAGCACGGCGGCCCGGGCGGGCACCACCCAGGGCGCGACCCGGCGGCGGCGCCGGGCCGCCTGCCGATCCAGCAGCAGGGCGACCGCGTAGGAGACGCCGGCCAGGAGCGCGATCTGGCCGGGGGTGACGTGCAGCGGCGGGCTCTGGGCCCGCATCAGGGCCGGCACCAGCACCGGCGCGGCCAGCGGGTAGCCCAGTGCCCCGCAGCACAGCAGCAGCAGGAAGGCGCCGAGGCAGCCCCCGCCGCCCGGCCTCCTTCTTCGCCGCGGAACCGCCGAACTCCCGTACCGGCCAGCCATGTTCGCCACCCCCACCGCGGTCGTGCGTCCGGCGCAATGTATCGGAGATCGGCCGGCCGCGGGGGGTGCGGCGATAATCCCGCCATGAGCCGCCCCCGAACGACCCCCGGCCCCGCGCCGAGCGCCCCCCGGAACGCTCCCGACACCCCCCGGAGCGCCCCCCGGGACTCCCCCGACGCCCCGCACGACGCCCTTCCCGACGCCCCGCGGGACACCCCCCGGGAGGCCGGCGGCGGGGCCCGCGCCCACGCCCCGTGGACGGCGTTCGGCGGCGATCTGCACCTCGACCTCACCGGGCGCCGGGCCGCCGGGGCCGGACTGCGCGCGGCCCTGGAGGACGCGCTGCGCGAGGCGGTCCAGGACGGGCGGCTCGCCCCCGGCACCAGGCTGCCGTCCTCGCGGGCGCTCGGCCAGGACCTCGGCATCGCCCGCAACACCGTGGTCGAGGCGTACGGGCAGCTGACCGCCGAGGGCTGGCTCGACTCGCGGCAGGGTTCCGGCACCACGGTCGCCGAACGCGACGCGCCCCGGCCCGCCGGCCGCCCGGCCGGGGTCCGCGGCGGCGGCCGACCCACCGGGCGGTACGACCTGCTCGCCGGACGGCCCGACCTCTCGCTGTTCCCGCGCAGCGCCTGGCTGGCGAGCGCCCGCCGGGCCCTGGCCGTCGCCCCGCACGACGCCTTCGACTACGGCTCGCCGCTCGGGCGGATCGAGCTGCGGCGGGCGCTCAGCGACTACCTGGCCCGGGTCCGGGGCGTGCGCACCGATCCGGACCGGCTGCTGGTGTGCGCCGGCTTCGGCCAGGGTCTCGGCCTGCTGGCCGCCGCGCTGCGCCGGCGCGGGGCGGACCGGATCGCGGTCGAGGGCTACGGGCTGCCGCCGCAGCGCGAGGTGCTGCGGGCGGCCGGGCTCGGCCTCGTCCCGTTGCCGCTGGACGGCGCCGGGGCCCGCACCGACCTGTTGGACGGGCTGGGGGCCGGCGGCCCCGCGGAGCGGACCGGGGCGGTGCTGCTCACCCCGGCCCACCAGTTCCCGACCGGCGCCGCGCTGGCCGCCGACCGCCGGGCGGCGGCCGTCCGCTGGGCCCGGGAGCAGGACGGGTACGTGATCGAGGACGACTACGACGGCGAGTTCCGCTACGACCGGCAGCCGCTCGGGGCGATGCAGGCGCTCGACCCGGACCGCGTGGTGTACGGCGGCACCGCCGCCAAGAGCCTGGCTCCCGGTCTGCGGCTGGCCTGGCTGGCCCTCCCGGACGAACTGGTGGAACCCGTCGCCCGGCTCAAGTCCCTGGCGGACACCATGAGCCCGGTGACCGACCAGCTCACGTTCGCCGAGCTGATCACCTCGGGCCGCTACGACCGGCATGTGCGGCGCTGCCGGCTGCACTACCGGCGCCGCCGGGACCTGCTGGTCGCGGCGCTGGCCGAGCGGGCCCCGCAGGTCCGGGTCACCGGTATCGCCGCCGGGCTGCACGCCGTCCTGCAGTTGCCGCCGGGCTCCCGCCCGGAGGCGGAGCTGCTGGAGCGGGCCCGCGCGGCCGGACTGGTCCTCACCGGGCTCGACTGGTACCGGGCCGGACTGTCGGCCGACCGGCCCCTCGGCCTGCCCGCCGCCTCGGCGGCCCGGTCGGACGCTCCGCCGGACGCGCCGCCGGCCCTGGTCGTCGGTTACGCGACCCCGTCCGAGCACGCCTTCCCGGCCGCCGTGGACGCCCTCTGCGGGATCCTCCGGGAGAGCTGAACCACCCCCGGCGGCGGGCTACTTGTTGCGGTTGCCCAGCTCGAAGAGGAGCAGGATGAAGCCGGCGAAGGCATGGGTGGCGACGGTGTAGATCACCAGGCGGACGCCGATGCGGCGGTTGGCCTGCTTGCCCGCGTCGATGGTCTTGGCCGGCTTCGCGCGCACGGCGGCGGGGGCTGCGGCGGCGGCGGGGGCTGCGGCGGGGGCGGGAACGACCCCCGGCACGGTCGCGGCCGCGGTCGCGGTCGCGGTCGGGCTCACGGTCTCGGTGGTGGTGGGATCGGCCATGGTGATCTCCTCCGGATGTCCTGACGTCGGGTCAGTGGTGCGGGGCGGCGGGGCCGCCGCCGAGGCAGAGTTCCCCGCCGGGGCTCTGCAGCAGGGTGTGCATGAAGAGCAGCTCGACCCCGGACGAGGAGTCGGCGGCGATGCAGTGCGGGGTGAGCGAGTCGAAGTGCGCCGAGTCGCCCTCGTCCAGCAGGTGGACCCGCTCGCCGAGGGTCAGCCGGAGCCGGCCCCGCAGGACGTACAACCACTCCTCGCCGGGGTGGACCCGGACCACCGTGTCCTGCACGCCCGGGGGGACGTGCACCCGCAGCGCCTGCATCGCCCGGCCGGGCGCGCCGGCCCGCCGGTAGCCCCAGCCGCCGGCCCGGCCCGGTTCGATCGCACCGCCGCGCACCACCGGGTCGGGTTCGGTGAACGCCTCGCCGAGCAGACCGGAGACGGAGGTGCCGTACGCGCGGGCGAGGCCGAGCAGGACGGGCAGGGAGGGCTGTCGGCGCCCGGTTTCCAGTCGGGACAAGTAGGCTGGGGAGAGACCGACCCGGGCGGCGGCGACCTCCAGGGTGAGGCGGCTGCCGAGCCGGTGCTCGCGCAGCCTCGCGGCGAGGCCGGCCACCTCCGGCGTCCCGTGGTCGTCCGCGGGAGCGGCGGCGGGGGCTTCGGGGCCGGGAGCGCCGAGGTCGGCGGGCGGACCGGCTGGGCTGGTGGTCATGTGCCCAGTGGACACCTCTTGTGCCGCCCGGGCAAACTTTTTGCCCGAGAGGCAAATCACCCCGGGGCGGGCGGCGCCCGGAGAACGACGCCCACGGAACGGTGGCGCCGGGACGGGGCCTACGGCCGGGGGATGTTCCGCAGGTTGGACCGGGCCAGGTCGATCATGCGCCCGACCCCGCCCGACAGCACCGTCCGGCCGGCGGCCAGTGCGAAGCCCTTCAGCTGGGCCGCGGTGATGTGCGGCGGGACGGACAGCGCGTTCGGGTCGGTGACCACGTCGACCAGGGCCGGACCGGGCCGTTCCAGCGCCTCCGCCAGCACCTCCCGCACCCGCTCCGGATCGGTGACCCGCTTGGCCGGGATGCCCATCGCCCGGGCGATCCCGGCGTAGTCGACGTCCCCGTTGTCGACCTCCGACTCCGGGTAGCCGGAGACCAGCATCTCCAGCTTGATCATGCCGAGCGCGCCGTTGTTGAAGACCACGGTCTTCACCGGCAGCCGGTGCCTGGCCACCGTGAGCAGCTCGCCGAGCAGCATCGACAGCCCGCCGTCGCCCGACATCGCCACCACCTGGCGGCCGGGGAAGGCGAGTTGGGCGCCGATCGCGTGCGGGAGCGCGTTGGCCATCGACCCGTGCAGGAAGGAGCCGATCACCCGGCGGCGCCCGTTGGGCCGCAGGTAGCGGGCGGCCCAGACGTTGTTCATGCCGGTGTCGACGGTGAAGACCGCGTCGTCGGCGGCCACCTCGTCCAGCACCGAGGCCACGTACTCGGGGTGGATCGGCAGGTGGTTCCCGATGTCCCGGGTGTAGGCGCCGACCACGTCCTCCAGCGCCCGGCAGTGGCGGCGCAGCATGTCGTCCAGGAAGGACCGGTCGGTCCTGCGCTCCAGCAGCGGCAGGACCGCCCGCAGGGTGGCCGGGACGTCGCCGTGCACGGCGAGCTCCAGGGCCGTCCTGCGGCCGAGCCGGGTGGCGTCGTGGTCCACCTGGACGGTGCGGGCCTGGGGCAGGAAGGAGTCGTACGGGAAGTCGGTGCCCAGCAGCAGCACCAGGTCGGCGGAGTGCAGGGCCTCGTGGCAGGCGCCGTAGCCGAGCAGCCCGCTCATCCCGACGTCGTACGGGTTGTCGTACTGGATCCACTCCTTGCCGCGCAGGGAGTGCCCGACCGGCGCGTTCAGGGCGGCCGCGAGCTCCATCACCTCGGCGTGCGCCCCGCGGACGCCCGCGCCGCAGAACAGCGCCACCCGGGGCGCGGCGTCGAGCATCCGGGCCAGTTCCTGCACCTGGGACCAGGGCGGGGCGGCGACGGCCCGCTCGGTGAGGAAGTGGCCGGTGCCGGTCGGGGCGGCGGCGGACAGCGCCGCCACGTCGCCGGGGAAGGCCAGCACCGAGACCTCCCGGGCGCCGAGGGCGTGCTGGATCGCGATCCGCAGCAGCCGGGGCATCTGGGCGGCGGTGGAGAGCATCTCGCACCAGCCGCTGCAGTCGGTGAACACCCGCTCGGGGTGGGTCTCCTGGAAGAAGCCGGTGCCGATCTGGCCGGAGGGGATGTGCGAGGCCAGGGCGAGCACGGGGACGCCGCTGCGCTGCGCGTCGTAGAGGCCCTGGACGAGGTGGGTGTTGCCGGGGCCGCAGGAGCCGGCGCAGACCGCGAGGCGGCCGGTGAGCTCGGCCTCGGCGGCGGCCGCGAAGGCTCCGGCCTCCTCGTTGCGGACGTGCACCCAGGCGATGCCGTCGGTCCGGCGGATGGCGTCCACCACGGGGTTGAGGCTGTCGCCGACCACGCCGTAGACCCGCTCCACGCCGGCCTGCCGGAGCACCGCCACCATCTGCTCGGCCACACTCACCACGGGGGACCTCCTGCTGCCGGGGGCGGCACATGCCCGGGACGACACACGTACGGGGAACGCGCGCCGGAGGCGCACGCCACCAGCACCCTCCGCCGCCCCGCCGCGCCCCGCACCCGGGGGAGACCCGTCGGAGTGAGGGGACGCGGGGGCGGCGGCCGGGGCGGCGGGGCCTACTCGGCGGCGAGGTGCTCCGGGCCGGAGGAGATCCGGCCCCCGGGCACGCCCGCCTGGGGCTGGCGGCGGGCCGGTTCACGGCCGGGCGGCTGGGCGCAGCGCTCCTGGGCCGGCGGCGCGGTGGTCGGCAGCGAGACCGGGTCGCCGGCCTTCACCTGCACCGGCACCCCGTCGTGCCGGAGCTGGATCACGTCGCCCCGGCGCAGCGTGTACGTGGTCTCCTCGTGGTCGATCCGCACCGCCAGCAGCTTGTCCCGGATCAGCAGCGAGAAGCCGATCCGGGTCAGCCCGGCCGGCAGCCTCGGCCGGAACCACAGCGCCTCGCCGTGGTCCCGCAGCCCGCCGAACCCCGCCACCAGCGCGATGCAGGCCCCGGCGAGGGAGGCCATGTGCAGTCCGTCCCGGGTGTTGCCGCCGAGGTCGTGGAGGTCCATCAGGGCGGCCTCGGCGGTGTAGTCGTACGCGAGGTCGAGCTGCCCGACCTCGGCGGCGATCACGGCCTGGGTGCACGCGGAGAGCGAGGAGTCGCGGACGGTCAGCCGCTCGTAGTAGGCGAAGTTGCGGGCCTTCTGCTCGTCGGTGAAAGCGTCGCCGCGGACCTGCATGGCGAGCACCAGGTCGGCCTGCTTGACCACCTGCTTCCGGTACAGGTCGAAGTACGGGTAGTGCAGCAGCAGCGGGTAGCTGTCGGCCGGGGTGTTCTCGAAGTCCCAGACCTGGTGGTCGGTGAAGCCGTCGGCCTGCGGGTGGACGCCGAGGTCCTCGTCGTAGGGGACGAACATCGCCGCGGCCGCGTCCCGCCAGGCCGCCGTCTCCTCGGTGTCGACACCGAGCGCGGCGGCCTCGCGCGGGTGCCGGGCGGCGGACTCGGCTGCCGCGCGCAGGTTCGTCTGCGCCATCAGGTTGGTGTAGACGTTGTTGTCGGCGACGGCGCTGTACTCGTCGGGGCCGGTCACGCCCTCGATCCGGAACCGGCCGGCGGCGTCGTGGTGGCCGAGCGAGCGCCACATCCGGGCCGTCTCGACCAGGAGTTCGAGCCCGTACTCGCGCTCGAACTCGACGTCCCCGGTGGTCCGGACGTAGCGGGCGACGGCGACCGCGATGTCCGCGCCGATGTGGAACGCGGCGGTGCCGGCCGGCCAGTAGCCGGAGCACTCCTCGCCGCGGATCGTCCGCCAGGGGAACACCGCCCCGGCGAGGCCCAGCTGGACCGCGCGCTCGCGGGCCATCGGCAGGGTGGTGTGCCGCCAGCGCAGGGCCTGTGCGACGGCGGACGGCAGGCAGTAGGTGAGTACCGGCAGGACGAACGCCTCGGTGTCCCAGAAGCTGTGCCCGTCGTAGCCGGGGCCGGTCAGGCCCTTGGCCGGGATGGCGCGCTCCTCGCTCCGGGCCCCGGCCTGGAGCACGTGGAAGAGGGCGAACCGGACGGCCTGCTGGAGTTCGACGTCGCCCTCGATCTCGACGTCGCTGGTCTCCCAGAACTCCCTGAGGAAGTCGGCCTGTTCGGCGACCAGGGCGTCCCAGCCGGTGTAACGGGCGGCGGTCAGCGCCGCCTCCACCTGGTCCCGGACGGCGGGCAGCGAGCGGGTCGCGGACCAGCCGTAGGCCATGAACTTCACCAGCCGCAGCCGCTCGCCGGGGCGGAGCACCGTGGTGACGCTGATCCGGCAGTGGTCCTCCTCCGCCTCGGCGACGGTGTCCAGCCGGTCCGGCCCCTCGATCACGTGGTCCATGCCGGCGGCGACCCGGATGCCGCTGTAGCGGGTGCGGTGCACCAGCACCGCCTTGGTCCCGCCGGCGTGGCTGGCCTCGGCCACCAGCGGGGCCTCCAGGACGGCGGCCGCCCTCGGGTCGCCGTCGGCGCCGCCGGGCAGCTGCTCGTTGGCCACCAGCTCGCTCTGCAGCACGATCCGCACCGGGGCGTCCACCGCCTCCACGGTGTACTCGACCGCGGCGACCGCCCGCTGGGTGAGCGAGACCAGCCGGGTGGAGTCGACCCGGACCGTCCGGCCGGCCGGGGAGGTCCATTCGGCGGACCGTCGCAGCAGGCCGTCGCGGAAGTCCAACCAGCGTCGGTGGCTGACCAGTTCGCCGTAGCGGAGGTCGAAGGGCTCGTCGTCGACCAGCAGTCGGACGATCTTGCCGTTGGTCACGTTGATGACGCTCTGACTGGACTCCGGGTAGCCGTAGCCGCCCTCCCCGTACGGCATCGGGCGCAGCTCGAAGACACCGTTGAGGTAGGTACCGGGCAGGCCGTGCGGCTCGCCCTCGTCGAGGTTGGCGCGCAGGCCGATGTGGCCGTTGGAGAGCGCGAACACGGATTCGGCGCGGGCCATCGAGGTGAGGTCGAGGCCCGGTTCGACGACCTGCCACGGGTCGACGACGAAGGGCTGCTCCTGACCGGTCATGCCGGTGTCTCCTCGGGCTTGTCGGGGGCCTGCGGACCGGGGTCGGGGATCAGTTCGGCGAGGTCCCGGACCACCACGGTGGCGCCGTCGCGGCGCAGTTCGGCGGCCTGGCCGACCCGGTCCACCCCGACCACCGCGCCGAAGCCGCCGGCCCGGCCGGAGGCGACCCCGGCCAGCGCGTCCTCGAACACGGCGGCGTGCGCGGGCTCCACGCCCAGCGCCCGGGCGGCGGCCAGATAGGTGTCCGGCGCGGGCTTGCCCGGCAGGCCGTCCCGGGCCGCGACCAGGCCGTCGACGATCACGTCGAAGTACCCCTCGATGCCCGCGGCGCGCAGCACGTCCCGGCAGTTGGCGCTGGACGAGACGACGGCGGCGGGCAGGCCGAGCGCGCGCAGCCGGCGCACGTAGTCGACCGAGCCCTGGTACGGGGCGACGCCCTGCTCGCGGATCATCCGCAGCACGGTGTCGTTCTTGGCCCGGCTGACGCCGTGCACGGTGCGGGCGCCCGGCGGGTCGGCGTCGGTGCCCTCGGGCAGCTCGATCCCCCGGCTCCCGAGGAAGGCGCGGGTGCCGTCGAGTCTGGGCCGCCCGTCCACGAAGGCGTCGTAGTCGGCGACGGCGTCGAACGGGGTGAACGGCCCGTCGGTGCGGGCGGCTTCGGCCCGCAGGAAGGCGTCGAAGGTGTCCTTCCAGGCCGCGGCGTGCACCGTGGCGGTCTGGGTGAGCACCCCGTCGAGGTCGAACAGGAAAGCGCGGATGTCGTCCGGTAGCCCCAGCATGGGTGCAGTCTTACCCGCCGGAGCGCGTTCGACCGCCCATTCCGGGCGGCGCGTCGCGGGAACGGGCGGCCCGGCCGGCACGGGCGGGCCGCCCGGGGCCCGGGGGGACTCCGGGGTTCGGGGGGACTCCGGGACGCGGGGGGAGTCCGGGACTCAGGGGGAGTCCGGGGTGGAGGTGAGGGCGAAGACCGCGCCCTGCGGGTCCCGCACCACCGCCATCCGCCCGGCCTGCATGTCGAACGGCGGCTGCACCACCGAGCCGCCCGCCTTCACCAGGGCGTCCACCGTGGAGTCGGTGTCGTCCACCGAGAAGTAGGTCATCCAGTGCGAGGGGGTGCCCGGCGGCAGGTACTCCGCGACCGGCTGCATGCCGCCCACGGTGTGGTCGCCGACGTTGAGCGAGAAGAAGCCGTCCATGCCCTGGACGGTGGCCGGGCGCAGGCCCAGCGCCTGCTGGTAGAACCGTCCGGCCGCCCCGGTGTCCGTGGTGTTGAGCTCGTTCCAGACCAGCGCGCCGGGCTCGTTGACGACACCCGCGCCGATGAACCCCAGCTTCTGCCAGACGCCGAAGACCGCACCGGTCGGGTCCGCCGCGACCAGCATCCGGCCGGTGTCGCCCACCTCCGTCACGGGGTACACGATGGTGCCGCCGGCGGCGGAGACGGCCTGCCCGGCGGCGTCGGCGTCGTCGGCGGCCAGATAGGTGGTCCAGGAGACCGGGGGCGGCGGCTGCCCCTCCGGGCCGGAGCGGGCCATGATCCCGGCGACCGGCCTGCCGTTGAGCGAGCACACGGCGTAGCCGCCGAACTCGGGCGGGCCGACTTCGCCCTGCCAGCCGAACAGGTCGCGGTAGAAGTCGAGCGCGGCCTGCTGGTCGCTCGCCATCAGGTCCACCCAGCACGGGGTGCCGGGCTTGTACGGTGCGGTGACTACGGGCATTCCTGGGCCTCCAAGCGATGGTCCTCCGCCGGACGGGCCACCGGGCGCCGGCCGCCTCGGGCCGTGCGGCCGGACGGCCGTACACCGCCCACCATCGCCGTGCCTCCGCGATCCCGCCACCGGACGGCGCCCCGGTGGACCTCCGGCCGACGCGGAGCCGCACGGGCGGCGGGAGGCCCGGGCGTTCCGCCGCCGGTCAGCCGCCGGTCAGCCGCCGGAGCCGTAGGTGGTGTTGTCGCAGATGTTGTCGTCCGCCGAGCGGGCGTCGGCGACGATGCTGCTGGGCAGCGGCTGCGGCCCGGCGGGGACGGACGGGGCCGCCGAGGCGCTGCCGGAGGCGCCCGGGACGGCGGCGCCGTTGGCCGCCGCGAAGTCCTTGCCCACGATCACGGTGACACCGGGCGAGGTGCCGGGCTCGACGACCGCGCCGGGGAACACCTCCGCGACCTTCTCCGCGTTCGCCTTCTGGCCGGAGCCGTACTGGACCATCGTGGTCGTGTACTTGAGGTTGTCCGCCCGGCCGACCGCGGTGGCGGTGAACTTGGCCGCCTTGAGCTGCTCGGCCGCCTTGCCCGCCATGCCGGTGGCGCTGGTGCCGGTGTAGACCGACACCTTGACGCTCCTGGCGGTCTCGGAGGCCAGCGGGGAGCCCGCCGCGGCGGCGTGCGCCGCTGCCGCCGGGGTGGTCCCCGCGGCGGACGCCGGGACGGTCGGGGAGGGGGTCTCGGCCGGCTGCTCGCCGGTGGCGTTCTGGCCGTCGATGGTCTGATCGGCCTTGAGGGTGTCCCAGAGCTTCTTGGCGTCCGCCTGGACGATGTCGATGTTCGCGTCCACGGTGCGGTAGCGCCAGGGCAGGGTGACGAACTTCAGGTCGTGCAGGTCGATGTTGCGCAGCGAGAGCCCGAAGGACATCAGCTTGTCGGCGCTGTCGAGGCCGGGGTCGACGGTGAGCGAGCTGGTGGCGGCGTTGGCCAGCGGCAGCAGGGTGGTCGGGTTGAGCCCCTGCTTCTTGATCTTGGAGGCCAGGGAGCTGATGAACGCCTGCTGGCGCTTCATCCGGCCGATGTCGGAGCCGTCGCCGATGCCGTGCCGCAGCCGCACGTAGTCGAGCGCCTGCTGGCCCTCCACCTTCTGCGGGCCCTTCTTCAGGACCACGGCGCCCTTGCTGGGCAGCTTGTCGTTGAGGTCCTTCTCGTGGATGTCCTCCGGCAGGCAGACGTCCACGCCGTCCACGGCCTTGGTCATCGCCGAGAAGCCCTGGAAGTCCACCACCATGGTGTGGTCGACCCGGATCCCGGTGAGCTTCTCCACCGTGTTCTGGGTGCAGGCGGGGTTGCCGTCGTCGGTGCCGCCGGTGGAGAAGGCCGCGTTGAACAGGTCGCTGGTCGACCCCTTGGTCCACTTGCCGTTGGGCAGCTTGCAGGACGGGATGGGCACCATCGCGTTGCGCGGTATCGAGATCCCCACCGCGTGCTTGTGGTCGGCGTAGACGTGCAGCAGGATCGTGGTGTCCGAGCGGGCGCCGCCGTCCTCGCCGCCGCCGAGGTCGGAGTTGTTCTTGCCCCGGCTGTCGGAGCCGATCAGCAGCAGGTTGACGGGCTTGTTGCCGTCCGCGTCGGCCTGCGCCTCCGGCGGCCGCTCCTTGGCTATCGCGTCCGCGTCGAAGGACTTGATGTTGCCGTTGAGTTGGTAGTAGATGAGCCCGCCGGTGCCCGCCAGCAGCACGAGCACACCGGCCGCGGACCAGGCGACGATCTTCTTGACGTCCCGTTTCGGCTTGCGGGCGGCGGCCCTGGCCGCGGCCCGTCCGCCGCCGGTGGCCGTGGGGGCGGGCGGTCCGGCCTTGGCCGCTCCCGGCCTGCCCTGGGCGGCCCGACGGGCCTCGGCGCGGCCACCGGGCCGGGGGCCGGGCACCGACGCACCCGGGGTTCCGCCGGCACCGTCGGCCGTGAGCGCACCGGGCGCGTCGTCACCGCGAGCCGGACCCTCGCCCCACTGACCTGACATGCCTGAACCTTTCACCGGCGGACGCCGCGCCCGCTACGACCGGACGCGCTGCACACAGAGAGACGGTCGAGACCGCCCCCGGGTTGCACGTACGACGGTCGCAATAACCGACGAACTCCCCCGGCCGCGGCGCCCCCGGCCCTCCACGCGGGTCCGATGTCCCCCAACGAACCCGATTTGGATCATACAAACCGATCGTCAGGGTACGTTGTTCCGCAAACCGCTCGGGCAACTCCGCGGGGCCGCCTCCCGCACCGATTTCATGGCCCCCGACAGCGGAGAGCTATCCGCGGGGGTCGGCGGTGCCGGCGGACCCGCCCGGTGAGACGATTCCCGTCTCGTAGGCGAGGACGACAGCCTGGGCCCGGTCCCGCAGGCCCAGTTTGGCGAAGATCCGGGCCACGTGGGTCTTCACCGTGGCCTCACTGAGCGTCAGCTCCTGGGCCAGTTCGGCGTTGGAAAGACCCCGGCCCATGAGCGCGAGCACCTCGCGCTCGCGCGGCGTCAGCACGGCCAGGTCCCGGTGGACGGCCGGGGCCGCGGGGCCCGGGCCGGCTCCGGGGGCGCCGAGGGCGAAGCGCTCCACCAGACGACGGGTGATCGAGGGCGCGAGCAGGGCGTCACCGGTGTTGACCAGGTGGACGGCGGCGGCCAGGTGCGCGGGAGTGACGTCCTTGAGCAGGAATCCACTGGCTCCGGCGGCGAGCGCGGCGTAGACGTAGTGGTCGAGGTCGAAGGTGGTCAGCATGATCACCCGACAGTCCGGGGACTGGGCGAGTATGCGGCGGGCGGCCTCCAGGCCGTCCATGACGGGCATGCGGATGTCCATCAGGACGACGTCGGGCCGCAGCCCGCGCGCGGCGGCCACGGCCTCGGCGCCGTCGCCGGCCTCGCCCACCACGTCGATGCCGCGCGCGGTGAGGATCAGACGGAAACCGGTGCGGACCAGCTCCTGGTCGTCGGCGATCACGACGCGGGGCGCCGGGGCGGTGGGCGTCGTCACGGCCGGTCCAGCGGGATCCGGGCGCGGACGCGGTAGCCCCCGCCGAGGCGGCGGCGGGCGTCCAGATCGCCGCCGTAGACGGCGACCCGCTCCCGCAGGCCGAGCAGCCCGCGGCCCGCCCCGTCCGCCTTGCCACGGGCCGGCTCCGTCGCCGCCGGGCCGCCCGAGAGGACGCTCGGCCCGCTGTTCAGCACCTCGACCCGCAGGTGGCTGTCCGCGTAACGCACCGTCACTTCGGCCTTCGCCCCGTCCCCGTGCTTGAGGGCATTGGTCAGGGCCTCCTGGATGATCCGATAGGCGGTGACGTCGATCCCGGTCGGCAGCGGGCGCGGCTCGCCCGAGACGCGCATCTCGACGGGCAGGCCGGCGAAGGCGATCCGGTCGATCAGCGGGCCGATCCGGCTCAGGCTCGGCTGCGGCGACAGGTCGACGTCGTAGGGCTCGTCATCGCCGTTCTGCGCGGGTGCGAGCAGACCGAGCAGGTGCCGCAGCTCGGTCATCGTGTTGCGGCCGGCGGTCTCGACGGCGCTCATCGCCGCCGCGGCCTCCGCGGGCATCGTGGCCAGCACCTCGCGGGCGGCCCCGGCCTGGACCACCATGAGGCTCACGTTGTGGCTGACGATGTCGTGGAGCTCGGCGGCGATCCTGGCCCGCTCGGCGTCGACCGCCGTCCGCGTCGCGCTCTCGCGCTCCCGCTCCAGCAGCCAGCCGCGCTCCTCGATGGCCGTCCGGTGCAGCCGCCGCGCCCGTACCGCCGCCGCGCCGAGCCACCCGGCGGCGCCGACCGCCGCCACCAGGGCGATGACCAGCCCGATCGTCCAGGATTCCCCCACGTGATCATCTTCGCAGCCGCACGGGGCTCCGCGCCATCCCGGGGACGCGGTCTCCGTACATCCCCGGGATGACCTGCCCGGACGGATACATCCGGTGGGTGACGCCCCGTCCACCGGCACCGCCATAGGTTTCGAGCCATGACGACTGATCATGACAACGACCGGCCCGTGGTGGTGCGGCTGGACAACGTGCACAAGGAGTACGGCGACGCGAAGGCCCTGGACGGCCTGTCCCTGGAGATCAGGGCGGGGGACGCGGTGGCCGTGATGGGCCCCTCGGGCTGCGGGAAGTCCACCCTGCTCAACATGGTGGCCGGGCTGGACCGGCCGACCTCCGGCACGGTCGAGGTGCAGGGCCACGACCTCGGGAAGCTGAACGAGACCGGCCTGGCACTGTTCCGGCGGCGCGACGTCGGCATGATCTTCCAGTTCTTCAACCTCATCGACGATCTGCCCGTGCTGGACAACGTGGCGCTCGCCGCGCAGCTGACCGGCACCCCGGCCCGGCAGGCCCGCCGTCGCGCCCTGGAGCTCCTCGACGAACTCGGTGTCGCCGAACGCCGGAACAACTATCCGGCCACCCTGAGCGGCGGCGAGCGGCAGCGGGTGGCCGTGGCGAGGTCCCTGATGAACCGTCCCGCGCTGCTGCTCGCCGACGAGCCGACCGGCGCCCTCGACAGCCGGTCGGGCGAGCAGGTGATGGACCTGCTGATCGACCTGAACCAGATCGGCCAGACCCTGCTGATCGTCACCCACGACCCGCAGCTGGCCACCCGCTGTGCCAGCCGGTTGATCGAAGTGGCCGACGGCCGGGTCGGTCGCGAGAGCGTGCTGGAGGCGAGCGCGTGAGTGCCGTGTGGAGTGCCTCCCGCGCGGCCGTGAAGCGCCGTCGGCTCCAGACCTTCGTCATCGGGCTCGTCGTGTTCTGCTCCACCACGACCGTCCTGCTCGCGCTGGCCCTGATCGGCGTCGCGTCGAGCCCCTTCGACAAAGCCTTCGCCGGGCAGCGCGGGGCCCATACGGTGGCGACCTTCGACACCACGAAGGTCTCGCCGGAGCAACTGGAGCGGACCGCCCGGCAGGCCGGGGTGGAGGCCGCGGCCGGACCCTTCGGGCAGGCCGTCGTCGACATCCCCGAGGACTGGCTCTGGATGGCCGGCGGCACCCTCACGGTGGTGGGCCGGGCCGATCCGGCGGGACCGGTGGACCGGATCGAGCTGTTGGAGGGCCGCTGGGCCACCGCACCCGGGGAGATCGTCGTCAACTGGTCCGTCCAGGGGTCCCCAGGAACGGAACTGCTGGGCACCCGGCTGGAGACACCCGGAGGACCGGCGCTGACCGTCGTCGGCTTCGCCAACAGCATGAGCAGGTCGGCGAGCGCCTGGGTCACCCCCGAGCAGATGGCCGGACTGCGCCCTTCCGCGGCCCAGATGCTCTACCGCTTCACGGAGTCCTCGACGCAGGCCCGGCTGAGCGCCGGACTGGCCGGGGCGACCGCGGGACTGCCCGCGGAGTCGCTGACCGGCGCGCAGACCTGGCTCGACCTCAAGCAGGCGTTCTCGGCGCTGGTCGACTCCTACCTCCCCTTCATGACCCTCTTCGGCGTCCTCGGCCTCCTGGTCTCCGCCCTGATCGTCGGCAACGTGGTCAGCGGCGCGGTCGTCTCCGGGTACCGGCACATCGGGGTGCTCAAGGCCCTGGGCTTCACTCCGAACCAGGTCGTCGCCGTCTACCTGACGATGCTCTCGGTGCCGGCCGTGGCGGGCTGCGTGCTGGGCACCGTGGCCGGCAACGCGCTGGCCGGGCCGATCCTGAAGGTCGTGTTCACCGGTATCGACGTCGGCCGGGCCTCGGTCGGCGGCGTCAGCCCGTGGGTGTCCGTGGCCTGCCTGCTGGGCATGCCCGCCCTCGTCCTGGCGGCCGCGCTGGTCCCCGCCCTGCGGGCCCACCGGCTGCCCGCCGCGCGGGCGATCAGCGCGGGCGCCGCGCCGAGGACCGGACGCGGGCTGCGCGTCCAGCGGATGCTCGGTGGCACCCGGCTGCCGCGCCCGGTCAGCCTGGGGCTGGGCCAGCCGTTCGCCCGCCCCGCCCGCACGCTGCTGACCCTGGCGGCCATCGTGCTCGGGGTCACCACGGTGACCCTGTCGACCGGACTGACCAGCACCATGGTGGCCTTCGGCAACGTCGGGAAGGAGGACGGCGGCGCCAGGATCCAGGTGCACACCGGGGGGCCTGGCGACGGCCGGCCCGCCCCGGTGCTCGACGACCGGCAGATCGAGGAACGGCTGCGCTCCCTCCCGGGCGCGGAGGGGGTGCGGGCCCGCGCGCTGGCCCAGGCGGGCATGACCGGGCAGAGCCAGCCCGTCTTCGCCGACTTCTACCGCGGGGACGACTCCTCGTACTCCCGGGTGATCGTCGAGGGCCGTGCGCCGACCGCGGCGGGCGAGGCCGTGGCCGGGCCGTCGTTCCTGACCCAGCGCGGGTTGGATGTCGGCGACCGGGTCACCCTGGAGCTGAACGGCAGGCAGGTCCGGGTGACCGTCGTGGGCCGGCTCATCGAGGGCAACGCCCGCGCCCTGGAAGCCTCGTGGCCGACCCTCGGCCAGCTCGCACCGGAGGCCCGCGCCACCGAGTACACGGTACGGCTCGCCCCCGGGGCGGACGCGCGCGCCTACGCCGAGGCGGTCGGGGCGATCGACCCGGGTCTGAGCGCCTCGGTGCTGGACGCGGGGAACGCCGGCACCGCCACCGTCATCACCTTCTCGACGGTGTTCACGGCGCTGCTGACCCTCGTCGCTTCGCTCGGTGTCTTCAACACCGTCCTCCTCAACACCCGCGAACGGCGCCGGGACCTCGGCATGCTCAAGTCGATCGGGATGACCCCCCGGCAGGTGGTGGTGATGACGGTGACCTCGGTCGCCGGGCTGGGCGCGGTCGGCGGGCTGCTCGGCATCCCGCTCGGGATCGTGGCGCACCGCGTCGTGGTGGACCACATCGGGGTGGTCGACTTCCCCGAGTACATGAAGGACGTGTGGCACGCGCCGCAGCTGGTCGCGATGCTCCTGGCGGGTGTGGCCATCGCCGTCCTCGGCGCCCTCGTCCCGGCCCGGGCGGCGGCCCGGACGACCATCGCCTCGGTGCTGCACACCGAGTAGCCCGCCCGTCGGTGCCCGGTTCCGGGTCCGCTCCGCGCGTCGCGATCCGGCCACAAGCGGGAAGTGCCAGGTCAGTGAGGACTGACCTGGCACTTCGTGTCGGTGGGGCGCCAGGGGCTCGAACCCTGAACCTACGGATTAAAAGTCCGCTGCTCTACCCATTGAGCTAGCACCCCGACACCGTGGACATCATGCCAGACCGGGCCGCCCCGTGCCGCCGAATACCACCCCGCGTCCGGGGTCCCGGGACCGGCCCCGGGGAGCGTGACCCAGGTCACTTCCGGGAGCCCTGGCCCCGGGCCGGGGAGCGTGTCACTATTTCTGCACGCCCACCCTGCCCAAAACCCGTTCCGGGGGCGGGTGTTGAGTGCCAGAACCGCCGGTCCCCGCAGGTCGGACCAGGTCTTCGGTCGGCACGGTACTGGTTCCCCTCGGTTCGTCCGCCACCCGCGTGCGCCTCGGCGTACGCACCCGCCCCGCGTCCGGCGCGGGTGCCCGGCCCGCGGCTGGCGGCTGCGCGACGTCGCGCCGTGCACGGCCCGCGACGAACCCCCGATCCACACAGACGCCACGATTGGACAGGTGGAAGAAGAATGTCGGAAAGCGCCTTCCTGGAGAACTTCTACGCGGCCGTCGAGGGCACCGCACGCGTGGTCGACGTGCCCTTCGAGCGCGAGACGGTGTGGCCGATCCTGACCGCGTACCAGGACGTGCTGCCGGAGTCGGTGATCTCCTTCCGGGTGCAGAACAGCCCGCTCGGTGCCGATGACCTCGACTGCCGGTTCACCATGCTCCCCCGGGGCCTCGACCCCTACGCCGTCGCGCTGGCGAACGGCCTGGCCGAGAAGACCGACCACCCGGTCGGCAAGCTGCTGGCCGAGGTCCACGGCGAACTCCCGATCGACAGCTGCGGCGTCGACTTCGGCGTCCGGGCCGGGTTCACCAAGACCTGGTCCTTCCCCACCATCGAGAGGCTGCTGACGGTCCGTGAGGTGGCCGCGCTGCCGTCGGCGCCGGAGGGCATCACCGCCAACCTCGACCTGTTCGACCGCTACGGCCTGTCGGACATCGTCAGCACCGTCGGCATCGACTACGGCAGCCGGACGGTGAACCTCTACTTCGGCGGCGGCGCCTCCGGCCGGGTGCCGCGGGAGACCTTCGCCCCCGAGGGCGTCCGCTCGCTGCTCGCCGAACTGGGCCTGCCGGCCCCGAGCGAGGAGCTGCTGACGTTCAACGAGAAGGCGTTCGTCATGTACGCCACGCTGAGCTGGGACTCGCCGAAGATCTCGCGGATCACCTACTCCGTCATGACGCCCGAGCCGCTGGCGCTGCCGGTGACCGTCGCCCCGCAGATCACCCGGCTGGTGCAGGACGCCCCGTACAGCACCGAGGGCCGCAACTTCGTCTACGGCGTGACGGTCACGCCCAAGGGCGAGTACCACAAGATCCAGTCGTACTACCAGTGGCGGCGGCCGGTCGAGAAGATGCTCGTCGCCGAGTCGTAGCAGGCGGCGCCCGCAGCACCCGGGCCTGCCGGGGACCCGAACAGGGTCCCCGGCAGGCCCTTTTCCGTACCGCCACCGGATTCCTTCCTTCCGAGAACTCTGGATGAGCGATCTCCATGCAGAAACGAAACGGGGAGCTGAGTTCGTTGTCCCTACCCGCCGCACCCGAGGGGTTGTCGGAGAACCGCGGCGCCCGGCCGGTCGGCACCGGCCGGGCCCGGGCCAAGGCGATCGTGCTGGGTGAGCACGCGGTCGTCTACGGAGCCCCGGCGCTCGCCCTCCCGCTGCCGCAACTGGGCGTCACCGCCACCGCCGGGTACTCCGCGCAGTCCCCGGCCGACCCGGCCGACTTCTCCCTCACCATGACCGGCGCCGAGTCCCGTCCGAAGGCCGCCCAGGCGTCCGGCGGACTGCACCGGCTGACCACCGAGTTCCGGGCCGCCATGGGCGTGCCCGACCGCCTGCACCTCGACGTGATCATCGACTGCGCGATCCCGGTCGGCCGCGGCCTCGGCTCCAGCGCCGCCTGCGCGCTGGCCGTGGTGCACGCGCTGGCCGACCTGTTCGAGCGCGAGGTCACCCCGCAGCAGGCGTTCGACCTGGTGCAGACCGCCGAGAACGTGGCGCACGGCCGGGCCAGCGGCGTCGACGCGATGGCCGTCGGCGCGGCCGCCCCGCTGCTGTTCCGGGCCGGCCGGGCGGAGGAGCTGGCGATCGGCTGCGACGGCCTGTTCATCGTCGCCGACAGCGGCGTCGCGGGCCGCACCAAGGACGCCGTCGAACTGCTCCGCGAGGGCTTCCGGCAACGGCCCGGCACCCAGGAGACCTTCGTCCGGCGCGCCTCCGAACTGACCGCGACCGCCCGGCTGGCACTCGCCGGGAACCGCCCCGAGCAGCTCGGCGCCCAGCTCACCGAGTACCACGAGCTGCTCCGCGCGGGCGGCCTGAGCACCGACCGGATCGACGGGATGGTCGCCGCGGCGCTGGCCGCCGGCGGTCTCGGCGCCAAGATCACCGGCGGCGGTATGGGCGGCTGCGTGATCGCGCTGGCGTCCGAGGAGCGGGCCGCGGAGGTCACCCGCGCGCTGCTCGCCGCCGGCGCCGTCCAGACCTGGTCCGTACCGCTGAGGGAGCACCCCGGCCATGGCCGCTGAGCAGCCGACCACCACCCGCCCGCGCCCCGCCACCGGGAGCGCCCCCGGGGACGCCACCGCCGTCGCCCACCCGAACATCGCGCTGGTCAAGTACTGGGGCAAGCGGGACGAGCGGCTCGTCCTCCCCTGGACCGACAGCCTCTCGATGACCCTCGACGTCTTCCCGACCACCACCCGGGTCCGGCTCGCCCCCGGGGCCGGGGAGGACGCGGTGACCCTCGACGGAGCGCCCCTGGCGGGCGAGCCCCGCCGCCGGGTGACGGCCTTCCTGGACCTGGTCCGGGAACGCGCCGGAAGCCCGCTGCGGGCCGTCGTGGAGACCCGCAACACCGTCCCCACCGGCGCCGGACTGGCCTCCTCCGCGAGCGGCTTCGCCGCGCTGGCCACCGCCGCCGCCGCCGCGTACGGACTCGGCCTGGACGCCACCGGGCTGTCCCGGCTGGCCCGGCGCGGCTCCGGCTCGGCCTCGCGCTCGGTCTTCGGCGGCTTCGCCGTCTGGCACGCCGGGCAGCCGGACGACGGTGGCGACCCCGACCTCGGCTCCTACGCCGAGCCGGTCCCGGTGCCGGTGGCCGCGCTGGACCCGGCGCTGGTGGTCGCGGTGGTCGACGCCGGCCCGAAGGCGGTGTCCAGCCGCGAGGCCATGCGGCGCACCGTCGCCACCTCACCGCTGTACCTGCCGTGGGCCGCCTCCAGCCAGGCCGACCTGGCCGAGATGCGGGAGGCGCTGCACCGGGCCGACCTGGACGCGGTGGGCGAGGTGGCCGAGCGGAACGCGCTCGGGATGCACGCCACCATGCTGGCCGCCCGCCCGGCGGTGCGCTACCTCTCGGCGGCCTCCCTGACCGTGCTGGACGCGGTGCTGGAGCTGCGCCGCGCCGGGGTGTCGGCCTGGGCGACCATGGACGCCGGACCCAACGTCAAGGTGCTCTGCCGCCGGTCCGGGGCGGACCGGGTGGCCGCGGTGGTCCGCGAGGCCGTCGGCGGCGGTTCGGTGCATCTCGCCGGGCCCGGTCCCGGCGCCCGGCTGCTGGACCCGGACGCGTGAGCGCCGGCCGCCCGCCGGTGGTGCGGAGCGCGCCGGGCAAGCTGTTCGTCGCGGGCGAGTACGCGGTGGTGGAGCCGGGCAACCCGGCGGTCCTGGTGGCGGTCGACCGACGGGTCACCGCCACCGTCACCGAGCCCGCCGGGGAGGGGACGCTGGTCTCCTCCGACCTCCTCGCGGCGCCGGTCCGCTGGCTCCGCCGGGGGGACCGGCTCGATCCGGTCGGGGTCGAGGACCCCGACCGGGCCCGCCGGGAGCTGGCCCATGTGCTCGCCGCGCTCCGGACCGTCACCCGGCTGCTGGCCGAACACGGCCGTCCGGCGCCGGAACTGGACATCGCCATCAGCAGCGAACTGCACGAGGACGGCGTCAAGTTCGGCCTCGGGTCGAGCGG
Source organism: Kitasatospora sp. NPDC094019 (assembly GCF_044764505.1). Lineage (NCBI taxonomy): Bacteria > Bacillati > Actinomycetota > Actinomycetes > Kitasatosporales > Streptomycetaceae > Kitasatospora > Kitasatospora sp. NPDC094019. The sequence goes on from NZ_JBIWIF010000014.1 coordinate 68,064, forward strand.
CGCGGTGACCGTGGCGACGGTCTGGGCGGTGGCCGCCCACTGCGGTCTGACGCTGTCGGCCGAGGAGCGGTACCGGCTGGCGCTGCTGGCCTCGGCCGAACTCGACCCCAAGGGCTCCGGCGGCGACCTGGCCGCCAGCACCTGGGGCGGCTGGATCGCCTACCGGGCGCCCGACCGGGCCGCCGTGCTCGACCTGGTCCGCCGCCGGGGTGTGGCCGGGGCGCTGGCGGAACCCTGGCCGGGCTTCGAACTGCGCCGGCTGCCGCCGCCCCCGGGGGTGGCCCTGGAGGTCGGCTGGACCGGCACCCCCGCCTCCACCACGGAGCTGGTGTCCGGGCTGCACCGCGGGGCCTGGCGCGGCACCGCGCCGCACCGCCGGTTCGTGGCCGCCAGCGCCGAGTGCGTGCGGGCCGTCGCCGACGCGCTCGGCCACGGCGACCGGCCCGCGCTGCTGGACGGCGTCCGGCGCGCCCGCCGGGAGCTGGCCCGGCTCGACGAGGAGGCCGGGCTCGGCGTCTTCACGCCCGCCCTGACGGCGCTGTGCGACGCCGCCGAGGCCGTCGGCGGCGCGGCCAAGCCCTCCGGCGCGGGGGGCGGTGACTGCGGCATCGCCCTGCTGGCGCTGCCCGACGCCCCGCGCACCCCGCACACCTCCGACGCCCCGCACGCCCCGCGTGCCCCGCACACCTCCCGCGCCGGGGCCACCGGAGCCCCGCCGGACATCGACCACCTACGCGAACGCTGGACCGCGGCCGGGGTGCGACCCCTGGACCTGCGTCCCGCCACGGAAGGGAACGAGGAATGATCTCTCAACGCAAGGACGACCACGTCCGGCTCGCGGTCGAGCAGCAGCACGGCCACGTCGGGCGCAACCAGTTCGACGAGGTGACGTTCGTCCACCACGCCCTGGCCGGGATCGACCGCCCGGACGTGTCGCTGGCCACGGAGTTCGCCGGCTTCTCCTGGCCGGTCCCGCTGTACATCAACGCGATGACCGGCGGCAGCGAGATGACCGGCAGGATCAACCGGGACCTCGCGATCGCCGCCCGGGAGACCGGGGTACCGATCGCCTCCGGTTCGATGAGCGCCTACTTCAAGGACGAGTCCTGCGCCGGCACCTTCAGCGTGCTGCGCGAGGAGAACCCCGACGGCTTCGTCCTGGCCAACGTCAACGCCACCGCCTCCGTCGACAAGGCGCGGCGCGCCGTCGACCTGCTGAAGGCCGACGCGCTGCAGATCCACATCAACACCGTCCAGGAGACGGTGATGCCGGAGGGCGACCGCTCCTTCTCCGCCTGGGTGCCGCAGATCGGCCGGATCGTGGAGGGCGTGGACGTCCCGGTCATCGTCAAGGAGGTCGGCTTCGGGCTCAGCCGGGAGACCGTCCTGGTCCTGCGCGACCTGGGCGTGCGGGTGGCCGACCTCGGCGGCCGGGGCGGCACCGACTTCGCCCGGATCGAGAACGGCCGGCGCGACCTGCGCGACTACACCTTCCTGGAGGGCTGGGGCCTGTCCACCGCCGCCTGCCTGCTCGACAGCCGGGGCGTGGACCTGCCGGTGCTGGCCTCCGGCGGCGTGCGCCACCCGCTCGACGTGGCCCGCGCCCTGGCGCTCGGCGCGAACGGCGTCGGGGCGTCCGGCACCTTCCTGCGCACCCTGATGGACGAGGGCGTGGAGGCGCTGGTCACCCAACTGAAGAGCTGGCTGGACCAGTTGGCGGCGCTGATGACCATGCTCGGCGCGGCCGACCCGGCCGCGCTGGCCGGCCGGGACCTGCTGATCCAGGGCACCCTGCGCGAGTTCTGCGCCGACCGCGGCATCGATCCCGCGCAGTTCGCCCGGCGCTCCGCCGCCGGGACCACCACCACCGGAGGCACCCGATGACCGAGGACCACGCCATCGCCGGCGTCCCGATGCGCTGGGTGGGTCCGGTGCGCATCTCGGGCAACGTCACCACCACCGAGACCCATGTCCCGCTGGCCACCTACGAATCGCCGCTGTGGCCCTCGGTGGGCCGGGGCGCCAAGGTCTCGATGCTCGCCGAGCACGGCATCGTCGCCACCCTGGTGGACGAGCGGATGACCCGCTCGGTACTGGTCGAGGCGACCGACGCGGGGACGGCGCTGGCCGCCGCCCGGAGCATCCAGTCCCGGTTCGAGGAGCTGAAGGAGGTGGTGCGCGGCTGCAGCCGGTTCGCCGAACTCGTCGGCGTCCGGCACGAGATCAACGCCAACCTGCTGTTCGTCCGGTTCGAGTTCACCACCGGCGACGCCTCCGGGCACAACATGGCCACCCTGGCCTCGGACGTGCTGCTGCAGCACCTGCTGCGGACCGTCCCCGGCATCTCCTACGGGTCGATCTCGGGCAACTACTGCACCGACAAGAAGGCCACCGCGGTCAACGGCATCCTGGGCCGGGGCAAGAACGTGGTGACCGAGCTGCTGGTGCCGCGGGAGGTCGTCACCGGGGTGCTGCACACCACCGCGGCGAAGATCGTCCAGCTGAACATCCGCAAGAACATGCTCGGCACCCTGCTCGCCGGCGGCATCCGCTCGGCGAACGCCCACTTCGCGAACATGCTGCTCGGCTTCTACCTGGCCACCGGCCAGGACGCGGCCAACATCGTCGAGGGCTCGCAGGGCGTCGTGATGGCCGAGGACCGCGACGGCGACCTGTACTTCGCCTGCACCCTGCCGAACCTGATCGTCGGCACGGTCGGCAACGGCAAGGGGCTGGCCTTCGTGGAGACCAACCTGGCCCGGCTCGGCTGCCGGGCCGACCGCGAGCCCGGCGAGAACGCCCGCCGGCTCGCCGTGATCGCGGCGGCGACCGTGCTGTGCGGCGAACTCTCGCTGCTCGCGGCGCAGACCAACCCGGGCGAGCTGATGCGCGCCCACGTCCACCTGGAACGCGGCAACACCGAGAAGGTCGGGGTGTAGGGAATGTCCAACGGGGCCACTGCCGGAATTCACGATCTGTCGTTCGCGACCACCGAGTTCGTCCTGCCGCACACCGCGCTCGCGGAGTACAACGGCACCCCGATCGGCAAGTACCACACGGGCATCGGCCAGCGGTCGATGAGCGTGCCGGCCGCCGACGAGGACATCGTCACCCTGGGCGCGGCGGCCGCCGCGCCGATCGTCGCCCGGCACGGCACGGACGGGATCCGGACCCTGGTGTTCGCCACCGAGTCCTCGATCGACCAGGCGAAGGCGGCGGGCGTGTACGTCCACTCGCTGCTCGGCCTGCCGTCGGCGACCCGGGTGGTCGAGCTCAAGCAGGCTTGCTACGGGGCCACCGCCGCCCTGCAGTTCGCCCTCGGCCTGATCCACCGCGACCCGTCCCAGAAGGTCCTGGTGGTGGCGAGCGACGTCTCCAAGTACGAGCTGGACAGTCCCGGCGAGGCGACCCAGGGCGCGGCCGCCGTGGCGATGCTGGTGACCGCGGACCCGGCGCTGGTGCGGATCGAGGACCCCTCGGGCCTGTTCACCGCCGACGTGATGGACTTCTGGCGGCCGAACTACCGGGACGCGGCGCTGGTCGACGGCCAGGAGTCCATCGGCGCCTATCTCCAGGCGGTGCAGGGCACCTGGAAGGACTACTCCGAGCAGGGCGGCCGGCCGCTGGAGGACTTCGGCGCCTTCTGCTACCACCAGCCGTTCACCAGGATGGCCTACAAGGCGCACCGCCACCTGCTGAACTCCGCCGGGCACGACACCGACGAGGCCGCCGTCGAGCGGGCCCTCGGACGCACCACCGGGTACAACGCGGTGATCGGCAACAGCTACACCGCGTCGGTGTACCTGGGGCTGGCCGCGCTGCTCGACGGGGCGGAGGACCTCGACGGACAGGCCGTGGGCTTCCTCAGCTACGGCTCGGGCAGCGTCGCGGAGTTCTTCGCCGGGACGGTGGTGCCCGGCTACCGGGAGCACCTGCGGACGGAGGCGCACCGGGCGGCGGTGGAGCGCCGGCAGCCGATCGGCCACGACCGCTACCGCGAGCTGCACGAGTGGGCCTTCCCGACCGACGGCGGCGACCACCCGACCCCGGCCGGGACCAGCGGGCCGTTCCGGCTGGCGGGCATCGCCGGGCACAAGCGGATCTACCAGAAGCGCTGACGGCGAAGGGGCCGGGGACTCTCCGCGGAGAGTCCCCGGCCCCTCGTCGGGCGCCCCGGCCGCCGTGCGCGGCCGGTCCCGGAGCACCCGCGGATCCGTTGACGGGCGGTGTTCCCGCCCGCCCGGCAATGGATCCGCGGGGTGGTGTCCCCGGCCCGGTGGCCGGTGGCCGTTCAGAACCGGCCCGGTGGCCGGTGGCCGGTCAGGACCGGCGGCGCAGGGCGATCTCGGTGAGTTCCTGGATGTCGAACTCCGAGCGGCCCGGTGTGCCGTAGCGGGTGATCTTGCCGCGGCTGACCCACTTGCGGATGGTCGCCTCCGAGACGCCCGCGGCGAGCGCGGCCACGTTCGTCGGCACGAGCCGGTGTCTGGGCGGCCGGCTCAGACGGCCGCCGTTCGCCGTTGGTCCAAGAGGTGCCGTAGCGTGAGCCATTCGCGTATCCCCCATGAATGTCCGGACGAGCAGCCGACGCTGGTCCGTCCCCCGGTGTGGTGCTGCGGTGAGGCGTCGATCGTCCCGGGGCAGCCGTCCACCACGCAGGCCCGGGTGGGCACCGCGGGGTCGCCGGACTCGGGGTCGATCGCGTTGAGCAGTTCCAGCCGCAGGTCCTCGATCTCGTCGGCGAAGTCGGCGGCCGGCGGCTGTGCGGTGAGCCAGTCCAGATGGCGGTCGAGGAACCGGGCCAGGTGCGGCACCGAGCGGATCACCGCAGTGGTGCCGAGCCGCTCGGCGGCGAAGTGCGACCAGGACTCCAGGATCGCCACGATGTTGTTGCGGGCGTCGATCGCGGACAGGTTCAGCCGGTCCCGGCGACGGCTCCCGGAGACCCGGGTCGGGTTGCGCCGCCGGGGCTCGGTCTGGATGTGGTGCAGGCACTCCCGGTGCAGCTCCGGGAGGGCCCGCAGGGTGCGTTCCAACTGTCTGATGCACGGGCCGCAGAGGACGGACCCCGCGGCCGCGGGGACCTCCCGTCCGTGCTTCCTGGGACACGAGTGGAACTCCATCGAATCTCCTTCGTGCGCGCGTCCGGCGCCCGGACTCCCTGCCCGACGGGTCAGTCGGTGGGAATCCAGTCCCGCCTGATGTGCGGGGTCTCGATGCCGAGCGACTTCATGTGCTCGATCGGGTTGGTGTACTCGCGGCTGGCGGCGATGAGGCCGTCCCGGAGCGTGAATCCGTGGATGAAGTGGTTGCGGTAGTGGCCCTCCGGATAGCCGGGGAAGCGGATGGTGCCCTCGCCGTCGCACTCGACCATGACCGTGTCCGGGTCCTGGGTCTGGAACACGTGGATGTCGAACCACCGCCAGTCGGGCAGGACTTCGAGCGAGAGCTCGTTGTGCCGCCTGAGCTTCTCCCGGCCGGTGACGACGATCGGCCGGCCGATGTCGGTGTAGAAGAGCGCGGCGGTGCCGTCCTCGGTGTAGAGGGTGTAGCGGCGCAGCCGGGCCTCCGGGCCGGTCTCCAGGTACTGCTCGACGGCCCGGCGGTTGCGGGCCCGCAGGTCGTGGTGGTCGGTGAAGATCTGTGGCGAGGTCATGGCTTCTCCTCGGGGGGGTCGGGGCCGGTCGGGGTGCGCGGCGGGCCGCGCGGCGGTCAGGGCTGGAGCCGGCTGATCCCCCAGCCGTCGGCGGTGCGGTCGTAGCGCAGCCGCTCGTGCAGCCGGTCGGTGCCGTCGGCCCAGAACTCCAGCGCGTCCGGGACGAGTTCGAAGGCCACGTAGGAGGCGGGGCGGGGCAGCGGCTGCCCCGGCCGGCCCAGCTCCAGCGCCTTCGCCCGCAGTTCCTCGAAGTGGTCGAGGTCCTCCACCGGGCGGCTCTGCCGGGACACCGTGGTCATCGGGTGGGTGAACACCGCCCGGGCCGCCCACAGCTCCTCCGCCGCGGCGTCGGACAGCTGCCGGACCGGCCCGGCCAGCACGATCTGCTGGCTGGTCTCCCGCCAGTACAGGACGCCGGACGCCCACGGGTTCTCCAGCAGCTCCCGGCCCTTCTGGCTGTCGGCGTGGGTGGCGAAAACGATTCCGGCCTCGGTGATCCGGTTGATCACCAGGATCCGGGACGAGCTGCGGCCCCGGGCGTCGGCGGTGGCCAGCGCGAGCGCGCGGGGCTCCCGCACGCCGTGCCCGGCCGCGGCCGCCAGCCAGGAGTTCAGCAGGCCCATCGGCTCGGCCGGCGGGGTGCGGAACTCCGGGAAGTCGAGCGCGACCGTCCCGGTCAACGACTCGGACCGCTTCCGGTCGGGCTGGTCGGGCCGGTGGGACTGGACGGAACGGTCAGACATGCAGCACTCCTTCGATGGTGACGACACCGTGGCCCGAGACCTCGACGCTGTCGACGCGGTCGCCCTCGCCGTGCACCAGCGCGCCCATCGGCGAGGGGCGGCCGATCTCGACGCCCTGGGTGATCTCGATCCGCCGGCCGTAGACGCCCAGGCCGTGCCGGGCCAGGTGGATGGCGATCGGGCCGGCGGCGGAGCCGGTCGCGGCGTCCTCCACGACCCCGTACGCGGGCGAGAACATGCGGTTGCGCCAGGTGGTCCCGGAGCCCGCGATGCAGTTGGTCGCCATGTCCGGGAACCGGGCCAGCGCGCGGTGGTCCGGGTCGACCTTGGACAGCGCCTCGACGCTCTCGAAGCCGACCAGGACGTGCCGCGGGCCGTTGCGGTAGATCTCCACCGGGAGCGTCGAGGCGCTCACCCCGAGCGCCCACAACAGTTCCTCGGCCCGCTCGAACGGCTCCCAGACCGGCACCGGCTGGCGCATCCGGGTGGCGACGGTCCGGCCGTCCACCCGCTCCAGGTCGAACGGGATGACGCCCATCGCGGTCTCGATCCGCAGGGTGTCGGCCTCGGTGTGCCCGCCCAGCGCGATCGCCGTGCCGAGCAACGGGTGCCCGGCGAAGGGGAGTTCGTTCACCGGGGTGAAGATCCGGACATGGTGGTCCCCGCCCTGCTTGGGGGTGAGGACGAAGGTGCTCTCGGAGAGGTTCATCTCCCGGGCGATGCGCTGCATCTGTTCACCGGACAGGTCGTCGGCCCCGAAGAAGACCGCCACCGGATTGCCGGTGAGGGGCCGGCGCGCGAACGCGTCGACGACGACGTACTTGTGCATGGGTCCTCCCGCTCTCGTCGTTTCTCGTCATTGGGACTGCGGGCCGCGGCTCGGCGGCGGGGTGTGCCGCATCGCGGCGCCGGGCGCGCGGACGCGGCCCGGCCGGAGCGCGCGGGTGCGCCTCGTGCGGACGACGCGGGTGCGCCTCGTGCGGACAGCGCGGTGCGCCGGGCCGGAGCGACCGATCGCGACGCGGCCACGGGCAGGGGGAGCCGGACCGGCACTCACGGGGGAGAGCGCCGGTCCGGCGGTCCTGGGGGCGGCCCGGCCGCCCGGGGGTGCCGGGCGGCGGGCGGCTCAGGCGGGGTCGGGGACCCGCGCCGGACCGAGCAGTCCGGACAGGACGGTGGCCACGATCCGCGGCCCCTCCCTGGTGAGGACGGACTCGGGGTGGAACTGGAGCGAGGCGAAGCCGGGCCCGCGCAGCGCGTGGACCTCTCCGCTCTCCCGGTCCCGGCTCACCAGGACCGGGCCCACGCCCTCGGCGGCGAACTCCTCCGCCTCGGCGACCAGGGCGAAGGTGTTGTAGAACCCGACCCGCTCGGCGCCGCCGAAGAGGTCGATCTCCTTCTGCACACCCTGGTTGGGCACGGCACGGCGGCGGATCGGCAGCCCGAGCCGCAGTCCGAGCACCTGGTGGCTGAGGCACACCGCGAGGAACGGCCGTCGCTCGGCCAGCAGGGTGTCGATCGCGGACCGCAGATGGCGCATCTTGGGATGCGCGGCCTCCTGCGGGTCGCCCGGCCCCGGCCCCATCACGACCAGGTCGTGGCCCTCGAAGGCGTACTCCTCGTCGAACCGGCGGACCGTGACCCGCAGGCCCAGGGAGCGCAGCTCCTGGTCGATCATCGAGGTGAAGGTGTCCTCGGCGTCGACCACCAGCACACTGCGGCCGGCCAGTTCGGGCCGGGCGCGGAAGCGCGACGCGGTGTCGGCGAGCCAGAAGTCGGCGATGGAGTCGTTGCGCGACCGCAGGGCGCTGAGCACGCTCGGATGGCCGGCGAAGCGCTTCTGCTCCCCGCCGTCGAGCGCGGCGACCAGCCCGGCCGCCTTGGCCCGGGTCTCCGCCGCCTCCGACGCCGGGTCGGAGTGACGCACGATGGTGGAGCCCACGGCGATGCCGATCCGGCCCCGCGCGGAGATGTCGGCGGTGCGGATCAGGATCGCGGTGTCCATCACCCGCTCCCCCGCCGCGTCCCGCCCGATCAGCGCGGCCACCCCGCTGTAGTAGCCGCGGCCGCCCGGCTCGTACCGGTGGATGATCCGGCAGGCGCTCTCCACCGGGCTGCCCGTCACGGTGGGCGCGAACATCGTCTCGCGCAGGATGTCCCGCACATCGCGGTCGGTCCGGCCCTCGATCAGGTACTCGGTGTGCGCGAGCCGGGCCATCTCCTTGAGGTACGGGCCCACCGCCCGGCCGCCGTCCGGGCAGATCCGGGCCATCATCTTGAGTTCCTCGTCGAGCACCATGTAGAGCTCGTCGGTCTCCTTGCGGTCCGCCAGGAAGTCCAGCACACCGGTGAGGGTCGGCCCGGACGGCGGGTAGCGGTAGGTGCCGCTGATCGGGTTCATCACCGCCGTGCCGTCGCGGAGACTGACGTGCCGCTCCGGCGAGGCGCCGACCAGGGTCCGTTCCCCGGTGTGCACCAGGAAGGTCCAGTAGGCGCCGCTCTCGTGCTCCAGCAGCCGGCGGAACAGCGCCGGCGCGCTCAGCGGCCCGAAGTCGGTGATGTCGGCGACGAAGGTGCGCTTGATGACGAAGTTCGCGCCCTCGCCGGTGCCGATCATCTCCTTGACGATGCGGCCCACGACCTCGCCGTACGCCTCGTCGTCGACGTCGAAGGCACCGCCGGCCAGCGGGGTCGGCACGTCCGGGATCCGGGCCAGCGCCCGGTCCAGCGGCAGCCGCTGCTGGCCGGTGACGGTCATCGCGACCAGCGGGGTCCCGTCGTCGGCGGCCTCGAAGCCGCGCTCGGCGAGCTGCCGGTACGGGACCACCACGAGCACCTCGTGCCGGTCCCCGACGACGGGCGCCGCGGCGGCGGCCGCCTCCGCACCGGGCAGCGGGATGTCGGCCAGCGTGGCGGGCAGCGCGACCGAGCCGGTCAGCACCTCCACCACCGGGCCGGTGCCCCCGGCCGCGCCGGGCCGGTGCAGCAGCGCGAACGCCCCCGACCGGCCGGCCAGCACCTCGTCGAGCAGGTCGGGACCGGAGGCGGGCAGGTCGGGACCGGCGGCGGGCCCGGGAGCCCCGGGCAGGCCGCCGCTCATCCGAACAGTCCCTTGACGGTGGTGACCCGGGCGCAGCGCTCGGCGGCGTACTTCAGCGCGGAGTGGTGGTACTCGGCGGAGAAGTCCGCCGTGGCGTCGGCGACGAAGAACACCTGGATGTCGTTGGTGAACGCCTCGATCGCGGTGGCCAGCACGCCCACGTGGGCGTAGACGCCGCAGAGCACCAGCTGGTCGCGGCGGGTGTCGCGCATCCGCTCCAGCAGGTCGGTCCGGAAGAAGGCGCTGTAGCGCCACTTGGTGAGCAGCCAGTCCTGCGGGGCCGGTGCCAGGGCGTCGACCACCTGGCGGTCCTCGGGGGCCGGACGCATGCCCGGGCCCCAGAAGTCCTTGAGCAGACCGCGCTGCTCGTCGGTCATGCCGCCCGGCTGGGCGGTGTAGGCGACCGGGACGCCCAGGCCGGCGCAGCGGTCGCGCAGCCGCGCCGCGTTGCCGACGAGTTCGTTCCTGGTGTTCTCGGGGATGGAGTCGAGGAAGTACCGCTGCATGTCGTGGACGAGGAGGACGGCGCGGTCCGCCTCGGCGGTCCAGGACACGGTGGCCGGCGGCAGCTCGCCCTCGGCCGGTAACGGGTACGACTGGATCGGGGGTATGCCGGTCATGGCTCCGGTTCTTTGCTTGATGCGCGGGCGGGTGTGGGGCGCGCAGAGCGGGGCGGAGGAGGTGGTGCGGTGGCGGCCGGCCGTCGGAAGGGCCGGGCCGACACCACGGCGGGAACCGGTCAGACGGTCCAGGCCGACACCACGGCGACGGCCTGGGCCGGGTTGAGCCGGGGGTCGCAGCACGAGGTGTACCGGTCTCCGACGGAGCCGAGCCCGGCCTCGGTCGAGGCGCACTCGGTCACGTCGTCCGGAGTGGTCTCCAGGTGCAGCCCGCCGGCCACGCCGCCCGCGCCGCGCACGGCCTCGACGAACCGCGACACCTCCAGCGCCACCGTCTCCACCAGGCGCGTCTTGTACCCGCCGGGCGCCGAGACGGTGTTGCCGTGCATCGGGTCGCTGAGCCAGACCACGGGGTGGCCCGCGCCGCGGACCGCGTCGACGAGCTTCGGCAGCCGGTCCGACACGTTCTCGGCGCCCATCCGCGCGATGAGCGTGAGCCGGCCCGGATCGCGCCACGGGTCGAGCTTCTCGCACAGCGCCAGCAGTTCGTCGGGCTCCATGCCGGGGCCGACCTTGCACGCCACCGGGTTGGCCACCTGCGACAGCAGTGCGACGTGGGCGCCCTCGACCTGCCGGGTGCGCTCGCCGATCCACGGCCAGTGGGTGGAGCCGAGGAACATCCGGCCCTTGTCGTCGACGCGCAGCATCGGCGCCTCGTAGTCCAGCAGCAGCGCCTCGTGGCTGGTCCACACGAGGGGCTCGACGACGTCGCGACCGGCCGCGCGGTCGCGCCAGCCGAGGTGCTCGACGATGTCACCGGCCGCCATGTAGCCGGTGAGGATGCGCAGTGGATCGGGCCGGCGGACCTCCGGGTCCGGCTCCGGTCCGTTCACCATGTGCCCACGGAAGACCGGGAGTTCGACCCCGTCCACGATTTCGGTGGGCTTGGAGCGGGGCTTGGCGAACTGCCCCGCGATTCGGCCCGCGCGAATGACCGGCTTTCCGGTCCGCAGACCGAGGGTCCCCGCGAGCAGATCGAGCAGCGCGGACTTGCGCGCCACATGTTGACGTGTGCATTCCTGCGGGTCCTCGGCGCAGTCCCCGGACTGCAGCACGAGCGCTTCTCCGAGCGCGACCTTTCCCAACAGGGTTCGCAAGGTGGCAAGGTCGTCCGGCTGGACCAGGGTGGGACGCGAGGCCAGTGCCTCGCCCACCCGATTGACCTGGGGTAGGTCGCTCCATTCGGGTTGTTGCAACGCCCCGCGGATACGAATCTCCCGTATAACGTCTTCCACGACGTACTCCGATCCGGCGGTCTATTTATTGATTTCTCAGGTCGGTATTCCGGTCCGCTTGACCTCCGGCACCGGAATACCCAGGGCACGCAGTTGCTGGAACGGGTTCATGAATTCCCGCTGCAGTGTGATCCGCCCGTTCTCCAGCTCGAACGAGTGGATGAAGTGATTCTCGTACCAGCCCTCGGGGTAGTCCCCGAAGAGGATCTTTCCGCGGCCGTCGCACTCGACCCAGAAGCGGTTCGGATCCTGGGTCTCGAAGATCTCGACGTTGTACCACTCCCAGTCCGGGAAGCACTTGAGCGACCAGACGGCGTGCTCGCCGAGCCGGTCCCGGCCGTGCGTGGCCACCGGGGAACCGGTGTCGGTGGTCCACAGGCCGCCCACGCCGTCCTCGGTGAAGAGCTCGTGCCGGCGCAGCCGGTCCTGGCCGAGGGTCTTCATGTACCGCTCTACGACGGCCCGGTTGAGGCGGCGCAGCTCGGCCTCGTCGGTGAATCCCTGCGGGCTGACGGATTCAGGCACGGTGGCATCCCCTGTTTGTTATTCGGACGAGTGAATGAGCAAGCAAGCGATCTTGTTTGAATCCTGCCTCACCGGCAGATGTTTCCGCAACAGCGGCTTATGAACTAACTGTGAAGGTTCGGACCCGGCGGGCCCGCCCCCGGCATGGCCGAAAACCGTCCGGGCATAAAAAAACGGTTGTTCTTCGGCCGTACTTTTGAAAGGGGTGGGGCCAATGTTTTCGGAATCCCTTGTTCCGCTGCCGGAGGCCCGCGCCGCGGTACGGCGGCGCGGGCGCGGCACGGGCCCGACCGGGCGAGTATCGGCCAACCGGACGTCCGGTCAGCCCACGGGCACGGCGGGCTCCCCCCGACGGCTCGCCAGGTGGCCCCGGAGCGTGAAGCCGGGCGCGGCCGCCTCGACCGGATTCAGCGCCACCCCCCGGTCCAGCAGTTGCCGGGCCGCGAGGTGGTCCGTGGGCCGGTTGACCGACTCCACCGCCTGCAGCTCACCGCCCCGGAACAGCAGCACCGAGAACGCGTCCGGGTCCTCGCCGACGACCACCTGCGTGTCGTGACCCTCGTCCAGGCCGGCGATCTGCACGGTCGTCGCGAACTGGTCGCTCCAGAACCACGGCAGCTCGCGGTAGCCCCGGCTCTCGCCGGTCAGCCGCGCGGCCACCAGTTCGGCGTGCCCGACCGCGTTCTGCACCGACTCCAGCCGCAGCCGGTTGCCCGAACGCACCTGCGGGAACGCCGCGCAGTCGCCGATGGCCGAGATGTGCGGGTCGCTCGTCAGCAGGTGGGCGTCGACCACGATGCCGCCGCTCACCCGCAGCCCGGCCGCGGCCGCGAGACCGGTGCGCGGGATCACCCCGATCCCCGCCAGCACCAGGTCGGCCGGCAGCCGGGCGCCGTCGGCCAGTTCCACCGCGGTGACCGCGCCCCGGTCGTCGCCGTGCAGGGCGGTGACCCCCTGGCCGAAGACCAGCCGGGATCCCTCCCGCCGGTGCAGCCGGGTGAAGTGCTCGGCGGTGCGGGCCGAGACCACCCGGGCCAGCGGGCGGTCGAGGGCCTCGACCACCGTCACCTCGCACCCCGCCCGGCGGGCCGCCGCGGCGAACTCCAGGCCGATGAACCCGGCCCCGACCACTACCGCGTGCCGGGCCGCCCCCAGCGAGGAGCGCAGCGCGGCGGCGTCCTGCGCGGTGCGCAGGGTGTGCACGCCGCGCAGTCCGGCCCCCGGCACGCCGAGGGTGCGCGGGGTCGCGCCGGTGGCCAGTACCAGGTGGTCGTACTCGTACACCGAACCGTCGGCCAGCCGGACCGTCCGGGCGGCCGGGTCGACCGCCGTCACCGATCCCGCGACCAGTTCGATCGACTGCCGCGCGTAGTAGCTCACCGGCCGCAGCCAGAGCTGTGCCTCGTCCGCCTCCCCCTTGAGGTACGCCTTGGACAGGGGCGGTTTTTCGTAGGGGAGTTCGTCCTCGGCGTCGATGAGGACCAGCCGTCCGCGGTAGCCGTGCTCACGCAGCGAGGCCGCCGTCTGGTAGCCGCCCTGGCCGGCGCCGACGACGACGACCGAGGCGGGGTGCGGTTCCCCGGCCATCACTTCTGCCGCTCGGGCAGGTGCACGATCAGGCCGTCCAGCGCCTCGGTCACCGTGAGCTGGCAGCTGAGGCGGCTGTTGGGGCGCCGCGGGCAGGCGGTGAAGTCCAGCATCTCGTTCTCGTTCGGCTGGACCGGCTCCGGCTTGTCGAGCGTCGACTCGTCGACGTAGACGTGGCAGGTGGCGCACTGCAGGTTCCCGCCGCACTGGGCGACGATGCCGTCGATGTCGTTGAAGACGGCCCCGCGCATGACGCTGGTGCCGGCCGGGACGTCGATCGTGCGCTCGGCCGCATCCACGGCGACATACGTGATCTTGGGCATGACGGAACTCCTCGATGGCGCCCGGGCGCGCGCACAGGGGCACGCCGACACACGGCACCGGTCAAGTGGGTGAATGGAGGGAGGACGGCGCCGCCGGTGGTTGCCGCAGGAATCGTCGATCCTGCCAACCCGCCATCTCATACCGGCCATTCGGACACGCGAAGCCCTCGGCCAGGACACGGCAGCGCTTTTGAGCGTAGCAAAGGAGTCCGGGGCACGCCAGGATCGATCATCCGGGTGGCGGAACCGCTCAGACCGACTCCCGACCCGTCCGCGGATCCGGCCGACGATGCGTCATGAGCGGCCTGCTGACCGTGAATTCACGGAACCGGCGGGCCGCCTCGGACTGGTACGCGTCCCGGTTCCAGACCAGGGTCAGCACCCGGTAGCAGTTCGGCGCGGCCACGTGCACCCAGGCCACCGGGACGTGCGAGTCGGTGCCCGCCAGCCGGGACATCGCCGGGATCAGGCCGATGCCGAGCCCGGTGCTGATCATGTCCTGGCTGGCCCCCGGCTCGTCGCCCTCGCAGGACAGCCTCGGGGTCAGCCCCTCGGTGGCGAAGAGCCGCTCCAGCAGGGCGCGTTGCCAGTTGCCCCGGCGGGTGGTGACGAACGGCTCGTCGGCGATCTCGGCGATCGTCACACTCTCCCGGCCGTCCAGCCAGTGCCCGCGCGGGACGGCCAGCAGCACCTCCTCCCGCAGCAGCTCCACCGAGTCCAGATTGGCGGCGGTCAGCGGCTGCGAGGCGACGCAGAAGTCGACCTCCCCGGCCCTCAGTTGCCGGTCCATCTCCTCCACGTCGGACTGGAAGAGCCGCACCTCGGCCCCGGGGAACGCGGCCCGGAAGCTGCCCATCAGATGGGCGACGGTCAGCAGCGTCTCCGAGGCCACACCGACCCGGCCGAGCCCGGTCTCCCTGGCCTCGCGCAGCGCCCGGCGCCCGTCGTCGAGCTCGCTCAGCGCCCGGTCGACGTGCCGCAGGAACACCACGCCGTACTGGTTGAGCCGGATCCGCCGGCCCTGCCGGTCGAAGAGCGGCGAGCCCAGCTCGGCCTCCAGCCGGGCGATGGTGCGGCTGAGCGAGGGCTGGGCGACGTTCAGCTCCTCCGCGGCCCGGCTGATGTGCTCGAAACGGGCGACGGTCTGGAAGTGGCGCAGCTGCAGCAAATCCACGGTTCACCTCTGTTCATGCCTGACGGGTCATCCATACATAGCAAAACCGGTCTTGGAAGGCATAAGCAATCCTCGCCTAACGTCAGCGGTGGGGTTCGTCGCGCAGGTGGCGGGCAGCGATGCCCGCCACCTGCACACGCGAGCGAGGAACCCTCCCCCTCCCCGCGTCCGCTTCCCCCGGGCGCCTCCCCGACCCCTCATCCGTCCGCCGACCCGGAGGCCAACCGCCCCCCAGGAAGGTCGCATCATGAGCGCTGCGGATCTGGCCCGACTCCAGTTCGCGGCCACCACCAGCGTGCACTGGCTGTTCGTCATCCTCACCATGGGGCTGGTCCCCATCGTGGCGATCATGCACACCCGGGCCGCGTACACCCGCGACCTCGCCAAACGCGCGGTCCGGGAGCGCATGACTCGCTTCTGGGGCCAGCTCTACGTCATCAACTACGCGGTCGGCATCGTGACCGGCATCGTCATGGAGTTCCAGTTCGGGCTCAGCTGGAGCGGACTCAGCAAGTTCGCGGGCAACGTCTTCGGCGCGCCGCTGGCCCTGGAGACCCTGATCGCCTTCTTCGCCGAGTCGACCTTCCTCGGCATGTGGATCTTCGGCTGGGGCCGGATGCGGCGCGGCGTGCACGTCGCGCTGATCTGGCTGGTCGCGCTGACCGCCTACCTGTCCGCGTTCTGGATCCTGGTCGCCAACGGCTTCCTCCAGCACCCGGTGGGCTACGAGGTCCGCGACGGCGTCGCCTATCTGACCGACTTCTGGGCCCTGGTCACCAACGCCAACGCCCAGGTGGCCCTGGCCCACATCGCGCTCGCCGCGCTCACCACCGGCGGCATCTTCGTGGCCGGCGTCAGCGCCTGGCACTTCGCCAGGGGAACCGAGGAGACCGAGCTCTTCCGGAGCTCGCTGCGCCTGGGCGTCTGGGTGAGCATGCTCTCCTCCTTCTTCGTCATCATCGTGGGCAACCTCCAGGTGCCGGTCATCGAGAAGACCCAGCCGGTCAAGGCCGCGATCCTGAACGGCGGCGACCTCGCCGCGGCGCAGGCCCAGGAGGTCGCCGCGCACGGCCCCGGGGACTACCTGCCCTGGACGGGCTGGGTGAAGAACTCGATGGACCTGATGACCATCCTCGGCAACACGGTCTCGACCATCACCTTCATCGCCGTCTTCCTGCTGCTGAAGGACCTGCTGGTGCGCAAGCGCTGGCTCGCCTACCTGATGACCGCGATCGTCCCGCTGCCCTTCATCGCCTCCGTCGGCGGCTGGGTGGTGCGCGAGATCGGCCGCCAGCCGTGGCTCGTGTACGGCCAGTTGACCGTGGACGACGCCGTCTCGAACGTGAGCAAGGGCTCCCTGATCGTGTCCTGCACGGTGTTCATCGCCATCTTCCTCGCCCTCGCGGTGACCAACTGGACGCTGATCACCCGCTTCGCCCGCCGCGGCCCGGACGGAGCCCAGCTCGGCGCCGGCGAACCGCTCCCGGACGACCTGCCCGGTTCCGGCGGCGCCGACGAGAAGCAGCCGGTCCCGGCCTTCTGAGCGGGCCGACCGCTCCCGCACCGAGACGAACTCCTCTGATGTGACGGAAGGTTGGGCTAAATGAGCCTGGAGACCCTCTGGCTGGCCCTCCTCGGCCTGCTGCTCGCCGGCTACTTCGTACTGGGCGGCTACGACTACGGCGCCCAGATGCTGTCCCCGTTCCTCGGCTCCGCCGACGCGGGTCCCCGGCCGGACGACGTCCCGGCCACCGGAGCGGGTGCCGGGACCGGCACCGGACCCGGCGGACGGAACGCCGCGCTCGACGCGATCGCGCCGTTCTTCCTCGGCAACGAGGTCTGGCTGGTCGCCTTCGCCGGCGTGATGTTCGGCGCCTTCCCGCACCTGGAGGGCAGCCTGCTCTCCGGCCTCTACCCGCTGATCGTGGCGATCCTGGCCGGTCTGGTGCTCGGCAACGCCGCGATCCAGCTGCGCGGCCGCTCCCGCGGCCCGCGGGCGGCCAAGGTGTGGAACGCCCTGGTGGTCCTCGGCGGCGCGCTGCCCGCCGTGTGCTGGGGCATCGTGGTCGGCCTGCTGCTGCACGGCGTGCCCCGCCGGGCCGACGGTTCCTTCCACATCGGCGCCGGCGAGGTGTTCGGACCGTTCGCGCTGACCTGCGGGGTGGCCACCGCGCTGCTCTTCGCCGGGCACGGCGCGGCCTTCGTCGCGCTCCGCTCGGAGCCCGGGACCGCCGCCGCCGCCCGGCGGGTCGGCGCCACCCTGCTCGCCGCGGCGGGCGCCGCCGGAGCCCTGGCGCTGCTGCTCTCGCTGTTCGGCGCCGGCGCCTCGATGACCAGGACGGGGACCTCCGCGGTCCTGTTCGCCCTGGTCGTGGCGGCCCTCGCGGCCGGGTGGTGGTACCTGAACCGGGGCCGCGACGCGCTCGCCTTCACCGCCACCTGCCTGGCCACCGCGCTGCCGGTGCTGCTGATCGGGGCCGGCCAGTACCCCTACCTGCTGTCGGCCTCCGCCGGCGGCGGGATCACCGTCGACGAGGCCGTCGCCGACGGGGCCACGCTGAAGGTGCTGATCGGGTTCGGCGTGGTGGTCGTCCCGCTGATCCTGCTCTACCAGGGCTGGAGCTGGTGGGCGTTCCGCGGCCGCACCGGCCGGCGCCACCCCAGCTACTTCTGACCGACCGCCGTCGGCCGGCAGCCCACCGCGGCGGCCGGCCGACGGCGTCCGACCGCCTGGCGGACCACGGAGGGACCACGGGATGAAGCCGGCCGAACGCCGCCTGCGGCGCGAGATCCCGGCGCTCCGGCGCCACTTGACCATCTCCACCGGACTCGCCATGCTCGGCGCCGGACTCGTCGTCGGCCAGGCCGAGCTGCTGGCCGGCCTGCTCGCCGACGGCTTCGCCGGACGCGGCCGGTGGACCGGCCCGCTGGTCGCGCTCGGCGCCGTCCTCGCCCTGCGCGCCCTGCTGGCCTGGACCCGGGGCGCCCTCGCCCAGCGCGCCGCCGCCGCGACCAAGCGGGCCCTGCGCGACCGCCTGGCCGGTCATCTGCGGGACACCGCCCCCCGGCGGCTGACCGCCGGCCGGCACGGCGAGACCGCGACCCTGCTCACCCGCGGCCTCGACGCCCTGGACCCCTACCTCACCGGCTACCTGCCCACCATGGCGGCCACCGCCGTCGTCCCGCTGGTGGTGGTCGTCCGGCTCGGCCTCGCCGACTGGACCTCCGCGCTGATCATCGTGATCACCCTGCCGCTGATCCCGGTGTTCGGCGCGCTCGTCGGCCTGCACACCGCCCAGCGCACCGCCCGGCAGTGGCGGCTGCTGGCCCGGCTGGGCGGCCACTTCCTGGACGTCGTCGCCGGACTGCCCACCCTGCGCGCGTTCGGCCGCGAACGCCACCAGACCGTGGTGGTGCGGGAGATGGCCGAGGCGCACCGGCGGGCCACCATGCGGACGCTGCGGGTCGCCTTCCTCTCCTCGCTCGTCCTGGAGACGGTCGCCACCCTGTCCGTGGCGCTGGTCGCCGTCCCGGTCGGCCTGCGACTGCTGGACGGCGCGCTCGACCTGCGCACCGCCCTGGTCGTGCTCTTCCTCGCCCCGGAGGCATACCTGCCGCTGCGCGCGGCGGGCGCGGCCTTCCACGACAGTGCCGAGGGCATCGCGGTGGCCGAGCGGGTCTTCGCCCTCCTGGACGACGACGCCGACGCCGACGCGAACAGCACGGACAACGCGAACGCCACGGACAGCGCGACCGGCACCGGCAGCGCGGGCGACCCGAAGGCCGGAGCCCCGACCGCCCCGCTCCGGCTCAAGGCCCCGGTCCCGGTCCCCGAGGCCGGCACCGCGCGGCTGCGCCTCGACGGTGTCACCGTCCACCACCCCGACCGCGCCGACCCCGCCCTCACCGACGTCTCGCTCACCGTCCACCCCGGCGAGCACCTGGCCCTGGTCGGCCCGAGCGGCGCCGGCAAGTCCACCCTGCTCGCCCTCCTGCTCGGCTTCGTCACCCCCGGCGCCGGCCGGGTCCTGGTCGACGGCACCGACCTCGCCGCGCTCGACCCCGACGCCTGGCTCGCCCAGGTGGCGTGGGTGCCGCAGCGTCCGCACCTGTTCGCCACCTCCGTCGCCGACAACATCCGCCTGGGCCGCCCGGACGCCTCCGACGCCGAGGTCCGGGCCGCCGCCCGGGCCGCCTGCGCCGACGGCTTCATAGCGGCACTGCCGCAGGGCTACGACACCGTGCTCGGCGAGCACGGCGCCGGGCTCTCGGCCGGCCAGCGCCAGCGCACCGCCCTGGCCCGCGCCTTCCTCAAGGACGCGCCCGTGCTGCTCCTCGACGAGCCCACCGCCCACCTGGACCCGGAGAGCGAGGCCGCCGTGACCCGGGCCACCGCCGAGCTGATGCGCGGGCGCACCGCGATCGTGGTCGCCCACCGGACCGGCCTGCTGCCGCACGCCGACCGGATCCTCACCGTCCGGGCCGGCACCGTCGGGCCCGCGCCGTCCCACCGGGCCGCCGCGGACCTCACCGGGCTGGTCCGCTCATGACCCGCCCCGCCCCGGCCGCCCTCCCCGGCATGCCTCTGGCCGACACGCCTCTCCCCGGCACCGCAACCCCCGCGCCCCACCCGCACGCCCCCGGAGCTCCGATGCCCGACCTCACCGCCCCCGGCTCCCACCCCACTCTCCGCCTGCTGCGCCACCTGCTGCCGCACTGGCGCCGGCTGCTGCCCGCCGTCCTCGCCGCCGCCGGCAGCGAACTCAGCGGCGCCGCGCTGATGGCCACCGCCGCCTGGCTGATCACCCGCGCCGCCGAACAGCCGCCGATCGCCGCCGTCGCCGTCGCGATCGTCGCCGTCCGCGCCCTCGCCCTCGGCCGGGGCACCCTGCGCTACGCCGACCGCCTGCTCGGGCACGACGGCACGCTCCGCGCCGTGGCCGGCTTCCGGGCCCGGGTGTACGAGGCGCTCGTCCCGCTCGCCCCGGCCGGCACCCCCGCCTTCCGCGGCGGCGACCTGCTGACCCGCCTGGTCGACGACGTCGACGCCGCGCAGGACCTGCTGCTCCGGGTGCTGATCCCGGTCACCGCCGCCGTCCTGGTCGCCGCGGCCGCCGCCGGCACCGCGCTGGCGCTGCTCCCGCCGGCCGGGCTGCTGCTCGCCCTGCTGCTGATCCTCGCCGGGCTCGTGGTACCCGCCCTGGTGCTCACGCTGACCCGCCGGACCGGGCGGACGGAGAAGGCCGCGCGCGCCGAACTCGCCGCGCTCACCGTCGACCTGACCCGGGGCGCGGCCGACCTCGCCGCGTACGGCGCCCGGGGGCGCGCCCACGCCCGGACCTCGGCGGCCACCGCCAGGATCGCCGCCCTGGAGGACCGCCGGGCGCTCACCACCTCGCTCGCCTCCGCCGTGGTGCTGCTGCTCCAGGCCGCGGCCACGGTCGGGGTCACCTGGCTCGGCCTGCGCGCGCACGCGGACGGCCGGCTGCCCGCCGTCCAGCTCACCGTGCTCGCGGTGCTGGCCCTGGTCTCCTTCGACGCCCTCGCCGGCCTGCCGACCGCCGCCCGCAGGCTGGCCGACGTCTGGGCCTCCGCCCGCCGCCTCGCCGACCTGATGGACACCCCGGCCCCGGTCACCGACCCGGTCGACCCGACCCCGCTCCCGCTCGACGGGCCGCTCGGCGTGGAGGTCACCGGCCTGCGGGTGCGTCACCGTCCCGACGGCCCGGCCGTCCTGGACGGTGTCAGCCTGCGGCTGCCGCCCGGCCACCGGGTCGCCCTGGTCGGTGCCAGCGGCTCCGGCAAGTCCACCCTGATCGCGGCCCTGATGCGGTTCGTCCCGTACGAGGGCGGCAGCATCCGCCTCGGTGGCCGCGAGCTGCGGGACTGCGCGGGCGCCGACGTCCGCCGGGCGATCACCGGCATGACCCAGGACGCCCATGTCTTCCACACCACCATTCGGGCCAATCTGCGGCTGGCCCGCCCCGACGCCACCGACGAGGAGCTGTGCGACGCGGCCCGCCGGGCCCGGCTGCTCGACTGGATCGACTCCCTCCCCGAGGGCTGGGAGACCATGCTCGGCGGGGACGGCGCCACCGTCTCGGGCGGCCAGCGCCGACGGCTGCTGCTCGCCCGCGCCCTGCTCGCGGACCCGCCGGTACTGGTCCTGGACGAGCCGACCGAGGGGCTCGACCCGGACACCGCCACCGCCGTCCTCGCCGACGTCCTGGACGCGACCCGCGGCCGCACCACGCTGCTGGTCACCCACGACCACGCCGCCCTCGACGCCGTCGACGAGGTGCTCACCCTCGCCGACGGCCGGCTGGTACCGGCCGCCGCGGCGGTTCCGGCCGCGTCCTGACCCGCCCCGCCCGCCGGGGGGCGGGTGGGGCACCACCGGCACCGCCGGCGGCGCGGCCCCCGGTGCCGGGCACCGGGCGCCCGGCCGGTCACAGGCTCCGGGCGGCGATGTCGCCGTGGGAGGTGGTGGCGCGGATGTCGACCACCGCGGCACCGTCGTTGCGCAGGCTGTTGCTGATCCGGCCGTGGCCGGTGCCGGCGTCCAGGGCGGCGGGGACCCCGGCCGCGACGGCCACCTCGATGTCCCCGGACTCGGTGCGGAGCACCACAGCGCCGCGCACCGCCTCGGCGATCCGGATGGCGCCCCGGGAGGTGCTGATCCCGGCCGGGCCGTTGAGCCGGCCGATCTCGACGTCGCCGTCGACCGCGGTCAGCCGCACGCTGTCGGCCTCGTCGATCTTGATCCGACGGTAGGCGCCCTCGACGACGACGTCACCGAGCCGACCGACGGCCCGGAGCTCGGTGCTCTCCGAGGTCACCTCGATCCGGGAGCCGACGGGCACCTGGACGGTGACCTCCACGGCGCCGGCGCCGCTCAGCCGGCCGTCGGGCACGGCGGCGATCCGCAGGACGCCGTCCTGGAACTCGACGGCGGTCCGCTCCGCGGTCCGGATGTCCCGGCCGCGGCCGGGCTCGGCGGGCCGCACCTCGACGGTGGCGTCGGCGCGGTCGGCGGCGATCACCTGGACCCGCCCGGCCGGCAGATCGATGACGGCGGTGATCGGGGCGGTGGTGGCGAAGCTCTTCACGGTGCTGCTCTCCTCTGGTCCCGCTTCTGTTTCCGACATCACGAACGCTACGTTGCGTTCGCCAATCTCTCAACAGTTACGTTGCACAGAATGCCTATCACGGCAGGTCAATGCCCTGATATCGTTGCAACCGATCTCTTTTCAATGCAACGTCAATCCGATCATTCGTTGCATTGAAGGCGACTGAACGCTATGCTGCGGGGGCCGGATGCCACACGAAGGGAGACCGCGGTGCCGGGAGGCAGACTCACCCAGCAGGAACGCCAGCAGATCGCACTCGGGGTGGCCGACGGACTCGCCTACGCGGAGATCGCCAGACGCCTGGACCGCCCCACCTCGACCGTCACCCGCGAGGTGATGCGCAACGGCGGCCCCACCGCCTACCGCGCCGACCTGGCCCACCGCGCCACCGAGCGCCGCGCCCACCGGAGCCGCCAGGCCGCCCCCCGCGGGCCTCAGCCGCCCGAGCCGACCGCCCACGGACGCGACACCGAGGCCGTGCGCGCGTACGAGGAGGTGTTCACCGCCCTGGTGATGCAGCAGGGCCTGCCGAGGATGATGGCCCGGGTCCTGACCTGCCTGTTCACCACCGACGAGGGCAGCGTCACCGCGGCCGAGCTCGTCCGGCGCCTCCAGGTGAGCCCGGCGTCCGTCTCCAAGGCGATCACCTTCCTGGAGGCCCAGGGGCTCGTCCGCCGCGAACGCGACGAGCGCCGCCGCGAGCGCTACGTCGTCGACGGCGACGTCTGGTACCAGTCGATGATCTCCGCCGCCCAGGCCCACGCCCGGTTCGCCGAGACCGCCCGGGAGGGGGTCGGCGTCCTCGGCACCGGCACCCCGGCGGCCGTTCGTCTGGAGAACATCGCACGCTTCATGGACTTCGTCGGCGAGAGCATCAGCCGTGCCGCCGAGCAGGCCCGCGACGTCCTCCACACCGGCTCGGCCCCGGTTCCGATCCCGTCCGAACCGGGCCGTGGGATTTGACGCTCGTCTGACAAGGTGAAACACCGTCAGCCGCGCTCGCGCCGCCCGGTCGGGTGGCGGGCGGTCGGATCAACTGTCCGCTATGCGTATTCCCTTCCGGACCGGGCGGATCGCCTCGGTTCTCGCCCTCCTAGGAGGAACCCTCCTGGGCAGCGGCCTGATCGCCCCACCGGCGCAGGCCGCGATCTCCTTCACCAAGAGCGTGGACAAGGCGACCGTCTCCCCGGGGGAGAACGTCACCTACACCCTCCGGTACACCTGTTCGATCAATGAGTGCACCGGCGGCCAGATTCTCGACACCCTGCCCGCGAACATGCAGTTCGTCGGCTGGACCCCCGACCCCTCCTCGGTCGACCAGGCCGCCTCCACCGTGCCCGCGACGGGCGCGATGGGCGGCACGATGGACATCAAGCTGCAGAACCTCAGCCCCGGCACCACCGCCACCATCACGGTGGTGATGAAGTACCCCAACTTCACCACCCCCAACGGCGCCACCTCCACCAACTCGGCGACCATGAGCGCCACCGGTGAGACCTCGCAGAACGCGAGCGCCGACACCAAGGCCGAGGTCGAGCCCAAGTACACGGTGACCAAGGGCATCCAGACCAGCAGCCAGGACGGGCGCACCGTCACCTACCAGTTCAGTACCTGCGCCACCGACAACGTGCCCAACGTCGACCTGGACACCAGCCGCCTGTTCGACACCCTGCCGCCCGGCGCGGTGGTCGACACCGGCCGCTCCCCCGGCTGGAGCCAGGTCGCCCCCGGTCCCAACACCTGGGGCTTCGACATCGGCCCGTTCGTCTCCGGCAACGGCCGCGGCGGCTGCCGCAACCCCGGCGCGCTGGTCGTGTACTACCCGGAGGCCGACTTCCCCACCGGTAGCACCTCCACCAACAACGTGGACCTGCTGGGTGACCCGCTCGGCCCCGACCCCGAGACCCAGCTGGACTCCTCCAGCACCACCACCGGCCAGTTCCAGCCCCCGGCCACCGGTGTGGCGGTGACCGCCAGCAAGGTGTGGCGCGACACCGTCACCTCCGGCGACATCAACAGCTTCAGCCTGTCGGCCACCAACACCTCGGGTCCGGCCACCAGCCTGACCATCACCGACCCGGGCGCCGGCACCACCGAGGGCCTCTACAACTGGATCTACCCGCAGTCGATCCAGCTGGAGCCCTGGAACCCCACCAGCATTCAGCTCACCCTCCAGTACCGGCTCAACGGTG
This sequence comes from Kitasatospora sp. NPDC094019, assembly GCF_044764505.1. Taxonomy (NCBI): domain Bacteria; kingdom Bacillati; phylum Actinomycetota; class Actinomycetes; order Kitasatosporales; family Streptomycetaceae; genus Kitasatospora; species Kitasatospora sp. NPDC094019. The sequence goes on from NZ_JBIWIF010000014.1 coordinate 92,409, forward strand.
ACCCGACCTGGCTGACCTTCAACCCCGGCAGCCCCTTCAACGGCGCCGTCAACCGCCGGATCACCTTCGCCGAGGGCGCGGGCGACCCGGCCAACGACATCCTCGGCATCCCCGCCGGCCGCTGGCTCGACGGCCTCCGGTTCACCTGGAACGGCCCCATCCCCACCGGCTGGAGCCCCGGCAACGCGGTGCAGCTGGTCACCCAGGTCGCCACCCCCGGCCACGACGGACGCGCCGCCCCCGTCCCGCTGACCAACTGTGTCGACACCTCGGCGACCGACGGCACCAACAACGCCAACGCCAACGCCTGCGCCAGCACCACCATCACCGAGGCGACCAACCTCGGCGCGGCCAAGACCACCGTCGCCGGTGAGCTGTCCGCCCCCGGCGGCAAGGCCACCTTCCAGGTCATCCCCTACAACCGCAGCGCCCGCGACCTGGACCGCCCGCTCGTCCTGCTCGACCTGCTGCCGCCCGGCGTCGTCTACATCGACGGCTCCGCCCGGCCGGACCCGAACTACCCGGACGCCAAGGCCCCCGAGTCGATCACCGTCACCCCCGGCCCCGACGGCCGCCAGCTGCTGAGGATGCAGTGGCCGGCCGGCACTCCCGACTCGACCTACCTGCACGACCCGCTGGCCTACCGGATGCTCTTCGACGTCCAGGTCGCCAGCAGCATCCGCTCCGGTGAGCTGACCAACGACGTCTACGTGACCGTCGACCAGCCGACCAACCCGGTCGCCTGCATGTTCTCCGGCTCCGACAGCGGCAGCACCCCGGACGTCCTGGACCTCAACGGCAACGGCAACACCACCGAGCTGCTCTGCCACGCCTCCTCCAAGATCCAGGTGGACGTGCCGAGCGTGCTGCGCTCGTTCAAGGAGGTGAAGGGCGACCTCGACTCCGACTACCTGAGCATCGGGACCGCCACCCCCGGCGGCCGCATCTCGTACCGGATGACCGTCCGCAACGACTCGCCGGACCCGGTCACCGACTTCATCGCCTACGACAAGCTGCCCGCCCCGGGCGACAACTACGTCCTCACCCAGGACGCGCAGCGCGGCAGCACCTGGACGCCGTCGCTGAGCGAGGCGATCGTCAGCAGCGACCCGACCGTGGTGATCGAGTACACCACCGACCCCAACCCCTGTGTCGAGAGCGCGCTCGTCGACCGGACCGGCTGCAACGCGGACGCGGTCTGGAGCACCACCTTCCCCGCCCCGGGGACGGCAACCTGGTTCCGCATCCACCGCGCCGGCGCCATGGCCTCGGGGGAGTCGTTCACCCTGACCTGGCCGATGGTCGCCCCGTTCGACGCGCCGGACACCGAGTACGCCTGGAACAGCTTCGCCTTCACCGCCACCGACAACGAGGGCCGGCAGTTGCTGCCCGCCGAGCCGGCCAAGGTCGGCGTGGCGGTGAAGCGGGTCACCGAGCCGAACAACGCCATCGGTGACTTCGTCTGGGTCGACAAGGACGGCTCCGGCGTCCAGAAGCCCGGCGACACCGGCGTCGCGGGCGTCAAGGTCAACCTGCTGGACGGTAACGGCCAGCCGGTGCGCGACAAGGACGGCCAGCCGGTCAGCACCACGACCGACGCGGACGGCAAGTACCTGTTCGACAAGCTGCCCGACGGCACCTACCAGGTCCAGTTCGACCTCACCACGCTGCCGCAGGGCGCCAAGGTCACCTCCCGCGGCTCCGGCAACGACCCCACCAAGGACTCCGACGCCGACCCGACCACCGGTCTGACCCAGTCCGTCACCGTCTCCGGCGGCCAGCGCTACCTCGA
>NZ_JBIWIF010000014.1:94296-230625 GCF_044764505.1 Kitasatospora sp. NPDC094019
CAAGGACTCCGACGCCGACCCGACCACCGGTCTGACCCAGTCCGTCACCGTCTCCGGCGGCCAGCGCTACCTCGACCTCGACATGGGCGTCGTCCTCCGGACCTCGTCCCCGTCGCCGTCCCCGTCACCGACGTCCTCGCCGAGCCCGACGTCCTCGCCGTCGCCCACCTCGTCGCCCAGCCCGACGTCCTCGCCGTCGCCGACCGCGTCCCCGACCTCCTCCTCCCCGTCCGCCACGACCACGACCAGCGCGTCCACGGTCCCGAGCCCGACGCACGAGCCGACCCACCGGCCGACCCACAAGCCCACCGGCGAGCCGCTTCCGAACACCGGTAGCTCGGCCGCCGACGGTCTGATCGCGGCACTCGGAGGGCTCGCCGTCCTCGGCGGTCTGCTCCTGTGCCTGGTCGCCTACCGCCGCCCGGGACGGCACAGCTGATCCACCGCTGAACAACTGAGGAACAGGACCGGCACCAGTGGCGTCGCCCCCGGGCGGCGCCACTGGCGTGTCCGCCCGGGAAGCCGGCGTACTACTCGGCGGCGTTCGGCACGGGTGTCCAGTGGGCGGCGCGGACGCGGTGCAGCCAGGCTTCGGCGGGGCGCTCGTCGGGGCGGTCCGGGAGGACGCCGGGGCGGTCCATGCGGTCGGTGGCGGCGGCGAGCAGGCGTTCGGCGTGGGCCGGGTCGTCGGCGATCCGCTCGCCGAGGTCGCGGACACGCTCCGGGTCCGGCAGCCGGACCCGGTTGTGGCCGGCCTCGTGCAGGTGGACGGCCTGTTCGAGCAGCCGGACCAGGTGCCGGGCGTGCTTGGCCGCCCGGGCCCGGGTGGCCGGGTCGGAGGTGTCGCGGGTCAGCAGCTTGCGGAACTGCTGGGTGGCGTAGCCGAGATAGGCGTTGCGGACACCCCGGGCGCTCAGGAAGGAACGGCGGATCGCTATCAGCTCCTCGCCGAGCGGGTCGCGCACCTCGTAGAGCTCGTCGGGAAGCCAGACCAGCTCGGTGGCGGTGGGATTGCAACTGAGCGCGAGGCGGCACCACTTGGCGGCCTCGTGCAGAGTGCGGTCCGGCCTGGTGGAGACGTGCGACTCCGCGGGGCGGTGCAGGCCGTGGAATCCCCCGGTCGGGGCCGCGAACAGGCCGAGGCGGTCGATGTCGGAACCGGCGTGCGCGAGTCCGTACGCGGTCGAACCGACGATGCCGGACAGCAGGACGGTACCGGGCGGGGCGGTGGGCCGGGCGGTGGGCTGGGCGGTGGGCCGGGTGCTCATCGGACTCCTCTCGTCGGCCGTCCGCAGGAGTCTGCCGGGTCGGGCCGCGCCGGGCGAGCGAATTCCGGGGGCGCGACGGCCCACGGGCCGATACTGGGCCGCATGGCGAGGGCGAACGGCGGTCCGGCGGCGGGGCCGGGCATCGAGGCGGCGAAGCTTCGGGCCTGGTGGTCGCACCGGCAGTGGCTGGACGGCGCGCACCCGGAGGCATCGGCCGGCGAGGTGCTGGCGGCCACCGGGTGGGCCAGGTCGGTGGGCGGGGCGGCGCCCTATCTCGGCCTGTTCGCCCGGGCCGGGCTGGGCCGGGCGGCCGTGGACGCGGCGGTGGCCGGACTGGAGGCGCACGAGCTGCCCGCCGCGCGCGGCTGCACCTACATCGTCCCGGCCGAGGACTTCGGGCTCGCCCTGGCGGCCGGCGCGGCGGTGCCCGAGGGCGAGGTGGCGGCGGCCGCGAAGCACCTGGGGGTGACCGGGGGCGAGGTCGAGCGGCTCTGCCTGGCCGTGGACCGCGCGCTCGCCGGGGCACCGGGGCCGCTGGACCCGGCGGCGATCCGGGTGGCGGTCGGCGAGGCCGTCCGGTCGCTGGGCGAGCCGGGGCGCAAACGCGGGCTGTCCACCACCCTGCCGCTGGCCCTCGGGCTGATGCAGTCGCGCGGACAGGTCCGCCGGGTGCCGGTCAACGGCCGCCTGGACCAGCAGCGGTACGGGTACGCGCGGTGGGACCAGCCGGTCGGCGGCAGTGCCGCGGACCTGGCCCGGCGCTACCTGGCCTGGGCCGGACCGGCCTCACCGAAGCACTTCCGGTGGTTCTCGGGCTTCGGCGCCGCGACCGCCCGGCAGGCGCTCGCGGAAGCGGGCGCGGTACCGGCGGCACCCGGTTCGGAGCTGCTGATGCTGCCCGAACTCGTCGACGAGTTCGCCGGGTTCACGGTGCCGGCCGAGCCGTACTACACGCTGCTGGCCGGGATCGACGGCATCCACCTGCTGCACCGCGAGCTGGCCCGGCTGGTCGACCCGGCCGACGCGGCGCGGCCGCTGCCGGCCGGACGGGCCGGGCGGAGCTTCGGCTCCGAGGCCGACCCGCAGACGCACATCGTGCTGGACCGGGGGCGGATCGTCGGCCTCTGGGAGTACGACACCGAGCGCGCCGGGATCGTCCACCTGTCCTTCGTGCCGTCGAACGCCGAGCTGCGGTCGGCGGTGGCCCGGACCGAGGAGTTCGTCCGGACGGAGCTGGGGGACGCGCGCGGCTTCAGCCTCGACTCGCCGAAAAGCAGAATGCCCAGGATCGCGGCCCTGCGGGCGAGTTCGGACGATCGGGCGGCCCCGGGGGACGGCCCGGGGGAGGCATAGAGTACGAACCATGTCGACTTCGAACGAGCTCGCGCGGCCGCACCGGTCCGACCCGTCCGGCGTGGTCCTGATCACCGGCGGCGGTCGCGGCATCGGCGCGGCGACCGCCCTGCTGGCCGGGCGGCGGGGGTATCGGGTCTGCGTCAACTACCGCTCGGACGAGGCCGCCGCGGCCTCGGTGGTGGAGGCCGTCCGGGCCGGGGGCGGCGTCGCGCTCGCCGTCCGCGCCGATGTCACCCGCAGTGCCGAGGTGGCCCGGCTGTTCGCCACCGTCGACGCCGAACTGGGGCCGCTCACCGGGCTGGTGAACAACGCCGGGACGCTGGAGCGGCAGAGCCGGCTGGAGGACATCGACGAGGACCGGCTCAACCGGATCTGGGCCGCCAACATCACCGGACCGTTCCTGTGCGCCGCGCAGGCCGTCCGACGGATGTCCACCCGGCACGGCGGGCAGGGCGGCGCGATCGTCAACGTCTCCTCCGCCGCCTCCCGGCTGGGCTCGCCCAACGAGTACGTGGACTACGCGGCGGCGAAGGGGGCCGTCGACTCGATGACCCGGGGCCTGGCCCTGGAGGTCGCCGACGAGGGCGTCCGGGTCAACGCCGTCCGGCCCGGACTGATCCACACCGGGATCCACGCCCTGGGCGGGGAGCCCGGCCGGGTCGACCGGGTCGCGCCCGACCTGCCGATGCGGCGCGGCGGGCAACCGGAGGAGGTCGCGGAGGCGATCCTCTTCCTGCTGTCGCCGGCCTCCTCGTACACCACGGGCGCCTTCCTGGACATCGCCGGCGGCCGCTGACGTCGGCGAGTCGGTGACGCGGGCGGGTCCGTGACGCGGGCGGGTCCGTGACGCGGGCGGGTCCGTGACGCGGGCGGGTCGGTGACGCGGCGGCGCGGGCGCGTCGCGGATCCGGCGGAATGAGGGATTCCTTCCCCTCCCGAGGTCCGCGACCTTACGGTGGGCCCATGACCGACGACCTGCCGGACCGTGAAGCCGACCTGCCGTCCTCTTTCATCGACATCCCCGGAGTGCGCAACTTCCGCGACGCCGGCGGGGTCGGCACGCTCCGCCGGGGCGTGCTGTTCCGCTCCGGTTCCTTCCACACGCTCGCCCCGGAGGGCGCCCAGCGGCTGAAGGCCCTGGGCCTGCGCACCGTGATCGACCTGCGCAGCCCGGTCGAGATGGAGGTCTGGCCCGACCTGCGGCACGGCCTCGACCACGACGCGCTGAGCCTTCCCACCCTGCCCGCCGACCGGGAGGACACCGACCGGCCGTGGCCGGCGGGCCAGGAGGAGCTGTACCCGTTCATGGCCTCCACGGCCGGCCCGTCGCTGGTCGCCGCGATCCGCCGGCTCGGCACCCCGGGCGCGCTGCCGGCCGTCGTCCACTGCGCCGTCGGCAAGGACCGCACCGGTCTCACCATCGCGGTCGTCCAGACCCTGCTGGGCGCCTCCGAGGAGGACATCACCGCCGACTACCTGCGCTCCAACACCGGCCTGGGTCTGCTGGACGGCCCGGCCCCGTACATCGACGAGACCGGTGCCGAGCGGATCTCCCGCCCGATCTCGGAAGAACTGCTCGCCTCCTCCTTCGCCTGGATCCGGGACCACCACGGCTCCGTCCCCGCCTACCTGCGCGCCCACGGCGCCACCGACGAGGACCTCACCGCCCTCCGGTCGAACCTCTCCGCGTAACGAGGGTCCTTCGGCCCCGGACGGCACGCGACCGACGCGACCGACCGGGGCCACCGGCGTTCCACCGGGGCCTACCGGCGTTCCAGCTGCCACCACTGGGTCGGGGAGTCGGTGTCCTCCCACTGGTGGACGGGGGCGGGCGGGGCCGCCGGGTCGGACGGGGGCGGCGGGGCGGTGAGGGCCTTACCGCTGATGAAGCTGGTGAGGGTGCAGGTGCCGGGAGCGTCGAGATGGTGCTCGACCAGCCACTCCTGCGCGCCGAAGGCGTTGGCGGACCACTGCTGGACGGGCACGCCGTCGTCGGTCGCGGCGCCGGTGACGTCCAGCCGCTTGCCGCCGGCGACGTTCTCGACGTGGAACAGCGCGCCGCCCGAGTGCACCGCGGTCAGCTGCCAGAGCTGGGCGTCCGAGCCGTCCTCGGGGGCGAGCAGGACTTTGACGCCGCTGCGGCGGCTGCCGCCCGGGACCTCCAGCAGCAGGCCGGTCGCGACGTTCCGGATCCGGTAGCGGCCGTCGGTGATCTTGTGCTCGGTCACCCGTGGAGTGTCCCACCGGGCACCGACACTCCCGCCCGCCGCGCCGGGGTCCGCTGCTCCCAGGCGAAGGCGCCGGCCAGGGCGAGCGCCACCACGGCGACCTCCGCCAGGGCCGAGACCGCGGTGCCGAGCAGCGTGCCGGACGCGACCGCGGCGGCCGCCAGCAGCCGCGGCAGGTTCGGACCGAGGGCGAAGGTGCGGCGGACGGCGGTGTTGACGACCAGGAAGAGCGCCACTCCCCCGGCCAGCGAGCCCGCCTGGGCCGCGGTGATCGGCGCCGCCGGGTGCGCGACCGCCGACTTCACTCCGGCGGCGAACAACAGCACCCCGAGCAGCAGCCCGTAGTGGCCCAGGTTGTAGACGCTGACGGCGAGCCGGTTCCGCCGATCGGAGGGCAGCGCGGCCATGTGGTGCTCGGCGCGGGCGTCGTCGTCGTGCCCGAAGTACGCCCACCAGAGCCCCACGCAGACGGCCAGGCTCAGCAGGGCGACACCGACCAGGGGAGCGGTCAGCTCGGCGGTGCCCGCGCCGACGCCGATCGCGATCACCGACTCGCCGAACGCGATGATCACCACCAGTCCGTGCCGCTCGACGAAGTGGTCCGCGCGCAGCTGGAACCTGGGCAGGTCGACCAGCCGGGGTATCGCGAACTGCAGGGCGAACGCGGCCGCCCAGAAGGTGAGCTGGACCGAGCCGGTGAGGTAGCCGCCGGTCACCACCAGCGCGGTGTTGAGCAGGTTGAGCCCGCCCATCCGGAGCACCGACCCCAGCGCCACCCCCGACATCGCGAACATGCCCGTGTGCACGGCCACCACCACCAGGTACGCCCAGCCGAAGGCGACGCCGCTGCCCTCGAAGGCGTGCGGCACGGAGAGCGAGATCACCAGGAAGCCGGCCATCGCCAGCATCAGCAGGAAGCGCCGGCCGTGGGTGCTCGGCGGCATGGCGTTGGTCAGCCAGATGAAGGCGTCGTACATCCACCAGATCACCGCCAGCATCACCAGCACCTGGGTGAAACCGCCCGGGGTGAGGTGGTGGGCCAGACTGCCGGTCAACTGGGTGACGGTGAAGACGAAGACGAGATCGAGGAAGAGTTCGAGCGGCGCCGCCCGGAGCGAGGGCTCGGCGGCCGCGTCGAGGAGAACGGGGGCGGGGGCGGTGGATCCGCCGGCGGCGGACGTACTGGTCGCGATCACCCGCGCGAGTATGGGGGACGACGGACCGTTCCCGCCGGGGTTTCCGCGAGTCGGGCGGCGGCCCGACGCCCGGTCGACACCGGGCGGACGCCGTCCGGTCACCGGGGACGGGTGCGGGGGCCGGGCGAGGTGCTCGGCGGGGCCCGCCCCCTCACCCCGCTCCGGTCGTCGCCCGCTCTCCCCCACCGCCGAACCGGGCCTCGAACGCGGCCCGGTTCGGCGAGACCGGCGTCCGGTCCCAGACCGCGAAGACCACCCGGTCGAAGGCCGCGCCGTACCGGGCCAGGCCCAGCTCGAACGCCTCCGCGACCTCGGCCGGGTCGTTGCGGAAGACCCCGCAGCCCCACGCCCCCAGTACCAGCGAGCGGATCCCGTGCCGGGCCGCCGCCGCGAGCACCCGCTCGGCCCGCTCGGCGAGCACCTCCCGGACGTCCACCCCGCCGCCCTCGGCCCGCAGGGCGAGCTGGCCGGCGTTCGGCGCGGGCGAGGTCAGGAAGGTCACCGGGTACGGCCGCGCCAGCAGCTCGCCGTCCTCGCCCCGGATCACCGGCACCTCCGGCGAGACGATCACCCGGTGGCTGTACCGGAGGTCGCCGGAGGCGCGGTGCGCCTCGTAGTAGTCCGGCGCCTCCACCAGGCAGGTGTAGAGGAGGGCGCTGCGGCAGAGGTCCTCCTCCTGGGCCTTGGCGCCGCGCAGATAGCCGCCGCCGGGGTTCCGCGCGGAGGCGAAGTTCAGCACCCCGACCGGCCCCGCCCCCGCCTCGACCAGCCGGCGGGCCGCCCGGACACTGCCCTCGGCCGTGACCTCGACGGTGCCGCCGCCCGCCGCCGGGCCCGGGCCGCCCGCCGCGACCAGCGCGTCCAGACCGGCCGGGTCGTACGACACCGTCCCGGCCCTGGCCGCCGCCAAGCACTCGGCCAGATCCACCGGGCCGCCCCCGGACGCGCGGTAGCTCCCCCGCGCGGCGATGCCCTCGTTCACCGCCGCCACTTCACGCAGTCTGCTGCTCATGCGCCCGACCGTAGGGGACGGGGCGGGCGCCGTGCCACTGGTTATTCTCAGCCGTAGAACAACGATGGCCGGGGTCGCGTCGCCGGGACGCCGGGACGCCGAACGGCCACGGGCCCGCTCCGATGTGCGGAGCGGGCCCGTGGCCGTGGTGCGACGCGGTGCGCGGTTACGCGCTACCCGGCGTCAGTTCTTCCAGCGCGGCTTGCGGTCGTCGCGGTTGAAACCGGCGTTGTAGCCACCGGAGGAGCGGCCACCGCGCTCGTCGCCGCGGTCACGGTTGAAGCCACCGCCGGACTGCGGACGGCCACCGGAGCGGTGGTCGTCACGACGGGCGAACGGACGGTTGTTGCTGCCGCCGCGCTCGTCACGGTCACGGCCGAAGGCCGGACGGTCACCGAAGGAACGGGCCGGACGGTCGCCGAAGGAACGGGCGCCACGGTCGTCACGGTCACGGTTGAAGCCACCGCGCTCGCCACCGCGGTCGCGGTTGAAGCCGCCACGCTCGCCACCGCGGTCGTCACGGTTGAAGCCACCGCGCTCGCCGCCACGGTCGCGGTTGAAACCGCCACGCTCGCCACCGCGGTCGTCACGGTTGAAGCCACCGCGCTCGCCACCGCGGTCGCGGTTGAAACCGCCACGCTCGCCACCGCGGTCACGGTCGCCGAACGAACGGCCACCGCGGTCGTCACGGTTGAAGCCACCGCGCTCGCCGCCACGGTCGCGGTTGAAGCCGCCACGCTCGCCACCGCGGTCGTCACGGTTGAAGCCACCGCGCTCGCCACCGCGGTCGCGGTTGAAACCGCCACGGTCGCCACCGCGGTCACGGTCGCCGAACGAACGGCCACCGCGGTCGTCACGGTCACGGTCGCGGTTGAACGCCGGACGCTCGGCACGCGCCTCGCGGTACGCCGGCGTGCGCTCCTCGGTCGGCTCGGCGGCGGCCGTCGGCTCGGTCACGGTCCCGGCAGCGGCCTCCTCGGCCTCGGCGGCCGGGGCCTCGTCCACGATGCCCAGCTCGGCCCGCTCGCGCGCGGCCCGCGAGGCCAGGCGGTCGGCCTCCTCGCGCAGCTCGGTGGCGCGGCGCTGCGCGCGCTCCAGCTGGCGGGTCATGTCGGCGATCTCGCGCTCGGCGGCACCGGCGATGTTCGCCGCGCTCTCGGCCTGGACCTCGACCAGCGAGCGGGCACCGGTGATCCGGGCCACCTCGGCGTCGAAGGCGTGGTCGAGGATGTGGCGGCCGGCGTCGACGCCCGCGTCCTCCATCAGGCGGAAGACGCTGCGGCGCTGGTGCGGCAGCACCAGGGTGACGACGATGCCGGACCGGCCGGCCCGGGCGGTGCGGCCGGAGCGGTGCAGGTAGTCCTTGTGGTCGCCGGCCGGGTCGACGTTCAGCACCAGGTCGATGCCGTCGACGTGGATGCCGCGGGCGGCGACGTCAGTGGCGACGACGACGTTGACGTAGCCGTCCTTGAAGTCGCCGAGCACCCGGGTACGGGCGCCCTGGGTCATGCCGCCGTGCAGCGCGTCGGCCTTCACGCCGGCCTCGACGAGCTGCTCGGCGACGCGGTCGGCGCCCATCTGGGTGCGGACGAAGATGATCGTCCGGCCCTTGCGGGCGGCGATCGCGTTGGTGATCGGCGCCTTGTCCTTGGGCTTCACCACGAGGATGTGGTGGGTCATGGTGGTCACGGCGCCGGCCGACGGGTCGACCTCGTGGGTGACCGGCTTGTTCAGGTAACGCTTGACCAGGGTGTCGATCTCGTTCTCCAGGGTGGCGGAGAACAGCAGCCGCTGGCCGCCGGCCGGCACCTGGTCGAGGATCTCGGTGACCTCGGGCAGGAAGCCCATGTCGGCCATCTGGTCGGCCTCGTCGAGCACGGCGACCTGAACGTCGTCGAGCTTGGCGGAACCGCGGTTGATCAGGTCGCGCAGACGGCCCGGGGTGGCCACCAGGACGTCGACGCCGCGCTCCAGCGCGTAGATCTGGTTCGACATCGAGGTGCCGCCGCAGACGACCTTGAGGCGCAGGCCGAGCACCGAGCCGAAGGGCTCCAGGGCGTCGGCGACCTGCATGGCCAGCTCGCGGGTCGGGACGAGGATCAGACCGCGCGGGTGCTTGGCGCGGGTGCGCTCGCCGGCGGCGAGGCGGGTCAGCAGCGGCAGGCCGAAGCTGAGGGTCTTGCCGGAGCCGGTGCGGCCGCGGCCCAGCACGTCCTTGCCGGCCAGGGCGTCCGGGATGGTCGCGGCCTGGATCGGGAACGGGGTGGTGACGTCGCGCTTGGCGAGGGCGCGGACGATGTCGTCCGGCAGGCCCAGGTCGCCGAAGGTGAGGGTCGGCTCGGCCTCGGTGGCCTCGGCGTCGCCCTCGGCGGCGTCGGTGGTGTCGGCGGCCTCGGCGGCGTCGTCCGCGACGGCCTCGGCGGTGGTGTCCTCGACGGCGTCGACGGCGGCGATCAGCTCGGCGTCGGCCTCGGGGGTGGTGGTGACATCGGCGGCGGACTCGCTCGCGGGCATGGCGAAGCGGGCGTCGTCAACGAGAGACATGCAAAACCTTCCGGAAGTGGCACGCGCCAAAGTCCGGGGTTCTGTTTCACAACCGCCTCTATGCGGTCAGCCACGGATCGCCGGAACGCGCCAAGGGCGCCAGATGGGTGTAGGGCGCCAGACAAATGAATCAAACGAACGATCTACCACCATAGACGAGCCTGGGGATCGGAGGCAAATGCCCTGGCCAGGCTGTGATACAGGTCGCTTTCAGTGGGCGGCCGGCCCGGCACTGGGGGCCGCCGTCGCACTGGGGGCCGTCGTGGGGTCCGGGGCCGGGGTGGCGGTCGGGGCGGGAGTGGCGTGGCCGGGATCCGGGGAGGACGGATGGCCGGACGGGCTGGCCGCCGGGGCGGAGGCCGTGGCCCCGCCGGCGCGGCCGTCGCCGGTACCGCTGCCCGTGGTTGCCCCCGTGCCGCCCGCCGGGTGGCCGGTGCCGCCGGCGGCGGCGCCCGAGCCCGCCGTGCCCCCGGCCGCCCCGCCCGCGGCGGCGGCACCGCCCGGGCGAGGCGCGGGGCTGGCGCTCGCGCCCCCGGCGGTACCGCTCGCGCCGGGCGCGGGATCGCCCGGGGCCGCCGCCGGTACGGGGTCCGCGACGGCTGGCGCGCCGTTGACGCCGCCCGCGCCGTTACCGCCCCCGGCGCCCGCCGCGCCGTTCGCGCCGGCCGCCTGGTCCCCGGGGGCCGCGTTCGGGCCGCCGGCCGAGGCGCTCTGGGCCTGTGCGCCCCCCGTCCGCTCCGACCGTCCGGCCGCGCCGCCCTGGTGTCCGCCGCCGCTCGGCGAGGCCGAGGCGCTCGCCCCCGGCCTGGCCGACGTCCCGGCCTGGCCGACCGGCACCGTGCGGTGCTTCTCGTCCGCGCCCGGCCCGACCGACATGCACCCGGTCAGTCCCAGCCCGGCCACCGCCAGGGCCGCCACCGCCCGGACCGCTCCGGAGCGCACCGGAACCGACCACGCCGGGCCCGACCGCACCGGACCGGAACGCGCTGGTCCGCTTCGTTCCACCGCCGTCTCCCGCTCCGCCACCGCACGCATCGCACGCATCGCCGCCACCGAGCTCCCTCTTCCCGCACCCGCCCCGCCCGGGCCGCCCACCACGCGCGCACGGCCACCCTTGCGGGTGCCCAACGCGCGCCCCCGGCGCACGGACACGGGTGGACGCACCGGGAGCACTCGGACGAGCGCCGGACGGGTCGCGGTCGAGCGGGGGTTCGAGCGGGGTCGGGACGGGGGTTGGATCCGGGCCGGGGGCCGGACTGCGGGTGCTCAGCCCCAGAAGGCCCCGGCCAGCCCGGCACCCGCGCACACCGCCGCCAGGCCCGCCACGACACTGCCCAGGACGTTCACCAGGGCGTACCGCCCGGCCCCGCCCTCGACCAGCCGCAGCGTCTCGTACGAGAACGTCGAGTACGTGGTCAGTGCCCCGCACAGCCCCGTCCCCAGCAGCAACTGGACGTGGGAGGACGCGGCACCGGCCGCCACCGCCCCCGTGACCAGCCCGAGGACCAGGCAGCCGACCACGTTCACGGTGAAGGTCCCCCAGGGGAAGACCGAGTCGTGCCGGGACTGCACGGCCCGGTCGGTCAGGTACCGCAGCGGCGCGCCGACGGTCGCGCCGAGCACCACCAGCAGCCAGTTCACGCCCCGCCCTCCCCCGCGCCGTCGGGCCCGGTCCGCCGCAGCAGCCGGCGCGTCAGCGCGGCCGCCGCCCGGACCGCCCCCAGCGCCGCCAGCAGCGTCAGCGCCAGGTACGCCGCGGCCGGCCCCGGCCGGCCCTCCAGCACCAGTCGGCGGACGTCCACCGCGTACGTCGAGAAGGTCGTGAACCCGCCCAGCACCCCGGTCCCGAAGAACGGCCGCACCAGCGGGTGGGCCGGACGCCCCTCGGTGACCACCACCAGGAAGACCCCGATCACGGCACACCCCACCACGTTCACCAGCAGGGTCGTCCATGGGAAGGCCGAAGGGCCGGTCGGCCACCACAGCCCCGCCCCGTACCTCGCCACCGCCCCCAGCGCCCCGCCGACCGCGACCACCGCCACCGCCCGCCCCTGGCCCCGCAGCACCGGCGGCCGCCGCCGCGCCGCCGCACCGGGCACGGCACCGTCCGCCACCAAGTCCTCCGAGGTCGCCACAACCCCATCAAACACCGGCGCCGACCACCTGGCACGCCGTCACCCCAGACCCGACAATGATCCGGTGGAGATGACCCCGGAAGAGTTCGAGGTACTGGTCGCGGACGCGCTCGACCTGATCCCGCCGCAGCTCGCCGCGATGATGGACAACGTCGCCGTCTTCGTCGAGGACGAACCCGACCCGGCCGACCCGGAACTGCTCGGCCTCTACGAAGGCACCCCGCTCACCGAGCGCGGCGAGTGGTACGCCGGCGTCCTCCCGGACCGGATCACCGTCTACCGGGGCCCGACCCTGCGTCTGTGCGAGGACCGCGAGCAGGTCGTCGAGGAGGTGCGCACCACCGTGATCCACGAGGTCGCCCACCACTTCGGCTTCGACGACCACGAGCTCGACGAGCTCGGCTGGTCCTGAACCCCCACCCCCGGAACCGGCCCGGACGACCCACCCGCCCACCTGGCCGAAACCCGTTTTGGCGATCGGCCCGACATCCCATATGCTTCTCGACGTCCCCGAACGCCGGAAACGGCGGGACAGGCCGCAAGCCCTCATCGTCTAGTGGCCCAGGACGCCGCCCTTTCAAGGCGGTAGCACGGGTTCGAATCCCGTTGGGGGCACCGCAGTACCGTAGTAAAGTGCAGTGAAGCAAGACCCAGCAAGACCTGAGTGGTTCGCCACTTTTAGGTCCCGTGGAGCAGTTGGTTAGCTCGCCACCCTGTCAAGGTGGAGGTCGCGGGTTCAAGTCCCGTCGGGATCGCTCGTCTCGCAAGAGACGGTGCAGTACGGCCAGGTAGCTCAGTTGGTACGAGCGTCCGCCTGAAAAGCGGAAGGTCGCCGGTTCGACCCCGGCCCTGGCCACCAGCCTTGACCAGGCACGATGCCCTCGAAGCAGCTCGCTTCGGGGGCATTTTCATGCCGATTGACGCCAACGCTGACGCCAACGGCCCCGCATCGCTCTGGATCTGAGCAGCCAAGATGGCTGGCCCCGGCAATGGAGGCGCGTGACGCCAATCACAGGACGCTGCTCCGCAGGGGTGACCGGCGTCGGCGGAATCCCGTTGATCCCCTCCAGCCGAGACTGACACGATCGCCCGGTGGTGACTCCGGAGGACCTCGTCGGTCGGCAAGTGCAACGCGTGACGTGCTCGTGGTTCCACGCCCACGACGGCGGTGGCGAGCCCGAGCTGTTGCACATGTGGCTGCATATGGAGGACCTCGGTCCGGTCCGGTTCCACACGCTGGACCACATACTCGATCTCCGGATCGATGAGCCCCACGACTCGTACGACATGGACATGCTCGGGCATGTCACGGTCAGCGACGCACCGGATGAGTTCTCTCTCGCACCGTTCACAGGCAGCAGGGTCGTCTCCATCCAACACATCCGACAGCGGTCCATCGACAGCCGCATCGGCTTCGAGATGGCCTTCCAGGCTGGAGGTGTCCGGATCCTCGCTCTGGCTGATGACCTGGTCGTCACGGCAGCCAGGCTGCCGGAGGGCTGGGAAGACGACCTGGATCTCGCCCTACCGGACACCGACCCATCGTCCGAGGCCATGCTCCGCGTCCTCGCAGATCAGACTCCGGCCTGCAAGGCGGCACGGGAGGCGGTGCTTGCAGGCGGCAGTTCCAGGATCGCAAGCGGAGTGGTGCCTGCGGAGGTGCTGGCCGGCACTTACGCTGTCCGGCTCGGACACACACGGGCCGCGAACATCGAGACGATCGGGCTGCCCGAGACCGTGGCGGCCCTGAGGGCGCGCGGCACTCAGCCAGTCCGACTGGGGGCCGTCTACAGTCCGGACGGCTCGTGGCACTTCGTGGTCTTCCTCACCGCTGACGGTTCGCTGGTGGCCTGTACGGGCGTTCGAAAGTTCAGACCCGAAACAACCGAGGATCACGGGGAGGCTCGATCATGACGGGTGATGCAGAGGGGTCAGAAATCGCCGGCTCAGGAGTGGACTGGTCGGGAGTTCGCCAGCAGGTCCTGGCCCTGCGGGACGCCCCATCCGCGAGCGAGGTCTTCGGGGCTCGTTGGCAGGGTTTTGGGCATGACTTTCTGCTGGACCCGACCCTCAACGAGACGGAGCTGGCAGAAGTCGAGGAAGAACTCGGCGTCTCCCTTCCACCGGACTACCGCACCTTCCTCCTCGAAGTGGGCGCGGGCGGAGCAGGCCCCTTCTACGGGGTCTTCCCTCTGCGGCGCGACGAGCAGGGTTGGCACTGGCTGGACGGCAAGGTCCGAAGCGACAACACGTTCCTGGGAAAGCCGTTCCCCTCCACGGAGGAGCGGGCTCGCTGGGCGGAGGAACTCGACGCTCGCGAGCCCGTCAAGGACCGCTTCTCTGACGAGCGGTCCTATCTCGCGGCGTACCGCGCCTGGGACGACGAGTGGGAGAAGCTCAACGACGAGATGACCGCCGGGGCGGTATGTCTCAGCCATGAGGGATGCGGCTACTACACCTGGCTCGTCGTGACCGGTCCCGAGCGAGGCACCCTCTGGAAGGACCTGCGGGCCTGCGACGGCCCCCTCGAGCCGCTCGCTGCCACTGGCCACCGTGTCAGCTTCGGCAAGTGGTACCTGGACTGGCTGACCCGGGCCAGCCGCCAAGCCCACGGCCGGTGAGCCCCAGCGGACTGACCGAATGCGCGGTCGCACCCTCTGCAGAGTGCCCCGTGTTCAACTCGTGCTCCGCGTCCAGTGCGATCCGATCCACATTGGCTCGGGATGAGACCGAACAGCGGCAGGTGGAGCCTTCGGGGTCGGCACCACGGCCCCAGGAGCCGGGCCGGGATTGCGCAACGCACGTAGAAGGAGTCCGCGCGCGTACTCCACCTCCCTCTCGGCTCTGCTGTACCGCCGCAGCGCCGCATTGAGTTCCTTGCGGCGCTTGAACTCCTTCGCGCCGCTGGACGCGCGTGGCTGGCTACGCAATCGGGCCAGCAACTCAGCGGCCTGTGTCTTGCCCTCGATATGCCGGGCTAGTGATACATGGGCATGCTGCGCACGGCCGTTGTGCGGGAACCACCTCGCCGCCTCTTGCTCGGCCTGTCTGATGCGTGCCTTGGCCGCCTTCGAAAGGGAAGCATCGGGTAAGTGCACAGCAGGTCCTCCGTCCCCCTGACGCTGGCTGCCCAGACTTTAGCGCCGTGGCCAGACGCCGAACAGGCGATCTGCGGTTATCGGCAATGCCCGGCAAGACCAGGTCTCGCCGGGCACCATTGGAACTGATTCACCAGAGCACGAGGTTAGGAGAGCGCCTCCCCGAGGCGGCTCAGGGCCTTGAGGCGCTCGGCGAGCGAGGCGTGCGCGTAGACCTTCATGGTCACGCCGACGTCGCTGTGGCCGGCGATCTCCCGGACGATGTGCGGGGGCACGCCGAGGTCGAGCAGCAGGGTGATGCAGGTGTGGCGGAGGTCGTGGAAGCGGAGGTCGTCCAGGCCGAGGCGCCCGCGGACCGCGTGCCAGCTGCGACGCAGGTTGTCCGGCTCGTACGGGGTTCCGATCCGGGACGGGAAGACGAGGCCGTTCTCCTGCCAGTCCATGCCGGCGGCGGCACGCTCGACGGCCTGCCGCTCCCGGTGGTCCACCAGGGCGGCGAGGGCCAGCGCGGGCAGCGGCAGGGTGCGCTCGGAGGACAGCGTCTTGGGCAGGACAAGTCGCAGCTCGCCGTCGACGCGCTGGAGGTTGGTGCTCACGGTGAGGGTGCCGCGCTCCAGGTCGACGGAGCTCCAGCGCAGGCCGAGCAGCTCACCCCGGCGCATGCCGAGCATCAGCGCGAGCACGTACAGGGTGTGCAGGCGGTGGCCGCTCAGCTCCTTGAGCACGAGCTTGGCCTGAGCGGTGGTCAGGCCCTTGCCGATCCGGTAGTCGGGCGCGGGGACCTTCACGAGCTTGGCCACGTTCTTGTGGATCAGCTCCTCTCGGACGGCGTGCTCCAGCGCGTTGCGGAGCACGGCGTGCACGGACTGGATCATCCGCGCGGACAGCAGCCGCTTGCAGCACTCGCCTGCGGCACAGCAGATCGGCTTGGGCCGCTGCGCGTCCCAGCCGCCCTTGCAGCACTGGCACTCGGCCCGCACCCGGTTCAGCCAGACCCGGACCTCCTGGGCCCGCAGGTCACGCAGCCGCTTGGCGCCGAGGCCGGGTATGAGGTGGACGCGGACCACGCTCTCGTAGCCCTGGTAGGTCTTGGGTCGGCGGTTGGGCAGGACCTCCTCGGCGAGCCAGTAGTTGAGGTACTGGCCGACGTTGGAGTCGGTGTCGGGCAGCGGGATGCCGTTGATGGCGTCGGCCTGCAGTTCGACGAGGGCGTTGTGGACCTCGTCCCAGGTCTTGCCGTAGATGGAGACCCGCTTGCGGAGGCCGGAGGTGGTGATCACGTAGGCGCGGCCGTGGTAGCGGCCGTCCTTGCGCAGGGTGATGCTGCCCGCGCCGTTGGGGTTGCGCTTGGCCATCAGGCCGCCACCTCCGCCAGCTCGGCGACGAACGTACGGACGGCGGCAGCCGGGACGCGGCGGGAGCGACCGATGGTGACCGAGGGCAGGCGGCGGGTGCGGATGAGGTCGTAGACGGTGGAGCGGCCGAGCTGGAGCTGGGCCATGACGTCCGGGACGGTCAGCAGGAGCTGCTCGTGCGGGGCCATGGAGTCGGCCGCGCTCGCCGGAGCTGCGGCGGGTGCCGAGACGAGGACTGGACCGCCGAGCGAGCCGGCGGCTTCGGCGGAGGTGAGCGGCGGCGTCTTCGCCGGGACAGTCGGCGAAGCAACGATCGAGAGTGCCATGCTGAGGACAGGACCCTTCTGGTGACGGGCGCACGAGCGCCCCAGGTGCTGAGGGATCTGGCCCGGCGGGGGCGAAGGTTTGGCGACTGGACGCCTCTGCCGGGAACAGGAGAGACGTCCCGACCGGCCCGATGCGGGCGGCGGGTGACTGGGAAGAAGCTGTCGGCCCGAAGGCGCACCGGGAGTGGTCACCGGCGACAGCGTGATCAGACCGTCAGATCGGTCTGTGGGCCGCGATCGCGGCGGGCATCGCAGGTACGGCGAGACGGCCGAGGATGACCTCGACCTGTACCGGGCCAGTGGCAGTCTGGCCAGCGGTACGGCGGCGCGTGGACAGCACGCGGTTCCTTCCCCGGTGGTTGGTGGGCGGCAACCCGGCACCGTGGTTGATCGTCGTGGATGGGCGTTTTACGCGGTTGGTAGCCGCAGTGGGGTGGACGTTAATCAGGAATCACGGCCGCACCAAATGGCAGGGCAACGGCCGAGGGGTGCTCCGGCGGTCGGCCCGGAGCGGCTCGTTACTGGGCGCTCTCGGAGGGCTCCAGGTAGGCGAAGTCATCCGGCAGCGCCGGGGGCACGACCTCCTGTTCGCGCATGCGAGCACGCCAGTCGCGGATTGCCTGGATGTCTTGCGCGTGGATTCTGTCGAGCTCGGCGACCATGCCAAGGAACTTCGCTCGGTGCTCGGGATCTCTGGCCAGGGCCGCCTCGCGGCGCTTCTCCTCCCCCATCTGGCGGCTGAGCGATGCGACCGAGACGAGGATGCCGTGTTCGCGGAACATGTTGAGCATCGTCTGCGCGGGCGTCTCCGGGGCCTCCCGCAGTTCACCAGTCACCCAGGCAACTGCGTCCCACATCGACACTTCCCGCCCCGGCAGCACCTCGACGGCGGGGGCGGTGCCGAGAGGGAAGAGCATGGTGATCGGGGGCACGCCGAGGACCTCGGCCAGGATGAGGATCTCGGCAAGACCGACACTCGCCCGTCTGCCGTTCTCCAGGTTGGCGATGACGCTACGGGGGATCGGGTACCCGAGCGCGATGCAAGCGTCGGCGACGTCCTGGGCGGTCAGGCCAAGCTCCTCGCGCCGTGCTCGAAGAGCGTCGGCCACGCGGGCTGTGACCTTGGACGGCCAGTCGGTCTGTGTCATGAGTGCAAAAGTAGCCACAATTGTGTGTCGCTGCAAGTCCGTGGTAGGGATTGGGGCACCGACTTCCCGACCCGCCGGACGAGGTGAGCCCATGAGCACACAAGAAGACCGGCCTGCTGTGTTGCAAGCCGAACCCGCGGAGGAGTTCCCCAGACCTTCGCACGGTGGCCGCTTCCGTCGCGCCGGCGCGTAGCACCAGCGGGCTCACGCCCAAGCACTACCGGAGGACCGTGTCGAGCAGCCTCGCGACACCGGGCGGACCGCCCTGTCTGCCGTGAGCGGATGGGGCCACTTCGCGTTGGATCTTCGAGAGGGGCTCGACATAGTGTCGAGCTCGCGCCGCCAAGCGGACGGTCGCATCAACGCCCTCTGTACGGCTGGCAGTTGACCAGACCTTATGCGGCCTCACCGAAGAGGCCGCCCACCAACACCGAGGCCCTCGGTGCTACCAACACCGAGGGCCTCCACAGATCCCCTAACCGCCCATCCACGACGATCGACCACGGTGACCGGATTGCCGTCCGAAATGTCACCGGGGAAGGAATCTCCGTGCCCAAGCGTACGACGCCGCCCGCCGCCAGCGCACGCCTCCTCTCGCACGCCTCCGCCCCGAAGGCGGGGTGGTAGGCCATGGCGCGCATCCGCACCATCAAGCCCGAGTACCCCGTCTCGGAAGACCTCGCCTCGGTCTCCCTGACCGCCGAGCGCACGTTCGTCTGCCTGCTCACCCAGGCCGACGACGAGGGACGCCAGCGCGACAACGCTGCTGTCCTCAACGGCGCGCTGTGGTCGCTGCGGCCCGAGCACACGCCACTCGACACCGAGGACGAGCTTCGTCAGCTCGCCGAAACCGGCCTGATCTGCCGGTACACCGGCTGCGACGGCCGCCAGTACCTGCACGTCACCAAGTGGCACGAGCACCAGAAGATCTCCCACCCCACCCCCTCGCGCCTGCCCGCCTGCCCCGTCCACGAGCCCGCGGGCTGGTGCGGCAAGTGCAAGGCCAAGGGCTGCGCGCGCCCGGCTCCGGAGAACTTCCGGAGCCTTCCGGAACCGCTCGCGACCCTCGCGGAGACCGTCCCCGCCCAGCGGCCCTTCTCGGCCGACGCCGATCCCACCCCCACCGTGGCCGTGTCGGCACCCGAAGCGGCAGCTCCTGGCAAAAGCACAGGTCAGAGCGCGTCTCAGGAATCTCTCCGAAGGACTCCGGAGAATGTCGTGCCTGGACCATGGACCTTGGACCATGGATCTACCCCTGAAGGGGGCGGCGCTGCCGCGCCCACCCCGGCACCCTCGTCGGCAGCACCTGACCGGGACGGCCTGGTCCTTGTCGGCGCGCCCATCGGCAAGCCGCCGGTGAACGCTGGTGACCTGGTGGCCGAGTACGTCGCCAGCTGCCCGAAGCCGGTACCGGCCAACGTGCGCGGGCACCTCGGCAAGGTCATCAAGGACCTGCTCGAAGGCGGCACCAGCGACGACGACATCCGGGCCGGGCTGCAGCTGTACGCGGCGAAGCCGATGAGCCCGAGCGTGCTGCCGAGCATGGTCCACGAGGCGATCAACGCCCAGCCCGCCGTGCCCTCCCGCGCCGGGCAGAGCGCTGCCCGCGCGCCGTACCGGCCCTTCGCCAACCCGGCCGACGCCCGCGACTACTACGAGGGGGACCTGTGACCAGCCTGCCCAACCCCCGCCGCGCGGACGAGCGTCGCGAGCCGCAGCCGGCCTCCGGTGCCGTCCTGCGCCTGGAACGGATGCTGGCCGCCAAGGGCATCGACCCCGACCGGCCACTGCCCGACACCGACCAGCCCTCCACCGCGCTGGAGCTCGCCGACCGCCGCATCCCGCCGCGCTACCGCCGTGCCGAAGCCGACCACCCCGAGGTCACGACCTGGGTCCAGCAGGTCACCCTGGCCTGCCGACCCGGCCCCGGCGACACCCTGGGCATCGCCCAGGGCCCGTCGCTCCTGATTGCCGGACCCACCGGCTCGGGCAAGACCCACCAGGCGTACGGGGCGATCCGCAGCCTGCTGAAGGCCGGGGTGCGCCTGCGCTGGACCAAGCTCACCGCCACCGAGCTGTACGCCTCCCAGCGGCCCCGACAGGGCACGGACACCGAGCGGGAGATGCGCGAGCTGATGACCTGCCCGCTGCTGGTCCTCGACGACCTCGGCGCCGCCAAGGCGTCCGAGTGGACCGAGGAGCTCACCCTGCGGCTGGTCGACCACCGCTACGAGTACCTGCTCCCGACGATCTTCACCACCAACCTGGCGCCCGGCGATATCAAGAACGCCCTCGGCGACCGCACCGCCTCCCGCCTCGCCGAGATGTGCGAACGCGCCATCCTCACCGGCACCGACCGCCGCAGGCGAACCGCCGCCTGACCGGCGCCGGTGCCCAGCGCACCCAGCCGGTGCGCCGACCTACCCGAACTTCACCCCACCAC
Source organism: Kitasatospora sp. NPDC094019 (assembly GCF_044764505.1). Taxonomy (NCBI): domain Bacteria; kingdom Bacillati; phylum Actinomycetota; class Actinomycetes; order Kitasatosporales; family Streptomycetaceae; genus Kitasatospora; species Kitasatospora sp. NPDC094019. The sequence goes on from NZ_JBIWIF010000014.1 coordinate 114,406, forward strand.
CGCCTCGCCGCTTCGCCACGCCCGCCTGCGGCGAGGCCACCCCTGGAGCACCACCCTTGACCACCATCGCGATACCCCCTGCCCACACCCCGTCCGCCCGGGTCACCCTCTGGGACCGTCTCGCTGTCGGTTTGCTCGGCGTCCTCGGCTTCGTCCTGTCCTACGACGCGCTGCGGCAGATGGCCGGCGCGACCCACGTGCGCGGCCCGCTCACCTACCTGTTCCCGATCATCATTGACGGCTTCATCGCCTACGGCGTCCGGGCCCTGCTCGTCCTGCGCGAGGCCCGCTGGCCCGCCCGCGCCTACGCCTGGACCCTCTTCGCCGGAGCGACCGCCACTAGCGTCTGGGCCAATGCCCTGCACGCTGTCCGCCTCAACGAACTGCGCACCACCGGCAGCGGGCTGAGGCTCACCGACACGGTCGTCGGTGTCCTGTCCACCCTCGCCCCGCTCGCCCTCGGCGGCGCCGTCCACCTCTACATCCTGATCGCCCGCCACGGCCACGACACCGCAACCGCCACCGGTGAGCAGAAGGCCCTTCCGCGCACCGAGGCTTCTGTCGAGCCGGTGACCGCCAACCCTGTACCGGAGTTCCGGCTGGAACGGGTGGAGGACCGCAGCGACGAGAACGCGCTCCTGACGCTCCTGTCCGCCGCCGGACTTCTGCCCGCCGAGTGGCGAGACGCGCTGCCCGACCCCGAACCGGCAGAAGCCGACGACCGCCCGGCCGATGACCCGGACCCCCAGGCCGAAGCCGCCGGAGGTACCGCCGGGGCGGAGAACAAGCCGATCGGGCGTCCGCCGGGCGCGCCGATGGAGCGACTGCTGGAGGTGGGCCGAGCAGCGGTCGCCGCCGAGGGCCGTCTCACCCGCGCGATCGTCGAGCAGGCCGTGCGCGACGCCGGCCTTCCGCTCGGCAGTACCCGCCTCACCGAGCTGATGCGAAAGCTCAGCGAAGAGCAAGCCGACGAACAGAACCCTCCGCACCCCGAGACCGACTGACCGGCCCCGGTGTCTGGCTGACCGGCCCGGTCGGTCAGCCAGACACCGACTTCTGCCGACCCACCGCCGCACTCGGCAGAAGGCCACCACCCGCCCGGTCACTGCACCCGGCCGGACTCGACTCGCACCGCAGACACCAGTCCCACCGGCGGTCGGTCCCGGGAAGACCGCGCCTGACACGTCGCCCATACCTGCGAATCCCGGCACGGCCAAACCGGCAACCACCCGGACACTGCCCACCCGCACACTCACCAGCCCGCGAATCGCCAGCCGCCACCGAGGAACGACACGCGTGAACCCCGTCCGACGAACCCTGCACAGCCTGCTCGGGAAGCCTGTAAGCTCCCAGGACCGCAACGGAGTTGACATCCTCCCTGCCCCTGGCGGAGCAAGCGAGTGCGTACGGGGCCCCTACGGGGCCACGCACGCGGACGTCCCCGCCCAGGAGGGCGTGGACGAGCCGGTGCTGCCGAGGGCGGCAGCACCGGAGCTTCACCGCGAGGGCGCGGCGAAGCAGGAGAAGCCCACCAACACGCCGTCCGAGCCCACCGCCGACGTGCTAACGCTCCCCGTTGCCAGCTCTTCCGCGAGCGCCGCCCGCCGCGCACAGCGCGCCCCGAAGCGTCGCCGCCGTGACCCCGATAACCCCTTGCCGAAGAAGGTCGGCTTCCGCTGCACCGAAGCCCAGAAGGCTCGTATCGAGCAGCTGGCCGCCGCAGCCGAACTGAACGTTGCCGCCTACCTGGAGCGCAAGGCGCTGGCCGACGACTTCGCCGGCATCACCACCCGCGACGAGCAGTTGGAGCGGGCCATCGTGGCCCTCGACGCGGCACGCGGCCAGGTGGCGCCAGTCGGCAACAACGCCAACCAGATCGCCTACCGGCTCAACGCCGGCATCGGCGTCGAACCGGGCCCTGCGGCAGCCGTCCTCGACAGGGCCCTGGCCCTGGTCGCCGAGGTCCGGGCGGCCGTCGCGGAGGTCGACACTTCCGCCATGCGCCTGGCGAAGGCGAAGCGCCAATGATCAGCAAGCCCCTGCGCGGGTCCAAGACGCACGGCGCGCTCAAGTACCTCTTCGGTCCAGGCAAGGCCAACGAGCACACCGACCCGCACATCGTCGCTTCCTGGGGCGGCTTCGCCCCCGATCCCGGCCGCGACCCAGGCGACCCAGATGCCACCCTGGTCCAGCTCCGCGACGCGCTCGACCTGCACGTCGTCCGCTACGGCAAGCCGGTCACCCAACACGTCTACCACCGGCCCGTGCGCGCCGACCCGACCGACCGCATCCTCAGCGACGAGGAATGGGGCACCATCGCCCGCCGGATCGTGGCCGCCTCGGGGATCGCGCCCGAAGGCGATCCGAACGGCTGCCGCTGGATCGCCGTGCGCCACGCCGACGACCACATCCACATCCTCGCGACCGTTGTCCGGGCAGACCTCACGCAGGCCCGCCTACGCAGCGACCAGTACCGCGTCGAGACCGAACTCACGAAGATCGAACGCGAGTACAAACTCAAGGACCTCTCCGACACCCGCACCCGCGAGTACCGGGATGCGATCCCCAAGCGCGCCAAGGGCACGGAGTTGCACAAGGCCCAGCGCCTCGGCCGGGAGGGCACCGACCGCGACCGCCTGCGAACCGCCGTACGCCAGGCCCTGGCCGGGGCCGCGGACGAGGAGGAGTTCACCGCCCGACTCACCGCGAAGGGCGTGCTCCTCGCCGTGCGCCGCGCACCCTCCGGCGACGTGACCGGCTACAAGTTCGCCCTCCCCGCCAGCGGCGAGAGCGGGCCGATCTGGTTCTCCGGCAGCAAGCTCGCCTCCGATCTCACCCAGCCGAAGATCCAAGCCCGCTTCGCCCTCGGCATCGACGAGCCCGCCTTCCTCACGCCCGACCCGCGCACCTGGCCCGCTGACGGCCGCCACCGGGCCAGCACCACCATCGAACGCGCCTTTCTGGCCTTCGACGACGACCAGGACGTCGCCCGCGCCGAGGCGGTGATCCGGGGCGGCCTCGAAGTCCTCGACACGCTCGCCGCCACCAGCCCGACCCTCAGCAGGAAGGAACTCCACCAGGCCGCACGGGCCCTGGAGTACACCCGCATCGCCCACACCCGCGCAGCCGGTGCCGACCTGCGCGCGATGCGCTCCGCCGCCCGCGAACTCCTCCACGCCGGGCCCTCTACCGGCCGGGGCGAGGACGGCACGGCCGCCGCCACGGCCCTGACCAGCCTCGTCCTGCTCGCCGTCATGATCGCCAAGTGGCACGCCGCCCAAGGCCACCGCCACCAGGCCGACGCCGCCCGCGCGGCGGCCGGCCACCTGCGCGCCGCCTACACCCGGCACGCGGCCAAGCCGATCGCCCACCTCACCCTCGAAGGCCGACTCCTCCCGAAGCCCGACCACGACCGGCAGGCCGACGCCGTCCGCCGCACGCTGCCCGCAGACCAGGCCACCCGGCTCCTCGCCGAGGAGAACTGGGCAGCCCTCGCCGCCACCCTCGCCCAAGCCGAAGCCGCTGGCCACAACCCGACCACCCTGCTCACCAACGCCGCCGAACGACGCGAACTCGCCACCGCCGACTCACCCGCCGCCGTCCTCACCTGGCGCATCCGCCGCGACGCGGGCCTCCCTGCCCCCGCACCGGCCGCAACCCCCGACGAACTGCGCACCAGGGCAGCCCGCGCCCGCACGACCAGCCGCACGACGGGCACACCGGCTACCCCGGTCATCACACCGCCGACGCCGGTCGCACCCGACCAGGTGCGCCGAACGCGCTGACCACCCCAGGTGGGCGGGTGCGGAGCCTCCGCCCCGCCCACCAACCACCGATCCTGCCCAGCACGGACGTCACCCGTCAGCCGCCGCCGAAAGCCAAGACCAGCCGAAGCAGACCGCCGGGATTCCCTGCGGAAACCCGGCGGCCGGAGCGCACAACTACCCTGCTGCAAGGTGACGGTGTCGATTCGATGTCCTTCTCGCTGGGAGGGATCCATTCCGGCAGCGCACGTCGTATGGTCCCTTGCTGCCCCGCTGCCGACCCGAAGGGACCGCATGACCGACTACGACCACGACTTCTACAACCCCGCCCCCGAACCCGCGCGTGCCGTCATCCGCGCCGTCCCGCACCCCGCCGAGCTCAACCCGCGCGGCATCACCATCACCTGCACCGGCTGCGGCGCCCGCCGCGACTGGCTCCTCCTCGCCGTCCATGACCAGATCTTCGTCCGCTGCCGCTGCGCCCACGAATGGCGCGAGCCCGACCTCACCCGGGCCGACTTCGACCTGCACTACGTTGAACCCGAGCACGAATGGGACGACTTCGACACCGCCATGAGAGCCCTCGCCTTCGACGGACTCCTCGCCGGAACGACGTGGAACCTGGACTGAGGTCCACGCCGCACCCGCCGCTGTTCACCTCCGACGCTTGCCGCGTCACGCCCAGACGAGCGAGGACAGCGGGGTGGGCGGACGGCGCTCGACTACCGGCGGAGGTCGACCTGGATCACGGCGTGGCGGCCGTTGGTACGCCACGGCGTCCCGGCACTGTCGAGCTGAGCGACGACGGCAGCGTCGACGCCGACGATCACGTCTGACTTCAGCGTCCGCAGCGCCGTGACGGCTGAGGGGAAGTGGCTGGCCACCTCGGTGAACGAAGTGGTGGGCGGCCACAGCTGATCGCCCACCAGCCGACGGTAGTTGAGGTCACCCTTGAGGATCGTCATCGCTGCACCGACGAACTCGGACCGGAGGCCGGCCGGCATGTCGTGGAACGGCAGTGGTGCGCAGAAGAACGGGTGGGTGCGGATCACGAGCGCGCCGCTGTTCATCGCTCGCCACAGCCGTTCGCCGATCGTCCCGGCAGCCGCCGTGGTCGCGGTGCGCAGGCGCTCGACGGTGGCGAGGGCATCGGCCATCGTCGCGTCCGACACGTAGTACGGCTGCGGCTTCACGTATACGACAACCTGCGCCGCCAGACCGGAAGCGAGGAGGTGGTCGACCAGCACCAGGTCCGGCAGGAGCTCCCGGCCCGCGTTGTCCGCGACGATGCAGACCCGCCCGCCTTCGGCACGCTCCAGCTCGGCCCAGAGCGACCCGCTGTCGTCGGCCACCAGGTCGGAGGCGATCGACCCTCCGGCCTCCGCCGTGATCTGGAAGCTCAGGTCGGCGCGGTTTCCCCAGAGTGCCGAGGAGAGAAGCGCGGCGGCTCGCTTGTCGGTGAAGTCCGAGGGCAGGTCGCCGAGGGCCGCCAGCTCGGCGTCGACGGCCGGGCCGGCGAGTTCGGCCTCCTTGAACGGTGCGAACGGGTCGATGCCGTGCCAGGCCCCCGGCCGAAAGTAGCCGGTGGCTTCGAGCAGCCTGCGGTAGAAGTAGCTCTCGGCCCACAGGAACGGCGCCTCGCCCCACGACCGTCCGAACAGACCCTCACCCCACTCCAGCCACTGCTGGTGATCGTGGGCACTGGTGCCGAGCGGGCGAAGGACACCGTCAGTGCTCTCGGCGAGGAGCTCCTCGACCGCGGCCCGCTCGCTCGGCCCGTACGGCAGTGCATCGAGCACCTGCCGGACGAGCTTCGGGTGCCGCTCGTGGAAGACGCCCCGGGCGAACGTGCCGGGGGTGCCGCTCAGGATCACGGGTGCGCTGGGCATGCTCAGATTCGTCCTTCTCCTCGGCTGTCGGCGGGTTCCGCCACATGATCCACGGTCTGCCCGTGATGGAGCTGCAGCGACGCAGGGCCGGCCGCGCTCCCGACGAGCACGCGACCCGTACCGGGGTCGGCGGCGGCGCAGTTCAGCGTCGCGTCGACGCGTACCTCAGCGAGTTGGTGCTGGTGGCTGAGCGACCACGCCCGCACGGTTCCGTCGGCCGCAGCCGACAGCAGTCGGTCGGGATCGTCGCCGAAGGCCATCATGAGGACCCGGCCGACGTGTCCGGACAGGTGAGCGGTGAACTGGCCGGTTCGGACGTCGCGGACATGGATCTCCCCGGTGCCCGAGCCCACCGCGAGGTGGGCGCCCGCGGCATCGACGGCGATCGAACGCGCCCATCCTCCGGGGTTCACGAAGCGGTTGAGGTGCCGACCCGTGCGCGAGTCCCAGAGGTGCACGGAGCCGTCGCCGCCGCTCGCCGCGAGCAGGTGACCCTCGGCGTCGAACACTAGCGACCGCACGCGGCCGGCATGGGCCTGCTGCTCCCACACCAGCGCTCCAGAGGGGAGGTCCCAGCACCGGATGTGCCCGTCGCCGGTGCTGGCGGCGAGCCGGGTGCCGGACCGGGCCACCGCGACGCTCCAACTCCGGGTGACGTCGTCGTTGAGCCGCAGTGCCCAGCTCTCGTCGTCGAGGGACCAGACGTGGACTGAGCCGTCCCCGCAGGCCGCCGCCACGTACCTGCCACCGGTGGCCACCGACCACACCCGGCCCGCGCTGCCCAGCAGTTCGCGGCGCGACGCGGCGGTGGGCAGGTCCAGGAGTTCGACGTGGCCGTCACCGTGGCCCACGGCGCCGAGGCCGCCGTCGGACGTGATGTGGGTGGACCAGACCGTGTTCGAGCCTTCGGCTACGGTGTGGAGCCCGTCAGGTTCCGACTTCGTCCACAGCCGCAGGGCGCCATCCTCGCAGCCGGCGACAACTGTGCCGTCGGCCGCGCAGGCCAGTGCCCGGACCCAGTCGACGCCCGGCGGCATCCGCACCTCGCCGACCGGGCCACCGGCGTCGAACGCCCGGATGACGGCGTCCTCGGTGGCGGCGAGGAGGAGGTCCGACTGGCCGTCGAGGACCACTGAGCGCACGCGTGCGGGAAGGCCGTCCACCCGCCGGACCTGGTTGAGCCTGCCGCCGCTGGTGTCCCAGAGGACCACGGAGCGGTCCCCCGAGCCCGAGGCGAGGAGCCCGCCGGTGCGGGAGAAGGCCACCGACCGGACCCAGTCCCGGTGACCCGCCTTCTCGTCGAGGAGCGCGCCGGTCGCCAGGTCGTAGAGGCGGACGAACTCGTCCTCACCCGCTGCGGCCACGACCCGCGCAGCGGCGTCGACGGAGACCGTCCACAGCGGCGTTCCGCAGGTCGCCATCGAGTGGCTGAGGCTCAGTTCCTCGATGCTCCAGACCCGCACGTTCCCGTCCTCAGCTGCTGACAGCAGGTACTGGCCGTCTGGGGTGAAGCTGAGGCAGCGGACTCGGCGATCGTGACCGGCCAGGATGCCGAGAGCCCTTCCCGTGCGGGGGTTCCAGAGGCGGATCAGGCCGTCCTCGCCCGCCGAGGCCAGCAGCGCACCGTCATGCGTCAGGGCAGTGGCGAACACCCAGCCGGTGTGGGCGTGGAACGCGTGGACCAGGGTGCGCGAAGCGAGGTCCCATACCCGGACGGCGCCGTCCTCGCCGCCGGAGGCGATGAGGCCCGCAGCGGTCGCGACCGAGACGACGGCGCCCACGTGGCCGTGCCCCACTGCGGCGGCTCGGGCCCAAGAGGCATGGAAGCCGGCTGCGTCGGCGGTCTCCATGGTGCTGCCGGACGGCAGGTCGCCCGCCCGCACGAGGGCGAGGGCCAGCGTCGAGGCCATGTCCTGCGGCGTTCGGAGCCCGTGCAGCAGGTATCCGGCGCCGGTCAGCGTGCCCGCCCGATGCCAGTGCCGGTGCCGGGGATGGGAGTCGGCCCGGAAGGGTTCGACGGTCCCGAGGACTATGGCGTCGGCCGCCAGGGACTGGCTGCCGATCGTGGCCGCCTTGCGCGCCACGTACGAGGTGGACGACAGCAGGTCCACCAGCTCGTCATCGAGTCCGGCCTCGTGCAGGTGGTACGGCAGTTGCTGCCACATGTAGGGGTGGGATGCCGGCAGCTGCGACCAGTCCGCCACACCGGCGCCGCGGTAGGAATCGACCAACGAGGCGTGCAGGGATTCCCACTGATCGCCCACCATGTGCTTCAGGTAGGAGCGGAACACGTCGTGGAGGACCACCGCGTCCCGGTCGGCCAGATACGCGCTGATCAGCGAGCGGTCGGCCAGGATCCGGCAGAACTGGCGGACGGCGCTGGCCGACCAGCCGTGGGACGTGCCCCACCAGTGGGTGAGCACGCTCAGAGGCACCGGGAGCGTGGCGGGGAAGACCGCCAGGGAGAGGTAGCGCTCGCGCAGCGACGAGCCGCCGGTGATCCGTACGCCCTCGTCGAGACTGCGCAGACTGGCGGTGATGGCGTGGCCGATCGCGTTGGAACGCTGGTCCGCGTCCCAGACGTCGAACGCCTGTGGGCCGTGGGCGTGCAGTGCCTGCCTGGCCTCGGTGACGGCCCGTTCGGCCGAGGCTCCTGCGGCCAGGTCGGAGGAGACGTTGGAGCCGACCACGGTGGCCAGTAGCGGCCACCCGCCGCACAGGGCCGCCAGCCGATCGGCGGCCGGCCGGGTCAGGCGGGAGACGGATCGGGTCAGCAGCTCGCTGATCTCCGGAGCCGACATCGGGCCGAGCCGCAGCACCCGCGCCGTCGACGGGCAGGTGCGGATGTTCCTAGTGGTCACGAGGCGGGTGCAGGACGGCGCGCCGAAGAGGAACGGGGCCAGGTCCGCCGCAGACCAGACGTTATCGATGACGAGCAGCACCCGCCTGTCCTGCAGCACGCGGGCCAGGTGGAAGCCGGCCTGCTCGGGGTCGGTGAGTGCGGGGCGGGTTCCGTCGACGTGTACGCAGAGATCGGAGATCAGCTCCACGACGCGGGCGGCGGTGCAGCCTTCTCCCGTCTCTACCCAGAGGATCTCGGGGAACGTCGCCCGGACGCCGGGGTCCTCGCACACCTGAGTGACCAGGGTCGTCTTGCCGAAGCCGCCGGGTCCGCACACCGCCAGGACGGGGCTCCTGCCGGATGCGTTCGCCTCGGCCAGCAGAGAGATGACGCTGTCGAAGTCTTCGGATCTGTGTACCAAGCCGGGCTCCGGAGGTGGCGCTAGGACGTAACTTCCCGCAGTGGTCGCTCGATGACGGACGTGCCCGTCGAGGAGCTGTCGGAAGCGGTCCACAGCGTCGGGGTCCGCCCGGTCGAGGACTGTGTCGAGCAGTGCCTGCGAGTCGGTCACGGGGAACAGGTGCTCCCCGCCGGCCTCCCACTTGGACACCGTCCGATCGCTGACGCCGAGATGGGCTGCGAAGCCGCGGACGGTCATCCGTAATGCCTCGCGGAGAGCCTTGGCCTCACGACCTGACCAACGCTGCACCGTGCTCACTCGGAACCCCCGCGATCGGTGATGAACGACGCTAGCAGCCTATTCCGAGGCGCCCCGAGTCGTACGGGCGATGGTTCAGCACGGGTGCAGCACGAGTACCACAGCCGCGACGAGTGGTGATCGCCTCGCACTCCGGTGCCGCGAGGCTCGGTTCAGTGCCGGTTCCATGGCGGTGCGACGCGCAGACCTACGCCGGAACGAGGTCCGGCGGGCAGGCTTACACACCGCTACAAGCCGACGTGCAGGGTGTTCGGCACAACCACGCGCCGAACGCCCCTGCGGGCTGCCGCCGTAGCCGGACCGACGGAAGAGGAGATCGCCATGCAGCGAGTCAGCACGACCGTGGAGCACAGCAGCATCACCATCGAGACCGGGCGTCCGCTCCCCACCGACCTCGTCCTGCTGGAACGCAAGGGACTCGGCCACCCCGACACCCTCGCCGACCACCTGGCCGAGGAGCTCTCCCGCGCGTACAGCCGCTACACGCTCGACCGCTTCGGCGCCGTGCTCCACCACAACTTCGACAAGCTCGCCCTGCTCGGCGGCTCCTGCGAGGTCCGCTACGGCGCCGGCCGGATGACGACCCCGGTGAAGGTACTGGTCAACGGCCGGGCCGCATACGCCTGCGGTGGCGAGGAAATCCCGGTGCGGGAGTTGGTCGAGCAGGCCGTCCTGGCCTTCTTCCACGACCGGCTGCCCGAGCTCGCCGGCCACCTCGACCTGGTCTTCAACATCACCAGCAACCCCAGCCCCGGCGCGGTGGTCACCGACGAGAGCGGCACCGACCGCTCGCGCTGGTTCGCGCCCCGCTCGGTGGACGACCTGCGCGAGCGCCACACCCTGATCGCCAACGACACCTCGCTCGGCACCGGCTGGGCCCCGATGGCCCCGTTCGAGCAGTTCGCCCACGCGCTCGTCAACCACCTGTCCGGCGTCAGCGAGTTCACCTGGGCGAACCCCTGGTGCGGATCCGACGTGAAGCTGATGGGGCACTTCGACGGCGCCAAGGCCGAGGCCATCCTGTGCGTCCCGCAGAAGTCCGAGCACGTGCCCGACCGGGCCTCGTACCTCGCCAACAAGGAGGAGGTCCTGGCCGAGTGCGCCCGGTTCGCCGAGCAGCACCTCCCCGGCATCGAGATCACCTTCCTCCTCAACGCCCGAGACGTCCCCGAGAAGGACGAGCTCTACCTGACCTACACCGGCAGCTCCATCGAGTCGGGCGACGAGGGCGTCGTCGGCCGCGGCAACCGGGTCAACGGCCTCATCACCCCGCTCCGCCCGATGAACCTGGAAGGGGCCAGCGGCAAGAACCCCGTCTACCACGTCGGGAAGCTCTACAACCTCGCGGCCACCCGCCTCGCCCAGCGCCTGTACGACGAGACCGGCAGCTACGCCGAGGTCCACCTCGTCAGCGCGACTGGCCAGCGGCTCGACCAGCCCTGGAAGGTCCTGGTCCGGCTCGCGGCCGAGGACCCGGAGATCGAGAAGGTACAGGCCCAGGTCGCCCTGGCTCTCGGGGGCTTCCCGGAGCTCACCGCCGAGCTGGTCCACCACGGCGTCCGGCTCAGCTGATGCACACCGAACCGCCCACGCTCCTGCCCCCGCGCAGGGCTTGGCAGCGGCTCCGGGAGCACTACGGTCCGGAGGTGCACGGGTGGCTGGCCCGCGCCCCTGAGGTCTTCAACGAAGCCGCACGCCGCTGGCAGTTGACCCCCGACAGCTACCACGACGCAGGCCACGCCTCCCTGTTGATGGTGGCGCGTGAGCGAACCAGCGGGCGCGAGGTCCTGTTGAAGGCATGGCCCGACCACAGCCGCTACCGCAACGAGATGATCGCGCTGGGGATCTGGGCGGCCGGGCCGGCCGTCAGGGTGCTCGAGCACGCGGACGACCTCGGCGTCGCCGCCCTGGAAGTGGTAGCAGGCGTACCCGGCGGTTCCGTCGGACCGGAGACGCACGAGTACGAGGCGGTGGCCACCGCGCTGCGGCAACTGCATCGCCTTGGCCGGGGCGCGAACACCGCAGCCGCAGCACTTCCCAGCCTCCACGACTTCCTCGAATGCGAGTTGGTCCCGCGAGTCCACCGACGCCTGGCGGCGCAACGCCCCCAGCTGGAGGTCGACTGGGCGAGGCTCGGCGAGCGCTTGGTCGCCGGACTGCACCCGGACGCGGCACGGGCATCGGTCCTTCACGCGGACGTCTACCGCGAGAACGTCCTCTTCGACACCCACCGGAAGCCGGTCCTGGCGGACCCCCTGCCGATGGTCGGCGACGAGGTCTTCGACTGGGCCTTCTGGACCGTCTACTACGACCTGGGCACACACACCCGGGACCGCTTCGAGATCGCCGTCACCACCGCCAGCCTCGATCCGCGGCGGCTACGCCACTGGAGCCTCGCGCTCTGCGTGGACGGGCTCCTCTACTACCGTGAGGTGGGGGACCACCGCGCCTCCGTGATGGAGCGGGTGATCGCGGGGCTGGCCGGCGACCTCGATCTCACTGCGGTGCCGGAGAAGGGCGGCCAGACGTGACCACCTACCTCATGCGCCATTCCAGTACCCACTACAGCGCGGCTCACCGGGTCAACGGCGACCCGACTGTCGATCTTCCGCTGGATCCGGCCGGACGCGCCGCCTGCCGGACCGGTAGCGGCGTGCTCGCTGCCGTTCAACCGAAGATCTGGCTCACCTCGGCGTTCGCCAGGACGGGTGAGACGGCCCGGCTGCTGATGGGCGATGCCGATCAGCCCGTCAGGGTCGAGCCCACCCTCAATGAAGTCGACTACGGACAGTTCGAAGGCGGCCTCTTCACGGAGTACGCGCGCTGGCTCGTCGCCGCCGGACCATGGGAGAACCCTCCCGGGGCCGCCGAGTCCCAGCGTGAGGCCATCCGCAGAATGCTTGCCGGCCTCCGGAGCGCACTCCAGCTGCCCTCCCCTCGGACGGTCGTCGCGCACGGCCTGCTGGCCTCCGTGCTGCGGTGGCACAGACAGACCTCGCGCGACGCCCCCGGGCGGGCTATGCCGATCTTCTTCGACGAGGTTCCCTGCCTGTACCTGGTCAGGATCGAGGACCGCGAACTCGAAGACCTCACCGCGTCCCTGCTCGAAGTCCTGGATGCGGAGGAACAGGAGACCGCCGAGGCGGGCGGATGGTCATCCCGGCCAGAAGACCGGCGCACGCTTGCTACCTTCGATGGACCATCTGTCCAGCTGGAGGAGACGAACTCCCATGCATGATCCCCGCGCCCTCATCGAGATGGGCTCCGAGGCGGTCCGCCGCCTCGCCCGCCGCGGCTACACCCTGGATCTCTCTGCGTTGGAGTCTCTTCAGTCCAGCCGATCCCAGCTCATCACTCGCGTGGACGAGCTGCGGGCCGAGTCGAAGCGGGTCGCCCAGGAGGTCCAGCAGGCGGCCCGCCAGGGCGGCGACACCGAGACGCTGAAGGACCGGGCCCGCGACCTCAAGGAACAGATCCGGTCGGCCGAGGCGGAGCAGGAGCAGGTGCAGCAGGAGCTGCGCGACTTCCTGCTGACCATTCCCAACCTGCCGCTCGACAGCACCCCCGAGGGCGACTCGGACGAGCACGCCGTCGAGATCCGTCGCGTCGGCGCGCCGCCGTCCTTCTCCTTCGAGCCGAAGGACCATGTGGACCTCGGCGAGGCCCTCGGTATCCTCGACTTCGCCCGTGCCAGCAAGCTCTCCGGCTCCCGGTTCAGCGTCTCGCGCGGTGCCGGCGCCGCCATCGAGCGCGCCCTGGCGACGCTTTTCCTGGACCTGCACACCAAGCGGCACGGCTACGTCGAGCACGCGGTCCCGCACCTCGTCACCCGGCAGACCATGACCGGCACCGGCCAGCTCCCGAAGTTCGAGGAGGACCTCTTCGCCACCGGCATGGGCGAACGCGAGCTCTTCCTGATTCCGACCGCCGAGGTCCCGCTCACCAACCTCTACGCGGACGAGATCATCCCGCCCGCCGAACTCCCCCTGGCCCTCACCGCGCACACCCCGTGCTTCCGCTCGGAGGCCGGCTCCTACGGCCGGGACACCCGCGGCATCCTGCGCCAGCACCAGTTCTCCAAGGTCGAGATGGTCCGCATCTGCGACCCCGAGGACTCCCAGGCCGAGCTGGAGAAGATGCTCAGCCACGCCGAAGCCTGCCTCAAGGAGCTGGGACTGGCCTACCGGGTCGTCCAGCTAGCCGCCGGCGACCTCGGCTTCTCCGCCCAGATCACCTACGACATCGAGGTCTGGCTCCCCAGCCAGCAGACCTACCGCGAGATCTCCTCCGTCTCGGACTGCGGCTCCTTCCAGGCCCGTCGCGCGGGCATCCGCACCCGTGACGAGCACGGCAAGACCAAGCCCGTCGCCACCCTCAACGGCTCCGGACTGCCCATCGGCCGCACCCTGGCCGCACTTCTCGAACAGTGCCAGCAGCAGGACGGCTCCATCGTCCTGCCCGAGGCCCTGGTGCCCTACCTCGGATTCCGCCGGATCTCGGCGGACGGAACAACGGAGGCATAAGTGTTAGTCGGCATCTGCGACTTCCCCAGCAGCTACACCTTCCCGCCCGTCGGCTACGGCGGGATCGAACGCTGGCTCTGGGCAGTGGCGGAAGGCGCCCGAGCCGCAGGCGCCGACGTACACCTCCTCGGCCCCGGCTGGAGGACCGACCTCGGAGCGGACTGGACCACTCGTCCGATCCGTCTCGAAGACCTCCAGCCGGGTACCCGGCAGACTCGTGACCTGCGTTCCACCGGCTACGACCTGCTCGTGGTCGGACACGAGTACCCGTCGCTCCCCGGGTGGCGTCGGGTCTGGGCCGATCTCGACTGCGACGTCGCGACCTTCCAGCACTCGCCGGTCTTCCGGCATGCCGCCGACGCCTTCGACGCGAAGCGCTCCCGGCTCTACTGCTACTCGCCCGAGATGGCGGGGCTGTACGCCGCCCACGCACCGGTGCTGGAGCACGCGGTCCACCTCGGGCTCGGTGAAGCCGAACCTCCCGCCCGACCCGGCCGCGACCTCGTCTGGCTCGGCCGGATCGACGAGGAGAAGGCGCCGCACCTCGCGGTGCGCGCGGCCCAACTGCTCGGTCAGCGGATACACATCGTCGGACCGGTCTTCGACAACGACTACGTGCGCCGTCACCAGGCACTCTTCGCGGCTGATCACGTCAGCTGGGTCGGCGAAGTCGGAGGGGCAGCCAAGACGGCCGCGTTCTCCGACGCCTCGGTCTACGTCTACACCTGCTCACGAAGCTACGTGGAGGCCGGCGCCGCCGTGTTCGGGGAGTCCCTGCGTGCCAGCACGCCCGTCGCCGCGCTCTGTTGGCGAGACGGCACCTGCGCTGAGGCGGCTCTGTGCGAGACCACCGGAGCCGTTGCCAGAGTCGATCCTGAGCACGACGACGAGGACGCGGCCCTGGCGCTTGCCACTGCGATCGAGCGGTGCCTGGAACTGGACGCGCCGACCGTGCAGGACATCGGCCTGAACCGGTTCGACCCCGAGCGACACTTCCGCGCCCTTGCGACCAGGCCGTGCTGACCGCGGACCCACCGTCGAGGCTGCTCGATCTCCTGAGCGACCGCCTCGGGCTCGGCACGCAGTGGGAGATCGAGCACGACGCCAACGGCCGCTTCGAGATCCGCCACCGCGACTGGGGGACACCGTACCGGCCGGCCAGTCGACCGCTCCAGTGGGCCGGTCTGCTGCAGCAGTTGGAGAGCGACTTCCGCGCGGCTGGCGTCGCCCGTGCGAGACCGCTGCCCATGCGGTGGGGCCGGGACACCGAGTTGACGATCTCCGCCGTCCAGGCAGTCGACCCTCTTCTCAAGGACGGCAAGCCGTACGTCTTCCGCCGTGGCTACCTCCCCCAACCGGTCGTCCGACTGACCGGCGAGCGGGACCACGTCGGCGCCCTGAGGGAGGGATTCCTCACCTCGTTCGTCAACATCTCGCGCATCGAACCCGTCACTCGGACAGCCGAGTTCACCGGGATCCTCGACCACTGGCTCACACTGCTGTCCCGCATCGGCCTCCACGCCAGACACCTCACCATCCACGGCCGCAACGCCGTCTGGCAACGCCGCGAAGTCTGCGGCCTCACGGTGCACTTCCGGCACCTGGACCTTCCCATCGGTGACATCGTCCTGCTCTGGAACGCCGCGGATCCCAGCTGCATGGCGGTGGACCTGGGCTCCGGCCTCGAACGTCTCGCCTGGGCCCGCACCCGCCGCCCATGGTGGGAGCTGGCCGTCGGCCACTTCGCGACGTCCGGTGTGGCTACCGACGTGCTCGACTCCGTTCGAACCGCGACGCTGCTGGTCGGTAACGGCATCGCCCCTGCGGCACGAGGGGCCGGCGGTGTACTCCGCCGCATCCTTTCTGCCGTCCCCGTCGACGCCGCACCGCTCGGCGTCAGCACCCTGGTTCGGGCGAGCCACGGATTCTGGAGCCTCACCTCACCGATGGCCCTGCCGTGGCCCGAGGTCGACTTCGTCATAGAGCGCGAGATCCACCGCCGCGAAGGCACCTCTTCCAGCCCTCTCCCCCTACCGCGGTCGAGCTGGAGCGACAGGACGTGAGGCCCCGACGTAACCGGAACCCACCCGCCGAGTTCCGACTCCGCTTCGCCTGGACGACCGGGTTCTGTTTCAAGTGCGAGGAAGTCACCCAAGTCGCCGAGTTGGGCACACTCACCGTCGAAGGCGAGACCGTCACACTCGCGGCCTGCCACCTCTGCGCCTGGCGGCTGGAGCGGCAGCACCACCACGCCCGCCAGGCCCACCTCCGCGCCCAGCTCGCCGGTGCGTGGGCTGACGCGACCAGGCGGGCGGCTACCGCCTTGTAGGGGCGACTCGTGTGACCGGTCGCTTTTGTGGCACTCACGGGTTCCACTACCAAGTCGCTGAGCCAACCTGCCACCGCCAGGCACGTACGCAGGGGTGATCGTCTGCGCGTTGCCGGCCTGGCCTCGCCAGCTCGCGAGGGCCGCCTTGAGTCGTTTCCCGAGATCGTTTTGGCAGGCCCGGCTAGTCTCTCCTCGTAGACGGACGGCTGCCTCAATGGCCTGTGCAGCCGTCCTCCGGGTAGCGGAGGAAGCGGAGAACAGTGGCAACGACGGTGCACGAGGTCCTGAAGACGATCCGCGAGACCTCGAAGGACAACCACGAGCTCGGTAGTCGCTTCGAGCAGCTCATGGTCAAGTTCCTACGCACCGATCCCCAGTGGAACGAGCAGTTCAGCCAGGTCTGGCTGTGGGCGGACTGGCCCGGAGCCGCGTCGAACAAGAAGGACCTCGGCATCGACCTCGTCGCACAAGACCGGGAGACCGGCGGTTTCTGTGCGATCCAGTGCAAGTTCTACGAACCCAAGCACACTGTCCAGAAGCCGGACATCGATTCGTTTCTCTCAGCCTCGGGCAAGGGCGACTTTAGCCGTCGGATGATCATCTCGACGACTGAGAAGTGGGGCCCCAACGCAGACGAAACCATGAAGGGACAGCAACCTCCGGTCACTCGCCTCGGCCTGTCCGATATTGCCGCAAGCCCGATCGACTGGTTCTTCCCAACTTCCGGGCCGACCTTCGTTGCGGACCTGAAGCTGCACGACAAGAAGTCGCCGCGGCCGCATCAGCTGGAAGCAATCGACGCCGTGTTCGCCGGCTTCACTGGCAAGGATCGCGGCAGGCTGATCATGGCCTGCGGCACGGGGAAGACCTTCACCAGCCTGAAGATCGCCGAGCGCCTGCAGCAGGAGCGGGCGGCAGCAGGTCACGAACACAGCACCATACTGTTCCTGGTTCCCTCGATCGCCTTGCTGTCGCAGACCCTCCGTGAGTGGTCCTCGGAGAGTGAGGTCACGCTGCGTCCCTTCGCGGTCTGCTCCGACACGAAGGTCGGCAAGCAGCAGGTCGTCAACGACAACGTGGACATGGCCACCCACGACCTGGCGCTGCCGGCCACGACCGATCCCGGTAAGCTGACCAAGCAGATGGCCAGCGTGGCGACTGGTCCAGGGCTGACTGTTGTGTTCTCGACCTACCAGTCGATTGACACGATCGCCAAAGCACAGAAGAACGGTCTCGGCAGGTTCGACCTGATCCTCTGCGACGAAGCTCACCGCACCACGGGAGTCACCCTCGCTGGCGCGGATGAGTCGGCGTTTGTACGCGTCCACGACGACACGTATCTGGGCAGCGACCGCCGCCTTTACATGACAGCGACCCCTCGCATCTACAGCGAGGAGACCCAGCAGCAGGCCAAGGAGTCCAGCGCCGCTGTCGTCTCCATGGACCGCGAAGACCTCTATGGCCCGGAGTTCCACCGGCTCGGCTTCGGCAAGGCCGTGGAGCAGAATCTGCTCACGGACTACAAGGTCCTGATCCTCACGGTCGACGAGGGTGTCGTCGCCAAGACCCTTCAAGAAGGCTTCGCGGGTGGCGCCTCCGAGCTGGACCTGGACGACGCCGCGAAGATCATCGGCTGCTGGAACGCCATGGCCAAGCGAACCGGTACCTTCACCGACGGCACCGGCTTCGGCACCGACGAAGCTCCGATGAAGCGTGCTGTCGCTTTCGCTCGCTCCATCGCCGATTCCAAGCTCATCGCCGAGAACTTCAACACGATCGTCGAAGCCTACGACGATGCGGACGACGAGGTGCTCCACTGCGAGGTGGACCATGTCGACGGCACCTTCAATACCCTGCGCCGCAACCAGAAGCTGGACTGGCTCAAGCAGGACCCGGGGCCGGCCAAGGCCCGGATCCTGTCCAACGCGCGGTGTCTCTCCGAGGGAGTCGACGTCCCCGACCTCGATGCGGTGCTCTTCCTGCACCCGCGCAACTCGGTGGTCGATGTCGTGCAGTCGGTTGGCCGCGTCATGCGCCGGGCCAACGGCAAGAAGTACGGCTACATCATTCTGCCGGTCGCCGTCCCTGCCGGTACGTCCCCGGAGAAGGCTCTGGCGGACAACCAGCGCTTCCGCACCGTGTGGCAGGTGCTCCAGGCTCTGCGCGCCCACGATGACCGGTTCAACGCGACAGTCAACCAGATCAGGCTCAATCAGGAGGCGCCGCAGAACATCGGCATCGGCCATGTCGGCCCCGGCGACGAGCAGATCGGCGACCAAGACGGATCCACGACTCCTGCGGACGCCCAGAACGCGCAGCAGCAGGAAGCCCAGGCGGCTCAGTACATCCAGGAGGCCCTGCTCAAGGTCGACGACTGGCGCCAGGCCATCTACGCCCGCATCGTCGAGAAGGTCGGCGAGCGTACCTACTGGGAGAAGTGGGCCAAGGACGTCGCGTCGATCGCGCAGGCGCACGTCACCCGGATCAAGGCTGCTCTGAAGCTCGGTGACAAGAGGGCCGCGTTCGAGGAGTTCCTCGACGAACTGCGGGCGACGATAAACCCCGGTGTCACCGAGTCCGATGCGATCGACATGCTTGCCCAGCACATCGTCACCAAGCCCGTGTTCGACGCGCTGTTCGGCAGTTATGCGTTCACTGAGCACAACCCTGTCTCGCAGGCCATGCAGAAGATGCTCGACCAGCTCGACGACCAGGGGTTGGAGGCGGAGAGCAAGGACCTGGCAGGCTTCTACGAGTCGGTGCGGGTACGCGCCGAGGGCATCGACAACCATGCCGGTCGGCAGCAGGTCATCGTCGAGCTCTACGACAAGTTCTTCAAGACCGCCCTGCCGAAGACCGCAGACGCGCTTGGCATTGTCTACACCCCCGTCGAAGTGGTCGACTTCATCATCCGCTCCACCGAGCGGGCGCTGACCAAGCACTTCGGCCGCTCCCTCACGGACGAGGGTGTCCACGTTATCGACCCATTTGTGGGGACGGGGACCTTCCCGGTGCGACTGCTGCAGTCCGGACTGATCAAGCCCGAGGACTTGCTGCGCAAGTACACGAGCGAGCTGCACGCCAACGAGATCGTGCTGCTCGCTTACTACATCGCCGCCGTCAACATCGAGGCGGCCTTCCAGGAACTGACTGGCGCCAGCGACGTCTATCAGCCGTTCGAAGGCATCGTCCTCACTGATACCTTCCAGCTCGCCGAGGGCGGCGCCGCGAAGCTCGACGGCATGGACGTGCTCGAGGGCAACAGCGAGCGAGCAAAGAAGCAGAAGGCCCAGCCGATCACGGTCGTCGTCGGCAACCCGCCGTACTCGGTTGGACAGGACAGCGTCAACGACAACAACCAGAACCTCAAATACGAGGCGCTGGACAGCCGCATCGCGGAGACCTACGTCGCCAAGTCGGCTGTCGGCAACAAGAACAAGCTCTACGACTCCTATATCCGCGCCATCCGCTGGGCCTCGGACCGTATCCAGGAAGAGGGCATCGTTGCCTTCGTCTCCAACGGCGGCTACATCGACGGCACCAGTGCAGACGGGCTGCGCAAGTCGCTGGTCGAAGAGTTCGATGCCATCTACTGCTACAACCTGCGCGGGAACCAGCGAACCGCCGGCGAACAGTCCGCTCGGGAGGGAGGAAAGATCTTCGGCTCCGGCAGCCGTAACACCGTAGCCGTCCTCATCCTGGTCAAGGGCACCAAGGCATCCACTACAGCGACGGGCTGCGCGCTGTACTACAGCGACATCGGCGACTACCGCAGCCGCGAAGATAAGCTCCGCATCCTGGCATCCCAGCACCTCGACACCATTGACTGGCAACTGTTGATGCCCAATGCCGATGGCGACTGGATCAACCAGCGTTCCGAGCACTACACCACGTTCCAGGCCATCGGCGACAAGGACAAGAAACTCGCCGCAAACGCCGTATTCGCCACCTACTCCAGCGGTCTCAACTCTGCCCGTGATGCCTGGGTCTACAACTTCTCCGAGGAGACGGTCCGCACCAATATGGAGTCGATGATCGACTTCTACAACGAGCAGGTTGAGGGCTTCAAGAAGCACTGCCAGGCTCATGGCCTGACCGCCCCCAGCGTCCGGGATGTCGAGCAGTGGATCGACACCGATCCGAAGAAGATCAGCTGGAACCGGGCAGATAAGACAAGGCTTTCCAAGGGCCAGAAGTACGTCTTTGACGCGGCGTGCGTCGTCACATCCTCCTACCGTCCCTTTACCAAGCAGAAGCTGTATTTCCATTCGCGGTTGAACGACATGACATACCAACTGCCGCGACTGTTCCCCAGCGCCGACCACGAGAACATCGGCTTCTACATTACCGGCCCTGGCGCGGATGAGCCGTTCTCGGTACTCATGTTCGATGACATTCCGAACTTGCATGCTGTCGGAACTCGCAGCATGGGCCCGCACTTTGCCCGCTATACGTACCGAGAGCTCGGGCAAGGCGATGACTTGTTCGCTGCCGCCGAGGCTGAAATCGGCGGCGGATATGAGCAGGTCGAAAACATCACTGATGCGACCCTCTCCGCCTACCAGAAATCTTACTCGGACACCACGATCAACAAGGACGATATCTTCTTCTACGCATACGCCCTTCTGCACTCGCCTCAGTATCGAGAGCAGTTCGCTGCCGACCTGAAGAAGTCCTTGCCTCGTATCCCAAAGGTGCAGGACTTCCATGCTTTCGCCGCTGCGGGCCGTGCCCTGTCCGATCTCCACCTCGGCTACGAGCAGGCCAAGCCGTACCCCGGCATCGTCGAGAAGGTCACCGGCGGTACCTCGACTACCCCGCCAAGCGAGCTCTACCGCGTCGGCAAGAAGATGAAGTTCCCCAGGACGAAGGGCCAGCTCGACCGCACGACCATCGTCTTCAACCCTCGGATCACGCTCACCAACATCCCGGAGGAGGCGTACCGGTACCAGCTCGGGGCCCGCTCTGCCATTGAGTGGATCATGGATCGGTACTGGCTGAAGACGGACAAGGACTCCGACATTGTCAGCGACCCTAATGTCTGGTCCGAGGACCCCCGCTACATCATCGACCTGCTCAAGCGCATCGTCACGGTCAGCCTGGAGACGATGAAGATCGTCGACACGCTTCCGCCGCTCGACATCGTGGAGTAGCAGGCGCGATGCTGACACTCAACTCTTCCGGGCAGCGTTCTGGTGCTGGCGGGCACTCACGGTGGAGCTGCCAGAGCGATCATCAGTGAAGTCCCGGTTGACGCCAACGCTGACGCCAACCGTCCCGAACGATGGCACCCGAAAGCAGCCTTCCGTGGACGTCAGAATCACCCAAACTGGGGCATCTCACCGCCCCGGCTTGGCCTGAAAAGCGGAAGGTCGCCGGTTCGACCCCGGCCCTGGCCACAGTGGGAAAGCCCCCGGAGAGTTCGCTCTCCGGGGGCCTTTCGCGTAGGTGGTGACGGGTGAGCCGCTGCCGTGCTGACGGGGCGGCTACGGCGGCGAGGGCTCCACTGGCGGGTGGAGCCCTCGGCGGGTGGGGCCACAGCCGGGACGGTCGGCGCCCTCGGGGGAGGACGCTCCGCCGGGGTTGTGCGCCGGCGTCGTGGGGATGGTGGGGCCGCTCCCGTGGGGGTGGGGCCGGGTCAGGGGGAGGTCAGTTCTCCGCCCAGCCCTTCTTGGTGCCGATCAGGGAGCCGTCGGCCGCGTAGAGACGGAGGTCGGCGGCGACGCCGCGCTTGGCGGCGCCGATCCAGCGGGCCTCGGAGTCGCCGAGGGAGAGGATGGCGGGCTCGGCGGTGACGCCGTCGGCCCACTCGACGACGGCCCGGGCGGCCCCCGGGGGAACCAGGCCGATGTCCACCTTGGGAACGGTGTACAGCGGGTCTTCGGTGCCGTTCTTGGCCTGGGCGCCGAACCAGAAGTGGGCGAAGTTGTCCGGTGCCGCGGGCTCCCCGTGGAAGAAGCCCACCGGAGCTCCGGGCGGCGCGACGAAGGTCTCGTCGGAGCGGGAGAGCCGCTTGCCGTCCTGGATGTAGTAGAAGACCACGTGGTCCGCGTCGGGCGTCCCGTAGCGGGTGACGTACTCCTCGGTGGGTGCGGGCCAGGGGGAGCCGGCGTCGGCGTCCTCCTGCCAGATCAGCCGGGCCTGCTCGCGGATCCGCTCCTTGCCGGGGGCGGGCCACAGGGCCGCCCAGACGCTCCAGGGCTTGCCGTCCTTGGTGCCGGCGAGGACCTGGATCCGGGTCGGGACGAGCGGGTCGCGGGGGGTGCCCGGGGTCGCGGCGGGCCCGCCGGCGGCCGGGGTCAGCACGGTCGACACGTCCACGCTCGACGCCACCACCGCCCTGCCGCCGGCCGGGCCGATCCCGCCGGCTCCGCCGTTCACCGCCGCCACGCCGCCGAGGGCGGCGACCAGGGCGAGCGCCAGCGCCCCGCCCAGGGACGTCCGCCGCCGGACCAGCCGCCGTCGGCCGCCGGCCAGCACCGCCCCGTACGGGGCCGGGCCGGTCTCCATCGTCTCCGCCAGCCCGGCCAGGGCCCGGGCCACCTCCTCGCTGCCCGCCGCCCCGGTCGCCTGCGCCTCGTCGCGGTTCATGCCGCACCTCCGATGCTCGTCATGGTGATGAGTGAGGAGAGCTCGCGCAGCTTGGCGATGCCCTTCGACGCCTGGCTCTTGACCGTGCCCACCGAACAGCCCATGGCGGCCGCCGCCTGGGTCTCGCTCAGGTCCTCCCAGTAGCGCAGCACCACCGCCTGCCGCTGGCCCGGCGGCAGGGTGCCGAGCGCCTCCAGCAGGGCGGCCCGCTCGTCCAGCCGGGCGAAGCCGTCCGGGCCGGTCCGTTCCGGAACGGCGTTGACCAACTGCTCCGGGACCCGGCGCCGGAAGCGGCGGGCGTGCTCGTTGATGACGATCCGGCGCACGTAGGCGTACGGCTCGTCGGCCTTGGTGACCCTCCCCCAGGCGGCGTAGGTCCGCTCCAGCGCGGTCTGCACCACGTCCTCGGCGAGGTAGCGCTCCCCGGTCAGCAGGAACGCCGTTCGCATCAGACGTGGCCAGGCACCGGTCACGAACGCGTTGAACTCGGCATCCCGCTCGGCCTTCTTGGCTCCCATGAGTACCTCCTCGCCCTCCCAGAGTCCGCCCCGGCCGCGAACCGTTGCCGGGGCGGTCCGCGGAGTGGTCCGCGCGGACAGTCCGAACGGGCAGACGAGGAGGTCAGAAGGCTGGAGGACCGAGCGGGTCGGCGAGCGGGCGGGTCAGCCGGCGGGCGGGATGTTGAAGTTGAGCCGGAAGAGGTTCCCCGGGTCGTACACCGCCTTGAGCTCGGTGAGCCGCCGGTGCACGGGCTCCGGGTAGGCGGTGCGCACGACGGCCGGGTCGGCGTCGTCCAGGCCGAAGAAGTTGGCGAGCGCGCCGCCGGTGGACCACGGGCGGAGCCGCTCGTGCAGGGCGGCGTGCGCGGTGCGCAGCCCGTCCAGCGGGACCGGGCCGATCATGCTGGTGGAGAAGGCCAGGTAGCCGGCGTCCCGGCCGCCGACGGCGTTCGGGACGGCGGGCTCGCGCGAGTACGCCCCGCCCTGGAGCCGGAACTCGACGATCAGCGGGCTGTCGGTCTCCGGTCCGGCGAGTTCCAGGACGGCGTCCGCGGTCTCGCCGGTGAACTCGCGCAGGGCGGTGTTGCGGTCGTACGCGGGGTGCGCGAACGGCGGCTCGTGGTGGATCGTGCCGGCCTCGGTGAAGGGCAGCTCGCGGACGGTGTCGAGGAGCGGGGTGCCGAAGGCGCGCAGCGGCCGGACCCATTCCTCGCCCTGTTCGGCCGGGCCGCTCCAGGCGACCCGCAGGACGGCGGCGTAGCGGCCGCGGATCGGCTCCGGCACGGCGTCGATGTCGGGGTAGCGGATCAGCTGGGCCGAGGTGGCGAGTTCCTCGGGGACGGTCCGGCTCCACTCGGCCCAGCCGTGCAGCGCGGCGGCGGCGGTTTCGGCGGGGTAGTAGAGGCCGCCGCCGTAGAGGCCGGCGCAGGGGACGAGGTCGATCTCCATCGCGGTGACGATGCCGAAGTTGTCCTTGCCGCCGCGCAGGGCCCAGAACAGGTCGGGTTCGGTGCCGGGGCCGGTGTCGAGCAGTCGGCCGTCGGCGGTGACGACCTCCAGGCGGCGGACGTGGTCGGCGGCGAAGCCGTGGCGGCGGCCGAGCAGGCCGATGCCACCGCCGAGGGTGTAGCCGACGGCGCCGACGTCGGGGTTGGATCCGCTCAGCGGGGCGAGGCCGTGCGGTGCGGCGGCGTCGAGCACCTGGCGCCAGCGGACGCCGGCCCCGACGGTGGCGGTGCGGGCGGCGGGGTCGACGGTGACCTCGTCCAGGGCGGAGGTGTCGATCACCAGCTGGCCGTCGGTGGGGACGGAGATGCCGTGGCCGGTGGCGCGGACGGCGACGGCGAGGCCGTGCTCGGCGGCGTACCGGACGGCGGCGATCACGTCGCCGGTGTCGGCGGCGGACACCACCAGCGCCGGGCGGTGGTCCAGCGCGAGGTTGTAGCCGGTCCGTCGGGCGTCGTACTCGTCGTCTCCCGGCCGGTGCACCGGCCCTTTGGTCTCGATCATGCCGGGAGGCTAACCCGCGCGGGGGCGGAGCAATCCCGTCCGTATCCGATCTCTGTCAGGTCGCCGGCGAACGGCTCCTGACACCCCGTCACGCCTGCGGAGCGGGCCGCGCCCCGCCACGCGCGCGGGCCCGGCCGCGGCCTCCCCCCGGAGCCGCGGCCGGCCGTTCGCGGGCGCTACCGGCTGTCGCCGGAGGCGCGGGTCATGATCTCCAGGTTGTGCCCGTTCGGGTCCTCGAAGTAGGCGCCGCGGCCGCCGAACCAGTCGTTGACGCGACCGGCGTGGCGGTGGAACGGGTCGGCCCAGTAGGTGATCCCGCGCGCCTGGACCCGGCCGAGGATCTCGTCGAACTCCTCGTCCCCGACCAGGAAGGCGTAGTGCCCGGTGGGGACCGGTCCGTCGATCCGCATGACGTCCATCGCGACGTCGTTGGCGAGCCGGACGACGAGGAAGGGCTCGCTGCGCACGGGGGCGACCAGACCGAGGATCTCGGTCAGGAAGCGCGCGGTCTCCTCGTCGTCCCGTGCCGGGACGATCGTGTGGTTCAGCTGAACGGCCATGGAACGCTTCCCTCCTGGGACTTCCGGACGTACCGACGAGCGTAGGACTTGAAGTCCGCTTCACGTCAAGCATGTCGTAAACTACACGATGTAGTGCACTGCAAGGAGGAATTCCCCGTGACCACCGAACACCCCGCCCCGGCCGCGACCGCCCCGGCCGTGTCCCCGGACGCGACCGCCCCGGACGCCGCACCGGCCGCCGGGCACCGCGGCATGCCGGAGAAGCGGGTGGCGATCACCCGCGCGGCGCGCACCGTGTTCGGCCGGGAGGGATTCACCCGCACCAGCGTGGACGCCATCGCCGCCGAGGCCGGCGTCTCCAAGCGCACCATCTACAACCACTTCGCCGACAAGGAGCAGCTGTTCCAGTCGGTGGTCCTGGAGGGCGCCACCTCGGTCGCCGCCACCCAGGCGCGGATCGCCGACCGCCACCTGCGGAAGATCGTCGACCTGCGCACCGACCTGGTCGACTTCGGCCTGGAGCGGGTCGACTCGCTCACCACCTTCGCCGAGCACTGGGCGCTGGTCCGCACCATCGAGGCCGAGGCGCTGCACATCCGCCCGGCGCTGCTGGAAGCCTGGCAGGAGGCCGGCCCCCGGGAGACCCACCGGGTCCTGACGCACTGGATGACCGAGTTCGCCGAGCGCGGGCTGCTGGTGGTGCCGGACCCGGAGGAGGCCGCCCGGATGCTCAACCTGCTGACCTTCCTCGCCGTCGCCCAGCCCACCTTCTACGGCGCGCTGCCGATGTCGGCCGAGCGGATCGCCGAGGTCGTGGACCACGGCGTGGCGGCGTTCCTCGCGGTGTACGCCGTTCCGCGCTAGCCGGACCGCGCGGGCCGCGGCGCCGCCACCACCACGACCACCACGACCTGTCGGGGGGACCGGAGATGGAACTCACCTTCGTGGACGTCGGGCCGGACGGACCCGCGCTGCTGCGGGACGTCGCGCCGCTGCTGCTGACGCTGCGTCCGGCGCTCGGGGCGGCCGGCTTCGCCGCCTTCGCGGCCGAGGCGCACGCCCAGGGGCTGGTGTTCACCGCCGCGTACGACGGACGCGGGCGCTGCCTGGCGGTGGCCTCGCACCGGGTGCTGGCCACCAGCCGGGGGCGGCTGTTCTTCGTCGACGACCTGGTGACCGCGCCCCCGGCCCGCTCGGCCGGGGTCGGCGGGCGGCTGTTCGCGGTGCTCGGGGAGCGGGCCGCCGCGGCGGGCTGCGTCCGGATCGAGCTGGACTCGGGCACGGCCAACCACGGCGCGCACCGCTTCTACCACGCCCACCGGATGGCGGTCACCGCGCTGCACTTCGGTCTCGACCTCTGACACAGGGGCGGACGGGGACCAGGGCGGGCGACCGGAGCGGGGACAGAGCCGAGGGCAGGAGAACGGGCCCTGGGGCGCGTCTTCGAACCCGCGCCTGCGGGGCGGGGGTTCGAAGACGCGCCCTAGCACCCGGCGGGTAGCCCCCGAACCGGTTCCGGGCGCGGTGTGTCAGGTCCACGGCCGGACTTGACGGACCCGTCGGCACGCCTTTGACCCTCCCGCCGGCCGCCGCCCAGGATTCCGGCCATGGGAGAAAACACCGCAGAAAACGCCCCGCTTTTCCGTTCCCGGGCCGAGATCCGGATTTCCGCCACCCCCGACGAGATCTATTCGGTGATCAGCGACCTCCCGCGCTGCGGCGAGTGGAGCCCGGAATGCCAGGGCGGCAGCTGGGTCTCCGGCGCGCCCGCCGAGGTCGGTTCGGTGTTCCGCGGCGAGAACCTGCGCAGCCCGGACGTGGTCGCCTGGGCGCCGGTGGTCCGCGGCGTCTGGTTCACCCACGCCGAGGTGGTCGCGGCCGAGCCCGGCCGGACCTTCCGCTGGGCCATGCGGGACACCGCCGGGCACGCCCAGGACAGCGTCTGGGCCTTCGACGTGGCCCCCGGCCCGGGTCCGGACGCGGACGGCAGCGTGCTGGTGCACCACTTCCGGATGGGCACCGCCACCGAGGGGATCCGGGGCATCACCGCCGATATGGACGCGGACGCGAAGCGCCGCTTCTTCGCCGAGTGGGGCGAGAAGGTCGCGGCCGACCTCGGGGTGACGCTGGAGCGGATCAAGCGGGTCGTCGAGAAGGACCACTGAATTCGCCCCCCCTGGCATAAATCCCGATCAAGGCTCCTGGAACGGCGTCCCGGCGGCACACCCCGGGACGAGACCCCTGAAAGCACAGCGACCCGAATCCCACGAGAGGGCGGAACGGTGCTCCTTCAGCGCATTGCCAACCGGGGAATCCGACTGGGCACGCTCTTCGAGCGGGCCGCCGTCCGGAACGGCGCGAACGTGGTGATCCTCGACCACGACCTCGACATCGCCCCCGAGCTGGGCCGGCGGTCCACCGTCGCCGAGCTCGCCGACCTGGTCGACGACCACGCCTCCCGGCTGTGGGCCGCCGGGGTCCGGCCGGGCCGCCGGGTGGTGGTCCACAAGTCCAACAGCTTCGACATCACCCTGCTCGCCTGCGCCGCCGCCCGGATCGGCGCCGTCCCGGTGCTGCTCTCGCCCCAGCTGGACGGCGCGACCGTCGCCGAGCTGGTCCGCCGCACCGACGAGCCGTTCCTGGTCACCGACGCGGTCAAGCTCGCCAAGGAACTGCCGGCCGAGGTCTTCGACCTGGCCACCACCGTGCTGCTGGCCTCCGGCAGCCACCCGGGCGCGGTCGAGCTGGCCGCCCTGGCCGGATCGCCCCGGGTCACGCCGGTCACCGCGCCGCCGGACCGTCCGACGCTGATCACCCACACCTCCGGCACCACCGGCACGCCCAAGCTGGCCGTGCACACCGGCCACACCCTGGAGGCCCGCTACCGGCCGCAGGCGCTCGTCCTGCGGCCGGTCGTCCCGGGCCGGGAGACCATCGCCATCCACGTCTCCTTCGTCCACTCCCGGCTGATCACCGCACTGGCGATCTCGCTGTTCCGCGGCTTCCCGATCCTGGTGCTGGCGCACTCGGAACCCGGGCACGTGGCCGAGCTGTTCGCCCGGCTGCGCCCCGGGATCCTGGAGGCCCACCCCAACTCCTTCATGGAGTGGGAGGAACTCGCCGAGGACCCGCGCCGCCCGCTGGCCAACGTCAAGCTGTTCTCCTCGACCTTCGACGCGATCCACCCCCGCACGGTGCGGACCATGCTCGCCGCCTCCACCCGGACCGCGCCGGTCTTCGGGCAGCTGTACGGGCAGAGCGAGGTCGGGCCCGCGGTGGTGCGCTCGTTCTCCCGGCGGCGCGGCGCGGACGCGGACGGCCGCTGCGTGGGCATGCCGTTCCCCGGCTTCACCGACGTCCGGGTGGTGAGCCGCGACGGCCGGCCCCCGTCGGCGGAGAACCCCGGGTACATCGAGGTCCGCAGTGACGGGCGGATCGTCACCTACCTCGGCGAGCAGGCCCGGTACGACCGGCAGGTCGAGGACGGCTGGTGGCGGATGGGCGACGTCGGCTACCGCACCCGCTGGGGCTGTGTGCACCTGCTGGACCGCGAGGTCGACCTGATCGAGGGCTTCGGCTCCACCCTGGCCGCCGAGGACGCGTTGTTCGCCCGCCTCCCCCGGCTCACCGAGGTGGTGATCGTCCCCGGCCCGGACGGCCGGGCGGTACCGGTGATCTGCACCAAGGACGACCGGCCGGTCGAACCGGACGAGTGGCGGGCCGCCACGGCGGGCCTGCCGCCGATGGCCGCTCCGGTGCAGTGGCGGCTCGGCGAGCTCCCGGCCACCGCCACCACCAAGATCAAGCGGCTGGAGCTGGCCCGCCGGCTGGCGGCCGCCGGGGACGACGGGCCGGTCCGGTGAGCGGGCGCCACGACGCCCCGGCCACCGTCCTGGTCGCCGGCGGCGGGATCGGCGGGCTGGCGGCCGCGCTGGCGCTGGCCCGGGCCGGCCACCGGGCGGTGGTCCTGGAGCGGGCCCCGGAGTTCGCCGAGATCGGCGCGGGCATCCAGATCGCGCCCAACGGCATCCTCGCGCTGGAGCACCTGGGCCTCGGCGGCGCCGTCCGGGCGGCCGGGGTGCACATGGCCGAGCTGCGCTTCATGGACGGCGTGACCGGCGAGCACGTCACCAGCCTGACCCTTACCGAGCGGTACCGGCGGCGGTTCGGCAACCCGTACGTGGTGGTGCACCGGGCCGAGCTGCACGGGCTGCTGCTGCGCGCCTGCCGGGCCGAGCCCCGGATCGAACTGCGTGCCGCGACGGCCGTCACCGGCTACCGCCAGGACGCCGACGGCGCGACCGCGCTGCTGGCGGACGGCGGCTCGGTCCGCGGCGACGTGCTGGTCGGGGCGGACGGCATCCATTCGGCGGTGCGCGCCCAGCTGGTCGGTGACGGCGAGCCGCGGATCTCCGGGATCACCGTCTACCGGGCGGTGATCCCGATGGAGCTGGTCCCCGAGGAGCTGCGGCTGCCCACCTCGGTGACC
This sequence comes from Kitasatospora sp. NPDC094019, assembly GCF_044764505.1. Lineage (NCBI taxonomy): Bacteria > Bacillati > Actinomycetota > Actinomycetes > Kitasatosporales > Streptomycetaceae > Kitasatospora > Kitasatospora sp. NPDC094019. The sequence goes on from NZ_JBIWIF010000014.1 coordinate 144,081, forward strand.
TGGTGGACCGGCCCGCACTGCCACTTCGTCCACTACCCGATCGCCGGCGGGGCGTTCCTCAACCTGGCGGCCTCCCGGGACAACGGCGCCACCGAGGCGCTGGCCGGGGTGGCGGTGGACGAGGAACTGGTCGGGGAGCAGCTGGCCGGCCTGACCGCGCCGGACGCCCGGCGGCTGCTGGCGCTCGGCGAGGGCTGGCGGTCCTGGGTCCTGGTGGACCGGGACCCGGTGCGGCGGTGGACGGACGGCCGGGTGGCACTGCTCGGCGACGCGGCGCATCCGATGCTGCACTACGCGGCGCAGGGCGCCTGTCAGGCGCTGGAGGATGCCGTGCTGCTGGGCGAGTTGATGGTCGAGACCACTGAACTCCCGGAAACCCTGGCCCGGTTCGCCTCCGAACGACAGGCGCGGACGGCCGCGGTACAACGGGCCGCCCGGGAGTCGATCCGGCTCTGGCACCCGGCGGGCGAGGCCGCGCGGAACAGGAATCGCCTGCTCGGAGCGCTTTCCGAGGGTGAACTGCACGAGCGGGTGGCCTGGATGCACGGAGTCAAGACCTTTTCATCATCCGACGATCACAACTACGATTTCGAGCCGTGGGCATGATCGACAGTCATCTTCAGATCTGCGTCATCGGCGCGGGCCCCCGTGGCCTCTCGGTGCTGGAACGACTCTGCGCGAACGAACGGTCCAGGCCCTCCGGGGCCACCGTCACCGTGCACGTGGTGGACCCGGCACCCCCCGGCGCGGGCCGGGTCTGGCGCACGGACCAGTCCCGACACCTCCTGATGAACACGGTGGCCTCGCAGATCACCGTGTACACCGACGACAGCGTCCGGATCGACGGGCCCGTCGAACCCGGTCCCAGCCTGTACGAATGGGCGAAGTCGCTTGCCCCCGAGGGCAGCCCCGACCGGGAACCGGGCCGGGTCCCGGGCGCCGGCCACCCCGGCCCGGGTGCCCCCGGCCGGGAACCCGACGGCCCCGACCCGCAGGCCCTGGCCGAGGCCGCCGCCCTGGGGCCGAACACCTATCCGACCCGCGCCTTCTACGGCCACTACCTGCACGCCGCCTTCCGGGCCGTGGTCGCCGCCGCCCCGCCCACCGTGAGCGTCCGGGTGCACCGCTCCCGGGCCGTCGCCATGGCCGACGCGCACGGCTTCCCCGGCGGCCCGCAGGGCGTCCGGCTGGAGGACGGCACCCGGCTGAACCGGCTGGACGCCATCGTGCTCGCCCAGGGCCACCTCCCCGCCCGGCCCACCCCGCGCGAGGCCCGCACCGCCAGCCTGGCCAGGATCCACCACCTCGACTACGTCACCCCCGCCAACCCCGCCGACGTCCACGTCACCGCGCGGCCCGGCCAGACCGTCCTGCTGCGCGGCCTCGGCCTCAACTTCTTCGACCACATGGCGCTGTTCACCCTCGGCCGGGGCGGCCGGTTCGAGCCGGCGGACGGTGACGGCGGCCTGGTGTACCGGCCCTCCGGCGCCGAGCCCCGGTTGTACGCCACCTCCCGGCGCGGCATCCCGTACCACGCCCGCGGGGAGAACGAGAAGGGCGCGTACGGCCGCCACCTGCCCCGGCTGCTCACCGCCGAAGTGGTCGCCGACCTGCGGGAACGCACCCGCCGGGGCGGCCCGGTCCGCTTCGCCGCCGACCTCTGGCCGCTGGTCTCCCGCGAGGTGGAGGCCGTCTACTACGGCACGCTGCTCGCCGCCCGGGGGCACGGCGCCGAGCGCGAGGCGTTCACCGACCGCTTCCTGACCGCCGCCGACCCGGCCGCCGTCCTCGACCGGCACGGCGTTCCCGAGGCCGAACGGTGGAGCTGGGACCGGCTCTCCCGGCCCTACGCCGGGCGCGAATTCAGCGACCGCGCGGACTTCCGCGGCTGGCTGCTCGACCATCTGCGCCAGGACGTCGCCGAGGCCAGGGCCGGGAACCTCAGCGGCCCGCTCAAGGCCGCCCTGGACGTGCTGCGCGACCTGCGCAACGAGATCCGGATGGCCGTCGACCACAGCGGCATCGCGGGCGACTCCTACCGGGACGACCTCGACGGCTGGTACACCCCGCTGAACGCCTTCCTCTCCATCGGACCGCCGGTGGAGCGGATCGAGCAGCTGATCGCGCTGATCGAGGCCGGGGTGGTGGAACTCCTCGGCCCCGGCACCGAGATCCGGATCGACCCCGTCGACCCGGCCTTCGCCGCGCACTCGACCGCCGTACCGGGCCCGCCGGTCCGGGCCTCCGTCCTGGTCGAGGCCCGGCTGCCGGAACCCGACCTGCGGCGCACCGACGACCCGCTGCTGCGGCACCTGCTGGACACCGAGCAGTGCGCCGCCTACCGGATCCCCGGCCCCGCCGGGACGGGCTACCCCACCGGTGGCCTCGCCGTCACCGAACGGCCCTACCGGCTGCTGGACGGCCGCGGCCGGGCACACCCGCGCCGCTTCGCGTACGGGGTCCCGACCGAGTCCGTGCACTGGGTCACCGCGGCGGGCATCCGGCCCGGCGTCGACTCGGTCACCCTCGGCGACTCCGACGCCATCGCCCGGGCGGTGCTCGCGCTCTCCCCGGCCCCCGAGTGGCCGGCCGCCGCCCCGGACCCGGCCGTGACCGGAGCCACCGGGCCGGCCGCGACCGCCCGCTCCGTAGAGTCCGACGGGTCAGCAGGGTCAGCCGAGTCCGAACCGAGAGGCGTCGTCGTATGACCGCACACCCCCGTCCGCCGGCCCCGGCGGAGCCCGACACCGGACTGCTCTCCCCGGTCCGGGCCGGCACCCCGGTCGAGGCCGCCGTCACCGACCGCGCCTGGCTCCAGGCCATGCTGGACGCCGAGGCGGCCCTCGCCCGGGCCCAGGCCGGCCTGGGCACGGTCCCGCCCGCCGCGGCCGCCGCGATCACCCGGGCCGCCCGGGCCGAGCTGTTCGACGCCCGGGAGCTGGCCCTCGCCTGCCGGGAGACCGCCAACCCGGTGGTCGGGCTGGTCCAGGCGCTGACCCTGGCCGTGGCCGCCGAGGACCCGGCCGCCGCCGAGTACGTGCACCGTGGCTCGACCAGCCAGGACATCCTGGACACCGGCGCCATGCTGGTCGCCGCCCGGGCGCTGGAGCTGATCCGCGCCGACCTCGGCCGCACCGCCCGCGCGCTCGCCGGACTGGCCGCCGAGCACCGGGACACCGTGCTGGCCGGACGCACCCTCGCCCTGCACGCGGTGCCCACCACCTTCGGCCTCAAGGCGGCCGGCTGGCACCGGCTGGTGCTGGACGCCGACCGCCGGCTCGCCGCCGTCCTCGCGGACGGGCTGCCGGTCGCGCTCGGCGGCGCCGCCGGAACCCTGGCCGGTTACCTGGAGTACGCCCGGCTGGACGGCCCGGACCCGGAGGTGGACGCCGGCGCCTACCTGGACCGGCTGCTGGACGCCTTCGCGGCCGAGACCGGACTCGCCCGGCCGGCGCTGCCCTGGCACGCGCTGCGCACCCCGATGGCCGACCTGGCCGCCGCGCTGTCCTTCACCGCCGGCGCGCTCGGCAAGATCGCGGTGGACGTGCAGTCGCTGACCCGCACCGAGGTCGGCGAGGTGGTCGAACCGGCGGTGGCCGGACGCGGCGCCTCCTCCGCGATGCCGCACAAGCGCAACCCGGTGCTGGCCACCCTGCTGCGCAGCGCCGCCCTCCAGGTCCCGGTGCTCGCCGCCGGACTGACCCAGTGCCTGGTCACCGAGGACGAGCGCTCGGGCGGCGCCTGGCACGCCGAGTGGCTGCTGCTGCGCGAGTGCCTGCGGCTGGTCGGCGGCGCCGCGCACACCTCGGTGGAGCTGGCCGAGGGCCTGGTGGTCCGGCCGGAGCGGATGCGGGCCAATCTGGGACTCACCGGCGGCCAGCTGGTCTCGGAGCGGATCGCCGCCCGGCTGGCGCCGAAGCTCGGCAAGGCGGCGGCCCGGCGGCTGCTCACCGAGGCTTCGCTGACCGCCGACCGGGAGGGCCGTCCGCTGGCCGAGGTGCTGGCCGAACAGGACGGACTGGAGGGGCACTTCAGCTCCGACGAGATCGCGGAGCTGTGCGACCCGGCCGGGTACACCGGCATGGCCGGCGCCCTGGTGGACCGGGCGCTGCGCGACTGAGCCGGCAGCGGTCCGGCACCGGGCCGCCACCGGACGAACGGCGCGGGGACCCCGCGGGCGACCGGCCCGCGAGGTCCCCGTCCGCGGTTCAGCCCCGGATGACGGTCTTGGTCCGCATCAGGAACTCCCCCAGGTAGCCGTCGTGCGGCACCCCGGGCCGGATCCAGTACGTCGGGTGGTCGCCCCGGTAGACGTTGCTGATGCTCGGCTCCCGGAGCAGCCGGTCGAACAGCGCGTCGTCCCCGGTGAGCGCGGTCAGCACCAGCGAGTTCCGCAGCGGCGCCACCCCCGCCTCCGGTGTCCACGGCGCCACCCAGACGCAGGGGAAGGCGAGTTCGACGCCGGTCTGCTCGGCGTCCGGCCGGTCCAGCTGGTGCACGGCCGGGCGCAGCACCGCGCTGCCGTCGCCGAGTTCGGCCACCACGCCGTCCCCGCCGAGCCAGGCCCTGGTGCCGGCCGCCCGGCGCAGCAGGTAGGACTCGATCGCACGGGCCTCGGCCACCGGCTGGACCGAGAGCACCGCCTTCTCGTCCTCCGGCGGCAGGCTCGGGATCCCGGCCAGGCGCTCGGCGATCGCCTGGGCCAGCGGCGCCGGGTCGCCCTCGACCAGGACGGCGGTGGCGTTGATGCAGGCCACGCCGCCCTGGTGGGCGATCGAGTCGACGATCGTGTCCAGGTGCTCGCGCCAGTCGGTGTCCCGGGTGACCAGGATCTTGGACCGGCCGGGGCCCTGCGGCAGCACGGTGCTGCCCGCGTACTTGCGGACCACCTCGTCGCCGCCGTAGACCATGCCGAGGTCGGCGCCGGCCAGGATCTCGTCCGCGGCCTCGTGGTCGGTGGGCAGCAGCATCACCTGGTCGGCGGCGAAGCCGGCCAGCCGCAGCGCGGTGACCAGCCGGTGCGGGGTGAGCGGCTCGCGGCGGGAGGGCCGGACGGCGACCCGGTAGCCGAGCGCCAGCGCCTCCAGCCACAGGCCGTGCGGGCCGGGGTGGTTGCCGGCCGCGTGGACGGCGAAGACCTCGCCGCGCCTGGTCCAGACGGCGCTGCCGTCGAGGGTCGCGCCGTCCCGCCAGTCGCTCACCGCGCCGGCCGGCCGGGCCCGGTAGGCGGACCAGCCGGCCTTCTCGGCCGAGTCGGCGATGGCCCGGGTGGCGTCCCGGACGACCGTGATCGGCACTCCGGAGACCCGGGCGACGGCGCGCTCGTAGGACGGGAAGTCCAGGCCGTCGATGGTCTCCGAGGTGAAGATCCGGCCGGCCCGGGCCAGCGCGGCGAAGCGCTCCTCGGCCGGCAGCGACTCGGCGGCGTGCAGGGCGCGCATCGCCCGGGTGACGAACAGCTTGGGGACGAGGCTGAGTTCGGCGAACGGCGCGCCGGTCACCTCGGTCACCTCGGTGCGGCGCCGGGCCCGGAACGGCTCGCCGGGGCCGAGCGCGTCCAGCTGCAGCAGGGCGGACGGCCCGGACCGCGCGGGCGGCTCCGGCGGGGCGGGCGTGGTGGGCTCGGTCATCAGTACACCCCCTCGATCACGGTCTCGTTGTCGAACTCCTGGACCGGGGCGATGTCCGCGACCGCGTCGCCGAGGTGCCCGGGCAGCGCGGCGATCCGGGTGCCGTGGTCGCGCTCCAGGTTGTTGGGCATGAGCAGGCTCTTGGACACGTGGTGCATGACCACCTGCCCGCGCTCGCCGTACTCGACCGTCCGCCCGGTCTCCGGGTCGATCACGCCGAAACTCATGTACGGCGAGTACGGGTCGTAGACACAGGGGTCGTCGTCGGTCAGCCCGTGCCGTTCGCTGGCGTTGCCGAGGATCATGGTCGAGCCGTAGCCGCTGTAGAGCACGGCGTCCGGGAACACCTCGGTGCGGTAGAGGTGCCGGGTGTCCGGGTCCATCTGGGTGCCGACCCAGTTGATCGCCCGGATCTTCTCGCCCACCAGCTTGGCCAGGCCCTCGCGGCGGGCGATCCGCTCCAGCACCGGCGGGGTGCACATCAGCACGCCGATGTCCTGCGTCTCCAGCAGGAACGCGACCTGGTCGACGATGTGTTCGGCGTACGCGCCGGCCTCGGCGGCCTTGCCGTCGGAGATCAGGCGCTTCACCCAGCGCGGGTCCAGGTCGACGGTGAAGGCCAGTCCGCCGCGGTAGGCGGTCTGGGCCTTGATCACGTCGCCGACCATGTGCGGGCCGGTCGGGGCGACCACGAGCCAGTTGACGCCCTGCGGCACGCCGTGGCCGTCGAGCTGGGCGCTGGACCAGCCGAGCAGCCGGTCCAGCCAGTCGCGCAGCAGCACGATCCGCTTGGGCGCGCCGGTGGTGCCGCCGCTCTCGTAGACGCCGACCACCTCGGGGCGGTCGCCGTAGCCGCGCGGGACCAGGTCCTCGACCCGGGCGGTGCGCAGCTCGCCGGCGAGGTTGGGGAACTTGGCGAGGTCGGCGTGGGTGCGGACCTCGGTGAGCGGGTCGAAGCCGAGGCCCGCGGCCCGGGCCAGCCAGAACGGCGAGCCGGTCTCCGGCGAGAAGTGCCAGCGCATCGCGGCGCGCAGGTACTCGTCGGGGTCCGGCACGGCGTCGAACGGCAGGTCCAGCAGCGGGTCGGCGGGGTTGGCTGCAGCAGGCACAGCGGTCCTTCCTCGGGTCAGCGGGCGGTGCCGGGCGGGTTGTCGATCGCGTAGCGCCAGCGGCCGTCCGCGCCGCGCCGGGCGACGTCGGTGGCCGTGCCCTCGTCGCGGAGCGGGCCGTCCGGGCCCTCGCCCTCGATCAGGTAGTCCCCGATCAGCAGCGCGAGGTCGCCGGCCACGTAGCAGTGCCGGACCTCGATCCGGATCGGCAGGCCGAGGGCGAGGAAGCGGCCGGTGGCGGCGCGCCGCTCGTCGCCGGTGACCACCTTGCCGGGCGCGTCGACGAAGACGGCGCCGGGCTCGAACAGCCGCTCCACGGCCTGCGCGTCGCCCGCGTTGAAGGCCCGGGCGAAGACCAGTGGCAGCCGGGCGGGGTCGGTGGGCGGCGCCGCGGGGTCGGCGTCGGGTCCGGCGGGGCCGGCGTCCTGGTTGGTTCCGGTGGTGGTCATGGCGGTGTCATCCCGTCTGGACGGCGGCGGTGACCCCGCCGGACGGCTGGTCGGGCAGCCGGTCCAGGCTGAACCCGAAGTAGGTCTTGTACGCCTCCAGGACGGCGGCGTCGGTGCCGAACTCCTGGGTGCCGCGCTCGCCGCCGGCCACCGTGGAGAGCTGGTTGCCCTTGAGGGTGATCCGGCCGTCCTCGGTCCGCAGCGAGCAGAACACGTCCTGCAGGAAGGGCGATTCGGGCGCGGTGCGGTACCACCAGAGGGTCGGGCGGAAGTCCTCGATCCGCACCGGGCGGTCCTCCAGCCGGTACAGCGGCTTGCCGTTGAGGAACACGTCGAAGCCGCCGCCCTCGACGTCGGCCAGCCGGTACTCGCCGTCCGGGTCCTGCTGGACCTCGCGCGAGTCCAGCCGCAGCGGGTGCCGGCTGTTGCGGCCGAAGCCGGTGTCGACCAGCCACTGCTCGCCGTCGACGGTGACCCGCAGGGCGAGGTGGCACAGGGCCGCGCCGAGGGTGCCGCCGGGGCGGTGGACCCGGCCGGGGAGGATCTCCACCTGGTATCCGAGGGCGGTGAGCAGGAACGAGAGGGCCGGGTTGACCTCGTAGCAGCCGCCGCCCCGGCGCTGGCGGACAATCTTGTCGAGGACCTGCTCGTCCATGTGGATGGGCTCGTCGAGGTGGTAGCCGAGGTTCTCGAACGGCACGGACAGCACCTGCCGTTCCTGGAGGTGGGTGAGTGCGGCGAGGTCGGCCCGCTCGGGCCGCTCGGCGCCGATCCGGGCGAGGTACGCGTCCACCATGGCGTCGTCCAGCACGGTGTTCTCCTCTTGTCGGTGGTCCGGTGTCCGGTCCTCCGGTGCTCCGGAGACCGGGTGTTCCGGGTGTTCCGGGTGTTCCGGGTGGTCCGGGGTCCGGGGCCGGCTGTTCCGGCGTCCGGTCCCCGGTGGTTCGGTCGGGGTTTTCCGGCTCCGGTAATGCTTTTCCAGATGGAACGGTTATGGGCCGTGTACAACCTGTCAGGGGAATTCGGGAGCCCCGGGCGCCATTCGAACGGAGTCCGGCAATCCGAGCGCGTGAGCGATCAGATCACCGGTGATCCGTACGCCGCCGAGGGTGAGCACCGACTCGGCGTGGAACTGCACCGAGGCGAAGCCGGGTCCGCGCAGCGCGTGCACCTCGCCGGTCGTGGCGTCCCCGGCGACCCGGACCGCGCCGCCGGGGGCCGCGAACTCCCCCGGCCCGCCCGGGCAGGCGTCCCACACCGCGGCGAAGGTGTTGTAGAAGCCGACCCGCTCGGCGGCGCCGAACAGGTCGACCGCGCGCTGCACCCCCTGGTTGGGCACCGCGCGGCGGACCAGCGGCAGGCCCAGCTCGGCGGAGAGCACCTGGTGGCTCAGGCAGACCGCCAGGAACGGCCGCCGCGCGGCCAGCAACTCCCGTGCGGCCGCGCGGAGATGGGCGATCTTCGGGTGGGCGGTGTCGCGCGGGTCGCCCGGGCCGGGCCCGAGCACCACCAGGTCGGCCCGGTCGCGCGTGTACGGCTCGTCGAACCGGCGCACCTCGACCTCCAGGCCGAGCGCCCGCAGCTGGTGGCCGATCATCGCGGTGAAGGTGTCCTCGGCGTCCACCACCAGCACCCGCAGTCCGGCCAGCTCCGGACGCGGACGGGCCCGCCCGGACACCTCGGCGAGCCAGAAGCCGGACAGGTCCCGGTTGCGCCCGGCCAGGGCCGCCCGCACCTCCGGGTGGGCGGCGAACCCGCCCCGGCGGACGGCCCCCGGGGCGGACGGCCCGGGCGACCCGGCGCCGCTCGCGGCCAGCAGCCCGGCCGCCTTGGCCCCGGTCTCGGCCACCTCGGAACGCGGGTCCGAGTGCCGCACCAGGGTCGCCCCCACCCCGATCCCCAGCCGGCCGGTGGCCGGGTCGATGTCGGCGGTGCGGATCAGGATGCCGGAGTCGAGCGAACGCCCGCCGGCCGCGTCCCGGCCGATCAGCGCGGCCACCCCGCTGTAGTAACCCCGGCCCCCCGGCTCGTACTTGGCGATCACCCGGGCGGCGGACTCCAGCGGGCTGCCGGTGACCGTGGGCGCGAACAGCGTCTCCCGCAGCACCTCGCGCGGGTCCCGGTCGGTCCGCCCCTCGATGAAGTACTCGGTGTGCGCGAGCCGGGCCATCTCCTTGAGGTACGGGCCGACCACCCGGCCCCCGCCCGGGCAGATCCGGGCCATCATCTTGAGCTCCTCGTCCAGCACCATGCAGAGCTCGTCGGTCTCCTTGCGGTCCGCCAGGAACTCCAGCAGGCCGTCGAGCTCCGGGCCGTGCTCCGGGTAGCGGTAGGTGCCGCTGATCGGGTTCATCACCGCCAGCCCGCCGTGCACGCTGATGTGCCGCTCCGGGGTGGCGCCGACCAGGGTCCGGTCCCCGGTGTGCACCAGGAAGGTCCAGTGGGCGCCGGTCTCCCGCTGGAGCAGCCGGCGGAACAGGGTGAGCGCGGCGCCGGTGGTGTCCCCGGCGACGGCGGCGACGAAGGAGCGCCTGAGCACGAAGTTGGCGCCGGTGCCCTCCCCGATCTCCTCCGCGAGTACCCGGCGCACGGTCTGCGCGTACTCCTCGTCGCCGATGTCGAAGGCGCCGCCGGACAGGTCGACCGGGCCGTCCGGGAGGCGGTCGAGCAGCTCGGCGAGCGGCAGCTCCACCTGCTCGGTGACGGACAGCGCGAGCAGCGGGGTGCCGTCGTCCGGCGCCTCGAAGCCGCGCTCGGCGATCTGCCGGTAGGGGACCAGGGCGAGCAGCTCGTGCCGCTCGCCGCCGGGCCGCCCGGACGGCGGGTCGGACGGCACGGAGCCGAACGGCGCGGGGCCGGACGGCACGGGGCCGGACGCCGGGACGTCCGCCAGCGGGAGGTCCGCCAGGGTGGCCGGGGCCGACACCACGCCGAGCAGCAGCTCGACCACCCCCGGGCCGGTGGCCTCGGGCCGGTGCAGCAGCGCGAACGCGGGCGGCCGGGCGGCCAGCACGCGGTCCAGCGGGGAGGGGGTCGCGTCACGCACCGAGCCCGGCACCCCCGTCCACCGTGAGGTCGTGCAGGGTGATGTGGCCCGCCTCGTCGGACAGCAGGAAGGCGACGGCGTGCGCGACGTCCTCCGGCCGGGCCAGCTTGCCGAGCGGGATGCCGACCTTGAACGCGGACGGCACCCCGGCGATGGTGGCGGCCCGGCCGTCGTCGCCGTCGGCCCACATCCCGCTGAGCATCGGGGTGTCGGTGGAGCCGGGCGCGACCACGTTGCAGCGGATCCCGTAGCGGGCCACCTCCAGGCCGAGGCTCTTGGTGAAGTGGGTGGCCGCCGCCTTGGAGGCCGCGTAGGCGGCCATCTCGGCGCGCGGGGTGAGGCCCGCGTTGGAGGCGACCGTGACGATCGCGCCCCGCCGGCGCGGGATCATCCGGTGGACCACCGCCCGGGAGACCCGGAACACGCCCTCCGCGTTGATCGCGAAGGTGGTCCGCCAGTCCTCGTCGGTGAGGTCGCGGACCTCGCCGAGCCGCAGCACCCCGGCGTTGTTGACCAGGTGGTCGATCGGGCCGAGCTCCCGCTCGGCGGTGTCGACGGCCGCCTCGACCGAGGCGCTGTCGGTGACGTCGGCGGGGACGGCCGCCACCGTGAGGCCCTCGGCCGCCAGCTTGCCGGTGAGCTCGGCGAGGCGGTCGGCGTCCCGGTCCACGGCCGCGACCAGCGCGCCGCGGCCGGCCAGCAGCCGGACCACAGCGGCGCCTATGCCGCCCGCCGCGCCGGTGACCAGTGCCACCTTGTTTCTCATGTGCGGACCTCCCTGGGGGACGCGGACCGGCAGGTCGGGCCGCGGGTGGGTTGGGGGTGGTGCACGGGTCGGAGCCGGATGGTGCGAGCGGTACAGGCAGTGCGGGCGGTGCGGGCGGTGCGGGCGGTGCGGGCGGCACCGGCGGTACGGGCACCGCGGGGACCGCGGGCGGGCCCCGCGACCGGCGCTCAGACGCGCCAGGCGGACACCACCGCGACCGCCTGACCCGGGTTGAGCCGCGGATCGCACAGGCTCGTGTACTTGTCGCCGACCCGGGCCAGCCCGGCCGCGTCGTCGGCGCACTCGGTCACGTCGTCGGGGGTGGTCTCCAGGTGCAGGCCCCCCGCGACACCGCCCTCCGCCCGGACCGCCCGCTGGAACGCCTCGACCTCCCGGACCAGCTCGGACACCAGCCGGGTCTTCAGCCCGTCCGGCCCGGCGACGGTGTTGCCGTGCATCGGGTCACTGAGCCAGACCACCGGGTGGCCGGCCCCGTGCACCGCTCTGACCAGGCCCGGGAGGACCTCGGCGACGCGGTCGGCGCCGAGCCGGGCGATCAGGGTGAGCCGGCCGGGCTCCCGGCCGGGGTCGAGCAGGGCGCACAGCCGCAGCAGTTCCGCCGGGGTGGTGGTCGGACCGACCTTGCAGCCGACCGGGTTGACCACCGAGGCCAGCAGGGCGACGTGCGCGCCGTCCGGGTCCCGGGTCCGCTCGCCGATCCACGGGAAGTGCGTGGAGGCGAGCAGCGGCCGGCCCCGGGTGTCCCGGCGGAGCAGCGGCAGCTCGTAGTCCAGCAGCAGCGCCTCGTGGCTGGTCCACACCGGCGGGCAGGCGACGGACGGGTCGCCGGGCGCGAGCCGGGACAGGTGGCCCAGCACCCGGCGGGACGCCTCGTAACCCGCCGCCAGCCGACGCGGATCGGGGGTGCGGCGGACCGGATCGGGCTCCGGGCCGTTCACCAGGTGACCCCGGTAGACCGGGAGTTCGACGCCGTCGCAGAGTTCGGTGGGGCTGGAGCGGGGCTTGGCGAACTGGCCGGCGATCCGGCCGATCCGGAGCACCGGGCGGTGGGTGGTGAGCTTGAGCCGGCCGGCCAGCAGGTCGAGCAGCGCGGCCTTGCGGCCGATGTCGCCGGCGGTGCACTCCTGCGGGTCCTCGGCGCAGTCGCCGGCCTGGAGGACGTGCGCCTCCCCGCGCGCGACCCGGCCGAGCAGGGTCCGCAACCGGTGTACGTCGGCGGCCGCCACCAGAGCCGGACGGTCGGCCAACTCCTTCTTGGCGGCGGCGAGTTCGAATGGATCGGGCCAGTCCGGCTGCTGCCCGGCGGGGCGGTCGGCGAGCTGTCCCAGGAGCAGGTGGTCCACTGACGTCTCCCTCCCGGACCGGCGCGGCGGCTACTGGTCGGCGAGGCCGCGGACCAGCCCGGCCACCCGGACCACCCGGCGGGCCTGGAACTCCACGGCGGCGAGGTTCTCCTCGTGCACCTGGCCCGGCACGTTCCGGGACACCGCGCTGGCCCCGTACGGGTTGCCGTTCTGCGGGCGGAACAGCACCGGGTCGGTGGAGCCGGTGGCCAGGATCAGCGAGCCCCAGTGGCAGAAGGCGTTGTGCAGCGCGAGGATCGCCGTCTCGTGGCCGCCGTGCGGCGCCGAGCCGGAGGTGAACGCGGACACCGCCTTGTCGGCCAGCCCACCGGGGATCGACAGCGGCGCCGTCGCGTCGACGAACCGCAGCACCGGCGCGGCCGGGAGGCCGAACCGGACCGGGGTGCCGATCAGGATGCCGTCCGCCCAGGCCAGGTCGTCGAGCGAGGCCACCGGGACGTCCGCGGTGCGGTCCCGCAACTCCCGCGCGGCCTCCTCGGTGCCCGGCACATAGGTGTCGTCCGGCAGGTCGGCGATGCGCCGCAGCCGGACCTCGGCGCCCGCCTTCCCGGCGGCGTCGGCCGCTGCCTCGGCCAGCCTGGCGACATTTCCGGTGGAGGACCAATAGATGACGGCAATGGTGGTCACGGCGGCGAACTCCTCGGTGACGTGGGCGCGTTCCACTGATCGTTGACCGTGGTCGGCCGACCGGCCAACGGAGTTCCCGGCACTTCGTCAGGTGGGGCCGCACTCCATCAAATACTCGGCGGCCACTTCTCCGGGCGCCCGCAATGACCATGCCCGGCATTGACCCCCGCCCGGCCCGGCATTGACCCGGGGCCGACCTGACATTGACCGGGTCCGTCACTTTTCCGGGCACGAATTGCTGCCTATCCTCGGCCACGGCACCGTTTTCGGTCCGTCACAGAGCCGAGGAGCAGTGATCCCGCAGTGAAGAAACCGCCGGCCGCCGAACCCCGAACCGGAGACCTGCGGCCGCTGATCGCCGAGGGCGTCTCGCCCTGGCTGGACGGGATCAACCGCGGCCTGGTCACCTCGGGCCTGCTCGGCCGGCTGATCGACCGCACCGGTCTGCGCGGCGCCACCACCAACCCCGCCCTGCTGACCGGCCCGCTGCGCCACGACCCCTCCTACGCGGACCAGTTGACCCGGCTGGCCGAGCACCACGTCTCCCCGGAGGGCTCGGTCTGGGCCGTCACCGTGCACGACCTGCGGCTGGTCTGCGAGGAGTTCCTGGGCGTCCACCGCGCCACCCACGGCCACGACGGCCTGGTCTCGGCCGACCTCGACCCCCGGCTCGCGCACGACGCCGCCGCCACCGTCGCCGAGGCCGTCGAACTGGCCCGCGCGGTGGACCGGCCCAACCTGCTGGTCAAGATCCCCGCCACCGCCGCCGGCCTCACCGCGCTCCGCGACTGCGTCGGCCGCGGGCTCGGCGTCCACGCCACCGGCCTGTACTCGGTGCGGCGCTACGGGCAGGTGGTGGACGCCTACTTCGACGGCCTGGAGCAGGCGCTGGCGGCCGGCCTCCCCCTGGCCGCGATCGCCTCGGTGGCCTCGCTCCCGGTCGGCCGGGTGGACCGGGAGATCGACCGGCGGCTGGCCGCGACCGCCGGCCCGGACGCAGCCGCGCTGCGCGGCCTCACCGCCCAGGCGGCGGCCCGGCTGATGTACCGGGCGTACGAGGAGCGGCTCGGCGACGGCCGCTGGCGCACCCTGCGCGCCTCCGGGGCCCGCCCGCAGCGGCTGCTGTGGACCGACTCGGCGCTGGGCGGTCCCGCCGCCCAGGCCCGGTACGTGGCCGGGCTGGTCTCCTGGGGCACCGCGCACGCGATGACCCGGCCGGTGCTGGACGAGGCGGTCCGCAAGCTCCGGCTGGAGGGCGACACCCTGCTCGGCCAGTACGAGGCGGCCCGGGTGGTGCTGGACCGGCTGGGACGGCTCGGCGTCGACTACGGCGCGGTCGCCCGGCGGCTGGAGGAGCAGAGCGTCCCGCTGCTGGTCGACCACTGGCTGCGCCTGCACGCCGCCGTCGAGGGACGCCCGTCCGCCCGCCCCGGCGATCAGGAACCGGCCCGACTTCCGCTCGGTTGAATCATCCTGATGATCCGTCACTCGGGCATCACCAACCCCGCCCGGACGGCCCGGACCTGTTCTTGACGGGAACAACCGCCCCCGCATACCTTCCGGATTGCAGGCCGTCACGCACTCCTCCCGCTCACGGGGTCCGGACGCGTCTTGTGGACCAGCCCGGACGGGGCCGCGGCGTCGGGGTGCGTGCACCGCAAGGCGGAGGTAGCGGCACCTCCCGGCCACCGGGCTGGGGGCGGAGCCGCTGCGATGGGGGCACCTCCCGGCCGGAGGGCCGGGGCGCGCGTGCCCTGGGGGTACCTCCCGGCCGACGGTCGGGGGAGCGTCGCGGACCCGGGCCGATCCACACGACACGCCCCAGGGGGAGGGAAGGTCATGACGCGACGGTCTGCCGACTCAATCGCGTTCAACGTCCTGGAACTGCTGGCCAGCGAGGCTCCGGCCGCCCAGCTCGCGGAGCTGGTCGAGCAGGCCCGGCGGAGCTGCGAGACCGCGCGGGAGCGGGAGGCGATCGGCCGGATCGAGCAGCTCGGCCTGTCCATCCGCTCCCGGTCCCAGCAGCGGCGGCGCCGCGAGGCCGGGCTGGCCGCGCTCGCCGACACCGCCCGCGACCTGGCCCTGCCCTACGAACTGGACAGCCTGCTGCGGGTGATCACCCGCCGGGCCCGGCTGCTGCTGGGCACCGACGTCTCCTGCCTCACCACCGCCGAACCGGCCGGCGGCGACAGCGCGCCCGGACCGGTCCGGATCCGCACCACCGACGGCCCGAGCGGCTCGCTGCGGATCGGCCTGGCCGTCCCCGACGGCTTCGGCCTGGGCGGCGGCGTCCCGGCCGCCCCGGGACCCTTCTGGACCCCGGACTTCCTGGCGGACGAGCGGATCCGGCGCAGCCCGGTGGTCGACGGGGCGATCCGTGCCGAGGGACTGCGCGCCGTGATGGCCGTCCCGCTCGGCCACCGCGCCCGCCCGTTCGGCACCCTCTACGTCGCCGAGCGCGCGGTGCGCTACTTCACCACCGACGAGATCTCGCTGATGGCCGCGCTCGGCGACCTCGCCGGGGTGGCGATCGAGAAGGCCCGGCTGCTGGAGCGCGCCGCCCGGACCTCCCCCGCCGCGGCGCCGGCCCGGACCGGCGGACCGGCCCCGGTCGGCACGGCCGGCGCGGCCGACTCCCCCACCGACCTCGCCGAGGCGCACCGCGCCCTGGTCGACCTGGCGCTCTCCGGCCGCGACCCGCACGCCCTGGTCCGCGACGCCGGCCGCCGGCTCGGCCTCGGCCTGCGGGTGTACGCCAGCGACGGAACCGTCCTGGCCTCGACCGGCGAACTGCCCGAACTCGACGGCCCGACCGTCCTCGCCACCGTCGTCGACACCCACGCGGCCGGCCGCCCGGTCCGGCTGGCCGGACCGCTGTGGGCGGCCCCGGTCCGGGCCGGCTCCACCGACCTGGGCACCCTGCTCGCCCGGCCGACCGGCCGCGGGGCGGACCTCGCCGCGGAGTTCTGCCAGAGCGTCGCCCAGGCGGTCGCGGTCGCCCTGCTGCTGGAGGGCCAGCGCTCGGCCGCCCCGGTCCGCCACGTCGGCGACGAACTGCTCGACGAACTGCTGAGCAGTCCGCAGCGCCCGCCGCGCCAGCTCGACGTCCGGGCCCGCCGGCTCGGCATCGACCTGTCCGCCGCGCACGTCCTGGTGGTCGCCCGCCCCGAGGGCGAGGCCCAGGGCAGGACCGCGACCTGGGCCGGGCTCTACGCCCACCGGATGAGCGGCCTCAAACGGGTCCACAACGGCCGGGCGGTGCTGCTGCTGCCCGGCAGCGACCCCGGCCGGGCCGCCCGCGCCGTCGCCGAGGAACTCACCCCGCTGCTCGGCCTCCCGGTGACGGTCGGCGCGGCCGGGCCGGTCAGCGACCCGACCTCGGTCTTCCACGGCTACCAGGAGGCGCTGCGCTGCCTGGACGCGATGACCTCGCTGGGCGCGGTCGGCCGTGCCGCCTCGGCCCGCGAACTCGGCTTCGTCGGCGTCCTGCTGGCCGACAACCACGACGTCGAGGGGTTCATCGAGTCGGCGGTCGGCCCGGTGCTCGACTACGACCGGCAGCGGCTGACCGAGCTGACCCGCACCCTCCAGGCGTGGTTCGACACCGGCAACAGCCCGACCCACGCCGCCCAGCGGCTGCACGTCCACCCCAACACGGTGGCCCGTCGGCTGGAACGGATCGGCGAACTGCTCGGCCCCGACTGGCTGAAGCCCGAACGCTCCTTCGAGATCCAGCTCGCGCTCAGGCTCAGCCGGGTGCGCCGCACCCTGCTCGACCGGGGCACCCGCACCGGCCCCGGCCGCCCCGAGGAGCAGTCGGGCGGTCCGGGCGACCGGACCGACCCGACCGGCGGCCCGACCGACCGGCCGGACCGGACCGACCGGGCCGGCCCCGCCTGCTGAACCCACCTCAGTACAGCCGGTCGTCACCGCGGGCCAGCACCGCGACCGCGTGCGCCGCCGAGGCCAGGGTGATGTGCCGGTGCCAGCCGCCGAACGAGCGGCCCGCGAAGTCCCGCACCCCGACCCGGTCGGCGGTCCTGGTGAAGTCCCGGTCCACCCGGTCGGACAGCCGGGCCAGCCGCACCAGCGCGGCCACCGGCAGGTCCACCAGATCGGTGAGCCACAGCTCGGCCGGCCAGCGGCCGCCGGCCGCGCCCATCCCGAGCAGCAGCAACTCCCCGCCACCGCGCCGGCCCCGGCCCTGGCGGGCGCCCCCGGGCCCGGCCGGACGCACCCGGACCGCCGCGACCAGCCCGCCGCGCAGCTCACCGGAGGGATCCGACCAGACCACCGGCCGGCGCAGTTCCCTGGCCGCGGTGAGCAGTTGGCAGGCGGGCCCCGGTCCGGCCGGGTGACCGGGCAGCGGCGCGACCGGCCGCAGCGGGAACGAGCCGCTGATCCGGGCCAGCATCGGCAACCGCTCGCCCCGCATCCGGCGCACCAGCCGCAGCCCGTCGGCGTCCCTGGCGTCCGCGACCACCGGGCGCACCGGCAGCCCCCAGCGGGCCGGCAGCCCGAGCACCGCCTCCAGGGCGCAGTCGCCGAGGCTCTCCGCGTCCACCTCGTCGGGGATCAGCGCCTGGCTGCGCCGCGGCGCGTCCTCCAGCCAGGTCCGCGGCAGGTGCAGCCGCCAGTTGACCGGGCCGCTGAAGCTCTCCGAGGCGGCCCAGACACCCACCGCCTGCTGGGCGTTGAGCACCTGGCCGAGGGCCGGGATGAAGCGGCGGTCCACCCCCACCGAGTGGTCGCCGGCCTTGGGGACGACCATCGGCCGCAGGACGTACGCCTGCGGCGGGGCGATCCGGGCGAGGTGCTGGGCCAGCGCCTGGCGGACCGGGCTCCAGTCCCAGGTGGAGCTGGTGATGAAGTGGTGCAGGCTCTGCTCGGCGGCCGGGCCGCCGACCACCGTGGCGATGTTGCGGATCGACTTGCGTCCGCGCGCGCCCAGCAGTCCGCGCAGGTACTGGGCGCCCTTGCGCCGCTGGTCGCTGCGCGGCAGCGAGGCGAACAGCACGCCGCACAGCTCCTTGAGCAGCACCTCGTGCGAGGCGTCGAGCAACTGCGCTTCCTCCGGCGGAGCCTGGGGGTCCGTCGGCAGGGTTCGGGTCATGGCCGGGCCGCTCATCGGTCCCCCTCGAATGGCGGATGACTGCGCCGTGCTCACGCTAGGCCGCGCGCCCCGCTCCGCTAAGGTGCGCGGCCCACCCGTCCGGCGCGGACGGTGGTGGCCCGGCCACCGGAGTCCCGCCCGCCGGTGCGGCGGGTCCGGATTCCGGTGTGCCGGGCCGATGCCGGGCCGGTGCCGGGTCAGGCGGTGAAGTCGGCCGCGTGGTCGCGGGCCCACTCGGCGAAGGTCCGGGCGGGGCGGCCGGTCAGCCGCTCCACCGTGTCGGACACCTCGGTCGGGACGCCGTCGGAGTTGGCCCAGTAGCCGACCACCGCGTCCATCACCCAGATCGGGACGATCGGGGCGAGCGCCTCGCGCGCCTCGGCGTCGGTCAGCTCCTCGAACTCCAGCGGCCGTCCGAGCGCCTCGGCCAGGTCGGCGAGCTGCTCGCGCTGGGTGATCGACCGGGGGCCGCTGATGAAGTACGCCCGGTTCTCGTGGCCCTCGCCGGTGAGCACCGCCACCGCGACCGCGGCGATGTCCTTCTCGTGGATCGCGTCGCTGTGCGACTCGGGGTACGGGAAGCGGATCCGCCCCTCGGCCCGGATCGACTCCGGCCAGCCCCACATCAGGATGTTGGTGGCGAAGTTGTGCGGCCGCAGGAAGGTGTACGCGATCCCGGACGCGAGGACGGCGTCCTCGACCGCGCGGTGCATCTCCACGATCGGCTTCTGCACCGGGAAGGCGTCCACCACGGTCTGCGAGGAGAGCACGACGACGTGCCGCACGCCCGCCTCCCGCGCCGCGGCGAGGAAGCCGGCGGTGCCCTGCGGCACCGCGTAGAGGAACACCTTGTCGACGCCGGCCAGCGCCGGGCCGTAGGTGTCCGGGTCGGTGAGGTCGAGCGCCGCGGTGTCGGCCGGGGCGGGCGGTGCCAGCTTCTCCGGGGTCCGGGCACCGGCCCGGACGTCGGCGCCGGCCGCCAGCAGCTGCGCCAGCACCTCGGCGCCGACCTGGCCGGTCGCCCCGGTGACGAGGATCTTGCCCATGGGTACGGCTCGCTTTCGGGAAGTGGGGACTCGGGGGTGGGACTCGGGGTGGGACTCAGGAGGTGGTGGCGGGGGCGGCCGGCCTGCGCCGCGGCGAGGAGAACCGCTTCGTGATCGGCGCCTCGACCAGCCGGTACAGGACCCAGGAGAGCAGCACCGTGACCCCGATCGCGAGCAGCAGCAGGCCGATGCCCTCGGGTGTCGAGTACATCCGGGTGCCGAGCAGGTCGCGCATCTCGGTCAGCACGATGAAGTGCAGCAGGTAGAAGGCGAAGGAGATCTCGCCGAGCCAGGTCATCGCCCGGTTGCGGAACGGCGTGAACCGGCCGTCCCGGTCGGCGATCGCGGCGGAGGCGACCAGCAGCGCGATCGGCACCACGGTGGTGACCCGCTGGGCGTACAGGTAGGGCACCCAGCGGGTGGCGGCGTAGCCCGCCACGAGGAGCACGCCGGACCACACCATGCCGATGTCGCGCCAGCGGCCGGAGCGCACCGCGAGGGCGACCAGGATGCCGAGCGCGAAGTCCAGCAGCCGCACCGGCGGGAGCACGTAGGAGAACCAGTACTGCACCACCGAGGACTCGTAGCCGCCGGGGACGCCCGGGGTGTCGGGCAGCACCAGGTAGGCCAGCGCCGGGGTGGCGACGATGGCGGCGACCGTGCCGCCGATCCAGTGGAGCAGCCGCTCCGGGCGGATCGTCCGCAGGAAGCGGTGCAGCAGCGGGAAGGAGAGGTAGAAGACCAGCTCGGCGCCGAGCGACCAGCTCGGCGGGTCGACGCTGAAGTAGGTGTTGAAGTCGGGTATCCAGACCTGGAGCATCAGCAGGTTCAGGACGGCCGTCCGGACCGGGGTGTAGGAACCCGCGAAGAAGATCATGGCCAGCGCCCAGGCGACCACGTAGTTCGGGACGATCTTGACCATCCGGCGGCGCCAGAACCCGGTGGCGGTGTCACCCGGGCGGGCCGACCAGGTCAGCACGAAGCCGCTGAGCACGAAGAAGAAGGCCACACCCAGGCCGCCGGCCTGGTCGGCGAGGTCGACGAAACGGAACTCGACCTTGTCGTCGGCGAAGAGCCGCAGGGTCGGGATGGGCAGGGCGGCGTGGTAGGCGAAGACCGCAAGGGCGGCGGGGAAGCGCAGGCCGGTCAGGGACGGCAGACGACTGGCGGAGGGCTGCGTCGTCCGCGCTCCGCTCCCGCCGGCGGGTCTCGGTCCCGGCTGGGCGAGGAGTCGGTCGGTGGCCATGGTTCCGTCCTTGGGTGTCGAGCGGTGGGTCGGACCAGTAGCAGGCCGTCCCGACCCGGAGGCCAAGTAAACTACTCCGTGCAGATGAGAGATTGCACCGATCGGTGTAGCATCTATGTCAGGTCGGGAGACACCCCGTCCCCGCCCGTCTTTCCGCCCGAGACCAGGGAGTTGACGAACGATGCCGCGATCCGCCGCCGCCCGTCCGCGCCTCCCGCAGGATCGGCCCCATGCGTGCAGCGTTCATCCCGAGGCTCGGACCGGCGTCGGACATCCGCTACGGCGAGGTGCCCGAGCCGGCCCCCGGGCCCACCGATGTCCTGGTCGACGTGGCCGCCGTATCGGTCAACCCGGTCGACACCTTCGTCCGCTCGGGGCTCTTCCGGACCCCCTTGCCCTTCCCGTTCGTGATCGGCCGGGACCTCGTGGGCACCGTGGCCCTGGCCGGCCCCGGCGCCCCCGGCTTCGCCCCCGGTGACCGCGTCTGGAGCAACAGCCTCGGCCACGACGGCCGGCAGGGCGCGGCCGCCGAACGGGCCGCCGTCCCGGCCGACCGGCTCTACCACCTGCCCCCGGGCGTCGACCCGGCGACGGCCGTCGCCGTGGTCCACCCCGCCGCCACCGCGTACCTCGCCCTGTTCACCCACGGCGGGCTGCGCACCGGCGAGACCGTGCTGGTGGCGGGCGGCGGCGGCAACGTCGGCGGCGCCCTGATCGTGCTGGCCGCCGAGGCCGGCGCCCGGGTCGTCGCCACCGCGCGGCCCGCCGACGCGGAGCACTGCCGGGCCCTCGGCGCCACCGAGGTCCTCGACTACCGCGCCCCCGACCTGCCCGACCGGGCCCGCGCCGCCTGCCCCGGCGGCGTCGACCTCCACCTCGACACCTCCGGCACCAACGACCTCACCACCGCCGTCGACCTGCTCGCCCCGCGCGGCCGGATCGTGCTGCTCGCCGGCGCCCGCTCCCGCCCCGAACTGCCCGCCGGGCAGCTGTACATGAAGGACGGCTCGATCCGCGGATTCGTCATCTCGCACGCCTCCGGCGCCGAGCTCGCGGGCGCGGCGGTCACCGTCAACCGGCTGCTCGCGGCCGGCCGGCTGCGGCCCCGGGCCCTGGAACTCCGGCCGCTGAGCGCCGCCGCCGAGACTCACCAGCGGCTGGAGAAGGGCGAGTTGAACGGCCGCCGGGTGGTCCTGACGACCGGCCGGTAGCCCCGGAAAGGGCCGCCGGCGCACCACGGCGCCCCCGCACGTCCCCCGTCCACCTCCCCGACGCCCCCGAAAGGCTCCCCATGTCCCCGTCCGCCGGTGCCGAGCAGGCCGCCGGGCCACGCCGTTCGGGCCTCCTGCTGGCCCTGCTGGCGTTCGCCCAGTTGATCGTCTCGATCGACTACAACATCGTCTACGTGGCACTCCCGGAGATCGGCAGCGGCCTCGACTTCTCCGCCCAGAACCTGCAGTGGGTGGTCAGCGCCTACGCGGTCGCCTTCGGCGGCTTCCTGCTCTTCGGCGGCCGCGCCTCCGACCTGTTCGGCCGCCGCCGGATGTTCGTCCTCGGCCTGCTGCTCTACGCGGGCTCCTCACTGCTCGGCGGCCTGGCCGGCACCCCCGGCCTGCTGATCGCGGCCCGCGCCCTCCAGGGCCTCGGCGGCGCCTTCCTGTTCCCCGCCACCCTCGCCCTGGTGGTCCTCAGCTTCACCGAGGGCCGCGAACGCAACCGGGCGCTCTCGGTCTGGGCCGCCGCCGGCGCCAGCGGCATGATCATCGGCTCGCTGGCCGGCGGAGTGCTCACCCAGGCGTTCGGCTGGGAGGCCGTCTTCTACGTCAACGTGCCGCTGGCCGGCGGCGCGGCGCTGCTCGCCCCCCGGCTGATCGGCGCCGACGGACCGCGCGACACCTCCCGCTCGTTCGACCTGCCCGGCGCGCTGACCGCCACCGCCGGCGCCACCCTGGTCGTCTTCACCCTGGTCCAGGGCCCGGCCTCCGGCTGGACCTCGCCCACCGTGCTCACCACCGCCGTGCTCGGCCTCGGCCTGCTCGCCGCCTTCGTCGCGATCGAGTCCCGGACCGCCGACCCGCTGATGCCGCTGCGGCTGTTCCGCAACCGCAACCTGTCCACCGGCGCGCTGACCACCTTCCTGTTCATGGCCAGCTTCGGCACCCTGCTGTACTTCCTGACCGTCTACTTCCAGACCGTGCACGAGTACAGCGCGCTGCGCACCGGCGTCGCCTTCCTGATCCCGATGGTCTGCGGCTTCCTCGGCTCGATGCTGGGCGGCCGGCTCGCCACCCGCTTCGGCGCCCGCAACACCCTGATCGCCTCCTACCTGCTCGGCGCCCTCGGCACCGCCGCGACCGCGCTGACCATGGCACCGGACGGCAGCTACGTCGCGCTGCTGCCCGGCCTGATCGTGCTGAGCCTCTGCCAGGGCGTCATCTTCACCACCATGTTCTCCGCCTCCGCGACCGGGGTGCACCCCTACGAGCAGGGCATCGCCTCCGGCATCGTCTCCACCGGCCAGCAGGTCGGCAGCGCGGTGGGCCTAGGCATCCTGGTGGCCGTCGCCAACGCCGGCACCGACGGCCTCACCGGCGAGGCCCTCCGCTCCGCCACCACCGACGGCCTGCGCACCGCCGTGCTGGTCGCCACCGGCGGCATCGTCGCCCTCGTCCTGGTCGCGCTCGGCTTCGAACGCGCCCCCCGCCCGGCCGGGGCCGCCGCCGAGAACGCCTCCGCCAAGAGCCTCGCCTGAGCCCCGAAGCTCCCCCGCGCGTCCCCCGTACCTCCCCCGCACCTCCCCCCGACCCGACCGCCACTCCCGAGGAGAACCCCGTCATGCCCTTCGCCGCCAGCCCCAGCGCCCGCGTCTCCTACACCGTGGAGGGCTCCGGCCACCCGTCCCTGGTCTTCGTGCACGGCACCGGCTTCGGCGCCGGGGGCACCTTCGGCCACCTCACCGGTGACTTCACCGACTCCCGCACCGTCCTGCTGCCGGACTTCGCCGGCTGCGGCGACACCGAGGACGACGGCCGGGAGCTGACCCCCGAGCTGCTGGCCGAGCAGATCGCCGCCGTGATCGAGGCGGCCGGCGACGGCCCGGCCGACGTGGTCGGCTTCTCGCTCGGCTCGGTCGTCGCCGCGACCCTCGCCGCGCTCCGCCCCGAACTGGTGCGCAGCCTGGTGCTCACCGCCGGCTGGAGCCGTCCCGACGACGCCTACCTGCGCAACCACATGACCACCTGGCGCGCCATCAGCGGCGACGCCGAGGCGTTCGGCCGGTTCGGAACCCTGACCGCGTTCAGCCGCGACCACCTGAACTCGCTGGAGCCCGACGCGCTCGAAGGCATCATCAAGGGCAACGAGCCCACCGAGGGCGCGCTGCGCCACATCGACCTCAACCTGAGCGCCGACATCCGCCCGCTGCTGCCCCGGATCACCGCCCGCACCCTGGTGATCGGCTGCACCCAGGACGCCACCGTCCCGGTCGGCCTCTCCCGCGAGCTGGCCGACGCCATCGCCGGCAGCACCTACGCGGAGATCGACAGCGGCCACGTGGTCGTCTACGAGCAGGGCGCCGAGTGGTCCCGCCTCGTCCGCGAGTTCGTCCTCCAGGAGGGCTAGGGATTGTCGCCCCCCCGGGGTCACGCCAGATGAGTGGCGTGACCCCGGCCGGACGGCCCCGGCCCCCGTCCCGCCCCCGACCCTGACAGCCCGTCATCCGAGGCGTAGGGTCCCCGGCGTGGACGAACTGATATTCCGGGGGAGGGACCGCTACCGCCCCTCCTGGTCGCACCTGGCGGTCCTGCTCGTCGTACTGACCGTCCAGGGCTTCGCCGCCGTGTACCGGCTCGGCCCGGTGGGCTTCCTCTGGCTCGCCGGCGGCACGCTCCTGCTCTCCGGCCTGGGCCTGTGGGTCACGGTCCGCAGCTGGAGCAGGGTCGGCCCCGAGGGCATCACCATCTGCTGGGGCCTCGGGCGCGGCCGCACCTACGCCTGGGACCGGATCCGCTGGATCGACGTCCGCACGGTCGAGGGGCAGGGCGACAGCACCTCGCAGGTGCGGATGTTCCTGGCCGGCGGGCGGCGCCGGACGCTGCCCGGCCTGCTGCACAGCGACCTGTACCCGTCGCCGGACTTCGACGAGCAGTTCCACCGGGTCCGCAACTGGTGGGAGCTGAGCACCGAGGCCGCAGCCCGGGTCGAACCCGTCCGGCGGTTCCGGGACCGGATCACCGTGACCGCGGCCGCCGTCCTCGTCACCCTGGCCATCACCGGCGTCGGCGCCGTGGTCTACCTCCGGTAGCCGCCGCCGTCGCGCCGCGCTCCCTCTCCCGCCGCCCGCTCGCCGCCGTCCTCCGGCGGCCTCCGGCAGCCGCGCCGACCGATCCCGTCACCCACCGCGACCGCCCCGCTCCGGACGGTTCCCCGCCGTGCCGGGCCGCCGTTGGCAGCGGACGGGCGTCCCCTGTGACACTGGAGGCGCTCGAAAACCGAGGTGCGCTCCGCCGCCCCTCCTTGCGAACCTAGAGGGATGTCCGCCGTGAGTTCTCCCGCAGTCCAGTCCGCCGCCGAGCCCGCCCGGAGCGACGCACCCGGCATCGGCGAGCTGGCCGCGCGCCTGCCCGAGCTGACCCTGCGCGACCAGGTCCGGATCGGCCGCCGTCTGGAGGGCGCCCGCCGGGTCCGCAAGGACGGGGCCCGCGCGCAGATCGCCGCCGAGATCGCCGCCGACATCGGGAAGGCCGAGCTGCTGGTCGAGCGCCGGCGCGCGGCGGTGCCGGCGATCCGGTACCCGGCCGAGCTCCCGGTCAGCCAGAAGAAGGACGAGATCCTCGAAGCCGTCCGCGACCACCAGGTGGTGATCGTGGCCGGTGAGACCGGTTCCGGCAAGACCACCCAGATCCCCAAGATCTGTCTGGAGCTGGGCCGCGGTGTACGGGGTCTGATCGGCCACACCCAGCCCCGCCGGATCGCCGCCCGCACGGTGGCGGAGCGGGTGGCCGAGGAGTTGGACAGCCCGCTCGGCGGGGCGGTCGGCTGGAAGGTCCGGTTCACCGACCAGGTCGGCCCGGACACCCTGGTCAAGCTGATGACCGACGGCATCCTGCTCGCGGAGGTGCAGACCGACCGCGAGCTCCGCCAGTACGACACCCTGATCATCGACGAGGCGCACGAGCGCAGCCTCAACATCGACTTCCTGCTCGGCTACCTCAAGCAGCTGCTGCCCCGCCGCCCCGACCTCAAGGTGATCATCACCTCGGCGACCATCGACCCCGAGCGGTTCGCCCGGCACTTCGAGGACGCCCCGATCGTCGAGGTCTCCGGCCGCACCTATCCGGTCGAGGTCCGCTACCGCCCGATCGTGGACGAGAACGACGAGGACGACGCCGACGAGGTCGACCGCGAGCGGGACCAGATCCAGGCGATCTGCGACGCCGCCGAGGAGCTCCAGGCCGAGGGCCCGGGCGACATCCTGGTGTTCCTCTCCGGCGAGCGGGAGATCCGGGACACCGCGGACGCGCTCGGCAAGCTCGGGCTGAAGCACACCGAGATCCTGCCGCTCTACGCCCGGCTGAGCTCGGCCGAGCAGCACAAGGTGTTCCAGCGCTCCTCCTCGCGCCGGATCGTGCTGGCCACCAACGTCGCCGAGACCAGCCTCACCGTCCCCGGCATCAAGTACGTGATCGACCCGGGCAGCGCCCGGATCTCCCGCTACAGCCACCGCACCAAGGTCCAGCGGCTGCCGATCGAGGCGATCAGCCAGGCCAGCGCCAACCAGCGCAAGGGCCGCTGCGGCCGTACCTCGGACGGCATCTGCATCCGGCTCTACTCGGAGGAGGACTTCCTCTCCCGCCCCGAGTTCACGGACGCCGAGATCCTGCGCACCAACCTCGCCTCGGTCATCCTCCAGATGACCGCCGCCGGCCTCGGCGACATCGCCGCCTTCCCGTTCCTGGACCCGCCGGACTCGCGCAACATCAAGGACGGCATCAGCCTGCTGCACGAGCTGGGCGCGCTCGACCCGGCCGAGAAGGACGTCCGCAAGCGGCTCACCCCGCTCGGCCGCCAGCTGGCCCAGCTCCCGGTGGACCCGCGGATGGCCCGGATGGTGCTGGAGGCGGACCGGAACGGGTGCGTGCGGGACGTCATGGTGATCGCCGCCGCGCTCTCCATCCAGGACCCGCGCGAGCGCCCGGCCGAGAAGCGCCAGGCCGCCGACGAGCGGCACCGCCGGTTCGGCTCCGAGACCTCCGACTTCCTCTCCTACCTCGCCATGTGGCGCTATGTGCGGGAGCAGCAGCGCGAGCTCTCCTCCTCCGCGTTCCGCCGGATGTGCAGGACCGAGTTCCTCAACTACCTGCGGATACGGGAGTGGCAGGACATCTACTCCCAGCTCCGCACGGTCGCCAAGCAGCTGGGTGTCACGATCGAGGAGGCGCACGAGGACGCCGAGCCGGACGCGGACCGGATCCACCAGTCCCTGCTGGCCGGCCTGCTCTCGCACATCGGGCTGTTC
Organism: Kitasatospora sp. NPDC094019; assembly: GCF_044764505.1. Classification (NCBI taxonomy): domain Bacteria; kingdom Bacillati; phylum Actinomycetota; class Actinomycetes; order Kitasatosporales; family Streptomycetaceae; genus Kitasatospora; species Kitasatospora sp. NPDC094019. The sequence continues at coordinate 171,015 of NZ_JBIWIF010000014.1, forward strand.
GACGTGGAGAAGCGGGAGTACGGCGGCGCGCGGGGCGCCCGGTTCGCGGTCTTCCCCGGTTCGGGCCTGTTCAAGAAGCCGCCGCGCTGGGTGATGTCGGCCGAGCTGGTGGAGACCTCCCGGCTCTGGGCCCGGATCAACGCGAAGATCGAGCCCGAGTGGGTCGAGCCGCTGGCCGCGCACCTGGTGAAGCGCGGCTACAGCGAGCCGCACTGGGAGAAGAAGTCCGGGGCCGTGCTGGCCTTCGAGAAGGTCACCCTCTACGGGGTGCCGATCGTCGCCGCGCGGAAGGTCAACTACGGCCGGATCGACCCGGAGCTCTGCCGGGAGCTGTTCATCCGCAACGCCCTGGTCGAGGGCGACTGGGAGACCCACCACCGCTTCTTCGCGGAGAACCGCAAGCTGCTCGGCGAGGTCGAGGAGCTGGAGAACCGGGCCCGGCGCCGGGACATCATGGTCGACGACCAGACCCTGTTCGAGTTCTACGACGGCCGGCTGCCCGAGGACATCGTCTCCACCCGGCACTTCGACGCCTGGTGGAAGAAGGCCCGGCACGAGCAGCCCGACCTGCTCAACTTCGAGAAGTCGATGCTGATCAACGACGCCGCGGGCGGCGTCGCCGAGGCCGACTACCCGGACCACTGGCAGCAGGGCAAGCTGCGGTTCGTCCTCACCTACCAGTTCGAGCCGGGCAGCGACGCGGACGGCGTCACCGTCCACATCCCGCTGCCGGTGCTCAACCAGGTCACCGCGGAGGGCTTCGACTGGCAGATCCCGGGCCTGCGCGAGGAGCTGGTGACGGCCTGGATCAAGTCGCTGCCGAAGGCGGTGCGGCGCAACTTCGTGCCCGCCCCGGACTTCGCCCGCGCGGCGCTGCGCGAGCTGAGGAACCACCAGGAGCGGCAGGAGCCGCTGCTGCCGGCCCTGGAGCACGTCCTGAAGCGCCTGACGGCGGTCACCGTGCCCCCGACGGCCTGGGACGAGGAGCGGGTCCCGGAGCACCTCAAGGTGACCTTCCGGGTGGTGGACGGGCGCAAGAAGCTCGCCGAGTCCAAGGACCTGGAGGAGCTGCGGCTGCGGCTCGAACCGAAGCTGAAGGAGACGCTCTCCTCGGCCGCCTCCGGCCGGGGCATCGAGCAGTCCGGGCTGACCGCCTGGCCGGCCGGGCTGCCGGTGCTCCAGCGGACCTTCGAGCAGCGCTCCCGGGGCCATTCGCTGCGCGCCTACCCGGCGCTGGTGGACGAGGGCGAGTCGGTCGGGGTGAAGCTGTTCGACACCCCGGAGGCGCAGGAGCGGGCGATGTGGGAGGGCACCCGGCGGCTGCTGGTGCTCTCCACCAACTCGCCCGCCAAGTCGATCCAGGGCCGGCTGGGCAACCAGGCCAAGCTGGCGCTGTCGTACAACCCGCACGGCTCGGTCCCGGCGCTGTTCGAGGACGTGGTGGCCTGCGCGGCGGACCGGCTGATGGCCCGGGCCGGCGGTCCGGCCTGGGACGAGGCGGCGTTCGCGGCGCTGCGCGACAAGGTCAGGGCGGACCTGTACGAGCTCTCGGCGGACACCACGCTGAAGACGGCGACGGCACTGATCGCCTTCCACCGGGCGACCACCCGGCTGAAGGCGGTGAGCAGCCCGGTGCTGCTGAACGCGGTGAACGACATCCGGCTGCACCTGGCCTCGCTGGTGCACCCGGGCTTCGTCACGGCGACCGGCTGGCAGCGGCTGCCGGACCTCAAGCGCTACCTGCTGGCGGTGGACCGGCGGCTGGAGGCGCTGCCCAACCATCCGCAGCGGGACACCCAGCAGTTGCTGAAGGTGCAGCAGGTCCAGCAGGCGTACGGCGAGCTGCTGGCGGCCGTGCCGGCCGGGCGGCAGCCCTCCGCCGAGGTGCTGGCGATCCGGTGGATGATCGAGGAGCTGCGGGTCAGCTTCTTCGCCCAGTCGCTGGGCACCCCGTCGCCCGTCTCGGAGAAGCGGATCCTGAAGGCCATGGAGGCGGCCAGGGCCACGCTCTGACCCCTCGGCCTCCTCCGGCCCGCCTGAGCTGCGGACGGGCCGGAGGAGGCCCCCGGGAGCCGGTTCGACCTGGGGGCCCCGCATGGGCTACAGTCTGTCTTGTTCGCAGCGCGGCAAGCGAAGCGGACAGATCAGGAAACACTCTGGTCCTGTGGAGCAGTTGGTTAGCTCGCCACCCTGTCAAGGTGGAGGTCGCGGGTTCAAGTCCCGTCAGGATCGCCGTAGCCGAGAGGCCCGGAACCGTTTGGTTCCGGGCCTCTCGCGTTTCACCGGCCACTCCTTTATCCCGGAGTGGGCCCGGACCACAAGCGAACGCCCGCGTGACGGTCGTCACGCACCCCCTCCGGGAACCGACCGTTCGATCACCCTTCCTCGTACCCGTTAATTTAATATGTAAAATTGTACTGTTATTCACAGTAAATCCCCCCCACCTCCTCACCATCGAATCGTTATCCGGAGTTCAACATTCCGGTGGATCGCGCGAGTACGACAGGCGATCCGGAGGCGGGAGCGGTCGGTTCGACAGGGCTGTAGAAGAAGTGCGCCGGGACAGAAAAAGGGGCTGCTTACCGGACCCGGCGGAGTCCGGTAAGCAGCCCCTTTCGAAGAGCCTTGAGCGAGGCTCTGTCAGACCTCGGTTCGCTGGGCCGGAATACCGGCCAGCAGGGCGCGCACCTCCGCCTCACGGTATCGGCGGTGCCCGCCCAGCGTGCGGATGGACGTGAGCTTGCCGGCCTTGGCCCAGCGCGTCACGGTCTTGGGATCCACACGGAACATGGTGGCGACCTCTGCCGGCGTCAGCAGAGGTTCGGCATCGGGGGTACGAGCGGTCATGAGCGGCCTCCTCGGGAGAACCGAACCAGGGCGGTTCTATCCTTCAAATTCTGCACCTTGGCCCGCGATGCCCGAAATGGCATAGACGGGCCGAGTCGGTTATAGGACGAACGGCTTGTCCTGGTGTCTACAACTACACCATCCGTCCAGCCCTATCGACCAAACCGCCAAAATTGACCCCTCACGGGTTCAAGGCCGACGGATGGCGATGGACCACCCCATAACGGGCAGTCACCTTATAGTGACATTCGGTTACGAGCGGACCAGACCCTCTGTTTCGCCGCAAAGCACGCATCGACTCCAGAACCACCCAAAAGTGGGCATGCCCGCGTGAAGTTGGGCTGGTTGTCCCATTTTTGCACATAGGGGTAAGTTCGCGTCAACGGTGAGTAGTGTCACGTTCGGCAGGTATTGACCCGAACCAGGACCTTGGTCATGCAGCTCGGGCCGTAGGACTCTTACAGTCTTACAAGTACCACCGACACCCCGGGCGGCCAGCGATGACGCCGCCTCGGCCCGGTCCGCCCACCGCCCCGGGCCGGCCCTCGCGGCGGCTCCGGCCGCTCAGTTCGCATGGCGCAGCGCCAGCACCCGCCGCCAGCGCCCCGTCAGCGCCTCGTACGCGCGCAGCGCCTCCTCCGAGTCCCCCGCCCGCAGCGCCCGCAGCCCGTCCTCCAGCTCCCCCGCCGAACGGTCCGCCAGCAGCCGCTCCGGCCCCAGCAGATGCACCAGTCCCCCGTAGTCCAGTTCCACCAGCGACCGCGGATGGAACTCCTCCAGCCATCGCCCGACCTGCTCGGCCCCCCGCACCAGCTCCCCTTCCGGCACCGCCTCGCGCAGCGCCCGGTATGCCCGGGCCACCCGGCGGCGCGCCTGCGCCATGGGCGTCAGATAGAACAGTGACGCCCCGTCCCCCCGTTCCCCTTCCTCCCCCTTCTCCCCCCTCTCTGCGGGAACGAAGCATCGATCCTCGTCCCCGAACGGGAGGAACCACCGGACCGGCACCTCCCAGCGGCTGGTGAGGATCCACGGCCGGGCGTCCGGGTGGTCGGCCCGCCAGCGCTCCCGGTCCGCCTCCGCCACCTCCCGGGTGGCCGGCGGCAGCGCGGTGTCCAGCAGCGTCACCGGCGCCCCCGCCCGCAACTCCTCCAGCGCCTGCCAGGTGCGCAGCCTGGTCGCCCACGGGCAGACGTACAGCACCCCGTCCACCAGCCGGACGAAGGCCCGCTCGGCCTCCCGGTCCGGCAGCGCGCGCGGGGTCCGGCCGATCAACTCGGCCAGGGCCGAGCGCTGTTCCGCGAGGGCCGCCGCGGCCACCGAGCGGCCCGCCTCGGGCGCGTCCGGCCCGTGCTCCGCCGCGTACGCCTGCCAGCGCGCCCGCTCGGGCTCCGGGTAGGCGGCCAGCGGCTCGTAGACCCGCAGGTGCGCGGCGTAGGGCGGCAGCACGGAGGTACGGACGACGGTCACGCCCTGCATCGTCCCACGCACCCCCCGCCGCCCGGGAGTGACCGGTCGGACCGGTCCTGCGGCGGCCCGTTCGCGGACGCACCCGAAGTGCGCGAACGGGCTGCTGGCGGCCCTGCCGTCCCAGCATCCGGACAGCGGGACCGAGCTTCGCCAAGGCGGCCGACCGGCGGGGCCCGCGCGACTACGCTTCGCCCTAGGCGCCCGCACCACCGCAGCGGGCCTCGAATACTGGAGTCACCACAGTGACCGACGTACAGACCGCCGCCACCACGCACTCCGCACCCGGCGTGCTCGGCAGGATCTTCGGCAACTCCCAGGACGGCGCCACCGGCGACGGCCACGAGCAGGTCGTGCTCTGCCACGACCGCTCCTCCGGACTGAAGGCGATCATCGCCATCCACTCCACCGCCCTCGGCCCGGCCCTCGGCGGCACCCGGTTCTTCCCCTACGCCTCCGAGGAGGCGGCGCTGGAGGACGCGCTCAACCTCTCCCGCGGCATGTCCTACAAGAACGCGCTGGCCGGCCTCGACCTCGGCGGCGGCAAGGCCGTCATCATCGGCGACCCGAACAAGGACAAGAACGAGGCGATGCTCCGCGCCTACGGCCGCTTCGTCGAGTCGCTGCGCGGCCGCTACATCACCGCCTGCGACGTGGGCACCTACGTCCAGGACATGGACGTCGTGGCGCGCGAGACCGACTTCGTCACCGGCCGCTCCCCGGAGCACGGCGGCGCCGGCGACTCCTCCATCCTCACCGCCTTCGGCGTCTTCCAGGGCATGCGCGCCTCGGCCCAGGCCCGCTGGGGCCAGCCGACCCTGCGCGGCAAGCGGGTCGGCGTCGCCGGCGTCGGCAAGGTCGGCCACTACCTGGTCGGCCACCTGGTCGCGGACGGCGCCACCGTGGTCGTCACCGACCCCTTCGAGACCGCCGTCAACCGCGTGCGGGCGGCCCACCCGGACGTGGAGGTCGTCGCCGACACCACCGCGCTGCTCCAGGCCAAGCTGGACGTCTACGCCCCCTGCGCGCTCGGTGGCGCCCTGACCGACGACACCGTGGCCGCGCTGGGCGAGTTCGGCACCTCGGTCGTCTGCGGCGCCGCCAACAACCAGCTGGCCCACCCGGGCGTCGAGAAGGACCTCGCCGACCGCGGCCTGCTCTACGCCCCGGACTACCTGGTGAACTCCGGCGGCGTCATCCAGGTCGCCGACGAGATCGAGGGCTTCAACTTCGAGCGCGCCAAGAACAAGGCGACGAAGATCTTCGACACCACCCTGGAGATCTTCACCCGGGCCGCCGCCGACGGCGTGCCGCCGGCCGTCGCGGCCGACCGCCTCGCGGAGAAGCGGATGCGCGAGATCAGCGCGCTGCGCTCGGTGCTGCTGCCGGGTGCCCGCCGGGGCTGATCCGGACCGGTGTGCGCGGGGGACGGGCGGCCGCCGTCCCCCGCGCATCACGATGTGGAACCGGATTCTCGATTCTGCCTCCGATCGGGTGATCCGAAGCCCCCCTAGGGGGGATAATCGATCCGGGAACAACGGACCCGAGACACCTCCGGACAGCGTGCAAAAAGCCGCAAAACCTCCCCTGACCTGGGACGACCTGGTCGCGGGTGCGGCCGGTGCGCGCCACGTCACACCGACGACGTACCGTCCAGCGGCAGAAACAGGTACCGTTAATGCTCCAAGGGACGGTCCTCCCCATTCGGGCAGGCCGCTCTTGATCATGAACACGTGTCAGACTCGGGGCCGTGAGCCCCATCGTTGAGGGGGTCGACCCATGGGGCGCGGCCGGGCCAAGGCCAAGCAGACGAAGGTCGCCCGCGAGCTGAAGTACAACAGCGGCGGGTTCGACGCCAATCGTCTCTCCAGCGAGCTGGGCGTATCGCCCTCCACCTCCCCGATCGAGCCGGAGCCGATCGAGGAGGACGAGGAGGACGACGATCCCTACGCGGAGTACGCGGCTCGTTACGCCGGTGACGACGAGGACGACGACGCAGAGTCGGGTACCGGGCCCTCCAGGGCCCACCGCCGCGCGTAGTCTCCCAGTCTGACCGGACCGGCCGGTGCCTCGGGCACCAGGCCGGTCTTCGGCGTTCCCGCACTCCTGCGGGCCGCCCGTGCGAGGGTCCCGAAGACCCGCACGCTCCGGGCCCCGCCCGGAGACCTGGACGAGAACCCCGCACGAGAACCTCGCACGCGGCCCCCTCCCGAGGACCCTGCGCGAAGGCCCCGCCGGCTCGCTGCCGACGGGGCCCTCCCGTGTTCACGCCGCGCCGTGCTCAGCCGGCCACGAAGCCCTCGTAGGCGTTGTAGAGGGCCGCGCCGTCCGCGTGCTCGGCGGTGCGGTCGACGATGTCGCCCAGCACCCAGGACTCCACGCCCCGGTCCTCCAGGACCGACAGCACGGTGTCGACCGAGTGCGCCGGGACGACCGCGACCATGCCGACACCCATGTTGAGCGTCTTCTCGATCTCCAGCGTGGCCACCTTGCCGACCTCGGCGACGGTCCGGAAGACCGGCAGCGGGGTCCAGGTGCCGCGGTCCAGGCGGGCGTGCAGCCCGGCCGGGATCACCCGGGCCAGGTTGGCCGCCAGGCCGCCACCGGTGACGTGCGAGAAGGCGTGCACCTCGGCGGCCCGGATCAGCGCCAGGCAGTCCAGCGAGTAGATCCGGGTCGGCTCCAGCAGCTCCTCGCCGAGCGTGCGGCCGAACTCCTCGACCTTGCGGTCCAGCTTCCAGCCGGCCTGGTTCAGCAGCACGTGCCGGACCAGCGAGTAGCCGTTGGAGTGCAGGCCGGAGGCGGCCATCGCGATCACCACGTCACCGGCCCGGACGCGCTCGGCGCCCAGCAGCGCGTCCGCCTCGACCACGCCGGTGCCGGCGCCCGCGACGTCGTACTCGTCCGGCCCGAGCAGGCCCGGGTGCTCGGCGGTCTCGCCGCCGACCAGGGCGCAGCCGGCCAGGGCGCAGCCCTCGGCGATGCCCTTGACGATCGCGGCGACCCGCTCCGGGACGACCTTGCCGACGCAGATGTAGTCGGTCATGAACAGCGGCTCGGCGCCGCAGACCACGATGTCGTCCACGACCATGCCGACCAGGTCGTGGCCGATGGTGTCGTGCTTGTCCATGGCGGCCGCGATGGCCACCTTGGTCCCCACCCCGTCGGTGGCCGAGGCCAGCAGGGGCCGCTCGTAGTTCTTGAAGGCGGAGACGTCGAAGAGGCCGGCGAAGCCGCCGAGACCGCCGACCACCTCGGGGCGGTTGGCCTTCTTCACCCACTGCTTCATGAGCTCGACGGCGCGGTCGCCCGCCTCGATGTCGACGCCGGCGGCGGCGTAGGTGGCACCGTTCTGGTCGGTAGTCACTGCTGTGCGGCCCTTTCGGGTCTGTGGTGGGGGACGGAACAGCGGTGGGGCCCCGGTTCGCGGGACCCCACCCAGGGTTCTTACGGGCGGCGCAGCGCGTCGGCCGCGCCCGCCCCGCCGAGCAGCGACTGGACGCCGTCCAGGTCGCTGCCGCTGGTCGGCTTGCCGCGGACCGCGGGGGCCTGCTGGCTGCCCTTGATCTCGGCCTCCAGCAGCAGCTTGCCGAGCAGCGCCGGGTCGGGCAGCTCCATCGGGTACTCGCCGTCGAAGCAGGCCCGGCAGAGCCGGTCCTTCGGCTGCTTGGTGGCCTCGATCATGCCGTCGATCGAGATGTAGGAGAGCGAGTCCGCGCCGAGGGTGCGGCCGATCTCCTCGATCGTCATGCCATTGGCGATCAGTTCCGCGCGGGTCGCGAAGTCGATGCCGAAGAAGCACGGCCACTTGACCGGCGGGGAGGAGATCCGGATGTGGACCTCGGCCGCGCCCGCCTCGCGGAGCATCTTCACCAGCGCGCGCTGGGTGTTGCCGCGGACGATCGAGTCGTCCACGACGACCAGGCGCTTGCCCTGGATGACCTCGCGCAGCGGGTTCAGCTTCAGCCGGATGCCGAGCTGGCGGATGGTCTGGCTGGGCTGGATGAAGGTGCGGCCCACGTAGGCGTTCTTCACCAGGCCGGAGCCGTACGGGATCCCGCTGGCCTCGGCGTAGCCGATCGCGGCCGGGGTCCCGGACTCGGGCGTCGCTATCACCAGGTCGGCGTCGGCCGGGGCTTCCTTCGCCAGCCGACGGCCCATCTCCACCCGGGAGAGGTGCACGTTGCGACCGGCGATGGAGGTGTCCGGGCGGGCGAGGTAGACGTATTCGAAGACGCAGCCCTTGGGCTTGGCCTCGGCGAACCGCGAGGTGCGCATGCCGTTCTCGTCGATGGCGATGAGCTCGCCGGGCTCGACCTCGCGGATGAAGGAGGCGCCGCAGATGTCCAGCGCCGCCGTCTCGGAGGCGACCACCCAGCCGCGCTCCAGCCGGCCCAGCACCAGCGGGCGGATGCCCTGCGGGTCCCGGGCGGCGTAGAGCGTGTTCTCGTCCATGAAGACGAGCGAGAACGCGCCCTTCACCTTCGGCAGGACGGCCTTGGCCGTCTCCTCGATGGAGAGCTCCGGGTGGCCGGCGAGCAGCGCGGTCACCAGGTCGGTGTCATTGGTCGCGGCCGAACGCCCGGAGCGGGAGACGTGCTCCTCCCCGGGGAGTTCGGCGACCATGGCCGCCAGTTCGGCGGTGTTCACCAGGTTTCCGTTGTGACCGAGGGCCAGAGAGCCGTGCACGGTCGCCCGGAAGGTCGGCTGGGCGTTCTCCCAGACCGAGGAACCGGTGGTCGAGTAGCGGGCGTGTCCGACGGCGATATGCCCGTGCAACGACCCCAGGGATGCCTCGTCGAAGACCTGGGAGACGAGTCCCATGTCCTTGAAGACGAGAATCTGGGAGCCATTGCTCACTGCGATGCCCGCGGATTCCTGACCGCGGTGCTGCAGGGCGTAAAGGCCGAAGAACGTGAGCTTGGCGACCTCCTCGCCGGGAGCCCAGACACCGAAGACGCCACACGCGTCCTGGGGGCCTTTCTCACCGGGAAGAAGATCGTGGTTGAGTCTTCCGTCACCACGTGGCACGCCTTCGAGTCTAGGACAGTCGGCCCGGCCTTCCGGACCCCGGGCGGCCGCTGTCGCGCGGCCCGCTCTCCGTAACGCGCGTAGACAAAACCCCTTACCGGACCCGGATTTCGGCGGTCCCGAATTCGGCGGCGACGCGGTTGCCCTTGCGGTTCGCGCCCGTTGGCGCGTTCCGCGCGCGGCGGGCGCTTCTCCCGGCGTTGGTCCGCCGTTCGCCCAACGTGAGCCTGCTCACCCGGCGCCGCGCGCCGCACGGACGGCCCAGGGGCGGCCCCGGGGCGGTCCGGGGTGACTCAGGGACAGCTAGGGAGCGTCCTGGGTGACCGGCAGCAGCAGTCCCCAGCACCCGGCGTGGACCGTCCAGGTGCGGGCCCGCACCGGGCCGACCGGGCGGCCGTCCGCCTCGTAGCCGAAGCCCCGGCCCGCCACCGAGATGCTGGCCGCCCGGGCCCGCAGCAGGGCGCCGGGGGCGCGGACGACGATCTCCATCACGCCCTCGCCCGCGGCCGCGCCGGAGGGCAGGGTCACCTGGACCACCCGGACCGGCCGGTGGACGTCGGCGAGCAGCCGGCCGTCCGCCTCGACCCGCAGCCGGGCGCTGTGCTCGCCCCGGACCGACTCGGTCCGGTCCGGCCGGGCGGTCGGCGCGGCCCGGCCCGGCCGGGTGCTCCCGCCGGCCGGGCCCGGGTGCTCCCCGCCCCCGGCCGCCCCGATCGGTCCGGGGGTGAGTGCGGTCGCCTGCTCGGCCGCAGCCAGTTTCGCCCATAGCGAACGCCACCCGCCCGGACGGCCTCCCGGCCGCCGCGCCCCGGCGCCCGAGATCCGCACCCCGCCGAGCGCCACCCCGCCGCCGTCGTCCACCAGCAGGTCCAGTTTCCGGACCGCTCCGGTCAGCACCGCCCGCGCCGCCGCGACCGGCGCGGGCGGCACCCCGAGCGCCCGGGCCGCCGCCAGCTCCTCCGGCCGGCCGACCGGTACCAGGCCCACCGGGTCGGCGCCCAGCTCGCGTTGGCGGTACAGCGCCTGGAGCACCCGCTGGAGCGCGAGGTCGGAACCGATCACCACCGGTCGCCTCCGACCCCGGTGCGAAAGCACCCGGTCGAGCTCGGAGGGCGTCTCCGGACAGGCCACCTTGACGTCCGTCCCACCCGAGAGAACGTCCTTCGCGATCCGCACCGACTCCCCGTCGGACTGCCGGGCCGCCGGGTCGAGGAGCAGGAGAAGCGGCTCCGGGCCGCCGGTTGCGGGCGTGGACAGGGACGACACAACCGGTCCTTCCTCAGGTAATCTCTCGGTGCAAGAGCCCCTTGCGCTATTGCGCCAGGGGCTTCGTCTATCTCGGGGCAGACTGCGGCCTACGCAGGATGCCCCAACCGGAAGGGGTGTACGCCTGTGCCGGCACTCGTGCTCGTTGGCGCTCAGTGGGGAGACGAGGGCAAGGGGAAGGCGACCGACCTCCTCGGCGGCTCCGTCGACTACGTCGTTCGCTACCAGGGCGGCAACAACGCCGGTCACACGGTGGTCATCGGCGACCAGAAGTACGCGCTGCACCTCCTGCCTTCCGGCATCCTCAGCCCGAACGTCACGCCGGTCATCGGCAACGGCGTCGTGATCGACCCGGGCGTGCTGCTCTCCGAGCTCAGCGGGCTCGACGAGCGCGGCATCGACACCTCCAAGCTGCTGATCTCGGGCAACGCCCACCTGATCACGCCGTACCACCGCACCCTGGACAAGGTCACCGAGCGCTTCCTCGGCAAGCGCCGGATCGGCACCACCGGCCGCGGCATCGGCCCGACCTACGCGGACAAGATCAACCGCGTCGGCATCCGGGTGCAGGACCTCTTCGACGAGTCGATCCTGATCCAGAAGGTCGAAGCGGCGCTGCACGACAAGAACCAGCTGCTGGTCAAGCTCTACAACCGCCGCGCCATCCCGGCCGACCTGGTGGTCCAGGAGTACCTCGGCTACGCCGAGAAGCTCCGCCCGTTCCTGGCCGACACCACGCTCGTCCTGGACGAGGCGCTGAAGGCGAACAAGGTCGTCCTGCTGGAGGGCGGCCAGGGCACCCTGCTGGACGTCGACCACGGCACGTACCCGTTCGTCACCTCGTCGAACCCGACCGCCGGCGGCGCCTGCACCGGTGCCGGCATCGGCCCGACGAAGATCGACCGGGTCATCGGCATCCTGAAGGCGTACACCACCCGCGTCGGCTCCGGCCCGTTCCCGACCGAGCTGCTCGACGCGGACGGCGAGGCGCTGCGCCGGATCGGTGGCGAGCGCGGTGTCACCACCGGCCGCGACCGCCGCTGCGGCTGGTTCGACGCGGTGATCGCCCGCTACGCGACCCGGGTCAACGGCCTCACCGACTTCTTCCTCACCAAGCTGGACGTGCTGACCGGCTGGGAGCAGATCCCGGTCTGCGTCGCGTACGAGATCGACGGCAAGCGCGTCGAGGAGCTGCCGTACAACCAGTCGGACTTCCACCACGCGAAGCCGATCTACGAGAACCTCCCCGGCTGGACCGAGGACATCAGCGGGGCGAAGACCTTCGCCGAGCTGCCGAAGAACGCCCAGGCGTACGTGAAGGCGCTGGAGGAGATGTCGGGCGCGCCGATCTCCGCCATCGGCGTCGGCCCGGGCCGGTACGAGACGATCCAGATCAACTCGTTCGTCTAGGCCGCACGGCTTTCCGAGCAGGGCCCCGCGGGTCGACCCGCGGGGCTCTTCTCTTACCCCGGGGTCTTTGCACTAAGGCAATAATCGATTGCGCCTAGTGCAGACACGGGTTACCTTTCGATCATGACCGCGAAGCTTCCCTCCCCCACCACCCTCACCGGCAGCCACATCCGGCTGGAGCCGCTCGACCGGCGGCACCTGTCCGACCTGTGGGCGACCGTCGGCCCGGACCCCGAGGTGTGGCGCTGGGTCCCGTTCAGCGCGCCGGGTTCGGAGGAGGAGCTGGGCGCGATGCTGGACGTCCGGCTCGGCGAGGTGGCGGCCGGGAGCGCCGTGAAGTTCGCCGTGATCGAGCTCGCGAGCGGGCGGGCCGTCGGCGTCACCGGCTACTACGCGTTCCACGCGGAGGACGAGCTGGTCGAGATCGGCGGCACCTGGTACGCGCGGTCGGTGTGGCGCACGGCGGTGAACACCGAGGCCAAGCTGCTGCTGCTCGTCCACGCCTTCGAGGAGTTGGGGATGGGCCGGGTGTTCTGGAAGACCGACGCGCTCAACGACCGTTCGCGCAACGCGATCCAGCGGCTGGGCGCGCAGTTCGAGGGCGTCCACCGGCGTGAGAAGCGGCGCGCCACCGGCGTCTGGCGCGACACCGCGTACTTCTCGATGCTGCGCGAGGAGTGGCCGGAGGCGAAGGGTCGGCTGGAGCAGCGGCTCGCCGCGGGCTGAGCGCTACTTGTCGTTGCGGGGCGCCAAGTCCCCTCCGCCGGAGCGTCGTTCCCTCGGCTGACGGGTCGCGATGATCTGCGCCACCACTCCGACGAAGACCACCGAGACCAGCAGACCGGTCAGCAACACCACGGCCATCAGCGATCGACCGCCGCCACGGCCCAGACCGCCTTGCCGCACACCCCGATGAGTTCCACACCCCAGTCATCGGCCAAAGCGGCGACGAGGTCAAGCCCCCGCCCACACGTTCGAGCCAAATCCGGCTCGGGTCGCGCGGGCACGGCGGTCGACCCGTCGGCGACGGTGATGTGCAGGCGGCCGCACCGGAGTTCGAGTGCGACGGACGGTGCCCCGGCGCCGTGGAGCAGGGCGTTCGCGAGGAGTTCGGAGAGGATCAGGCAGGGCCCGTCCGGATCGGCGCCGGCCGTGACCAGCAGGTCGCGCAGCAGCCGCCGCACCACCCCCACCGTTTCGAGGCTCGCGGGCGGGAAGAGATCGACCCGAAATTCCCGCTGGGGGTCGGCGTCGAGGGGGCGCAGGAGTGGAAGCAACATCGACTGTCTCCAGTCTTCGGAGTCTTGGCGGGCCGTCAGGCTGCCCTGCGCCGATGACACTAGGTTCAAGGGGCAATTGTTGCTACTACTTATGGAGCACTTCACCCGATAGAGCTACTCTGTGGACCCGCTGTCCACGGCGCGGCAAACTGCAGCGAAAGCCCCGGCCGAGGAGAGACACGCATGCCACCACGCCTGTCGCCCAGCGTGCGCCAGCAGCGCCTCGGCTCGGAACTGCGCAGGCTGCGCGAGCACGCGAGCCTGACCCCCAAGGCCATGGCGGCGGAGCTGGGCACCGACGTCCCCAAGATCTCGCAGATGGAGAACGGGAAATCGGGTATCAGCGCCGACCGCCTCCGCTCCTGGGCGTCGGCCTGCAAGTGCGCCGATCCATCGCTCGTCGAGGCTCTGACCCTGATGACGCGGGACCGCGGCAAGCACTGGTGGCACCATTTCCGGGGCCGGGTCCCCGCCGGAATGCTCGACATCGCCGAACTCGAACACCACGCCGAATCACTCCTCGTCCTGAACACGACCTCGATCCCGGGCCTGCTCCAGACCAGCCGCTACGCTGCCGCGATGTTCGCCCGTCTGCGCCCGCCGCTGCCGCGCCAGGACGCCGACGTACGGACCGCGTTCCGCACCGAGCGCCAACAAGTCCTCTCCGCAGGCCGCCCGTTCACGGCGTTCATACACGAAGCCGCGCTACGGATGCAGTTCGGTGGCCCCTCGGTCCTCCGGGAACAGCTCGCCAGCCTGCTCGACGATGCCGAGCGCCCCGATGTCACGCTCCGCGCGATCCCCTTCAGCGTCGACACGTATCCCGGCTCGGGCGAGGACCTCTTCCTCGCCCGGGGCCCGGTTCCCGCCCTCGACACCGTTCAGATCGACCTGACCCAAGGACCCCAGTTCATCGACTCCGAAGCGGACTTGGCGGCCTATCGCGCCATGGTCGCCGAGTCCGACTCCCTCGCTCTCGGCCCCGAGGAGTCCGGCGATTTCATCAAGCGCATCATGACGGACCTGAAAGGCTGACACTCCCGATGACCGACTGGCAGAAGTCCTCGACAAGCGGCAACAGCAACCAGTGCGTCGAAGTGCGCACCGCCGCCGGCCGCATAGAGATCCGCGAGTCCGACGCCCCCGAATCGATCGTCACCACCACCCCCACGAAGTTCGCGCTCTGGCTCGAAGGCGTCAAGCGCGGCGAGTTCGACCACTTCACCCACAGCTGACCCCATCCCGAAGGGACCCGTCCCCATGGACATCGACACCTGGCAGAAGGCCGCCCCCGGCGGCGAGGGCGAGGACGCCCTCGAAATCCGCACCGTCGACGGCATGGTCGAACTCCGCGACCCCAAGAACGACGCCGTCGTCGTCCGCACCACCCCCCGCAAGTGGGCCGCCTTCGTCCTCGGCGTGAAGGCCGGCGAGTTCGACCACTTCGTCGCCTAGGAGTCGCCGGACAATTCCGGCCCCCGCGTGGGAAGTCGGCCCGTCCGACTTCCCACGCCTCCGGCCCGGGGCCGGGGCGCGCAGGGCGCCGAAAAATACGAGCGAGGGCACCGGGCGGCCATGGATAGGATTGCGCAGCCCACAGTGGAACGTCGCTCTGGCCGGCCGACCGGGAGTCGGCGACTGTGCCCGAATCCCGCCGCCTGCCCAGAGCCTGCGCCTGTCACAGCACTCCGGAACAGGGGTGCGTGCGGGAGAAATCGGAGCATCCGAGGATGGCTCGGCACCTGATCACCAGCGCCCTTCCGTACATCAACGGGATCAAGCACCTGGGCAACATGGTCGGGTCCATGCTGCCTGCGGACGTCTACTCCCGCTACCTGCGCCGGCGCGGCCACGAGGTCCTCTACATCTGCGCGACCGACGAGCACGGCACCCCCGCCGAACTCGCCGCCCAGGAGGCCGGGCTGCCGGTGGCCGAGTTCTGCGCGCGGGCGCACCACCAGCAGAAGGCCGTGTACGACGGCTTCCGGCTGTCGTTCGACTACTTCGGCCGCAGTTCCTCGCCGCAGAACCGGGAGATCACCCAGGAGATCGCGCGCGAACTGCACGCCAACGGCTTCATCGAGGAGCGGGCGATCCGCCAGGTGTACTCCAACACCGACGGCCGCTTCCTGCCCGACCGCTACATCGTCGGCACCTGCCCGCACTGCGGCTACGACAAGGCGCGCGGCGACCAGTGCGAGAACTGCACCCGGGTGCTCGACCCGACCGACCTGCTGGAGCCGCGCTCCGCGATCAGCGGCAGCGCCGACCTGGAGGTGCGCGAGACCACGCACCTGTTCCTGCTCCAGTCGAAGCTGACCGGGCAGGTGGAGGACTGGGTCGCCGCGCACGCCGACGAGTGGCCGGTGCTCGCCTCCTCGATCGCCCGCAAGTGGCTGACCGAGGGCCTCCAGGACCGCGCGATCACCCGCGACCTGGAGTGGGGCGTGCCCGTGCCGGCCGATGTCTGGCCGGAACTGGCCGCCTCCGGCAAGGTCTTCTACGTCTGGTTCGACGCGCCGATCGAGTACATCGGCGCGACCAAGGAGTGGGCGGACCAGGCACCGGCCGGCGAGCTCCGGGACTGGAAGTCCTGGTGGTACGAGGCCGACGACACCGTCCGCCACACCGAGTTCATGGCCAAGGACAACGTCCCCTTCCACACCGTGATGTTCCCGGCGACGCTGCTCGGCTCGCGCCGGCCGTGGAAGAAGGTCGACTACGTCAAGGCGTTCAACTGGCTGACGTACTACGGCGGGAAGTTCTCCACCAGCCAGAAGCGGGGCATCTTCACGGACGTCGCGCTGGAGCTGCTGCCGGCCGACTACTGGCGCTGGTTCCTGATGGCGCACGCGCCCGAGTCGGACGACTCCAGCTTCACCTGGGACCTCTTCGCCTCCGTGGTCAACAAGGACCTCGCCGACACCCTCGGCAACTTCGTCAACCGGGTGCTGTCGTTCAGCCGCAAGCGGTTCGGCGACGAGGTGCCCGCCGGGCACGCCGCGGGCGAGGCCGAGGAGCGCCTGGGCGCGCAGATCGCGGAGCTGCTGGCCGACTACGAGTCCCAGCTGGAGGCGCTCAACTTCCGCAAGGCGACGCAGAGTCTGCGCGCGCTGTGGAGCGCGGGCAACGCCTACCTGGACGAGAAGGCGCCGTGGCTCCAGGTGAAGACCGATCCGGAGGCGGCGGCGCTGACGCTGCGCACGGCGATGAACCTGATCCACCTGTACGCGGTGGTCTCCGAGCCGTTCGTCCCGACGGCGGCGCAGGCGATGCGCGAGGCGTTCGCGCTGCCGGGCGACGCTCCGGCGCGCACCCTCGACTGGGTGGACGCGGCCGGGGCCCGGACGCTGGACGCGGTGCCGGCGGGGACGCCGTTCACCGTGCCGCCGGTGCTGTTCGCGAAGATCACGGACGAGGACCTGGCCGCCTGGAGCGCCCGCTTCGGCGGCGGCGAGTAGGCGCACGGCTCGACCCGCACGACGCAAGACGCACGGCGCAAGACGCACGGCGCACGACCGCCCGGCCGTCGCTCCCGTTCCCGGGGGCGGCGGCCGAGCCGCGTTCCGGGCGCGGCAGCCGGGACCGGGCGCGCCCGCCCGGCTCAGGCCAGCGAACCGCGCGCGGCGCTCAGCAGCGGGGCCAGCTCGGGGGCGCCGAGGGCGGCCTCGTCGAGGGCACCGGTGAGGGCCTCCTCGTAGGTGGCCCGGGCCTCCCGATGACGGGCGCGACCGGCGTCGGTGAGCACGGTGTAGACGCCGCGCTTGTCGTCCGGGCAGAGGTCCCGATAGGTGAAGTCGGCGGCGGCGAGGCGGGCGACCAGCCGGGTCACCGAGCTCTGGTTGAGGCCGAGGCCGGTGGCGAGTTCCTGCATCCGCAGCTCGGACCTGGGCGCCTCGGCGAGCAGGCCGAGGGCGCGGTACTCGGAGAGCCCGAGGCCGTGCCGCCGTTGCAGGACGGTGGCGAGCCGCCCCTCGACCTGGGCGTGCAGCGCGGTGAGCCGGTTCCACATCCGGGCGTCGGCGGCGCCGCGGGGAGCCTCGGACGGGGTGGCGTCCGGGCTGGGGTCGGACGAGGTGGTGGGCACGGGGGTCCTCCCTTGCCGGGCTGGGTGGTTGACACAAGCTTACTTGTACATGCATGCTCTTGCCCAGCAGAAAGTGTTTGCACATACATGCAACAACTACTCGGGGGGCTCGTCCCATGGCCTGGATCCACCTGCTCGTCGCCGCCGTCTTCGAGGTCGTCTTCGCCCTCGCCACCAACGCCACCCACGGCTTCACCGAACTCGGCCCGTCCCTGCTGACGGCCGCCGCGGCCGCCGGCGGGATCTTCTTCCTCAGCCTCGCGCTGCGCACCCTCGACGTCGGCGTCGGCTACACCGTGTGGACCGGCATCGGCTCGGTCGGCACGGTCGTGCTCGGCACGCTGATCTTCGACGAGGAGATGAACGCCGGGAAGGCGCTCGCCTTCGTCCTCATCATCGGTGGGGTGCTCGGCCTCAAGCTCGCCGACCGGCCGAGCGGCCGCGACGCCGCCGCGACGGCCACCGCGCCCGCCGCCGGCTCAGCGACCGCCTCCGCCTGATCCCCGCCCACAGCCCTCCGTACCGCCGAACCGGCATCCCCACCAAGGAGTTGAACCGTCATGGCCTGGGCCTACCTGGCAGTCGCCGTCGTCTTCGAGATCGTCTTCGCCCTCGGCACCAACGCCACCAAGGGCTTCACCCGCCTGTGGCCCTCCGTCCTCACCCTGGCCGCCGCCGCGGGCGGCATCTACTCGCTGAGCCTCGCCCTGCGCACCCTGGACGTGAGTGTCGGCTACACCATCTGGACCGGGCTCGGCTCGATCGGCACGGTGGTGTTCGGCGCGCTGATCCTCAAGGAGCGGATCACCCTGCCCAAGCTGGTCTCCTTCGCCGCGATCATCGCCGGCGCGGTCACCCTGAAGCTCTCCTCCGGGCTCTGAGCCCCCTCGCCGGAGGCGTTTTCACCCGATCGTGGAATCGCCCGGCCGGGGACGGATCGGCAAGACTGGCCGTCCCCGACCGATACCCGAGGGAGGCGCCGACGATGGACGCCGAGGAGGGGTCACCGGCAGACCAGCCGCTGGCCGAGTGGTACGCCGAGCGGGCGCGCCGCCGCCGGGCGCCGGGGACCAGGGACGCGATCACCCTCGCCCCCGGCCCCCGCCGTGCCGCGCACCTCTTCCAGGACGTGCCGCGCCTGGTGGTCGAGTGGGACGGCCACACCTGGCAGCCGGTCGCGGTGGCCGAGAACTACGCCGAGGCGTACCCGCTGATCGTCCGCCCCGGGGCGGAGTCCGCGCCGGGGCCGGTGTTCCCGCAGACGGACACCCCGGTGCCGCTGCTGCGGAAGGGGACGGGACGGCACCGCAAGCCCGACCGGTGAGCCCCGGACCGATCCACAGGAAACGCCCCACCGGTCACCGGTCACCGGCCGCCCGGGCGGTGTGGACGGTGACCGCGGTGAGGTAGAAGGCGTCCGGCCGGGCCAGGACGCCGGTGGGCGCCTCCCGGTCCAGCAGGGCGTCCAGGACGGCCAGATCGTCCGCGTCCAGCCGGGTGTCCAACTGCTCGCGCCGCCGGGAGAGCTGGACGTGCAGGAACTCACGGGCCGCCGGGTCCAACGGGGCCGGGCGGTCGACCAGGAAGGTCCGGCTGCCGCTCGGCACCAGCCCGGCCACGGCCAGCATGGCGGGCCAGTCCTCCACCACCGCGACCGCGCCGGGGGTGGCCTCGCGCATCTGCGCGAACGCCTCCTCGTGCGCCGCGTCCAGCCGGGCCTGGAGCCCGGGACGGCCGAGACCGAGGTCGCGCGGGAGGTAGCGGGCGGGCAGCCCGCGCTCGGCGACGGCCAGCAGGCCGCCGGGGCGCAGCGTCCCGGCCAGGGCGGTCAACGCGGCCTGCTGGTCGCCGAGATGGTGGATCGCGTTGCCGGACCAGATCAGGTCGGCGCTGCCCAGGGTGCCGAAGTCGGCCGGCAGCTCGGCCTGCCGGGTGCCGACGCGGCCGACGGAACGGACCCGGGCGCGCTCCAGCAGCGCGGCCGACTGGTCGACCGCCACCACCTCGGCGGTCGGGAAGGCGTCCGCGAGCACTCCGGCGATCACCCCGGGTCCGCTGCCCACGTCGAGCACCCGCCGGACGGGGGTGCCGTCCAGCAGTCCGCGCAGCCAGTGCGCGGCCCCGGCGACGGCCGGGGACTGGATGTCCGCCTCGCGCTCCAGGTGGACGGCGAGGGCGTCCCAGTCGAACTCGCCGTCGTGGCCGTGCTGGTGGCCGTGGCCGTGCTGGTGCCCGTGCTGGTGGGTGTGCCCGGTCATCGGGTACTCCGTTCGTTCGAGATGGGTGGTCACCGCGCCGGTGCGGCGGTGGGGACAGCGGTGGCAGGCGGAGCGGTGGCGGCGGCGAGGGCCCGCTCGACGTCCTCGTCGACCAGGTCGTGGTTGAGCGCGACGGCGGCCGCGGAGCCGGCCCCGGCGGCGGTGACCACCTGGGCGCGCGGGTCGGCGACATTGCCCACCGCCCACACCCCGGGCACACCGGTGCGGCCCTCGCGGTCGGTGCCGATCCGGCCCTGCGCGTCCCGCTCGCAGCCCAGCCCGGACAGCAGGGTGTCCCGGGGCTCGAACCGCGGGACGAGGAAGAGCGCCTCGCACGGCACGACCGCGCCGTCCGCGAGTTCGACGCCGCGCAGCCGGTCGTCCGTGACGAGCACCAGCGAAGCCTCGCCCTCGACGATCCGGACGCCCCGGGCGGTGAGCCGGGCCCGGTCGTCGGCGGAGAGGTCCAGGGTGTGCGCGAGGAGGACGACGTCGGCCGACCACTGGCGGATCAGCAGTGCCTGCCCCACCGATCCGGGGTGGGTGCCCAGCACCCCGAGCGGCCGGTCGCGCACCTCGTAGCCGTGGCAGTACGGGCAGTGCAGCACGTCGCGGCCCCAGCGCGCGGCCAGCCCCGGAAGTTCCGGCAGCCCGTCGCGCAGGCCGGTGGCGACGACCACCCGGCGGGCCCGCAGGGTCCGGCCGTCCGCCAGGCGGACGTCGAAGTCGGGGACACCGGCGCCCGGCACCGGGACGATCCGGTCCACCCGGTCGTCGAGCAGATCCACTCCGTAGCCCGTCAGTTCGGCCCGGCCCGCCGCCAGCAGCTCTCCCGGCGGCAGGCCGTCGCGGGTGAGGAAGCCGCGCAGGTGCGCGGCCGGGGCGTTGCGCGGCTGTCCGGCATCGACCACTGCCACCCGGCGGCACGCCCGGGCCAGGACCAGGGCCGTGCTCAGCCCGGCGGCGCCACCGCCGACCACCACTACGTCGTATCCACCCTCGGCGGCCCGGACGCGCACGTCGCTGTGTGTGTCGCTCATCGCGATCACCTCCACCGCCAGGCTGCGCCGACCACCACCCCGGAAGCAACTTTCGTTGCTGTTTCGGCAACACCCTCCGGAAGCCCGCGGTCGGCCCCGGCGCGGGCCGGGCCGGCTCCGGGTCCGCTCCGGGGCGGGCGGATCGGGCGGATCAGGCGGTGCGCCGCCAGTACCAACGGGCCGCCACCGCCAGCGCCACCCCGTACACCGCGAACGCGCCCAGCCCGATCCAGGCGACCAGCAGGGTGTCCCCCGGCGTCGGGAAGTCTCCGCGCGGCACCCCGACCACCCCCGCCGTGCCCAGCGCCGCCCAGCCCAGGCCCAGCACCCCGTACGGGACGAGCGTGCCCGCGCCCAGCAGGGCGGGGACCAGCGGGAGCCAGCGCGGGACGGGACGCCCGGCCAGCGGAAGGATCCAGCGCGGGAACACCTGTCCCCAGGGTCGGACCAGACCCTGGAGCAGGAGGACACCGAGCATCGCCAGCAGCGCGGTCGCGTCCAGCCCCCAGGACTCCAGGGCGAGCCAGAGCCCGGAGGCGCCGTTGCGCTCGGCGGCGGCGTGCAGGTCGGCCCCGTCCACCCCGGCGAAGCTGCCTCCGGACGCCCAGAACAGCTTCATCGCGATGTACGGGACGAAGGCCGAACTCCCGGCGAGGGCGGCGAGTTGAACCGTTCCGGGGGCGGCCGACGGACCGACCGCACGCACCCCGCCCGCGTCCGGACGCCCGGCCCGCGCCACGGCCGCGAGCAGGACGGCCCCGAGGGCCGCGAGCGCGTGCTGCGCGGCAGCCGGACCGCTGTCCACACTCTGGCCGAGGAGCAGCGCGAGCACGTCCATCAGCAGCGAGAACGCGCCCGCGCCGGCTGCCGCGCAGAGCACCCACAGGGCTTTCCGGAGCGCCGGGACCGGACCGCGGACCGCGACCGCCGCGCCGACCGCCACCGCGGCGAGGCCGACCGCCGCGACCGCCCAGCCCGGCCCGGCGGTGGTGCCGACCAAGGGCGTCCCGCTCAGCGCGCAGCCCGCTCCGAGCCCCGCGTACCCGACGCCCCAGATCGCCACGCTCCGCCCGTCCACCGGCCGGCGGCGCCGTCGCCGACCCGGCCCGACCTCCCCCGACCCCGGCCCCGAACCCGCCTCCGCCCACCTGTTCGTCGTCGTCATGCCCCCACGCTCGCAGCGCCCGGCCGCCCGGGACCTCGCCCGCCGGGACGAGCCGGCTCCCCCGGCAGGGGGAAGCACCCCTTGCGTTCGAGCGCACTCCAGGTCCTATGGTCGGCACCCGCGGCACCGCACGGCGGGCACCGCACCGCACCGCACGGCCCCGGCGCCGAACGGCCCCGCGCCGCGCACGAGCGACGACCCAGGAGGAACCACCATGCGCTACCGCGTCCTCGGCGGCACCGGCATCGAGGTCAGCACCTACTGCCTCGGCACCATGATGTTCGGGGCCATCGGCAACCCCGACCACGACGACTGCGCCCGGATCGTCCACTCCGCGCTCGACGCGGGCATCAACTTCGTCGACACCGCCGACATGTACTCGGGGGGCGAGTCCGAGGAGATCGTCGGCAAGGCCCTCCAGGCCCGCGGCGACCGCGACGACGTGGTGCTCGCCACCAAGGTGCACTTCCCGATGGGCGAGGGCCGCAACCGGAGCGGCAACTCCCGCCGGTGGATCGTCCGCGCGGTCGAGGACAGCCTGCGGCGGCTGCGCACCGACCGGATCGACCTCTACCAGGTGCACCGGCCCGACCCCGGCACGGACATCGAGGAGACCCTCGCCGTGCTCGGCGACCTGGTCTCGGCGGGCAAGATCGTCGCCTTCGGCTGCTCGACCTTCCCCGCCGAGGATCTCGTCGAGGCCCACCACGTCGCGGAGCGGCGCGGTCTGCCGAGGTTCCGGACCGAGCAGCCGCCGTACTCGCTGCTCGCGCGCGGCATCGAGCGGGACGTCCTGCCGACCGTGCGGCGGCTCGGCATGGGGGCGCTGACCTGGTCGCCGCTCGCCTCCGGCTTCCTCACCGGCCGCTACCGCAAGGACCGGCCGATCGACATGGCCACCGGTCGCGCCGCCCTGATGCCGGCCAGGTTCGACCCGGCGCTGCCGGTGAACCAGGCCAAGCTGGACGCCGTCGAGGAGCTGACCGCCGTCGCCGAGGGCCTCGGCCGCACCCTGCCCGAACTCGCCCTGGCCTTCCCGCTCGCGCACCCGGCGGTGACCTCGGTGATCATCGGCCCGCGCACCCAGGACCAGCTGGCGGCGGCCCTCAAGGGCGCCGACCTCGTCCTCGACGACGCGACCCTGGACCGGATCGACGCGATCGTGCCGCCCGGCACCAACGTCTACCACCCGGACGGGGTCTGGCAGCCCCGCGCGCTCACCGAACCGGCCCTCCGCCGCCGTCCGGAGGCCGACCGCCGGGCGGCCGGCTGAACTGCGGCCGACTGAACGGTGACCGGCCGAGCGGTGGTCGGGCGAGCGGTGACCGGCCGACCCGTCGGCCGGCCGCCGAGCAGCCCCCGGCCGGTCACCCGCGCAGCAGGTCGACCACGCCGGTGAGGTCCTCGGCCCCGTTGCGCGCGTCGGCCTCCAGACGGCGCCGCATCAGGTCGAAGTAGGGCGTGAGCAGTTCGGCGCTCACGCCCTGCTCCTCGGCGGTGCGCAGGAAGGTCGGCACGCCCGCGACCTGCATCGCCAGGTCGGAGACGACACCCTCGGTGTAGTCGCCCGCCACCAGCTGCCGCGCCGTGGTCGCGACCGAACCGGACATCGCGGTGAGCCAGGAGGAGAGCAGCGGCGCCAGCGCGCCCGGGTCGACCGCCTCCTCCCGCACCAGCGCGAAGGCGTGCGCGACCCCGGCGAACATCCCGTACATCGCGCTCAGCAGGGCCACGTCGTACAGCGCGGCGAACCCGGCGTCCGCACCCACCCAGTGGGTGCCCGCCGGGACGGCGAGGGCCTCCCGGTACTCCTCGAACAGCTCCCTGGAGCCGCTGTAGAACACGTACGGGCCGGCCAGCGGGACTCCGATCATCGGCGGGACGGCCATGATGCCGCCGTCCAGGTAGCGGGCGCCGCGGGCGGCCGCCCAGGCGGCCCGGGCGCGGGCCGTGCCGGGAGTGCCGGTCACCAGGTTCACGATGTCCTTGCCGGTCAGGTCGGCCCCGGCCAGGGCCTCCCCGACCGACTCGTCGTCCAGCAGGCAGACCACCACCAGCCGGTTGGCGGCGACCGCCGCGGCCGGGGTCGCGGCGACGGCGGCGCCCTTCGCGGCGAGCGGTTCGGCGCGGGCGGCGGTGCGGTTCCAGACCGTGAGCGGGTGCCCGGCGGACAGCCAGGCGCCGGCCAGCGCGGTGCCCATCGCGCCGAGGCCGAGCAGGGTGAGCGGGGCGGGACCGGTGGTCGGGGGACGGGTGTCGGTGTCGTTCGTCGTCATGCCCACCAGGCTCGTCGCCCGTCCCTGCTGTGCTCAAGTACGCACTTGGGAGTGGGTGGTTACCCTGAGGTGAGCGAACAGGTCGGCGGAGGGGCGGGGGCAGGGGCATGGCGACGACACCGAGGCCCGGCGCGTACGTGTGCGGGATCGACGCCGCGATGGACGTCATCGGCGGCAAGTGGAAGGTACTGATCCTCTGGGCCCTCGGCGAGCGGCCGAGCCTGCGCTTCGGCGAGCTGCGCCGCCACGTCCCCGGGATCACCGAGAAGGTGCTCGCCGCCCATCTGCGCGAGCTGGAGGCGGACGGGATCGTGCACCGCGTCCCGTACGACGAGGTGCCGCCGCGGGTCGAGTACTCGCTCACGGCGGCCGGACGGCGGCTCAACGAGGCGCTGGCCCCGCTGGGCGCCTGGGGCAGGCGGCACGTGCTGGGCGGCGCCGAGGAGACACCCGGTCCCGCGGCGGCGTCCGGCTCCGCCGAAGTTCAGGCGATCGAGGCCGATACGATCGCCGCCACCGCCAGGTTGCAACTGGCGGTCACCCAGACCGCCGGGTGAGGCTCCGGGTCGACCAGGATCGCGCCCAGCTTGCCCGGCGTCAGCACGTCCACCAACCAGAACGCGACGGCCATCAGCACCAGGCCGAGGAGCCCGAAGCAGCCGGTGGAGGCCAGGCCCTTCCCGAAGTCCTCGTAGGTGTAGAGGATCGCGGTGAAGACGATGCCGCCGATGCCCAGCAGCGCCGAACTGAGCAGCACGGCGGCGTTGCGGTTGCGCTCCACCCAGATCTGGTGGCCCAGCCGACCCGGCGTGAGGGCGTCCACCAGGAGGATGCCGAGCAGCAGCAGGACGACCCCGACGCCGCCGAAGGCCGCCGCCGCGCCGAGTCCGTGCAGGATGTCGTTCATGGGTTGTCCAGCCCCCCGGGTCCGTGTCGCAGGTCGCTCCTCGTGGGGGCGGCCGCCCGCGTGGGGCCCGGTCCCGCGGTCAAGGATCGGCAAAAGATAACGCATCGGGCCCGGACGGGGCCGGGGAACCGGACCGCTACGGCGCCGAGGGCCACTGCTACCAGCAGCTGCACCCGCTGCCCGACTTCGACGGCAACCGCCCGGTGCTCGGCACCTGGGTCGTCGACGGCGAGGCCGCCGGCCTCGGCATCCGCGAGACCGACGACAGCCCGATCACCCACCAGGGCGCCCGCTTCCTCCCCCACCTCATCGTCTGACCGCCGGCCCCTCGTGGGGCGCTGCCCCGCACCGTCCCACTCCCGAGTGAAAACCTGCGTGATCCGGGCCCGGACCTCCCTGAAGTTGATAAGTTCAATTAGCTGTTCCGGGCATGTATCAACTCCAGGAGCGGAGGAACAACGGTGGCCGGACGAGGCGGGCCCAGCCGCAGCACCGTCTACAACCGGCTCGGCGGAGCGCTGGCAGAGCTGAACGAGCGCTTCGGCGGGCTCCCCAGCCCCAGGGAGGCCCGGGAGATCTGGGACGACATCTGGCACGAGGAGGCGCACCACTCCACCGCCCTCGAGGGCAACACGCTGGTACTCCGCGAGGTCCAGGCGCTCCTGGACCAGGGCCGGGCCGTCGGGGCGAAACCGCTCAGCGAGTACAACGAGGTCCAGGGTTACGCCGACGCCGCGCGCTGGGTCTACGGCCAGGCGCTGGAACCGGACTCCTGGCACGACGGCCGCCTCGTCACCCTCGGGGAGATCCGCCACGTCCACCACGTGGCCATGACCCCGGTCTGGAACGTCGCCCCTCATCCCGAGGCTGGGGACCGCGAGGGCCCCGGCAACTTCCGCGAGCACGACATCGCCCCCTTCGCCGAGGGAATGACACCGCCTCCCTGGCCGCTGGTGCCGGCGCAGGTTGAGCAGTGGGTGGCCGACGTCTGCGACCTCGGCCGGCGGATCGAGTCGGGCCAGGATCTCGGACGCCCGTTGCCGGAGGAGCTGGCCCGGATCCACAACGGGTTCGAACGCGTCCACCCGTTCCTCGACGGCAACGGCCGAACCGGCCGCCTCGTCATGAACCTCGTCCTCGTACGGCTCGGATATCCGCCGATCATCATTCTCAAGCGCCAGCGGGATGCCTACCTGGCCGCGCTCCGCAGGGCTGACGCGGGCGACTGCGGGGCCCTCGGAGAACTCGTCGCGCGGGCGATGGAGGACAACCTCAACCGGTTCATCGTCCCCAACGTGGCCGGTCCCGCCCGCATGGTGCCGCTTGCCGCACTCGTCGACGCGGAGCTCTCCCTCGCGGCCCTCCGCCAGGCGGCGCAGCGCGGCCGTCTGAACGCCGCGCAGGGAACGGACGGGGTCTGGCGTTCGTCACGGAAGTCGGTCGACGCCTACAAGGCGGGCAAGCACCAGCGCAGGCCGCGCTCCGCCTCCTGAGTCCGCCCCGTCCGGAATGCGGGGCGCGGCTGTGCTGTTTGATTGCCTCATGGCTTCTCGTGCACGCGTCCGCGCCCCTGAACTGGTCGGCGCTGGTGGTTGGCTCAACACCGGCGGCAAGGACCTGACCCTCGCCGACTTCCGGGGCAAGATCACCGTCCTGGATTTCTGGACCTTCTGCTGCATCAACTGTCTGCACGTCCTCGACGAGCTGCGGGAGCTGGAGGAGAAGCACCGCGACACCGTGGTGATCGTCGGCGTGCACTCCCCCAAGTTCGTGCACGAGGCCGACCACCGGGCGGTGGTGGACGCGGTCGAGCGGTACGAGGTGCACCACCCCGTGCTGGACGACCCGGAGCTCGTCACCTGGAAGCAGTACGCGGTGCGGGCCTGGCCGACGCTGGTGGTGATCGACCCCGAGGGGTACGTGGTCGCCCAGCACGCCGGCGAGGGGCACGCGCACGCGATCGCCCGGCTGGTCGAGGAGCTGGAGGCGGAGCACGCGGCGAAGGGGACGCTGCGGCGCGGCGACGGCCCGTACGTGGCGCCCGAGCCGGTCGCCGGGGACCTCAGGTTCCCGGGCAAGGCGGTCCGGCTGCCGAACGGCCACTTCCTGGTGGCCGACTCCGGGCACCACTCGCTGGTCGAGCTGGAGGCGGACGGCGAGACCGTGGTCCGGCGGATCGGCGACGGGGTGCGCGGCCTGGTGGACGGCGCCGCCCCCCGGTTCAGCGAGCCGCAGGGCCTGGTGCTGCTGCCCGAGGGCGTCGGCGCCGGGTTCGACGTGGTCGTCGCCGACACCGTGAACCACGCGCTGCGCGGCGTCCGGCTCGCGGACGGCGCGGTGACCACCCTGGCCGGCACCGGCCGCCAGTGGTGGCAGGGCTCGGCGACCGAGGGCCCGGCCCACGAGGTCGACCTCTCCTCGCCGTGGGACGTCGCCTGGTTCGACGACCGGATCTGGATCGCGATGGCCGGCGTGCACCAGCTGTGGGCGTACGACCCGGCCGCCGGAACGGTCGGCGTCGCGGCCGGCACCACCAACGAGGGCCTGGTCGACGGCCCGGCCGCCGAGGCGTGGTTCGCCCAGCCCTCCGGCCTGGCGGTGTCGGCGGACGGCGAGCGGCTCTGGGTCGCGGACTCCGAAACCTCGTCGCTGCGCTGGGTTTCACGTGAAACCAAGGAGGTGCGCAGCGCCGTCGGCACCGGCCTGTTCGACTTCGGGCACCGGGACGGCGCCGCCGACCAGGCGCTGTTCCAGCACCCGCTGGGCGTCACCGTGCTGCCGGACGGCTCGGTGGCCGTCAGCGACACGTACAACCACGCGCTGCGCCGCTACGACCCGGCGAGCGGCGAGGTCAGCACGCTGGCCACCGATCTGCGCGAGCCGTCCGGCGCGGTGCTGGTGGACCAGGACATCGTGGTGATCGAGTCCGCCCGGCACCGGCTGACCCGGCTGCGGCTGCCCGAGGAGGCGGTCCGGGTGGACGCGGTGGCGCACCGCACCCGGCGGGCCGCCACCGAGGTCGCGCCGGGCGCCCTGCGGCTGGACGTGGTGTTCCAGGCACCGACCGGTCAGAAGCTGGACGAGCGCTACGGCCCGTCCACCCGGCTGCTGGTCAGCGCCACCCCGCCCGAGCTGCTGGTCTCCGGCGCGGGCGCGGACCCGGCGCTCTCCCGTGAGCTGGTGCTCTCCGGGGAGGTGACCGAGGGCGTGCTGCACGTCTCGGCGATGGCGGCCTCCTGCGACGACGACCCGGCGATCGAGTACCCGGCCTGCCACGTCCACCAGCAGGACTGGGGCGTGCCGGTGCGGCTGACCGCCGACGGCGCGCGCCGACTGCCGCTGGTCCTGGCGGGCATGGAGTAGCCCGCCCGCCGCGACCCACGCGGAAGGGCCCGGAGAGCGCGTGCTCTCCGGGCCCTTCCGCGTACCGGGGGAGGGGCTCAGCCCTCCAGGAACGCCTTGATCGCGCTCGCCAGCAGGTACGGGTCCTCCGCGCCGCACAGCTCGCGCGCCGAGTGCATGGACAGCGCGGCGATGCCGCAGTCCACGGTCTGGATGCCGAGGCGCGCCGCGGTGATCGGGCCGATCGTCGTCCCGCAGGGCATGGCGTTGTTGGAGACGAAGGTCTGCCACGGCACGCCGGCCTTCTCGCAGGCCGCGGTGAACACCGCCCGGCCGACGCCGTCGGTGGCGTACCGGTTGTTGACGTTGACCTTGAGGATCGGCCCGGCGTTCGGCATCGGGTGGTGGCCCGGCTCGTGCCGCTCGCTGTAGTTCGGGTGGACGGCGTGGCCCATGTCGGAGGACAGGCAGACGGTGCCGGCCAGCGCCCGGGCCCGGTCCTCCAGACCGCCGCCGCGCGCGTACACGCTGCGCTCCAGGACGTTGCCGAGCAGCGGGCTCTGCGCGCCGGTGTCCGACTCGCTGCCGGTCTCCTCGTGGTCGAAGGCGGCCAGCACCGGGATGTACGGCAGCACCGCGCCCTCGGTCTCGGCCGCGGTGGCCACGGCGGCGAGCGCGGCGGTGGCGGCGTGAACCGAGAGCAGGTTGTCGAGGCGCGGACCGGCCAGCAGCTCGCGGTCCCGGCCCAGGTAGGCGGCGGGCTGGACGTCGTGGGTCATGAGGTCCCAGCCGCTGACCTCGGCCGGGTCGACCCCGGCGCGCTCGGCGACGTAGGCGACCAGCGCGCCCTCGTCGACCGGCCCGAGGCCCCAGATGGGCGTCAGGTGGCGCTGCTTGTCGAGCTTCATGCCCTCGTTGACCTGGCGGTCCAGGTGGATCGCCAGCTGCGGCACGCGCAGCAGCGGCTCGTCCAGCTGCACCAGCCGCCGGCTGCCGTCGCGCAGGGTGATCCGCCCGGAGAGGCCGAGGTCCCGGTCGAGCCAGGTGTTGAGCGGCACGCCGCCGTAGATCTCCACCGCGACCTGCCGCCAGCCGGCCGTCCCCGTGTCCGGGATCGGCTTGACCCTCAGGTTGGGCGAGTCGGTATGGGTGCCGACCACACGGAACGGCGTCTCCGGGCCCGCTCCGGCCGGCACGTACCAGGCGATCAGCGCGCCGCCGCGGACGACGTACCGGCCGCCGGCGACCCCGTCCCAGGCGTCCGTCTCCAGTACCTGCCGGAAGCCGGCTTTCTCCAGCCGCTCGGCGGCGCTCGCGACCGCGTGGTAGGGCGATGGCGAGGTGCCGAGGAAGGCGATCAGGTCATCGGTGTGCGTCCGGTCGAAGAAAGCCTGGCTGGCGGCGGTCGACATGCTGCTCCTGGGTCGAGGGAGGGCCGAGGCCGAATGGGGATCGGCTTCGCACCTTGAGCATATGCCCGTACACGGACATGACACTCGGAGCATCCCAACGGATGCAGAACGCAGACAGAAACGTGAACTGACGGGATCTGACGGCCCGCAGGACACCCGCAGGACACCCGCCGGGCACCGTCCGGGCGCCGTGCGGGCACCGTCCGGGCGCTGTCCGAACACCTGTCGGATCGCCTGCCCGGACGCCCACCGCGTACCCGCGGACCACCCCGGGACACACCGAAGGGCCCGGTCGTGGGACCGGGCCCTTCGGTGTGAGGGTGGGGTCAGGCAGTCGGTGCGGGCGGCGTCAGAACGCCCCCTCCGCGAGGTCCATGATCTCGTTGTCCATGCCCTCGGCGATCAGCCGCTGCGCGGCGACGGTCGGCAGGATGTTCTTGGCGAAGAAGCGGGCGCCCGCGACCTTGCCCTGGTAGAACGGCACGTCCTTCTCCGAGGCGCCGGCCTCCAGCTTGGCCAGGGCCACCGCGGCCTGGCGCAGCAGCAGCCAGCCGACCACGACGTCGCCGGAGATCATCAGCAGGCGGGTGGTGTTGAGGCCCACCTTGTACATGTTCTTGACGTCCTGCTCGACCGAGGAGAGGTCGGCGAGCAGCTTGCCGACGACGGCCTCCAGGTCGCCGGCGGCCTTGGCGAGCAGCTCGCGCTCGACGGCCAGGGCGTCGCCGCCCTCGGCGGAGCCGAGGAACTTCTGGATCTGCTCGGACAGCGCGGTGAGCGCCTGGCCGCCGTCCTTGACGATCTTGCGGAAGAAGAAGTCCTGGCCCTGGATGGCGGTGGTGCCCTCGTAGAGGGTGTCGATCTTGGCGTCCCGGATGTACTGCTCGATCGGGTACTCCTGCAGGTAGCCGGAGCCACCGAAGGTCTGCAGGGACTGGGCGAGCTGCTCGTAGGACTTCTCCGAGCCGTAGCCCTTGACGATCGGCAGCAGCAGGTCGTTGAGGCGCTCGGCGGCACCGTCGTGCTCGCCGCGCAGCTTGGCGGCCATCATGTCGTCCTGGACGGACGCGGTGAAGAGCACCAGGGCGCGCATGCCCTCGGCGTACGCCTTCTGCGTCAGCAGCGAGCGGCGGACGTCCGGGTGGTGGGTGATGGTGACGCGCGGGGCGGTCTTGTCCAGGAACTGGGAGATGTCGGCGCCCTGCACGCGCTCCTTGGCGTACTCCAGCGCGTTCAGGTAGCCGGTGGAGAGGGTGGCGATGGCCTTCGTGCCGACCATCATCCGGGCGAACTCGATGATCTTGAACATCTGGCGGATGCCGTCGACCTTCTCGCCCAGCAGCCAGCCCTTGGCCGGGTGCTTGGCGCCGAAGGTCATCTCACAGGTGTTCGACGCCTTGAGGCCCATCTTGTGCTCGACGTTGGTGGCGTAGACGCCGTTGCGCTCGCCCAGCTCGCCGGTCTCCCAGTCGAAGTCGAACTTGGGGACGATGAACAGGCCCAGGCCCTTGGTGCCCGGCTTGCCGCCCTCGGGGCGGGCCAGCACCAGGTGGATGATGTTCTCGGACATGTCGTGCTCGCCCGAGGTGATGAAGCGCTTCACACCCTCGATGTGCCAGGAGCCGTCCTCCTGCTTGATCGCCTTGGTGCGGCCGGCGCCCACGTCCGAGCCGGCGTCCGGCTCGGTCAGGACCATGGTGGAGCCCCACAGGCGGTCGGTCATCCGCTTGGCGACCTCCAGCTGCTCCTCGGTGCCCTCCTCGGCGACGACGCCGGCGAAGGCGGGGCCGGAGGAGTACATCCAGATGGCCGGGTTGGAGCCGAGGATCTGCTCCGCGAAGGCCCAGATCAGCGAGCTCGGGGTGACCTGGCCGCCGATCGACTCCGGGATGCCCAGGCGCCACCACTCGGCGTCCATGTACGCGTCGTAGCTCTTGCGGAAGGTGGCCGGGACGGGCGCGGTGCTGGTCTCGGGGTCGAACACCGGCGGGTTGCGGTCGGCGTCGACGAAGGAGGCGGCGAGGTCGTTCTCGGCCAGGCGCGCGATCTCGCTGAGGATGTTCTTCGCGGTCTCGACGTCCATGTCCGCGAACGGTCCGGTGCCGTACACCTGCTCGCGGCCGAACACCTCGAAGAGGTTGAACTCCACGTCCCGCAGGTTGGACTTGTAGTGACCCATGGCCGTTTTCTCCGGTTCGTCGCTTCCGGGAGACCGCCGCGTTCGGGCGCCCCGTACCCACCAGTAGGCATCATGATGCTACCCAGCGGTAACTTGTTTCAAGCCCTCACCGGTGAATCCCTCGTGGATTCCGCTATGAACGTGGTCACGTCCCACAAGCCGGGGCGGCCACTCCTTGTCAGGATCGACGCCCGCACGGGTGGCCGCGCTCCCGATAGCCTGTCCGTGTGTACGGCTATGACCAGAACGCATACCCGGGCGATCCCTACCAGCAGGCGGGGCCGCAGCCGGGCATGAACGGCATGCCCGGCCCCGGCCCCTACGGCGAGCAGCCGCCGGGGGCGCAGCAGTCCCTCTACCCGGAGCCCTCGCCGCCGTCCCTGGCGGACGCCGTCCGGGCCTTCACCACCGGCTCGATGGCAGTGGAGGACTTCCAGGCCATCTTCATCACCTCCAAGGTGCACTGTCCGCGCGGCGAGCGGCCGGGCTTCCTGGCCCTGCACAACACGCCGACGCCGGTGATCCCGATGTTCAGCTCGCTCAAGGAGCTGCGGCGGTACGCCGGCAAGGAGTCCAAGTACTTCACCGTGACCGGCGCCGAGGTCCTCGACCTGCTGCCGACCGGCTACGGCTTCGCGCTGGACATGGAGGGCGAGCACCGGATGGTGTTCGACGCCAAGGCGGTCGAGCAGATGGTCGACTTCACCATGCGCCGGATGTACGGCTGACGGGCGACTGACGCCGGGCCGGGGGCCGGCCGGGCCCGCCGTTCGGCTCGCCTCACCCATTTGGTTCAAAATTCAACTTGCTTCTTGTTGAGGATTGAACTAATCTCGTGGACGTAGGCCAGAGGAACGTCCCCCCGAAGGAGGCCGACATGCCCGCCGTGACCGTCGACAACCCGCTGACCCTCCCGCGCGTCACCACTCCCGACCCCGCCGTCACGAGCGCCCGGCCGGTCCTCACGGTGGCCACCGCCCCCGAGGGCTTCGAGGGCGAGGGCTTCCCGGTCCGCCGCGCCTTCGCCAAGATCAACCAGAAGTACCTGGACCCGTTCATCATGATGGACCAGATGGGTGAGGTGGACTACGCGGCGGGCGAGCCCAAGGGCACCCCGTGGCACCCGCACCGCGGCTTCGAGACCGTCACGTACATCATCGACGGGACGTTCATCCACCGCGATTCGCACGGCGGCGGCGGCACCATCACCGACGGCGACACCCAGTGGATGACGGCCGGCTCCGGTCTGCTCCACATCGAGACCCCGCCGGAGTCCCTGGTGCGGTCCGGCGGCCTCTTCCACGGCCTCCAGCTGTGGGTGAACCTCCCCGCCTCGGACAAGATGATCGCGCCGAAGTACCAGGACATCCGCGGCGGCAGCGTCAAGCTCCTCAGCACCGAGGACGGCGGCGCGCTGCTCCGGGTGATCGCGGGCGACCTCGACGGCCACCAGGGCCCCGGCGCCACCCACACCCCGATCACGATGATCCACGTCTCGGTGAACCCCGGCGCCCGGATCACCCTGCCCTGGCGCCGCGACTTCAACGCCCTCGCCTACGGCCTCGCCGGCAGCGGCACGGCCGGCGCCGAGGACCGTCCCTTCCACCGGGGCCAGGCCGTCGTCTTCGGCGACGGCGACTCGATCACCGTCCGCGCCGACGAGAAGCAGGACTCCCGCGACCCCAACTTCGAGGTCGTCCTCCTCGGCGGCCTCCCCATCCGCGAGCCCGTCGCCCACTACGGCCCGTTCGTCATGAACAGCCACCGCGAACTCCAGCAGGCCATGGAGGACTTCCAGGCCGGCCGCCTCGGCACCATCCCCGCCGACGGCCACTGAGTCGCCGACGGCCGCCGAGCCGCCGACGACGGCACGGCGGTGGGGGGGGGGGGGGGGGGGGGGGGGGGCCCCCCCCCCCCCCCCCCCCCCCCCCCCGGGCCGCGGCGTCACGACGCCGCGGCCCTCTCGCGTCCCCGCCCCGGCCCCGCTACCGCCTCCGCCGCCTCTGCCACCACCCGACGATCCGCCGATCCGTTCGGCAGAGAGGTGCCCCGTGGCCGCCCAGCCCGCCGACGACGACGCCGCCGTCACCGCTCCCGCGCCCGTCCGGCTGCGCCGTGAACTCGCCGTCCAGCCGGTCCGCCTCGCCGCCGCCCTGCTCCTCGCCGTGGTGGCCACCCTCGCCGCCCTCGCGCTCCCGCTGCTGGTCCGCCGGATCGTCGGGGACTTCTCCGCCCACCGCTCCCTCACCCCCGGGCTGCTGCTGATGGCCGCGGCCGCCGTCGTCGGGGCGGCCGCCCAGGCGCTCTCCGGCTTCCAGCTCGCCCGGGTCGGCGAAGGCATGACCTACCGCCTGCGCACCACCGTGATGGCCCACACCCTGCGCCTGCCGCTGCCGGTGGTCCGGGCCCGGGGGACCGGCGAGCTCGCCGCCCGGGTCACCTCCGACGCCCAACTGCTCGGCCAGGTGGTCGAGGTGGCGATGCAGCTCCCGCTCGCCGCGTTCGGGGTGCTGGCGACCCTGGCGGTGATGGTGTGGATCGACTGGGTGCTCACCGCCGTCACCGTCGCGGCCCTGGCCGGTCTGACCGCGCTGGTGCTGCTGATCACGCGCCGGATGCGGGCCAATGTCACCGGCCGGCAGGACGCGGTCGGCCGGATCGCCCAGCGTTTCACCGCCAACCTGGAGGCCCTCACCACCATCAAGGCGTGCCGGGCCGAGCCGCTGGCGGACCGGGTGCTGGAGCAGGACGCCGAAGAACTCCGGGTCGTGTCCCTGACCGGAGCCCGGCTGGGCGCCCTGGTACCGGCGGCGCTCACCCTCGGCAACCAGTTCGCCATGATCGCGGTGATCCTCACCGGCGGCGCCCGGATGGCGGCCGGCCACCTCCAGGTCGCGGAGTTCGCCGCCTTCCTGCTCTACCTGCTCCAGACCGTCCCGTCGGTGAACACCCTCGCCACCGGTTTCGGCCGGCTCCAGGCCGGACTCGCCGCCCGGGACCGCTGCAACGAACTGCTGATGCTGCCCCGGGAGGCGGACCCGGACGACGAGGCCCGCCCCACCCCCACCCCGGTGCCCGACGCGCCGGCCGTGGTCTTCCGCGGCGTCTCCTACACCCACGCCGGCACCGGGCGGCCCGCCCTGGACTCCGCCTCCTTCAGCATCCCGCGCACCGGTCTGACCGCCGTCGTCGGCCCCTCGGGCGCGGGCAAGAGCACCGCGCTCGCCCTGGTCGGCCGCTTCGTGCGGCCGGGCGCCGGATCGGTCAGTATCCTCGGCCACGACATCCGCACCTGGCCGCTGGGCCCGCTGCGCGCCCGGATGGCCTACGTCGACCAGGAGTTCACCCTGCTGGAGGCCAGCGCCCGGGAGAACCTCCAGCTCGGCCGCACCGGCACCGCAGGTGACGGCGAACTGGCCCGGGCGCTGACCACCGTCGGCCTCGCCCAGGACGTCGACCGGCTCCCGCACGGCCTGGACACCGTCCTGGGCCGGGAGTTCGACCTCTCCGGCGGCCAGCGCCAGCGGATGGCGCTGGCCCGCGCCCTCCTGACCGGCGCCGACATCGTCCTCCTCGACGAGCCCACCAGCCAGCTCGACGGCCTCAACGAACTGCGCTTCCGCGAGATCGTCGACCGACTGGCCCGCCGCAGCGCGGTCGTGGTCGTCGCCCACCGGCTCTCCACGGTCCAGCACGCCGATCACGTGATCATGATGAACCAGGGCACCGTGGTCGACGCCGCCGACCACGCCACCCTCCTCGCCCGCTGCGCCCCCTACCGCGAACTCGTCGCCGCCCAGACCGGCCTCTCCGCCGCCGGGGACCACGACCCGGGCCAGGTGTCCGTCCGCTCGGGCCGCCGCGAGGGACCCTGACCGCGAGCCGAACAGAGGTTTGCCGGAACCACCGCTCTCTGTCATGCTCACGGTCCGTGATGAACCGTCGTACTCTGATGACCGCGCTCGCCGCCGTCCCCGCCCTCGCCGCCGCCGGTGCCACCCTGGGCGCCACCCCGGCCCACGCCGCGGACGACTACGCCTCCAACACCGCGCTCTACAAGGACCCGACGCTGGTGGAGGGGGTCGACTACGGCCGGCGTTCCCGTCGGCACGCGGTCGACGACCAGAACCCGGCCGCGCGTGCCGGAATCGTCCGCACCACCGTCATCGCCCCGCACGGCGGCGGCATCGAGGGCGGCACCTCCGAGCTGTGCCTCGCGGTCGCCGGCTACCACCCGGCCGACCTCGCCCCCACCCCGGCGGCCGGACCGGTGCACGACTTCTGGATGTTCGAGGGCCTGCGCTCCTCCGGCAACAGCGCCCTGCACGTCACCTCGACCCACAACGACGACACCGTCGCCCGCGCGATGTGCGCCGGCAGCCTCAACGTGCTCTCGCTGCACGGCTGCACCGCCGCCCAGGCCGGTCTGGAGACCGGCGCCGCCGCGGTGCTGGTCGGCGGACTGAACCCCGTCCTCCGCCAGTACCTGACGGAGCAGTTCGCGGAGGCGGGCATCCGCGCGGTGACGGCCTCGGGCGAGGAGGAGATCGCGGGGATCTCGCCGGACAACATCTGCAACCGCAGCCTGCTCGGCATGGGCGCCCAGCTGGAGCTGACCACCGAGCTGCGCACCGCGCTGTTCGCCCCGGGCAGGAACACCAGGACCGAGCGCGCCGCCAACACCCTGCCGCTGTTCTGGACCTTCACCAACGCCGTCCGGACCGCCGTCCAGCGTCTGGAGGCGACGCAGCCGGTGCTCTGACCCGGAGCGTCGGCCGCCACCCGCCCGCCTCGGCCAACGTCCGGGGTTTCCTGCGTGAACATCGGCTGACGTGACTTATGCGGCGGCGGGCGGGCTGTCTAGGCTGCGGCCGTCCGGTGTGATCATTTGAGTCCGAGAGACCTCGCCATGCTGATCCTTTCCCTGCTGTTCCTGGCCGTCGGTGTCGGTCTGCTCGTGCTCCGGTGGCGCAAGGTCGGGTCCTGGCCGGTCACCCTCGGCGGGATCCTCACCGGCGCGCTCGGTCTGCTGCTGGGGCTCACCACCTTCGTGCACGTGGTCGATCCGACCGAGGTCGGGGTGCCGACCAGCCTCGGCAAGGTCGGCACGGCCTGGCAGCCGGGACTGCACTTCAAGTCGCCGCTGACCGACGTGACCACCTTCTCGACCCGGCCCGCCGATCTCGACCTGACCGGCGACTCCACCGTCGAGGTCCGGTCCTCCGAGGGCGGGGTGCTGTACGCCGACCTGACGGTCAAGTGGTCGATCGACCCGCAGCACACCGTCGAGCTGTACAAGCTGGCGGGCAGCGCCGAGGCGGTCCAGCAGCGGCTGGTCTACCCGGACAGCCGGGAGATCGTGCGCAACGTCTTCGCCCGCCACACCAGCGTCGAGGGCTACAGCTCGCAGCGGGAGGCGATCAGCGCGGAGATCGACAAGCTGATCACCGCCCGGCTGGCCCCGCGCGGCATCCTCGTCAACGGGGTCAACCTGCGCAACGTCCGGCCCAGCGACGGCCTGCAGAAGGCCATCGACCAGAAGATCCAGCAGGACCAGGCCACCGCGCAGGCGGAGGCGTCCGTGCGCACGGCAAAGGCCGAGGCCGAGAAGCGCAAGATAGACGCCGACAGCACCGCCGCCGCCAACGCCGCGATCGCGGGCTCGCTGACCGACAAGATCCTGCTGAGCCAGTGCATCGAGGCGTTCAAGGCCGCCGCCGAGAAGAACGCCGTCTACGCCAGCCCCTGCGGCTCCAACGGCACGCCGGTCATCGTGGACGGCACCAAGCGCTGAGGCAGCGGTCCGTCACCGCCCTTCCCCGGCACATCTGTCGCGCCGAGGAGGGGCGGTGACGATTCGTCAGGCACTGATCGTGGCGACCGGGTCCAGGCCGTAGGTGCGGGCGTAGCCGTTCTCGGTACCCACGAGCAGCTCGACCACGTCGAACCAGCGGTCCCAGAACGGGGTCTCCCGCAGCGCGTCGACCAGCAGCCGGTAGGCGTCGTGGTCGTCCGCCTCCCAGACCCAGATGTCGGTCACCCGCGCCGAGTAGAACTCGGTGTCGTAGAAGCGGGAGCGGACGCCGTGGGCGCGGGCCTCGATCACCGGGAGGACCCGGGTGGTGAAGGCGTGGACCCGCTCGTCCACGCTCATCCCCAGCCACTCGGGCGTGGTCTTCACCAGCATGAACGCGGTGACGGGCGGAGCGGTCGGGTCAGCGGACATCGGTGGACTCCTCGGCAGTCTGGGCGGTGGCGGTGGCGGTGGCGGTGGCGGTGGCGGTGGCGGCGAGGACGGCGGGCTTCAGGGTCTCGGCGCACCACCGGGCGAAGCCGGTGGCCGGGACCGCCGGCCGCTGCGGGCGCCCGGCGCCCGCGTCCAGGCCCTCGTCCTTGGCACGCTTCATCTCGACCACGCCCTCGGCGAAGGCCGGGTGCAGGCCGAACCCGAGCAGGTCGGACCGGAGTTCGTCCAGCGACTGGCGCCGGTAGCGGACCGGGCGGCCGAACTGCTCGGACATGATCCGGGCCAGGTCCTCGGGCGAGAGGTCCTCCGGGCCGAGCACCGGGACGCTGTCGACACCGCTCCAGGACCGGTCCAGCAGCAGCCCGGCCGCCGTCGCGGCGATGTCGGCGACGGCCACCAGCGGGGCGCGGCGGTCCGCGGCGACGGTGTCGGTGAACACGCCGTCGGCGCCGATCGGGCCGGCCTCCTCCAGCAGGTTCTCGAAGAAGGACGGGCAGGCCAGGGCGCGGTAGGCGACACCGGAGCCGGCGATCAGGTCGTCCATGGCGAGGGAGGCGGTGACCAGCCCGGCCCGGGCGGCCTGCGCGGTGCCGCGGCCGAGGGCCGACACCCCGACCACCCGGCCGACACCGTGGGCGGCGAACGCCCGGGCGGCGGGGCGGGTGAAGCCGCTCCACCCCTCCTCGGGCGCGGCCGAGGCGTCCGGCGGGACCAGCCAGAACACGGCGTCGGCGCCGGCGAACGCGCGCTCGACGGTCGCGGCGTCGCCGTGCGAGCCGGTGACCACCTCGACCCGGCCGCGAACGGCCTCCGGGAGCCGGGCCGGGTCGCGGACCACGACCCGCAGTTCCTCCTCGTGCGCAGGCGCGGCCTCGACCAGCAGGGACAGCAGCCGGCGGCCGATGTTCCCGGTGGGGGCGGTGATGACGATCATGAAAACCTCACGGTGTCGTTCGGATCCGGGGTGCCCCCTCATCGTGCGGACAGCAGCCGTGTTGCCACAATGGGAACTTCAGCATCCAATCCTTGCCCGGAACGGAATGATGCCGGTGAGCAGCCCAGATCCGAACCTCGACGCCAATCTCGCGATCGCCCTCGACGCCCTGCTGACCGAGCAGAGCGTCACCCGCGCCGCCGCGAGGCTGCACACGTCCCCCGCGGCGATGAGCCGCACCCTGGCCAAGCTGCGGCGGGTCCTCCAGGACCCGCTGCTGGTGCGGGCCGGCCAGGCGATGGTGCCCACGCCCCGCGCCGAGGAACTGCGGGAGGAGGCTTCCGCGGTGGTGCGTCGGCTGGAGGCGCTGCTCACCCCGAGCGGCACGGTCGACCCGGCGGCCCTGCGGCGCACCTTCACCGTCCAGGCCGCCGACCTGGTCGGCGCGGCCCTGGCGCCCGGCCTGCTCGCCCTGGCCCGCCGCCGGGCACCCGGTGTCTCGCTCCGGGTCCTGGCCGAGGACTCCGAGGCCGGACCGGCACTGCGCGAGGGCCGGATCGACCTGGAGATCGGGGTGATCGACCACGTCGACCCGGAGACCCTGGTGGAGGAACTGGCCACGCTGCGGATGGCCGCCGCGGTCAGGGCCGGCCACCCGCTCACCGAGGGGCCGCTGACGCCGGCCCGGCTGGCGGCCGCCGAACACGTCGTGGTCAGCCGCCGCGGCCGCTTCACCGGCCCGCTGGACGCGGCCCTCGCGGCCCAGGGCCTCGGCCGCCGGGTCAGCGCCGTCCTGCCCGGCCACCTGGCGGCGATGGCCCTGGCCGCCACCGGCGACATGGTCTGCCTGGTGCCGGTCGCACCGGCCGGTGAGCCGCCGTCACCGCTCTCCGGCCCGGCCCGGACGCTGGGCCTGCGGCTGCTGGAGATCCCGCTCGACCTGCCGCCGCTGACGATCGGCATGGCCTGGCACCCGCGCCACGCCGCCGACGGCGGGCACCAGTGGCTGCGCGCCGCCGTGCGACGGGTGCTGCGCCCGGCCCCGGCGGGGTGAGTCCAGGGCCCCGGCACGCGAATCCGCGTGTGCGGCACTGCCCTCGCGGTGCCGCACACGCGGAGGCGGTCGTCGCCCGCCGCCCGCTCAGTGCCCGCCCGGGGCCTGGACGGTGAGGCTGCCGTAGGCCGACAGCGCGCCGGACAGGTCGCCCGGCCGGTCGCGCAGAGCGGCGTCCAGGAAGGCGAGCGTGGCCCCGGCGACGACACGCGGGCTCCGGGTGCGGCCCAGCGAACCGACGATGCTGGGCACCGGCGGCAGGTACAACGGGCCGTCCATGAAGCTGAGATGCGCCGCGCCGGGAACGGTCAGCCGGTAGCCGGTCGCCGTGTTCGCCGCGAGCGCCTCGGTCAGGCGCGGGAGGTAGCGCGCGTCGGTCGCCCCGGTGATGGCCTGGGTCATCGCGAGCACCGGCCGGGCGAGGGCGGGCGAGGCCGGGCCGTGCGGGAAGCCGTCCAGATCGACGACGGCGCGGAACCGGCGGTCCTGCCGGGCGGCCTGGAACGCGGCGGCGCCCCCCATCGAGTGGCCGGTCGCCGCGGCCCGGCCGGTGTCCAGGCGTCCGGTCAGCGGATCCCCGCTCCCGGCCCGGTCCAGACCCTCCAACTGGGTCAGGACGAAGCGGAGATCGTCGGCCCGGACCGCCGTCCAGTCGGCCGCCAGCTTCTCGTCCTGGTCCGCGTCGCCGGAGGAGGAGGTCTTCGTGGTGACCGTGCGGCCGTCGGCGAGGACGACGGCGGCGGAGTCGTACGGGTGATCGAGGGCGGCCACCACGTAGCCGTGGCTGGCGAGTTCCTCCGCCCAGGCGGTGTTCTGGGTCCGCACCCCGCCCGAGCCGGGCGAGAACAGCACCACCGGGAACCGTCCGCCGTCCCCGCTCACCGGGGCGTCGAAGACCGAACGGCTGCGGGCGCGCGGTACACCGTCCATCAGGAAGTCCGGCAGGCCGACCCCGCCGGCGAGGGCCTCGGCGACGGTCCGCGCCTCGGCCTCCGTGCGCCCGAGGTACTGCGCCCGGGGCGTGTCCGCGGGGCTCTTCCGGGCGGGGTACCAGAGCTGGACCACGACGGTGCGCCGGTCGTCCGGATCGGGGGTGAAGGTCTCCGGCCGCTGCGGATCGGTCCACTGCACCACCCGGGTGCCGACCGCGAACTCCCCCGTGGGCTCGGGGAACACGGGGACGGGGAAGGCCCAGGCGGCCACCGGTCCGGTGGCGATCAGACCCGCGCAGGCCAGTGAGCCCGGCAGCGCCAGCCGGCGACGGGCCCGCCACGACGGTCGGCCGGTACGGCGCCGCAGCAGCGGGGCGAGGGCGAACGGCAGCACGAGGGCGCCACCGACGAGCACCGGCAGCAACTGCCAGCGGAGCCCGGTCGCGATCAGCGCGACCACGGACAGGAGGAGTAGCGCCCCCGCCGCGATCGTGGTGCGCGGGCGGGCGGCGGCCGGAAGCCAGCGCACCACCACCAGCGCGAGGGCACTCAGCAGGGCGAGGATTTCCAGGGGGGACACGGACAGTGCCGTGATGATCTCGGTCACTCGGCCATCGTC
Source organism: Kitasatospora sp. NPDC094019 (assembly GCF_044764505.1). Classification (NCBI taxonomy): domain Bacteria; kingdom Bacillati; phylum Actinomycetota; class Actinomycetes; order Kitasatosporales; family Streptomycetaceae; genus Kitasatospora; species Kitasatospora sp. NPDC094019. The sequence goes on from NZ_JBIWIF010000014.1 coordinate 212,765, forward strand.
GGCGCGGGGCCCGCGCCGCCGCATCGCCCCCGGGTCGCCGCCCGCTCCGACCCCGGGTGGGCGCCGTCACCCCTGCCACTGCGACCGGGGTGGCAGTGGGGGAGCCCGGACCGGTGGCCGCGTTGCGACCCGGGGCGGGGTCCGTCCTCCTCCTCCGGTCGTAGACGGCCCGGGTGCCGTCCGACGGTGGGCGCATGTGCGCGGCGGGCCGGTGGCCTACCGTGACAGGGCCGCGGAAACGACCGGACCGACGACAGCGACGACAGCGACCGGAGCAACCACCGCAACAGCCGCAGCAACCACCAGAGCGACCAGAGCGACGAGGACGTGCGATGACCGAGGCGGCCGCGGTACCCGGCAAGGCCCACCGGCCGTGGGCGGGCCGGCTGGAACGGGCGGCCGCCGCCGCCCGCCGGATCCCCCGGCTGCCGCCCCCGGTGTGGGACGCGTTGCTGCCGGCGCTCCTCCTCCTCAACGCCGCGACCGTGGCCGCGCCGCAGGAACCGGCGCCGACCGTGGCCCTCACCGCCGCCCTCGCGCTGCCCCTGCTGTGGCGCCGCCGGGCCCCGCTCGCGGTGTTCGGCGCGGTGGTCGCGGCGGCCACCGCCCAGTGGCTGCTGGACGTCCAACTCCCGGCCGACATCGCCGTCCTGGTGGCCCTCTACACGGTGGCCGCGCGTTCGGACCGGCGGACCGCGCTGGCCGCCGCCGTCCTCGTGGAGGCGGGAGTCCTGCTGGCCTGCCTGCGCTGGGCACCCGACGGCGCGTTCGCCACCCCGTTCGTCGCGGTCACCGCGATGACCGTCGCCGCCGCCGTGCTCGGGACCAACGTGCGCACCACCCGCGCCTACCTCGCCGCCGTGGAGGAACGGGCCGCGCACCGGGAGCGGGAACAGGAACAGCGGGCTCTGCTGGCCGTCGCCGAGGAAAGGGCGCGGATCACCCGGGAGATGCACGACATCGTCACCCACAACCTCTCCGTCATGGTCGCGCTCGCCGACGCCGCCGGCTACGCGCGGCAGCGGTCGCCCGACCGGGCCGCCGCCGCGATGCTCCAGATCTCCGAGACCGGTCGGCAGGCGCTGACCGACATGCGGCGATCGCTGGGCGTCCTGCGGGCCGACGAGCCGGACGCCGAGCGCCACCCGCTGCCCGGCATCGCCCAACTGGACGCCCTCGCCGAGCAGATGTCCGCCGCCGGCCTGCCGACCCGGCTGGAGGTCCGCGGCGGCCACGACCACCTGCCCGCCACCGCGCAACTGACCGTCTACCGCCTGGTACAGGAAGCCTTGACCAACGCTCTCAAACACACCCCGGCCGGTACCGGCGCGACGGTCCGGATCGGCTGCTCGGCCGGCACCGTCACCGTCGACGTCACCGACACCGGCCCTTGCCCGCCACCCTCCGTGGACGCCCCCGCCTCGGCCTCCTCCACACCCTCCGGCCACGGCATCCCCGGCATGCGCGAGCGCTCGGCCGCCTACGGGGGGACGCTGCGCGCCGGACCGCTCCCGGGCGGCGGCTGGGGCGTCCGCACCCGCCTCCTGCTCGACCACGCCGGGGCGGTGTCCGCATGACGATCCGGATCCTGATCGCCGACGACGAAGCGCTGCTCCGGATGGCCTTCGCCACCGTCCTGGACGCCCAGCCCGACATGGCCCCGGTCGGCGAGGCCGCGGACGGGGAGCAGGCCGTCCGCCTCGCCCGGGAGCTGCGCCCCGACGTCGTCCTGATGGACGTCAGGATGCCCGGGACCGACGGGATCGAGGCGACCCGCCAGGTGGTCCGGGTCTCCCCGGGCAGCCGGGTGCTGATCCTCACCACCTTCGACCTGGACGAGTACGCCTTCGCCGGACTCCACGCCGGGGCCTCCGGCTTCCTGCTGAAGAACACCAGGCCGGAGGAACTCCTCACCGCGATCCGGAGCGTGGCCGCGGGCGACGCCGTGGTCTCGCCCCGGATCACCCGGCGCCTGCTGGAGACCTGCCGCCCGCACCTCCCGGACGGCCGCCCCGCCGCGCCGGACGAGCGGCTGGGCCGGCTCAGCGTCCGCGAGCGCGAGGTGCTCGTCGAGGTGGGCCGGGGGCTGTCCAACTCCGAGATCGCGGCCGCCCTGTACCTGGCGGAGGCGACCGTGAAGTCCCATCTGGGGCGGGTCCTGCACAAGCTCGAACTCCGCGACCGGATCCAGGCCGTGGTGTTCGCCCACGAGAACCGCCTGGTCCACCCGGACTGACACCGCCCCGTCCGTCCCTCCCCGATCGTCCGCCCTCCGCCTCCGACCGCCCCCCGTTCGATCGGACACGCCCTAGGGTGATCACCGGCAGGACGGAAGCTCCTGCCGGAGTGAGAACAACGGGGGGTACAGATGAGGCTGCGTCGACGATCCGTCGCGGTCCTGGTCGCGGTGGCGAGCATGCTCGGCGGAGGGAGCGCCGCCGCACCGGCGGCGGTCGCGGCCGACGTCCGACCGGCGGACCCGGGGGCCGGCCCGCAGGCGCGCGCGGTGCTGAACTGGCTCGCGCAGCTGCCCGACCGGGGGCTGCGGAACAGGACGGCCGCCGGCTTCTTCGCCGGGTACAGCGGCAACGCCGAGCCCGGCTCGGGCAAGGACTTCGCCACCCAGTACCGGGACGTCACCGAACTGGCCGACCGGACGGGCCGGTTCCCGGCGGTGCTGGCCTGCGACTACGGGAGCGGCTGGAACGCCGCCGGGGCGCCGACCGTGATCGACTCAGGCTGCGACACCGAGATGATCGACCACGCCGGTCGCGGCGGGCTGGTCTCGGTGAGCGTCCACCTGCCGAACCCGGTGGCCGGGGCCGCCTGGCGGACGCCGCTGCCGCAGGCGGCCTTCCGCCAGCTGTCCGACCCGGCCACCACCGTCGGCCGGGCGTGGCGGGCCCAGCTCGACGACATCGCGACCGGGCTGCGGAGGCTGTCCGACGCCGGGGTGCCGGTGCTGTTCCGTCCGTTCCACGAGATGAACGGCGACTGGTTCTGGTGGGGGCACCAGGACCCGGCCGACTTCGCGGCACTGTGGCGCGGGACCTACGACTACCTCACCACCGCCAAGGGCCTGCACAACCTGCTCTGGACGTACGCGCCGAACTGCGGCTCCGCCGACCCCACCGCCTACTGGGTCGGCCGCGACTACGCCGACGTGGTCGGGCTGGACTGCTACACCGCCGACCCGTCGGCGATCACCGGCTACGAGAAGCTGGTCGAGCTCGGCAAGCCGTTCGCGTTCACCGAGATCGGCCCGGGTTCGGGCGCGGGCGGCACCTTCGACTACGAGCTCTGGGTGAAGGCGCTGCACGAGCGCTTCCCCCGCACCGCCTACTTCCTGGCCTGGAACAACGAGTGGAGTCCGGCCCGGAACGTCAACGGCACCAAGCTGATGAACGACCCGTGGACGGTCGACCGGGCCGGGGTCGACCTCGCCGCCGCACCGGCGGAGGACCCGCCGGTGGTCCACCAGGACTTCGAGAGCGGCACCCAGGGCTGGAGCGGCTGGCGGCTCGCGGCCGGGCCGTGGCAGGTCACCGAGTGGTCCGCCCGCGGCAGCGGCTCGCTCAAGGCCGACGTGGACCTCGCGGCCGGCGCGGCCTACCTCAACAAGGTCGGCCCGCTCGACCTCTCCGGTGACACCGTGCTCAGCGTCGACGCCCGCACCGCGCCCTGGGGCGACCAGGCGGGCGGCGGCCGCGCCAAGCTGTACGTGCGCACCGGCACCGGGGACGCCTCCGGCTGGAGCTGGACCGACTCGGGCGCCGTCACCGTCGACACCAGGTCCACCCGCCTGGTGCTGGACCTGACCAGGGTCCCGGACCGGGCCCACGTGCGCGAGATCGGCGTCGAGTTCGCCCCCGCGGTGGGGGCGAACGGCCGTTCCGCGGTCTACCTCGACGACATGCGGCGCGGCGGTCTGCTGGCCGGCTTCGAGCACGGCACCGAGGGCTGGTCCGGGTCCGGCGCGGCGGCCGGGCCGTGGGCGGTCGCCGACGAGGGGGCGGCCGAGGGCCGCGGCGCGCTCAAGGCCGACGTCGAGCCCGGGCGGGGCACCGTCCAGCTCCGGCGGACGGCCCCCGTCGACCTGACCGGGGCCACCGTGCTCACCGTCGCCGCCGGCACCGCGCCGTGGGGGCGGCAGGCGGGCGGCACCACCGCCAGGCTGTACGTGCGCACCGGTACCGGCGACGCCTACGGCTGGACCAGGACCGAGAGCCCCGCCGTCACCGTCGGCCCGGACGGGCGGACCCTGCGGCTCGACCTGGCCGGGGTGCCCGACCCCGCCCACGTCCGGGAGATCGGCGTCGAGTTCACCCCCGCGCCGGGCGCCACCGGCCGCACCGCCGTCTATCTGGACGCCCTGCGGAGGTGGAGCTGACCCGGACCGTCCGTCCGTGATCGGTACCGGACGCCCCGGCCCCGCCACCGCGCGGGTGCCGGGGCGTCCGGCGTCCGGCCACGCGCCGCCGTCCGGCCCGGTGGCCGGAGGCGCCCCGCGTGTTCTGCCCGCCGTACGGTCCCGGGTGCGGGACCATACGGGCGAAAGGGCAGAAAAACGACTAAGGACGAAGGGGCGGACGTGTCCGGCAGCGAGAGCGAAAACCCAGCAATTCCTTCCCCCACCCCCAAGGCGACCGGGCCCCGGAGCAACCGTGACTGGTGGCCCGAGCAGCTGGACCTCCAGGTCCTGCGCCGGCACTCGCCCCTCTCCGACCCGATGGACGAGGACTTCGACTACGCCGCGGAGTTCGCCACCCTCGACGTCGAGGCGTTGAAGCGGGACGTCATCGCGCTGATGACGGACTCCCAGGACTGGTGGCCCGCCGACTACGGCCACTACGGCCCGCTGTTCATCCGGATGAGCTGGCACGCCGCCGGCACCTACCGGATCGAGGACGGCCGGGGCGGCGGAGGCCGCGGCGCCCAGCGCTTCGCCCCGCTCAACAGCTGGCCGGACAACGCCAGCCTGGACAAGGCCCGGCGCCTGCTCTGGCCGGTCAAGCAGAAGTACGGCCGGAAGATCTCCTGGGCCGACCTGATCGTGTTCACCGGCAACTGCGCCATGGAGTCGATGGGGTTCCGGACCTTCGGCTTCGGCTTCGGCCGTGAGGACATCTGGGAGCCCGAGGAGATCTTCTGGGGCCCGGAGGACACCTGGCTCGGCGACGAGCGCTACAGCGGCGACCGCGACCTCGCCAATCCGCTCGGCGCCGTGCAGATGGGGCTGATCTACGTGAACCCGGAGGGCCCCAACGGCAATCCGGACCCGCGGGCCGCCGCCGTCGACATCCGGGAGACCTTCGCGCGGATGGCGATGAACGACGAGGAGACGGTCGCGCTCATCGTCGGTGGCCACACCTTCGGCAAGTGCCACGGGGCCGTCGACCCCTCCTGCATCGGCCCGGAGCCCGAGGCCGCCCCGCTCGAACAGCAGGGGCTGGGCTGGCGCAGCACCTGCGGCAGCGGCTCCGGTGCCGACGCCCTCACCAGCGGGCTCGAAGGCGCCTGGACCACCGAGCCGACGAAGTGGGACAACGGCTACCTGGACAACCTGTTCCGCTACGACTGGGAGCTCACCACCAGCCCGGCCGGGGCCAAGCAGTGGACGCCCACCGATCCGGCGGCCGCGAGCACCGTGCCCGACGCGCACGACCCCGCGAAGCGGCACGCCCCGATGATGCTGACCACGGACCTCGCGCTGCGCCAGGACCCGGCCTACGAGGCGATCTGCCGGCGCTTCCACGAGCACCCCGAGCAGCTCGCCGCGGCCTTCGCCAAAGCCTGGTACAAGCTGCTGCACCGTGACATGGGCCCGGTCTCCCGCTACCTCGGTCCGTGGGTGCCCGAGGCGCAGTTGTGGCAGGACCCCGTCCCCGTCGCCGACCACGAGCCGGTCACGGACGAGGACGTCGCCGCCCTCAGGAAGCGGATCGACGACTCCGGCCTGGGCGTCGCCCAGCTGGTCACCACCGCGTGGGCGTCGGCGGCCTCCTACCGCGGCACCGACATGCGCGGCGGTGCCAACGGCGCCCGGATCCGGCTCGCGCCGCAGAAGGACTGGGAGGCCAACGACCTCCCCGAGGTGGCCGACACGCTCGGGCGGCTGGAGGAGATCCGGCGCGAGTTCAACGGCGCGCGGACCGACAGCCGGCGGATCTCGCTCGCCGACCTGATCGTCCTGGGCGGCTGCGCCGCGGTCGAGCGGGCCGCGCACGCCGCCGGGCACGCCGTGACGGTCCCGTTCACCCCGGGGCGCACCGACGCCTCGCAGGAACAGACGGACGTGGAGTCCTTCGCCGTGCTCGAACCGAGGGCGGACGGGTTCCGGAACTACCTGCGGGCCGACGAGAAGCTGTCGCCGGAGACCCTGCTGCTCGACCGGGCCGACCTGCTGACGCTGACCGCTCCCGAGATGACGGTCCTGGTCGGCGGGATGCGGGCGTTGAACGCCGGCTTCCGGGGCTCCCCGCACGGCGTCCTCACCCACCGGCCGGAGGCGCTGACCACGGACTTCTTCGTCAATCTGCTCGACATGGGGACGGAGTGGCGGGCCTCGGCGTCGGAGGCGAACGTCTACGAGGGCCGGGACCGGGCGACGGGTGCGGTGAAGTGGACGGCCACCGCCGTCGACCTCGTCCTCGGCTCGCACTCGCAGCTGCGCGCGCTGGCCGAGGTCTACGGGTCCGGGGACGCGGACGAGAAGTTCGTCCGGGACTTCGTGGCGGCCTGGGACAAGGTGATGACCCTGGACCGCTTCGACCTGCGCTGAGCGCCGGTCCGGCCGGGCCGGGCAGCTGTCCGGCCGGGCGCCCGCCCGGCCGGACGGCGGTGCCGAACCGGAGTGCGCGCATTCCCGTTCCGTGACCACCGGAACCGGAGTGCGCGCACGACGTCGCACGGTCACCGGAACCGAATCGCTCCGATTCCGCTCCGGTCCGGGTCCGGTTCCCGTCCGCGGGGCGAGCGGAACCGCGTCCTTTCCCTTCCGCTCCCGCCGTGCGAGTGCGTCCGAAAAACTCGTCCAACTCCTTGAGGAATCGACCTTCGGATGGGGTAGTGTGATCCCGTCGCTGGGGGAGCGAAGGAGTGGAAACACCTCCCCCGCCGGTCATCGCATTTCTGATGAATGGCGCCTTGGTACCAGCACTGCCGTCACTTTCCGTCGCCTTCCGTGTGCTTCGGCATGCCTGGGGAGAGGCGGGCGGGTGGACCTGTCCGACAGCGGTTCGAGAAGCTCTCGCCGTTGAATCCGGGCATTGTGCACAAACGGGGGAAGTGGAAGATCATGGTACTCATTTCTGAACGCGTTCCCACATTGTCGCCGAATTCGGCGGGGCCGTCCGGGTTCGTCCGAAAGGACTGCCCGGGATATTTCGGAGCGCGTCCCGGGTTTTGTCCGGAATTCCGTCCGGACCGACCCGGAATTGACCGGCGACCTGCCGTCGAAGAATTTCCGGCAACGGTTCTGCGATCATTTCCCGGCGCCGGCTGAGCGAGCCCTCCGGGCCCGGCGCCGAGGATTCGGACGTGTCCGCGCGGCCGGGAGCCGTACGTGACGCCCGCGCGCCCGCGGACCGTCGGGAGGACGCCGCTCCGGTCCACGGCCGGTGCGGCCCACCCGGCCCGACCCGTGCCGCGGCTCCGTGCGGTCCGCACGCCGTGCCCGGATCCGGTGTGACCACCTGACCGGTGTTCCCCGCTCCACCATCACCCCTTTCACGCGTGCCCGTGCGGGTGCGTGCTCACGCGGCGCGTCCTCCCGTGGACGCGGCCCGCGCCCGTGCGGTCCCTGCTCCGCGCTGCGCCGTGTCGTGCTGTGTCGTGCCGTGCCGCCGTGACGGTGGTCGCCGCGGTCGGCCCCGCCGCGCCGAGCCATGTCTTCTCCCCGGTCCGGAACCGGGGCCTCTCACGAAGGAAACCTGATGACCGACCTCGTGCTGCCCGCAACCGCCCCGGTGGCTCCCGGCGGGCCGACCCCGCCCGTCGAGGCGTTCCCCGTCCTCGGTGTCGACGCCGTCGAGTTCGCGGTCGGGAACGCCAAGCAGGCCGCGCATTTCTACACCTCCGCGTTCGGCATGCGGCTCGTCGCCTACCGGGGCCCGGAGACCGGGCACCCGGAGACGGCCTCGTACGTCCTGGTCTCCGGCGACATCCGGTTCGTCCTCACCTCGGTGGTCCGCCCGGTCGGCGAGGAGGCCGCGTTCATCGCCGCGCACGTCGCCCGCCACGGCGACGGCGTCCTCGACGTGGCGATCGCCGTCCCGGACGCCCGGCGTGCTTACGATCTCGCGGTGGAACGGGGAGCGACCGGCCTCGCCGCACCCCGGGACACGGCCGACGAACACGGGGCGGTGCGGACCGCCGTGATCGCCACGTACGGCGAGACCCGGCACAGCCTCGTCGAGCGGACCGGCTACGACGGCCCGTACCTGCCCGGCTACACGCACCGCGGGCCGGCGCCGGACGCCGGCGCCCGGCGGCCGCTGCTGACCGGCATCGACCACTGCGTGGGCAACGTCGAACTGGGCCGGATGGACGAGTGGGTGGCCTTCTACCACCGCGTCATGGGCTTCACCAACATGAAGGAGTTCGTCGGTGACGACATCGCCACCGAGTACTCCGCGCTGATGTCCAAGGTCGTCGCGGACACCACCCGCAGCGTCAAGTTCCCGCTCAACGAGCCGGCGGCCGGCCGGAGGAAGTCCCAGATCGACGAGTACCTGGAGTTCTACGGCGGGCCGGGCGTCCAGCACATCGCCCTGGCGACCGACGACATCGTCACGGCCGTCCGCGAACTCCGTTCCAGGGGCGTCGAGTTCCTGGACACCCCGGACAGCTACTACGACGCGGTCGGCGCACGGCTGGACGGGACCGGGGCGGCGGTCGGGGAACTGCGCGAGCTCGGGATCCTCGCCGACCGGGACGAGGACGGCCACCTGCTGCAGATCTTCACCAAGCCGGTACAGGACCGGCCGACCGTGTTCTTCGAACTCATCGAACGCCACGGCTCCCTGGGCTTCGGCAAGGGCAACTTCAAGGCCCTGTTCGAGGCCATCGAGCGTGAACAGGAACGCCGCGGCAACCTCTGAGCGCCGGTCCGGCACGTCAGCACGTCGGCACGTCGGCACATCACTACGCACGACGCACGACGCCGCACGTCACCACATCACGACATCACCATGTCGAAGGGAGAGGGCTCGTGCCCGACGAAGGGCCGGCGCGTCCGGCAGGACAGCAGGTGGAACGGTACCCGTCCCTCACCGGGCTGCGGTTCCTCTGCGCGATGGGGGTGTTCCTCACCCACGCCTGGTACGTCGCCAAGGTGTTCCGGGACGACCGGGCCGAACAGGCCGTCAAGGCCGTGCTCCCGCTGGGCATGGTGGGCGTCTCGGTGTTCTTCGTGCTGAGCGGATTCGTGCTCACCTGGTCCGCCGGTGAGGGCGGCGGCGTCCGCGGGAGCGAGAGCGCCCGTTCGTTCTGGCGGCGCAGGGCCGCCAAGGTCTATCCCAACCACCTGGTGGTGTGGGCGCTGCTCCTGGTGTTCGTCCTCGCGACCGGCTCCGCCGTGACGGGCGGCGCGGGCGGCGGCTTCCCCTGGCTGCCCGCACTGGCCAACCTGCCACTGCTGCACGCGTGGCTGCCCGGCCCCGGCTTCACCGCCGGGCTGAACATCGTCACCTGGTCGCTGGCCGTCGAAGTGTTCTGCTACGCGCTCTTCCCCTTCCTGCTGCCGCGCCTGCGACGGATCCGTCCGGAGCGGCTCTGGGCCGCCGCCGGGTGCGCGGTGCTGGCGGTGTGGCTGGTGGCGGTGATCGCCTCGCAGTTCCACGGCGGTCGCACGGTGCCGGACGTCGAGGTCTCCCAGTGGCAGTTCTGGATCCCCTACTTCTTCCCGCTCGGCCGGCTGCCGGAGTTCGTGCTCGGCATGCTGCTGGCCCGGATCGTCCGGGCGGGCCGGGGTGTCGTGCCCGGCATGGCGGTGTCCGGCCTGGCGCTGGTGCTGGCCCTGGGGACGGCCCTGGCGACCCTGCCGTTCGCCTTCCTGCCCGCCGCCGCGACCGTGGTGCCCGTGAGCGGCTTGATCCTCTCGGCCGCGGCGGCTGACCGCGACGGCCGCCGGTCCTGGCTGCGCCGCCCGGCGCTGGTACGGCTCGGCGAGGCGTCGTTCGCCTTCTACGTGGTGCACTGGCCGGTCGTCATGGTCGCCCACTGGGCCCTCGGCGGCGGCCGCTGGAGCACCCCCGTCGCGCTGGCCGCGACCGCGCTGTTCCTCGCCCTGTCCCTGCTCGCCGCCCGACTGCTCCACCGGTACGTCGAACTGCCCGCGATGCGCCGGTTCGCCCGGCCGCGCCGCGCGGGCACCCCGTCCCCGCCCCCACCCCTCGACCAGGCCCGCCGCCCGGCCGTTCCGGTGCCCGGCAGCACAGGGAGCTGACGCATGAACAGCACAGGATTCGCCGCCCCCGGCCCCGTTCCCGCCCCGGTTCCCGCCGCCGCGCCCGTACTGCCGCGGGCCGAGCGCGTGCGCGCCTTCGTCAGACTGGGCCGGCCCAAGTTCCTGGTCCAGAGCATGATGGTGGTCGGCCTCGGGGTCAGCATGTCGGTGCACGACGGCCACGCCTTCCGGCCCGGCTGGTTCGTCCTCACCCTGGCCTTCGCCTGGTGCACCCACCTGATGACGCACTACTGCAACGAGTACTTCGACCTCGACGCCGACCGGGCCAACGCCGCGCCGACCGGCTGGACGGGCGGCAGCCGGGTGCTGGTGAGCGGCCTGCTGCGCCCGATGGTGAGCCTCTCGGCCGCGTTCGTGCTGCTCTTCGTCTCGCTCGGCCTGATCGCCGTGATGCCGACGACGGGCACCCGGGCCATGGCGGCCGTGATCGCCGCGCTCTCCTGGTTCTACACGGCCCCGCCGCTGCGGCTGAACTACCACGCGCTGGGCGAGGTGGCCTGCGCGCTGGTGCTGTACGGACTGGGGCCGCTGCTCGCCTGCGCCCTGCAGTCAGGTTCGGTGACCGGGGCCGACCTCGTCTACGCCGGTGTGGTCTGCGCCCTGCAGTTCCTCCGGATGTCCGTGATGAACCTCGCCGACATCGAGGGCGACCGGCGGACCGGAAAGCACACCCTCGCGGTCGCCCTCGACGGACCGGGCCTCGTCCGCCTCTACATCGGCGGCCAGTTCGCGGTGGGTACCGGGATGCTGGTGCTGGCCGGGACCGGGGTGGTCCCCGTGGCCGGCGCGGTCGCGGTGCTGGCCACGGCCCCGGTCGCGGCCTGGGTCTCCCGTCGGCTGCTCACCGGGGCCCTGCGCGTGCCGGAGAAGGCGAACGCGGTGACCTTCCTGGCCTCGATGCACATGCCGATCACCGCTTGCGCGATCACGCTCAGCCTGCTCGGCAGCGCGCTGAACAGCGACCGCGGGGTACCCGGCGGCTGGCTGGCCGTCTACGGCGTGACGCTGACGGCGTTCCTGGTGTGGCTGACCGGAGCGGTGCGCGGCAACGTCCTCCGGCGCCCCGCCTGAATCCGTACCGCGCCCGTACGTCCGCCGCGCCCTACGTCCACCGCGCCCGTGTCCGCACCTCCACCGTGTCCGTGTCCGTACCGCGACCACGACCGCGCCCGAAACGCCGCACCGCCGGGGTCGGGCGACCGACCGGCCCCGAGCTTTCCCCGAGCTTTCCCCGAGCCGACCACCGCGACAGGAAGGATCCGCCATGACCACGATCGCGCACGCACTGCCCCCGCACACGCCGTCCCCGCTCTCGTTGGCCGCCGGAACGACACGACGAGCCAGAGAACTCACCGAACCGCTGCTGCGCGAGGCGGTCGCCCTGCTGGAGCCCTGGACCGCCGTGATGAGCGCCTACCACCTCGGCTGGTGCCGCGCCGACGGTTCGCCGGTGGAGCACGACGCCGGAAAGGCGGTCCGCCCGGCCCTGGCGATACTGGCCGCCGAGGCCGTCGGGGCGCCGGCGGAGGCCGCGCTGCCCGGTGCGGCCGCGGCGGAGCTGATCCACAACTTCAGCCTGATCCACGACGACATCATGGACGGCGACGAGGAGCGCCGGCGGCGTCCGACGGTCTGGAAGGAGTTCGGCGTCAGCGGAGCGATCCTGGCCGGGGACGCGCTTCAGGTCCTCGCCTTCGACCTGCTGCTGGCCAAGGGCGGACCGCACGGCCCGGCCGCGGCCGGTCATCTCGCGGTGGCGCTGCGCGAGCTGGTGGAGGGCCAGTCCTGCGACATCCAGTTCAGCGGGCGCCCCTGGTCCGGCCCCGGCACGGTGACCGTGGCCGAGTACCAGGCCATGGCGATGGCGAAGACCGGCGCCCTGCTGGCCGGCGCCAGCGCGATGGGCGCGGTCCTCGGCGGAGCGGACCAGCCGCTGGTCCACGCGCTGGCCGAGGCGGCGGGACAACTGGGCCTGGCGTTCCAGTGCGTCGACGACATCCTCGGGATCTGGGGCGACCCGTCCGTCACCGGGAAGCCCGTGCGCGGAGACCTGCGCGAGCGCAAGAAGAGCCTGCCCGTGGTCGCCGCCTCCGCCGCCTCGGAGAAGGTCGCGCGGCGCCTGGCGGAACTGCTCGCCGACGACCGCTCCCCGGCGGGCGGGGCGGAGGCGGAGGCGGTGCTGCTGGAGGCCGCCGAACTGATCGAGGAGTGCGGGGGCCGGCGGGCCTGCGAACGCGAGGCCGAACAGGCCCTGTCCAGGGCGCGCGCCAGCCTCGACCTGGTGCCGATGCCCGCCGGGGTCCGCGCGCAGTACACCGCCCTCGCCGACTCCTTCGTCGCCCGCGTGATGTGACGTGTCGTCCCGTCACGGTCAGCGTCCGGTCCCATCGTCACCCAGCGGAGCGCCGATGTCCCTCCCACCGAACCAGCACCCGCACGACCGCCCCGGCCCGCACGACAGCTTCCACCGGCCCGACGGCCCCGGCGCGTCCGACGGCCCCGACCCGCACGACCGCCCCGGCCCGCACGACAGCTCCGGCCGCCGGGCCCGGCTCGAAGCCGCCGTGACGGCGAGCACGGGCCTGCTGCTCGCCACCCAGCTGCCCACGGGCGCCTGGACCAATCCCCGTCCCGCCGCGGTCTCCGGCACCGCGGGCGCGGCCCTGGCCCTGCACCTCGCGGGCACGGGGGCCGATCGTGCGCTGGCGGAGCGCGGCTGCGACTGGCTGCTGCGGGTGCGCAACCCCGACGGCGGCTGGGGCACGCTCGAAGGCTTCCCGTCGGACGTCGTGGCCACCTGCATGGCGACGGCCGCCCTGTCGTTGGTGCCCCGGCCGGAGCCCGGCGACGGCGCGGCCCGCGAGGCGGTCGCCGGTGCGCTGGCCTGGCTCGGCGCCGCGGGGGGCGTCGAGGCCGTCGAGGACCGCACGGTCCGGCAGCTGTGCTCGCTGGTACTGGCACTTGCGGGCCTCGGCGAGGCCCGAGGGGTGTCCCGTGTTCCGGTCGAGCTGGTGCTGCTGCCGGCCGCGCTGCGCCGCAAGGTGCTGTCCTACCTGTCGCCGCCGTTCGTCGCGCTGGCCCTGTTGCAGTCCCGCTTCGGGGCCCCGGGCCCGCTCGCCCGCGGCGCGCTCGCGGCCGCGCGACCGGCGGCCGTCCGGCTGCTGGGCGCGGTGCAGTACCAGGAGGGCAACGTCGGCTCGTACGGCGGCGATCCCTGGCTGACCGGACTGGTCGTCACGGGGCTGGCGAGCGGCGGCGCCGTCGCGTCGTCGGGCGCCGTTGCGTCGTCGGGCGCCGTCGCGCCGTCGGACGGCGCGCGTCTGGTCGCGGCGGGGCTCGACTACCTGCGGGCGACCGTCCAGCCGGACGGCTCCTGGTGCATGATCCACGGGATGGAGACCGCCCGGGTCGAGGTCACCGGCCCGGCCTTCGCGGCCGCCGCCCTGGGCGCGGCCGGTCTCGCGGACGACTTCCGGCTGGTCCGCACCAGGACCTGGCTGGCCGACTGCCAGCAGACCGCGCCGTTCCCGCTCTACGACTGCCCGCCCGGCGGCTGGACCTGGTCCGGACCCAAGGGCTGGCCGAACGTCCTCGACTCCCTCGCCGTGCTGGAGGTACTGCTGCAGGGCGACCGCGACGCCCCCGCCCTGCGCCGCGGCCTCGACTGGCTGCTCGCCCGGCAGGACCGGCGCGGCTCGTGGAGCACCTTCGTCCGGAACACCCTCGTCCCGCTGGACGGCCCCTGCCCGTACATCACCGCGAAGGCGCTGCTCGTCCTGCACGAGGCGGGCGTGCCCGCGAGCGATCCCCGGACGGCGCGCGGCCTGCGGTGGCTGCTGCGCCGACAGGACCGGGACGGCGGCTTCCGGGCACTGTGGCACCGGGGCGTCGTCCCGGCCACCGCCGCGGTGCTGCGGCTGCTGGCGGCGCTCGGCCGCTCCCGGAGCCCGGTCGCGCGGCGTGCCCTCGACCGACTGCGGGCCGCGCAGCTCCCGGACGGTTCCTGGTCCACCGGCGCGCGGGGCGAACCCGGCACGGTGGACGAGACCGCCCGCGCCGTCCTGGCCCTCGCGGCCTGCGGGGACGGTGCGCGGGCGGTGCGCGGCGCCGACTGGCTGCTGGAGCGGCAGCGGCCGGACGGGAGCTGGGAGCCCGGCCGGACGTGCGTGTACATCCGCGACCACGTGCACTACAGCGATTACCTGATGGCCCAGGGCCTGGCGCTGTCGGCGGTCTCGGCGGTCTCGGCACTGGCGGACCGGTCCGGTCCTCCCGACCCGCCGAACCTTGCGGACCCGGTCGGGGCAGCCGAGGCACCGGCGCGGCCGGCCGCTGCCGGAACGGGGGACGCCCGATGAGCGGGGCGGTGGGCGACGGTCCCTGGGACGCGATCGTCTGCGGCGCCGGGGTGGCCGGGCTGGCCACCGCCCGCGCCCTGGAGCTCGCCGGGCTGCGGGTGCTGCTGCTGGAGAAGCAGCGAGTGCCCGTGCCGATCGCCAAGGGCGAGGTGCTGCAGCCCAGTTCGGTCCGGATCCTGCGCGAGTGGGGCGTCCTGCCGCTGCTGCTGCGGCGCGGCGCCGTACCGCTCGGGCAGCTGATGATCCGCGACGCGGACGGCCGGCGGCTGATGCTCTTCGACTACCGGACGATGCCCGGCGAGGACCGCCAGCTGTTCTCCCTCGACTACCCGGAGATCCTGGCGGCCCTGCGCGAGTCCCTGGGCGAACGGGTGGAGTCCTGGCCGGGCGCCCGGGTCGAGGGGCTGGTCCGGGACGGCGGACGGGTGTCGGGGGTGCGGGTCGTCCGGCAGGGCCGCCAGCGGGAGCTGACCGCACCGCTGGTCGTCGCGGCCGACGGACGCTCGTCGAAACTGCGGCGCGAGGCGGGCATCGGCACGACCTCCGCCGAGTACGGGCACCGGCTGCTGTCCTTCGACATCGACGGCGTCCCGGCGGCGGCACCCGAGGTGACGACCTATCTCACCGGCGACGGGCTACGGCTCGCCTACCCGCTGCCCGGCGCCCGGATGCGGCTCTACGCCCAGGTGCGCCCCGACGCGCTGCGCGGCGCCGGCCCGGAACGGCGGGCTCGCCTGGAAGGCTGGTGCCGCGAACTGCTGGCGGGCACGCCCGCGCTGCGGCCGCTGGAGGAGCGGCTGCGCGCCAGCCTCGGCAGCCGGCAACTGCTCGACCTGTGGCGGTTCACCGCCGAGGTGCTGGCCGTCCCCGGGCTCGCCCTGGTCGGCGAGGCGGCGCACTGCGTGCACCCGATGGCGGCCCAGGGCATGAACACCGCCATCGCCGACGCCGAGGCCCTGGCGGCGTGCCTGACCGGCCGGGGTCCCACCGCCGGTGCGGCCACGGCCGCGGCCACCGTCGACGGTGCGCTGCGGGCGTACGCGGCGCAGCGCGTGGGCTGGGTGCGGCACATGGACCGGATGAGCCACGACGCGACCCGGATGATCACTCAGCTCTCCAGGCCCGGACAGGCGCTCGGGCGCCGGGTGCTGCGCCGGATGGACGGCAATCCGCGGCTGAGGTACCAGGCCACCTACAACATGGCGGGGCTCGGAATCCGCCCGTTCACCGCGCTGGACCGGCTGCACCAGTTGGGACTGCCGGACCCGCGCGCCCGGCGCGTGCCGGACTGGGCGTGACGGGGCGGGCCGGAGCGGGCGTGAGCGCGGCGAGGACCGACGAGGAAGGACGGGACAAGGGGATGGACCGATCACGCGGGGCCGACGGGGCGGCGGACGACGGGTTGGCGGACGACGGGGTCGTCGGCGGTGCGGTGGACAGCGCGACGGCGGGACGGCCGGACCGGGGCACGGACCGGTCGCGCCGCCCCGCGGTGCGCCGAGCGGTCGTCCTGGGCGGCGGCTTCGCGGGCATGCTCACCGCTTCGGTGCTCGCCCGTCACGCGGAGCGGGTCCTCGTGGTCGATCGGGACCGGCTGCCCGCCGGCCCGCTCGCGCGGGCCGGCCTGCCACAGGCCCGGCACGGACACCTGCTGATGGCCTCGGGGGCGGCGAGCCTGGAGGCGCTGCTGCCCGGGCTCACCGGCTCCCTCGCCGCCGCCGGGGCCCGCCGCCTCTCCCTGCCCGGTGACCTGGTGACGCTCACCCCGCACGGGTGGCTGCCCCGGATCGGCGAGGCGTCCCACGGGTGGTGCCTCGGCCGGGACCTCCTGGACTGGATCGTCCGTGCCCGGGTGCTCGCCGATCCCGCGATCGAGCTCGTCCAGGGTGTTCACGCCGAGGGGCTGGCCGGGGACTCCCGCCGGGTGACCGGCGTGCGGGTACGGGGCGGTGCGTGGCCGGACGGCCACGAACTCGCCGCGGACCTGGTGGTGGACGCCACCGGCCGGGGCTCGCGCGCACCCGACTGGCTGGCCGGGCTCGGCCTGCCCGAGGTCGTGCAGGAACGCGTGGACTGCGGGCTCGTCTACGCGACCCTGCTGGTCCGCGCGCCCGACGCCGCGGCCGCGTTCCCCTCGGTCTCGATCCGGTCGGGACCGGAGGCCGGTCCCGGGCGGGCGGGAGTGGTCTTCCCGATCGAGGACGGGCGCTGGCTGGTCACACTCTCCGCCACCCGCGGCGCGGAGGCGCCACGCGACGAAGCGGGGTTCCACGCCTTCGCGCGCGCCCTGCCGCATCCGCTGATCGCGGACCTGCTGCCGCTCTGCGATCCGCTGGACCAGGTGCGCCGCTACGGCAACACCGCCGACCGTCGCCGTCGCTACGACCGGCTCCGGCGGTGGCCGGCGGGCTTCGCGGTGGTGGGGGACGCCGTCGCGCACACCAATCCCGCGTACGGGCACGGGCTGTCCGTCGCGGCGGCCGGCGTGCTGGCGCTCGCCCGGGCCCTGGAGCGGCACGGCGCGGACGACGGGCGCGTCACCGCGGGCGTCCAGCGGGCCGTGCACCGGACCACGCGGGCCGCGTGGAGCCTGGCCACCGGCCAGGACGTGCTGTACCCCGGGGTGGCCGGAGCCCGGCCGACCCGGGGCGACCGGACGCGGGCCCGGCTGGGCGAGCGGCTCCAGGCCGTGGCGGTGCGCGCGGACGGCACCGGGGGAGACGCCGACGCCGTGCTCCGCGCGCTCGTCCGGCTGGGCACCCTGGCGGGACGGCCCGCGGACCTGGCCCGTCCGGCCGCGGTGCGCGCGCTGCTGCGCGGTCCGGCCCCGGAGGCGCTTCCCGGTCGTGAACCGCCCCTCTCGGAGGACGAGCTGGCCCTGCTGGGTGATTGCGCGCACCGCCGGTACGACCGGGCGCGGGACGGGGTGGTGTGAGCTCCTCCCGGCGTGGTGTGCCGGGTGAACGCACGACGCCGCTGGCACCGGACTGTTCCCCTGGGGTGGGGGTGGTCGGGTGTCAGCGGCGTGTGTCGTG
>NZ_JBIWIF010000015.1:0-11123 GCF_044764505.1 Kitasatospora sp. NPDC094019
TGTGGGGTGTGCGCCGCCCGCCGGCGGGGGGCGGTTAATCCGGGGTTGCCCGGCCGCCGTCCGTCGGTCGTCAGGTGCCTTCGGGCGGGCGGCGCGCCAGGAGGACGAACTCCGTCCCCGGACGGTCCGGCGCGCCCCGGACCTCCGTCACGAGGAACCCCCGCGCCAGCAGCCCGGCCTCGACCTCCTCCCGCTCCCGGAGCCGCAGCGTCGAGTCCCAGGGCGTGTTCGCACATTCGCGTCGTGGCCCCGGCGGGAACGCGCAGACACGCCCTGGGTCAGCACCTCACCGTCGGCGGCGAGGACATAGGTCCACCGGAACGTCACCAGTGGCCCGTCCACGTCGATCAGCCGGACCCGGCGCACCCGCCCGGCGCCCGGCTTGGTCCGGGCCGCGTCGAGCGACGCCGAGGCCGGATCGACGCGGCCGGCCTCGACGCCGGGGTCGGCCAGGAGGAGCGCGAACACCCCGGTGCCGCAGCCGATGTCCAGCACCCGGCGGGCGCCCAGCTCCCCGGCCAGCCGGAGGCAGGGGTCGAGGGCGCCCCGGTCGGGGTCGAGCGGGTCGTACACCGGGGCGAGCCGCGGGTGCCCGAAGCGTTCGTCGGCCATGCGGGCGACCGTAGGCCGGGGCGGGCCCCGGCGGCCACCGGTTTCACCCACCCCTGGCAGGGGCCGCCCCGCAGCCCCCGGCGGGGGGACGACGGCAGCGAGCAAGATCGGCCATGGTGGGCATGATCCGGCCAAGCCACAAAAATCCCCCACTTGTTCGGAACTCGAACCGGGCTGTCCCCGACTGCTGTACCGGACGCCGCCGCCGAGGTGGTGTCCGGACAGCACGGGGGAACGGAGGATGACCCATGGCAGCGCAGCAGTCGCCCGCCACCAGTACGTCGGGTGACGGCCCGGTCCGGTCGGAGGACCGGTGGAGCCTGGTCTTCGCCGCAGGGCTGATCTCCTTCGTCGCGATGCTCGACATGAACGTGGTCAACCTCGCGCTCACCGACATCGCGGACGCCCTCGACGTCTCCCCGACCACCGCCCAGTGGGCCGTCCTCGGCTACCAGCTCCCCCTGGTGGCCCTGTTGCTGCCCGCCGGCCGGTGGCTGGACCAGGTCGGCCTGCGCGCCGCCCTGCTGCTGTCGGTCGCCTGCTTCGCGCTCTGCAGCGCCCTGGCCGCCGTCGCCCCCTGGGCGAGCTGGCTGATCGCCGCCCGCCTCGCCCAAGGGGCTTTCGGGGCCGTGCTGTTCGTGCTGATGCCGGTCCTCGCGGCCACCGCCGTCCGCCCCGAACTGCGCGGCCGCGCGATGAGCGTGCCCGCCACACTGGGCCCGCTGGGCGCCGTCACCGGCCCGGTCATCGGCGGCCTGCTGCTCGACCACGTCGGCTGGCGGGCGATCTTCCTGGTCAAGCTGCCGATCTGCCTGGCCGCCTGGCTGATCGCCCGCAAGGACCTCCCGCGCGGCGGCAAGCAACTGCGGCTGCCCGACCGGGCCTCGCTCGGGGACGCCGCGCTGATCGGCTCGGCGGTCGCCGCCGTGCTGCTCGGCCTCACCCTGGCCCCGGACGCGCCGCTCTGGCTGCTGCTCACCCTGCCCTCCGTGCCGCTGGTGCTGTTCTGGCTGCGCCGCCCCGGCGGGCGGCCGGTCGCGAGCGTGCTCCGCGCCTCCGGCACCGCCGCCGTCAACGGCTCGGTGCTGGCCCTCGCCGCCGGCTTCGCCGCCAACCACTACCTGCTCGCCCAGTACCTGCGCCGCGACGACGGCGAGAGCGCCACCAGCACCGCGCTCACCATGCTGGCGTTCCCGCTCGGCATGGTGGTGGCCGGCCGCTTCGGCGGGCGGCTCGCCGACCGTTGGGGCGCCCGTCCGACGGCGCTGACCGGCGCCGCCGTGACCGCGTTCGGCCTGCTGCTGCTCGTCCCGGTCGACACCGACTGGTCCGCGGTCGACATCGCCTGGCGGCTCGCGGTCGCCGGCGTGGGCATGGGCCTCAACGGCGGGCCGGTCCAGGCCCTGGTGATGAGCTCCGCCCCGCCGGACCAGCTCGCCACCGCCGGCTCGGCCGTCCAGCTCGCCCGCAGCCTCGGCTTCGCGCTCGGCCCCGCCCTGGGCACCGCCGCGGCTCTCTACGGCACCACCGAGGTCGCCGGCATCCGGGCCGGGCTCACGCTCGCCGGGACCGCCGCCGCCCTCGCCGTCGGACTCCTGACCCTGCACCACCGCAACAACCGCACCAAGGACGCCGCCGCCGGCGGCAGCACCGGCAGCGGGAGCACCACCGGAACAGACCGGACGATCCGCAGCCGCGTGTGACCGACCGACACACCTCCCCCTACGCACGGCAGATCCTTACCGGAGGAACAACCGCAATGACCGACACCGTCCACGACCCGACCGCGGCGGGCGAGACGCCCGACGGGCCGCGCTGCCCGTTCGGGTACGACGAACTCCCCGATCCGGTACCGCTGTTCGGACCGGAGTACAAGAGCGATCCCTATCCGCTGTACCAGCGGATGCGGGCCGCCGGCCCGGTCCACCGGGTGACGTTCCCGAGCGGCGTCGGCGCCTGGCTGGTCACCGGCTACAAGGCCGCCCACGCGGCGCTCAACGACCCCCGGCTCGGCAAGAACCACGCCCTGGGCAACGAGGACTGGCGCAAGCTCGCCTCGATCATGCCGGAGCCGCAGCACTCCCAGCTCCAGGTGCACCTGCTGCACCAGGACCCGCCGAAGCACACGACGATGCGCAAGCTCGTCCTGGACGCCTTCGCGCCGCGCCGGGTGGAGTCACTGCGCCCGCGCATCCAGGAGCTGGCCGACGCCCTGATCGACGAACTCCCGCCCACCGCCCCGGCCGGCGGCACCGACCTGGTCGAGGGCTTCGCGGCCCACTTCCCGTTCCGGGTGCTGGCCACCGTGATCGGCCTGCCCCAGGAACTCGCGGTGCGCTTCGACCGCGACTGGGGCAAGGTGGTGCAACCGGTCGGCCCGCAGGACCCGGGCCGACCGGCGTACGAGGGCCGGCTGCACGGCCTCCAGGGCTACATCGCCGACGTGGTCGCGCACAAGCGCGCCACCTACGACCCCACCGGGCCCGACGTGGACCTGCTCGGCCGACTCGTCGCCGCCTGCGACGCCGGCGAGTTGAGCCCCGAGGAGCTCGCCTCCATGGTGTTCCAGCTGCTGGTCGCCGGCCAGGAGCCGGTCACCAACCAGATCACCACGATGCTGATCACCCTGCTGCGCCACCCGGACCAGCTCGCCCGGCTGCGCGCGAGCCTCGACCCGGACAAGCCCGTCTCCGAGCCGGGCCTGCTCACCCGGGCGATCGAGGAACTCCTGCGCTACGACGGCGCGTTCGAACTCACCACCTGGCGGTTCTTCGGAGCCGACAGCGACCTGCACGGCACCACCGTGCCGGCCGGGGACTCGGTGATCGTCTCGCTCGGCGCCGCCAACCGCGACGAGGAGCAGTTCCCGGACACCGACGTCCTGGACTTCGACCGCTCCCCCAACGCCCACCTGGCCTTCGGCCACGGCATCCACTTCTGTCCCGGGGCCGCCCTGGCCCGGGCCGAACTCCAGATCGCCATCGGCACCCTGCTCACCCGGCTGCCCGGGCTGCGCCCGTCCGTCGCCGACGGCGAGGAGATCGACTCGCTCGCCTGGGTGCCCGCCGTCCTCGCCCGAGGGGTGAACCGGCTCCCGGTCGCCTACGACCGGCGGCACTGACCGCTCGCGAGGACCCACCGACGCGTCTCCCCGCATCCACCGCAGCGTCCCGGCGAACACCGCCGGGGCGTGGCTCCGCCTGCCCGAAGCCCGTACACCGTTCCGTGGAGGACCAGCATGCCGCCCGCCGGCACCACCGTCACCAGTAACTCCCAGGCCGACAGCAACGAGAGCACCGGCACCGCCCACACCGCCCCGGACCAGCAGACCGTGGCCCGGCTCTCCGCCGAGATCCTCGACCTGCTGCTCCCGCACCGCCGCGCGTCCGACCCGGACGTCGACGCCCTCCCCGCCGACTTCCCGCTCCAGCTGGAGCAGCTGGCGGACTTCATCACCGCCGGGGACCCGATCCTGTTCACCCTGCCCGGCTTCCCGTGCAAGTCGCCCAACCTCGCCAAGGTGCTGGGCCACCTGCCCGACGAGGGCGAGCGGCTGTCGCTCACCTTCCTCAACCGGCTCGCCGAGGAGATCGGCAAGCTCTACGAGCCCGGCGCCAAGATCCTGATCTGCTCCGACGGTCACATCTTCGGCGACCTCATCCACGTCCCGGACGACCACATCGACCAGTACTCCGACGAGTTGACCGCGATGATCGAGCGCGAGGGCCTGACCAACCTCGACACCTTCGACCTGCGGGCCGTGCTCGGCGACCTGCCCTTCGACGAGAAGCGCGCCCGGGTGCACGCCCAGTACGCGCCGACCAAGGAGGAGCTGCGCGAGCAGGTGCTGACCGACGAGGAGACCGCCAAGCTCTATCGCGGCATCACCCGCTTCCTCACCGAGGACACCTTCGGCTGGACCGGCACCAAGTCCGCCCTCCAGAAGGACTGCCGCCAGCGCGCCTACGGCGTCATCCAGCGCAGCCGCGCCTGGGGCGACCTGATCGCCGAGCAGCACCCCCGCTCGTTCCGGCTCTCCATCCACCCGCAGAAGATCGGCGTGCTGAAGTTCGGCATCCGGCTGCTGGAGCACACGGACATGTGGATGACCCCGTGGCACTCCTCGGTGCTGCACCGTCCGGACGGCGAGTGGGAGCTGATCCGCAGCGCGGAGGCGGAGAAGGTCGGCCGGCTGGTCGAGCGCAACGGCCGCCCGAGCCACTACGAGACCTCCTGACGTTCGACGGAGACGGAGGCCGGGGTGGGGAGACCGGTGGGGGCGGGGACGGTGACCTCGGTCACCGCTTTCACCACTGCCCCCGATGCCACCGGCGTCACCGAGGGCGGGGCGATCACGCCTGCCCTCGTACCCGCGGCGCTCCCCGCCCCCCTGCCCGACGGCGGCGCGACCGGACCCGGCACCCCCGGGTCCGGCGCGCCGACCGGCGCGCGGTGGTCGAACGCGATCAACGGGTCCCCCGTCAGCGGGTGGTCGATCACCGCCGCCCGCACCCCGAACACCTCGGCGAGCAACTCCGGGGTCAGCACCTCCCTGGGCTCCCCGGACGCGACCAGCGTGCCCCGGTGCAGCACGTGCAGCCGGTCGCACACCGAGGCCGCCGCGTTCAGGTCGTGCAGCGCGACCAGGGTGGTACGGCGCTGCTCCCGCAGCAGCGCCAACAGCTCCACCTGGTGCCGGACGTCCAGGTGATTGGTCGGCTCGTCCAGCACCAGGACGTCGGGCTGCTGCGCCAACGCCCTCGCCAGCAGCACCCGTTGCCGCTCCCCGCCGGAGAGCTGGGCGAACCGCCGGTCCGGCGCGTGCGCCATCCCGACCCGGCTCAGCGCCTCCGCCACCAGCCGGTCGTCCTCGGCGTCGTCCTTGGCGAACGCCCGCTTGTACGGGGTCCGGCCCATCGCGACCACCTCGCGCACGGTCAACTCGAAGTCGCCGCCGCGCTCCTGGGGCAACGCCCCGATGTGCCGGGCCGACTGCGCCGGGCTCAGCTCCGACAACTCCCGCCCGGCCAGCAGCACCCGCCCGGCGCTCGGCTTCAGATGCCGGTAGACGGTGCGCAGCAGACTGGACTTGCCGCTGCCGTTGGGACCGACCAGGCCGGCGATCTCGCCCTCCTTGGCGACCAGGTGGACCCCGGCCACCACCGTCCGCCCGGCGAGGGCGACACTCAGGTCTTCGACGGCGATTCTCAATTCCGCTCCAGTCGTCGGTCGAGCAGGTAGAGCAGGGTGGGCGCGCCGAGCAGCGCGGTGACCACGCCGATCGGCACCTCCTGGCCGTCCAGCGCGATCCGGGCGATCAGGTCGACGACGACCAGCAGCACCGCGCCGGTGAGGGCGGACAGCGGCAGCAGTCGCCGGTGGTCGCCCCCGACCAGCAGCCGGCACACGTGCGGCACCATCAGGCCGACGAAACCGATCGCGCCGGACACGGCGACCAGCACCCCGGTGAGCACACTGGTGACGGCGAAGATCTCACGGCGCAGCCGGACCACGTCGACCCCGAGGCCGGCCGCCGTCTCGTCGCCCATCAGCATGGCGTTCAGCGCCCGGGCGCGGCCCTGGAGCAGCACCAGCCCGAGGACCACCGCGGCGGCGGGGACGGCGAGTTGGCTCCAGGTGGCGCCGCTGAGGCTGCCCATCAGCCAGAACAGCACACCCCGGGTCTGCTGCTCGTCACCGGTCTGGAGCACGAGATAGCTGGTCAGGCCGGTGAGGAACTGGCCGATGCCGATACCGGCCAGCACCAGGCGCAGCGGGGAGAAGCCGCCGCCGCGCCGGGCCAGCAGCCACACCAGGGAGAACGCGGCCAGCGCGCCGAGGAAGGCCGCCACCGAGACGGTCAGTCCGGCGATCCCGCCGATGCTCAGCGACAGTCCCATGCCCGTACCGAGCACGATCACGCCCACCGCCCCGAGCGAGGCCCCCGAGGAGATTCCGAGCAGGTACGGGTCGGCGAGCGGGTTGCGGACCAGGGCCTGTACCGCGGTGCCGACCAGGCCGAGCCCGGCCCCGACCGCCGCCGCCAGCAGCGCGCGCGGGACCCGCAGTTGCCAGACGATGAGGTCGCGGGTGCCCGCCGCCGGGTGCTGTCCGGTGAGCCGGCGGCCCACCACCGACCACACCTCGCCGGGCGGGATGTCCACCGAGCCGAGCGAGACCGCGGCGGTCAGCGCGAGCACCAGGGCGGCGGTGAGCAGCGCCGCGAGCGGCCCGGGGCGCAGCGCCCGGACCCGGCGACGGCGCCGGGCGCCGGGGGCGGCCGGGCCGGCGTCGGTGCCGGAACCGGCCTCCGCGGCGTCGATGGTGGTGGCGGCGCGGGCCACGGCCTACTGCCCGTTCTTGACGAGCGTCGGGTGGACGGTCGCGGCGATCTGCCGCACGGTGTCGGCGTTGCGGATCCCCGCGATCGTGGTGACCTCGGAGCCGATCCGCAGGAAGTGCCCCTCCTGCACGGCCTTCAGCCCCTGCGTCGCCGGGAAGCCCTTGAGGAACGCCTCGGCCTCGTCGAATGCCTTCCGGTTGGCGTCCTCACTGCCCCGGTTGCGCACCGCGAGCTGGATCCAGTCCGGGTTCTTCGCCACCACGTCCTCCCAGGAGACGGGCCGGAAGTCGGCGTCGCAGTCGGAGAACACGTTCCGCGCGCCGGCCAGGGTGATCACCGCGTTGGCGATCTGCTTGCCACAGACGGCCATCGGTTGCTTTGTACCGGCGTCGAAGTCGAAGAGGAAGTACCCGGGACGCTGCGCCTCCGGTACGCCCGCGGTCGCGTTCTTGACCTCGGTGACCCGCTGGTCCATCGCGGTGACCAACTCCTCCGCGCGGGCCGCCGTCCCGGTGACCGCGCCCAGGCGGCGGACGTCCTCCGCCACCGCGGCCAGGTCGGTGCGCGGCCCCGGGGCGGCGGCGGGACCACTGGCGCAGGCCGTGGAGAGCAGCAGCACGTGCTGGATGCCGACGGCCTTGAGCTCCTCCTCGGTCGGCCCGGCCCCCGCCGCGCCCATCATCGGCATCGGCCCGAAGGTGTCCACGTAGAGGTCGGCGCCGGAGCCGAGCAGCTTCTCCTTGGGGATCAGGGTGTCACCGAGCACCGGCACCTTGGCGCCCTGCTCGGCGACGGCGGCCGGCAGGCTGCCCTTGCCGGGCGGGAACCCGGTCCCGATGACGCGGTCCCCGGCCCCGAGCTGGAGCAGCATCTCCAGACCCGCCGCGTCGGTGGTGACGATCCGCTTCGGCGCCTTCTCGACCACGGTCCCCTTGCCCGCGCAGTCGACCACCTTGACCGGGAAAGCGCCGGCGGCGGACGCCTGTGCGCTCCCGCCGCCGTTCGTGCCGTCCCCGCTCCCGTCACCACCGCTGGTACATGCCGTGGCGAACAGGGCGACGGCGGCCGCGATACCGCAGAAGACGCGAGGGCGCATCAGAAACTCTCCTGGTCAATGGTCGTGCTCGGGCTCGTCCTGTGAACCCGGACCAGGTAGTCGGTCACTGTGCCCGGCCGGTTCCCGGAACTTTGCCCTCCCGGCCACGGGAAGGGGAGCTACGGTAACGCGATGGGCTTCCATTCGACAGGTGGTGCGGCGCGGGACGGGACGGCCGGTCCCGTCGTCGACGATCTCGGGCTGGCCGTTCCGCTGCCCGCGGCGGGGGCGGTGCGGCGGGTGGTGTCGCTGGTCCCCTCGCTGACCGAGGCCGTGGCCGCCACCGCGCCCGGGCTGCTCGTCGGCGCCACCGACTGGTGCAGCCACCCCGCCGACCTGGCCGTCCCCCGGATCGGCGGCACCAAGAACCCCGACCCGGCCCGGATCACCGCCCTCGCCCCGGACCTCGTGATCGCCAACGAGGAGGAGAACCGCCGGCCCGACCTCGACGCGCTGCGGGCGGCCGGACTGCCCGTCTGGGTCACCGACATCCGCACCCTCGACCAGGCGTTCCGCTCCCTGGACCGGCTGCTCACCGTCGCCTGCGCTCTGCCCCGCCCGGCCTGGCTGGACGCCGCCGAAGCCGCCTGGGCCGAGGTCCGGCCCGGCCCCGGCCCGGCCCGCCGGGCGGTCGTGCCGATCTGGCGCCGCCCGTGGATGGTGCTCGGCCACGACACCTTCGCCGGCGACCTGCTGCGCCGCCTGGGCCTGAGCCTCCCGCACGCCGAGGACCCGGCCCGGCCGGAGCGCTACCCCGCCGTCCCCCTGCCCGACCTCCTCGCCGCCCGCCCCGACCTGGTGGTGCTGCCCGACGAGCCCTATCGCTTCACCGCCGGCGACGGCCCGGAGTCCTTCCCGGGCGTCCCGGCCGCGCTGGTGAGCGGGCGCCACCTCACCTGGTACGGGCCGTCACTGGTGGAGGCTCCGGCGGTCCTGGCGGAGCAGCTGGCACGGGCGCTGCCCGGCGGGACTCCTCGGCCGGGCGCCGGCGCTCCCGGGTGAGGAGGCGGGGCCGTCCGAGGGTTCAGGGCGGGGTGACGGCCGCCTCGTCCAGGGTGAGGGTGCGGGCGGTGGCGTCGACGGTGGCGCGGACGCCGAGCGGCAGCGGCAGATTGGGCCCGGCATGGCCGAGCTCCACCTGACCGAGCACCGGGAGCGGCCGGTCGCCGAGCACGTCGAACACGACCTCGCGCAGCGACGGCGCCGGGCCGTCCTCCGCGCAACCGGCGGCGGTGACCCGGTGCGGCACCCCGACCACCATCGCCGCGATCCGGTCGAACACCCCCGACAGCCGGAGCAGGTGCAGGTCCTGCCAGACCGCCGACAACGGGCGGTCCACCTCCTCCCAGAACAGCACCGCGCCGTCGAAGCGTTCGGCCGCGAGCGCGAACGGCGTCGCCTGGAGCGCGGCCAACCGGCCGAGCAGGCCGCCGATCAGCGGCCCGGTGGCCCGGCCGGGCGACCAGCACTCCCGGCCGCCGACCGCGCCCGGCCGCAGGCGGAGTTCGGGCAGCGGGCCGAGTGGCGCGGGGTCGGTGAGGGCGCGGCGGTAGAGGTCCGCGAGGACGTCCGTGCCGTGGACGGCGGGTGCGGCGGGTCCGGCGTGGACGGCGGGTCCGGTCCGGTCCGTGTGCCAGGAGCCGCCGAATCCGTAGGTCGCCATGTCGCCGTGCACGCCGACGAGGCCGGTCCGCGCGTGCAGGGCCAGCAGGAGCAGGGAAACATCACTGCATCCCAGCACCGGCTTGGGATCGGCGCGAACGGCGTCGAGGTCCAGCCGGTCCAGCCAACCGACGGTCGCCTGCCCTCCGGTGTGCGCGACGATCGCCCGGACCTCCCGGTCCCGCAGCAACCGGTTGAACTCCTCGGCCTGTTCCGCCGGCGTTCCGGCCGCCCACCAACGGCGCCGCCCCGGCTCCGTGAGCGGTGCGCGGCGGACCCGGAAGCCCATCGCCGTGAGGGTGGCGACACCGCGCTCCAGCAGCCGCACCGCGTCGTGCTCCAGCGGGCCGGCGGGCGCCGCGACCGCGACGACGTCCCCCGGCGCGAGGGCACGGGGGCGCAGGACGTCTGTCACGGGCGGGCTCCACTCGGTCAGGGCTGGTCCGGATCTCCAAGTCTTGAGATCGAACACCCGTTCGGCAAGTGGTTTTCCGGGTCCGGCACCGGCGCGGACACGGAACGGCCCGGCGGACGCGGTCGGTGAACCGCGCCCGCCGGGCCGTCGGCCGGTCCGTCAGCCGCGCGCGGCGGTGACGGCGGCGCCGAGCGCCTCCTTGATGCGGGGGCCGAGGCGGGCGAATCCCAACTCCTTCATGGCCGCGCGGAGCAGTTCCTCGTCGCTCCGCCCGACCCCGTCGCCGTCGATCCACCGCACGATCGCGAGCAACTCCTCGGCCGGGTACGCGGTCACCGGGCGCCCCGGCGTGAAGTCCGGCTTCGCCGGGCGTCCGGCGGGGGCGGCTTCGGGCTCGGTCGCGATCTCGGTGGCGATCTCGGTGGCAGGCTCCTCGACGACGGTCGGGGCCTCCGCCTCCGGCTCGGCGTCGGCGGCGGACTCGGTGACAGCTGCCTCGACAGCCTCGACCTCGACCTCGGGCTCGGCTTCGACCTCGGGCTCGGGCTCGGGCTCGACCTCGACCTCGACCTCGACCTCGACCTCGGCTTCGGCTTCGACCTCGGGCTCGGGCTCGGCTTCGACCTCGACGGTCGCCTCGGGGGCGACCTCCGCGACCTCCGCGACCTCCGCGACCTCCGCGACCTCCGCGACCTCCGCGACCTCCGCGACCTCCGCGACCTCCGCGACCTCCGCGACCGGAGCCTCGGTGGTGTCGATCGGCTCGACGATGGTCGGCTCGACGACCGGCTCCAGGGCCTCGACGACGGGCTCGACCTCCGGCGCGGGCGCGACGACAGCCTCGGCCTCGGCCTCGACGACCGGCTCCAGGGCCTCCTCCACCACAGTCGCCTCGACCACGGCCTCGACCTCGGGCTCCGCCTCAGGCGCGGCCACGGCCTCGGCCTCAACCGTCGCCACAACGGCACTCTCGGGCTCGACCTCGACGACCGGCT
>NZ_JBIWIF010000015.1:11220-103383 GCF_044764505.1 Kitasatospora sp. NPDC094019
GCTCGACCTCGGCGAGGACCTCCGTGACGGGCTCCGCCACGACCTCGACCGACGCGACGACAGCCTCGGCCTCGACGACCGGCTCCGGGGCCTCCTCCACCACAGTCGCCTCGACCACGGCCTCGACCTCGGGCTCCGCCTCAGGCGCGGCCTCGGCCTCAACCGTCGCCACAACGGCACTCTCGGGCTCGACCTCGACGACCGGCTCGACCTCGGCGAGGACCTCCGTGACGGGCTCCGCCACGACCTCGACCGACGCGACGACAGCCTCGGCCTCGACGACCGGCTCCGGGGCCTCCTTCACCACAGTCGCCTCGACCACGGCCTCGACCTCGGGCTCCGCCTCAGGCGCGGCCACGGCCTCGACCTCGACCGGGGGGACAGTCTCGGCCTCGGGCGCGGCGGCCTGGGCCGGCGGGGTGGAGACGGCGGCGAGCAGGTCGTCGGCGGCGGGCGAGGGGGCCGGGAGGGCGACGGCGAGCTGCGGCTCCTCGGCCGGGACGTCGGCTTCCTGGCTGTCGACCTCGGTCACGGTCTCCGTCGCGGCCTCGGCGGTGACGACCTCGGCGGTCGCATCCTCGGCAGTGACGTCCTCGGCCTCGACCTCGGCCTCGATCGCCTCGGCGACCGGCCGGTCCTCCGCCACCGGCGGCACCAGCCCGTCGCGCTGCCCGCCGGCGAGGGCCTGGCGGGCGGTGTAGGCGGCCTCGGCGGCGCGGCGGTCGGCGCGGGCGGCGGCGAGTTCGGCGAGGAGGTCGGCGAGGCCGGCGTCCTCCAGGGAGGCGCGCAGGGCGCGGACGGTGGGCAGGCGGTAGAGGGTGCCCTCGTCGGCGGCGAGGCGGTCGACCAGGTCGACGAGGTCCGGGAAGGACAGCGCGTCGAGGTCGTGGCCGGTCAGCAGGCGGGCGAGTTCGCGCACGCCGGTGTTGATCGCCTCGAACGCCTGCGCCGTGCGGTGGGCGAGGGCGGCGTCGGACGGCGCGGTGGGCGGGGTGCCGGCGGGCGCGAGGGCGGCCCAGGCCCGGCGCTCGACCTCGGCGGAGGCGAGGGCCTCGTGCAGGTCCTGGCCGCGGGGGCGGCCCGTGGTGACGGCGAGGGCGGTGGCCTGCTTGCGCAGCGAGCGGCCGCGCAGCCAGGACAGCTTGACGCCGCGCTCGCGCCGCCAGGTCCGGTCGGCGGTGGCCGCGATCAGCGATTCGAGGTCGGCCTCGTACGCGGCGGGGGCGAGCACGGTCGAGGTGCGGCGCAGGAGCTGGAGCATCTCGACGAGGACGGCGGTCTTGCCGACGGTGTCCGGCGCGTCGATCCGGACGTCGGCGGCGAGCGCGGTGACGTCGTCCCAGACCTGCTGGAGGTCGTGTCCGCGCAGTTCGGCGAGGACGGTGGACGCGGCGCGGGCGTCCTCCGGGGTGGCGACGGTGTCCAGCGCCGCGTACCAGGGGTGGGTGTCGGCGGTGAGGGTGAAGGCACCGAGCTCGGCGTAGCGGCCGAGTTCCTCGCGGAGGTCGGTGTCGGTGGTGGTCGCGGCGGCCGCGGTGTCCGTGGCCGTGGTGTCCTTGACGTCTGCGGAGCCGGCTGCGTCGGCCGCGTCGGCGTTGCGGGAGTGAAGCACTGTCATGTGAGGTCCGGTTCTGGGCGGCTGCGGCGGGGGCGTGGGCTGGCGGCGAGGGGGCGGCGGTCCGGGTGCGCGGTGCGGCCCCGGCGGGTGGGGCTGAGGGGGCGCGCGGTAGGGCTGCCGGTCGGAGGCCAAGAATACGGGTGCCCGTTCGAGCCATGCACGCACCCACCGCTCCTCGGGGCGGTGTGGCGTGCCACGGCGCCCGGCCGGACGCCACCCGGGTGGGCCGGTCGGGTGGTCCGCGGCGTCGGTCACCGCCCGTTCGGCGGACGCCGGGTCCGGCCGCCCGGGCCCGGCGCGGCCTCCCCGCCCGGGTCCGGGGGCGGTGGTGGGTGGTGTCCGGCACGGGCGAGGGCGGCCAGGTCGACGGGTGCGAGGTACTCGGTCAGGGGTGTCCGGTGCCACCAGGCGCGGGTCCGGCGGAGTTCGCGCCAATCGGTGAACCGGTAGTGGTACAGGGTCGCCCGGACGTGGGTCGGCGGGGTGTCCGGGAAGGGGTTGTGGCGCAGCAGGCGCAGGGTGTCCCGGTCGTTGACGAGCAGCCGGGCGACGAACGGCAGGAACCACGGCCGGGCGTAGCCGGCGGAGATGGCGGCGAACCACATCAGCCAGTCGAGCCGCAGGTGGTAGGGGGCGTACTGGCGCGGCAGGCGGCGGACGTCGCCGGGTTTGCCCTTGAATCCGTACTCCGTCCAGACGGTGTGCCGGGTGACGACGGGCTCGTCCGTCCCCTCGACCACGACCTCCTGCCGGGTGCGGTTCACACTGCCGAAGGCGCCGTAGGAGTTGACCAGGTGGAGGCGGTTGAAGGAACGGTTCATGACCTGGCGGGGCGAGACCATGTTCCGGACCGGCCAGTAGCTCAGGAGGAGCACGGCGGCGGCGAGGACCAGGACCAGCGCCTCGAACCAGGCCGGGGCGGCGGAGTAGGGGCGCGGGTGGACGGGCAGGCCGAGGCGGGCCGGGTCGACGGCGGCGAGGGCGAGGGCGATGGTGAGCCAGTTCAGCCAGGCGAAGTTGCCGGAGGCGATCAGCCAGAGCTGGGTGGCGACGACGGCGCAGGCGGCGAAGGTCGCGACGGGTTGCGGGAGGAGCAGACAGACCGGGAGCAGGAGTTGGGTGACGTGGTTGGCCGCCGCCTCGACCCGGTGCAGCGGCGCGGGCAGGTGGTGGAAGAACCAGCTCAGCGGGCCGGGCATCGGCTGGGTCTCGTGGTGATAGCGCAGGCAGGTCAGGTCGCGCCAGCAGCTGTCGCCGCGCAGTTTGATCAGTCCGGCGCCGAACTCGACCCGGAAGGCCAGCCAGCGCAGCAGCCACAGGACGGGTGCGGGCGGGGCGGTGCCGGCGTTGCCGAGGAAGCAGGCCAGGAAGCCCGCTTCGAGCAGCAACGATTCCCACCCGAACGAGTACCAGGTCTGCCCGACGTTGACGATGGACAGGTAGAGCACCCACAGCACCGCCCAGCAGAGCGTCGCCACCCCGAGCGGGACGGCGTCGCCGAGGCCGCCGAGGAGGGCGGCGGAGAGCGCGGCGCCGGTCAGGGCGGTGGCGGCGAAGAAGCGGTCGCTGTAGTGGAGGTGGAAGAGTCCGGGCGCCTGCCGGAACGGGACCCGGGCCGTGAAGCGGGGCACCGGGAGCATGCCGCGGCTTCCGATCAGGGCGCGGAACTGCCGGGCGGCGGTGAGGAAGGCGATCAGGTAGAGGGCGGCCAGCAGCCGTTGCACGAGCAGCCTGCTGAGCCAGAACTCGGGGGCGGCGAACCACTGCATGCGGCCCATGCCTACCACCGGCGGCCGGCACGGGGGCGGGTCCGGCGGGGCGGCGACGGGCGGTTCACCCGGACAGCAGCGCGGCGGGGAGCCTCTCCTCGGGGGTGAGAGGCGCCCCGCCACGGTGGTGCGGCTCGCCGCGACGGGCGGCCGGTGGCGCGATTCCGCCGGTGGGCGGGTGGTACTGCGGTCCCGCCCCGGTGGGCGGTGGTCCTGCGGTCCCGCCGCGACGCGCGGTCGGGGCGCGTTCGGGAGACGGTCGGGGCGCGGTCCCGTCGCTGTGGGCGGACGGTGCTGCGCCGTGTTCCGGTGCTGCGTGCGCTGGTCCGGGGGGTGACCCGCACGCGGTCCGGTCGGTCCTGCCGGTCGTGCTCAGCCCGGCAGGACGAGGCCGGTCTCCCCCGCGCCGAGGCCGGGGCGGCCGACCGGGGTGGTGCCGTTCTGCTGCAGGCGGTCCACCAGGAGGGCCGCGAGCGTGCCGAGTTCCTCCTCGGTCCGGGACTGCGCGGTGACGTCCATGCCGACCGTCAGCACGCCGGTGACCTGGCCGGTGCGGGCGGTGCGCAGCGGGGTGCAGGTGAAGCTGAAGATCTGCTGTCCGCGCTGGGCCTCGGGGCGCAGGGACTGGACCCGCACCTCGTTGAGGACGGTGGCACGACCGGTGTGGTACGCCCCGGAGACCGCCTGCTGGAGGCCGGCGGCGCCGAGTTGGGGGTATGCCTGGCCGATGGCGCCGTACGCCGCCGGGGCGCCGAAGGTGTCGGCGTGCTGGGCGTTGGCGTAGCGGATCTCCTGGCCGGGCCCGTCGGTGAGCATGATCGGGAACGGCGAGCCGTCGAAGGCCGCGAACATCTCCTGCTGCTGGGCGAGCAGGTTGTCGCGCAGGCGGATCTCGGAGAGCAGGGCCTCGGCGAGGTGCTGGATGTCGCGCAGCCGCTCGCGGCCCCACTGGCGGGGTTCGCGGTCGAGCACGCAGACGGTGCCGATGACGGTGTTGGTGTCGTCGACGAGCGGCGCGCCGAGGTAGGCGCGGACGCCCAGTTCGTCGACGACCGGGTTCCCGGCGAACCGGGGGTAGGCGAGGATGTCGTCGAGTGCGAGGGGGGAACGCTGCGCGACGACATGGGGGCAGAAGCCGTGGCTCAGCGGCATCTCCCGGGTCGGAAGGTCGAAGGCGATGCCGCGATCGGCCCAGGAGGAGCCTTCTTCGGCCACCGCGTCGGTCGAGTTTGGCGGGATGTAGAGCCCCCGGAACATCTGCCGCTCGTCGTTGATGAAGTTGACCATCGCGATGGGGGCGCGGGTGATGCTGGCGGCCAGGTGGGCGAAGCGGTCGAAGGCCTCGTCCGCGGTGGGCTCGTTGAGGCCCAGGCTGCGCAGCCTGCGGGCCCTCTCGGACTCGCCGGCGGCACCCGGGAACTGGCCTTGAGTGCTCATCACATCAGTCATGGCGCACATGTAATCAGACATCCGGCGCCTTGGGCGCTCCCGGGCCCTCCCCTTCTCCCCTGCTGATGCTCAGTCAAAGCCGCATGTCGGCGGCGAGGAGGTGGGCGGCCCACGCACGGGCGACGGAGGGCCGACCGGTGGGCCTCCGGGCGGGAACGGCCCGGGAACCGGTGGGCAACCGGAACGGGAACCCGCGGAAACCGGCGGAAACCCCGGAGATCCAAAAGCGGGAAAGGTCATTTCCCCACTCGGTGGCCGTTCAATCCCCGGCCGTCCGCGAACGGCCCGAATCGCGCCAATCCAAGATCCACTGTAGAGCGCTTCCGATGCACATATGACAATGAGCCCTGCCGAAAAACGGCGGTCCCCAAGGGCAGCGTGGGCCACCGCCGGCACATCCGCACGCACCGGCTGCAACTTTGGGGCAACCGGCCGCCACCGTCACTCCCCCACCCCTCGGCGGCCGATGCGGATCGGCTGCACGGACGGAGGCACATCCCCCGAACCACCCGAACCGAGAGGACCTGGCATGGCGATGGACTACTTCACCGACGAGCGACACGAGAGCCTCCGAGCGGAGGTACGCGAGTTCGCGGAGAAGGAAGTACGCCCGCAGGTGGCCAGAATGGAGGCCGAGCGCCAGGTCGAATTCGCACTCTCGCGGGAGATCGCCCGCCGGGGCTGGATCGGCGTCACCATCCCGCGCGAGTTCGGCGGACTGGGGCTGGGACACCTGGCCAAAACCGTGATCGTCGAGGAACTCTCGCGCGTCAGCGGTGCGATGGGCGCGATCGCGCAGGCTTCGCAGCTCGGCGTCGCCAAGGTGATCCACTTCGGCAGCGACACCCAGCGCCGTCACTGGCTGCCGCGGTTCGCCGACGGGACGGCGCTGCCCACGATCGCCGTCACCGAACCGGAGTCCGGCGGCCATGTGCTCGGCATGAGCGGCACCGCCCGGCGCGAGGGCGACGAGTACGTGCTCAACGGACGCAAGTGGTTCGTGGGCAATTCGCACATCGGCGACGTGCACGGCGTGGTGCTCCGCACCGGCGAGGGCAGCAAGGGACTGACCGCGTTCCTGGTGGAGAGCGACCGCCCGGGCTTCCGCACCGGCGCCCTGGGCTCGCAGAGCGGCCTGCACGGCTTCAGCTTCGGCGAACTCGTCTTCGAGGACTGCCGGATCCCGGCCGCCAACCGGCTCGGCGCCGAGAGCCAGGGCCTGGACGTGGCCTACTCCTCCTCGACCCTCTACGGGCGGCTGAACCTGGCGGCGGTCGCGCTCGGCATCCACCGGGCGATCGTCGAGGACACCGCGAGGTTCGCCGAGGAACGCATCCTGTACGGCAAGCCGCTCTCCCAGCTGCCCAACATCGCTCTGAAGCTGGGCGAGATGCAGTCCCGGCTGATGACCGCCAAGCTCGCCGCGTACCACGCCTCCCACCTGCTGGACCACGGCCGGCCGTGCGACGCCGAACTGATGAATGCCAAGCTGATCAACACCGAGTACACGCTCGACTCGGCCCGCAACGCGATGGAGATCCACGCCGCCCGCGGCCTGCACGCCGATTTCCACATCGAGCGCTATCTGCGCGACGCCACCCACGTCTACCCGCCGGCCGGCACCTCGGACGTCCAGCGACTGCGGCTCGGCCAGGTGGCCTCGGGCACCTACGGGAAGCAGTGGTCGGCCGAACTCGGGCATCTGGCCGGCTGGGCCTGGTCCGAGCTGGCCGAGCGCGAGGCCGGGGCGGAGGCCCAGGCGCAGGGCGTCCCGGCGGCCGTGCTGCGGATGCCGCTGGCGGGCTGAGCCGGGCGACGCCGGGACCTCCCCACGGGTTTCCCCGTTGTTCCCCTACCGCTCCCCTGTCTCCCCCATAACGCTTCCCTTCCGTTCCCACGACCGGCGGGATCTCGCGGACAGCCCACTCTTGACCTGTCCCTGACGGCTTTCCGGCGACCGGACCCCGGCCGCCGGAAAGCCGTCAGGCCCTCCCCGCACCGCCCCCGACCTGCTGGAACGGACCCCGGAACCGCCACCGGGCACCCCCGCCGCCCCGTCATCACCCGTTCACATATCGTCAGTTGATGTTGCCCAGAGGGCACCTGGGGCTGGTAGCGTGCCTGCAGTCGGCGGCCGTGCAGCATCCGTCCGGACGGTGACGAAACGTCACCACCTCCGGCAACCCTCCGGGCACCGCCGGCCGCGGCGCCCCGCGACCGCGGTCGGACCGCACACGGACAACCGCCGTTCGGCCCTGCTACAAGGAATCAGATGCCAGGCATATCGGCCCCCCGGACGGGCCACCGCGCCGGCCGGTCCGGCTCCCTCCGCAGCTCGCTCCTCGCCCTCGCGGTGGTCCCCTGCCTCGGCCTCGCCGCCGCCTGGGGCTACGCCGCCTACCTGCTGCGCGACGCCGAGGAGCGCACCGCCCTGTACGTCGGGAGCGCGGTGGTCGCCGCCGTCCTGCTCTGGAGCCTGGTCCGCGGCCTACGGGCCGCGCGCACGCTCCCGGGCCGGCTGGCCGACCTCCACGCCGAGACCCTGGCCCTCGCCCAGCACGAGATCCCGCAGGTCGTCGGTCGGCTCCAGGCCGGCGAATCGGTTCCGACCCCGCCCGCCTGGACCCCCTCCCGGCGGATCGGCGACGAGGTCCAGCAGACCGCCGACGGCCTCGCCGCCGTCCGGCAGGCCGCCGTCGCCGCCATCGTGCACCAGGCCCAGGGCCGCGAGGGCACGAAGAAGGTCTTCCTCAACATCGCCCGGCGCACCCAGATCCTGATCCACCGCCAGATCAGCATGCTCGACGCGCTGGAGCGCGAGCACGAGGAACCCGAGCTGCTGCGCGAACTGTTCGCGGTCGACCACCTCGCCACCCGGATGCGGCGCAACGCCGAGAACCTGGTCATCCTCGGCGGCGCCCTGCCCGCCCGGCGCTGGCGCAACGCCGTCCCGATGGTCAACGTGCTGCGCAGCGCCGTCTCCGAGACCGAGAAC
Source organism: Kitasatospora sp. NPDC094019 (assembly GCF_044764505.1). NCBI lineage: Bacteria > Bacillati > Actinomycetota > Actinomycetes > Kitasatosporales > Streptomycetaceae > Kitasatospora > Kitasatospora sp. NPDC094019. The sequence continues at coordinate 19,052 of NZ_JBIWIF010000015.1, forward strand.
TACTCGCGCGTCGTCGTCCAGGGTGTGCCCCGCACCTCGCTCAGCGGCCAGGCCGTCGCCGACGTGATCCACCTCGTCGCCGAACTGATCGAGAACGGCACCACCTTCTCCCCGCCGTACACCCAGGTGCAGGTCTCCGCGCAGGAGGTGCCCAAGGGCCTGGCGGTGGAGGTCGAGGACCGCGGCCTCGGCATGGCCGAGGACGAGTACGAGCGGCTCAACGACTATCTGGCCAACCCGCCCGAGCTGGACGTCTCCGCGCTCGGCGACGACCTGCGGCTCGGCCTGTTCGTGGTCGCGCGGCTCGCCGCGCGGCACGACATCCAGGTCACCCTGCGGCCCTCCCCCTACGGCGGGACCAGGGCCGTGGTGCTGGTGCCCGTACCGCTGCTGGAGCAGGCCGGACAGCCGGCCGCTCTCCCCGGTCTGCCCTCCGGCGCCCGGGTCACCCGGACACCCGTGCCCGACCTGCGGCCGGGTGGCGGGGCGGACGCGGACGCGGAGCTCGGCGAGATCGACCAGGAGCTGTCCGGCGCGCTCGCCGGGGTCCTGGGCGGGCTGCTGGGCACCCGGCCGGGGGCGGGACCGGGAACGGCGCCGGCAACCGGGCCGGGGTACGAACCCGGGCACGAGCAGGAGACCGCGTACGGGCGGGGTTCCGGCGCGCACGAGGTCGCCACCGCCGAGAGCCTCCCGGCCCTCGGCGCGGCTCCGGCCCCGGCCTTCGCCCCGGCACCCGGCGCGGACCCGGTTCCGTACGGTGACGACCCCTCCGGCGTCCTCGGCGGCACTGCCGACCGCTACGACGGCAGCGTGGTGATCGGCGAACTGCTCGCGCGCTACCCCCAGGGCGGCACCCGGGACGAGAACGACCCGGCGGTCAACGGCGGCCTGCCGGTGGGCTCGGCGATCCCCGGCCTGCCGGGCGCGGTGGTGGTGGCCCGGCCGTCCATGCCCAGGCCCTACGACGAGTCGGCGGACGAGCCCGGCCCGGACCCGGCGCGCCCGGCCGAGGGCGGCCCGGGCCACGACGGTCCGTCGGCCGCGCTCGCGGCGCTCGCCGCCGCGACGGCGGCCGCGGGGGCCACCGGGGCCCCGGCACCGGCGCCCACCCACCAGCGTGCCGAGGAGGCCGAGTCGGAGCACGGCCCCGACGGCGAGCTGCGCACCCCGCGCGTGCTGCCGCAGCGGGTCCGCAACGCCAGCCTCGCCGAGCAGTTGCGCGAGGCCAACGTGCCGGGCACCGCGTTCGGCCATCCCGGCGCTCACGGCCGGCCCGGCGCTCCCGCCACGACCGGCCGCACCGGCTCGGAGGCTCCGGACGGGTCCGACGGCGTCGGCGGGGCCGGCACCTTCGGACCGGCCGCGGACGACCCCTCGCCGCAGCGCTCGCGGGCCACCATGGCCGCCATCCAGCGCGGCACCCGCACCGCCCGTGCGACGACACCCGACGCGGACGCGCCGGCCGCGCCCCCTGCCCCGGCCGCACCTTCCGCAGCTAAGGAACAGCAGTGATGACGCAGTACACCGATACCCAGCGCGACCTCAACTGGCTGCTGGACCAGCTGGTGGCGCGGGTCCCGGAGACCCGGCACGCCATCGTCCTGTCCGAGGACGGCCTGCTGATCGGCCTCTCCCAGGGCCTGGACCGGGCCGACGCCGAGCACCTGTCCGCCGTCGCCTCCGGCCTGCAGAGCCTGGCCCGCGGCGCCGGCCACCGGTTCAACGGCGGGCGGGTGCGGCAGACCGTGATCGAGATGGACCAGCTCTTCCTGTTCGTCACGACCGCCGGCCAGGGCGCCCGGCTCGCCGTGCTCACCAGTGAGGCGGTCGACGCCGGGCTCATGGCCTACGAGATCAACATGCTGGTGAAGCAGGTCGGCCAGTACCTCACCGCCGCGCCGCGCAGCGACGCCGGCCTGCCGGGCGTGGGTGGCGGTGCGTGACCGTCGACGCGGACGAAGCCTGGTTCTTCGACAAGGACGCGGGCCATCTGGTCCGCCCTTACGCCATCACCAACGGGCGCACCGGACCGGTCCGTGACGGGTTCGCGCTGATCACCCTGGTGGTCACCGCCGACCCGCGCACCGACACCAGCCGGCTGACGCCCGAGCCGGCCACGATCCTGGACCTCTGCCGCGAACGCCCGCTGGCCGTGGCCGAGATCGCGGCCACCATGGACCTCCCGGTGAGCGTGGTAAAGGTGCTGCTGGACGATCTGGCCGAGGCCCGGATGATCCTCACCCGGGCACCCGTCCAGCTCGCCGACGCCCCGGACATCGCGCTGATCCGGGCCGTGATCGAGGGCGTCCGGCGGCTCTGACCCGGCCCGGTCCGCTCCGGCACGCGCCGGTCCGCTCCGGCACGCTCCGCTCCACAACTCTCCGAACCTTCCGCTCCCCCGCTCAGTTCCCCTCCAGGAGACCAGACGTGACGACCCAGAGCCTGGTGCCGGGCGCGGTCAAGATCCTCGTGGCCGGCGGCTTCGGCGTCGGCAAGACCACCATGGTCGGCTCGGTCAGCGAGATCGAACCGCTCCAGACCGAGGAACGGATGACCCGCGCCAGCATCGGGGTCGACAGCCTCGACGGCGTCCAGGGCAAGTCGACGACCACGGTCGCGATGGACTTCGGCCGGATCACCGTCCGCCAGGACCTGGTGCTCTACCTGTTCGGCACCCCGGGCCAGTTCCGGTTCTGGTTCATGTGGGACGACCTGGCCCTCGGCGCGCTCGGCGCGATCGTCCTGGCCGACACCCGCCGACTGGAGTCCAGCTTCGCCGCCGTCGACTTCTTCGAGCAGCGCGGCATCCCGTTCGCCATCGGCGTCAACTGCTTCCACGGGCGCCGCGACTGCACGCCCGACGACGTCCGGCGGGCGCTCGACCTCGACCCCGGCGTCCCGGTCGTGCTCTGCGACGTCCGGGAGCGCGCGTCCAGCAAGGAACTGCTGCTCGCGCTGCTCGACCGGGTGCACGAGGACGCGCTCACCTCGCGGCGCTGAGCGCCGGGCGTCCCGCTCCCCGTGCCGGGCCGTGCCCTGCTCAGGACGCGGCGGGGGAGGCGGGCGCCGGCTCCAGGTCGTGCAGCGCGCGCACCAGCGGCGCCAGTTCGGGGAGGTCGGCGGCCCCGGTGAGCGTGGCCTCCAGCGTCGCGTCGTGCAACGGCCGGGCCGCCCGGAGGAGTTCGCGGCCCTGTGCGGTCAGCTCGGTGTAGATGCCGCGCCGGTCGTCCGCGCACAGGTAGCGGCCCAGCAGCCCCCGCTCCTCCAGCCGGCTCACCAGCCTGGTGGTGGCGCTGCTGCTCAGCGCCGCCGCGCGGGCCAGCTGCTGCATCCGCATGTGCCAGCCGTCCTGCCGCGACAGCGCCTCCAGCACCGTGTACTCGACCACGGAGAGACGGTGCTCGGCCTGCAGCGCCTTCTCCAGGGCCGAGTCGATCAACCCGTGCAGCGCGGCGAGCGTGCGCCAGCCGCTGGCGCGGATCTCGGCGGCATCGTCCTGGATCCCCATGGCTCGCCTCTCCTGCTCGGGTCGTGCGATCGGATCGCGTGATCGGATCGTGTGCTCGTACGGTCCTGCGGTGTCGCAGTCCTGCCGGGCCCCGCCCCGGGCGGGCGGGCCTCCTCCGGCGGGCCACCGGCCGTTCGAACGTTCCGCTTGGTTCAAGTATGCCATTCGGCGCGGCATATCTGCTTGTGCAAATAGTTCTCCTTATGGCTGATTGCCGGGAACCTCCTCCGACCAGGCGGTCGCGCAGAGGGCCGAGGCCAGCTCCTCCTCGTACCAGGCCGCCGCCGACCAGGCCGCAGCGAAGTCGTCGTGGTCGTCCGCGACCACCCGGCCGAAGACATCGCGCGGCTGGTCCACCGCCGCCCCCAGCAGGCCCTCCAGCAACGAGGCGGCGGTGGCCAGCCCCGCCGACCGCAACCGGACCCCGTCACCGCGCGCCGCCCCGGTCCCCAGCGCCAGCACCGCCCGGCCGCCGGTCACCGCCTGCTCCACCCTGCGGGCCAGCAGGTGCACGGGGGTGGCCGGCGGGAGCGCCCCCGTCGGCGGGACCGCGGGCGGCAGGGCGGCGCCAACCGCCGGGAGGGCCAGGTCCGCCGTCTGGAGCCGCTCCAGGCCGATATTGACCCGGCCGGCACGATCGGCGGGCAGGGCCAGGGAGGGGACGGACAGGTCGGACGGGGCGGGCAGGACGGACGGGGGTCGGACGGCGAGGGGTCGGACGTCCTGGGGTGGGGCTTCCGCGGGGCGGGCCGCCGGGGGCTCGCCGATCGCCAGCAGGCGCAGCTCGGGGCGGGCCGAGCGCTCCAGCCGGCCGATCACCCGCAGCCGCAGGCCCGGGGCGGTGGCGAGCAGGGCGAGGTTGCCCCGGTGGGCCAGCCCCGGGTGGTCGTGCGCGGCACGCAGCGCCAGCACCACGCCCCCGCAGTCCGCCAGCAGCCTCGGCTCCCCGCCCGGCCCGTACGGGACCGCGCCGAGCAGCGTCACGTCCAGGAACAGGAGTTCGCCCCCGGCCGGCCGGACCTCGGGGGGCAGCGCGGCCGCGCCCAGTGCCCGGGCCACCTGGGCGGCCGGCGGCTCGGCCCAGAGCCGGGCCGCCGGCTCGGCCGTCCAGGCCGTCCCGACCGCGCGCACCGCCCGGACCGAGGCCCCCGCCCCGAGCCGCCCGGCCGCCGACCTGGTAGCGCCCTGCACGGCCAGCCCGGCCCGGGTGAACTCGCGGTGGCTGAGCGTCGCGTCGCCCAGCCGGACCGCCCGGTTACCGGCACCGACCGCCTGCGGCGCCGCCGCGGCGGCGTCGGCGTGCGGCATGATCTCGGCCATCGTGTGCAGGCCGCCGCCCGCGTCGACCGCCCAGGTCAGCACACCCGCGTGGGTGGCCGTCAGCACCGGCTCCGAGAAGAGTCCGTACAGCCGCAGCGCGCCCGCCGGCGCGTACGCCTGGCGGGCCGCCCCTCGCAGGGCGGCCACGCCCGGACCCGCGGTGCCCGCCGCCGCCGCTGCGGCCAGGGCCGCGGTGAGGCCGAGCAACTCGCGCAGACCGGCCACCAGGTCGGCGAGCCGGTGGTCCGGCTCGCCCGACCGGGCCGCCCGGATCCGGGTGACCACCGCCACCGCCGCGGCCGCCGGCCGGTGCAGCCCGGCCAGCCGGGCCCGGTGGGCCGCCCGCAACAGCTCCGCCTGGAGCACCGCGCCCGCACCGCCCACGCCCGCCGCGAGCACGGCGGAGCCCACCCGGTGCAGCTGGTCGACGGCGGCGCGTTCGGCCGCGCCGAGCGCCCCGGCGGGCGGATCGTCACCCTGCGGGCCGTCCGGGAGACCCGCCGCGGCGGAGGCCGGGGGCTCGCCGCCGGGAGCGACCGGCCCGGGTTGTCCGGGCGCCCCGGGCTGTCCGGGCCGCTCGGTCCGTTCGACCGGTTCCGCCGGTGGTTCGCCGTCGGCCAGCGGGCAGACCGTGACCGCCGCCGCCCGGTGCACGCACGCGGGCGCCAGCAGACAACCGCAGCGCACATCACCCGACGTGGCCACCACCCCGCCCGGCGCGTGCAGAACGAGCTCCGTCTCCTCGTCCACGGCGATCCGCCAGTCCTCGCCCACCCGCTCGACCGGCCGCTCGGCCAGTTTGGCGGCGGCCCCGTCCAGTCGCTTCTGCAGGCGCGCCGACAGTCCGGCCACCACCTCGGCGACCACCTCCGGTCGCACCGCCGGCCACCGCACCCGCGTCCCCGTCACGTCCCGCACCGCCTCCGTCATCGGACCTTCTCCCCCACCCAGCGGGCCAGTTCGAGCGGGCTGAGCGCCGCCACCGGCATGCCCGCCGCGACCAGCCGGCTCGCGATCGCCTTCGAGTACCGGGCCGTGCCGGTGTCGTCCAGGGCGGCGCAGCCCAGCAGATGGCACCCGGAGTCGACCAGCGCCCGGGTCTGCGCGAGCAGCCCGCCCACCGGACCGCCCTCCTCGAAGTCACTGACCACCGCGATCAGCGTCCGGGACGGCACCGTCACCAGCTCCCGCGCGTACTTCAGCCCGGCGGCGATGTGGGTGCCGCCGCCGATCCGGACCTCCAGCAGCAGACCGAGCGGATCCGCCACCCGGTCGGTCAGGTCGACCACCTCGGTCGAGAAGGCGACGAAGTGCGTGCTCAGCGAGGGCACCCCGGCCAGGATCGAGGCGGTCAGCGCCGCCCAGACCGTGGACGACTCCATCGAGCCGGAGACGTCCACGACCAGGATCAGCCGCCAGTCGGACGCCTGCCGGGCCCGGGTCCGGAACACCGGGCGTTCCGGCACGATCACCATGCGGTCCGGCCCGGTACCGGTGGTGGTACCGGCGGCGGTGGCCGAGGGGGCTGCGGGGCGGGCGGTGGCGAGGTTGGCGCGGATGGTGCGGTGCAGGTCCAGGCCACCGCCGGGGCGCCGACTCGGACGCGGCACGCTGATCCCGGTGAGCGCGGGGCGCAGCCTGGTCGCCAGCTCGCGGCTCAGCTCGTCGACCAGGCGCCGGACCAGCGGCCGGAGTCCGGCCAACCGGGCCTCGGGCAGGCCGCCCGCGTGCTCCAGCACGGTGCGCAACAGGTCGACGGACGGCCGGACGGCACCCGGGTCGATCGCCTCCAGGGCGTCGCCGCGCCCGTGGGCCACGGCGGCCGCCAGTACCTCCTCCCGGATGCCGGGCCCGAACAGGGCGGACAGCTCCTCGGACCACTCGCGCACACCCGGGTAGGGCGCCTCACGGCCGCCCCGGTTCCCACCCGCCCCGCCCCGACCGTCCAGACCGGGGCCGGAGCCCTCGCCGTGCCCCGTGCCGTAGAGCTCGTCGAGCGCGGACGCGAGCCGCGAGGCACGACCGCCGGGGCGGCCGCTGCCCGGGCGGCCGAGGAGCAGCCGCCAGCGCTCGGCCGGGCCGAGCGCGTGGGAGCCGGACGGCTCGGGGACGGAACCGGGGACGGGGACGGGCTCCCGGACGCGCTCGGGTGCGGGTTCGGGTGCCTGGTCGGTGAGTGCCCGCGTGGGCGCTTCGCCGATGAGCGACTCGTCCGTGAATGCCTCGGTGGGCGCCGGGAGGCTCGACGGGAGCAGTCCCCGGCGGGCGAGGGCGGAACGCGCCACGAGGTCGGCCCGGGACCAGTCGGCCAGCAGGGCGGGCGGCACCTCCTCCGGAAGCGCGTCCAGACGGACACCCAGGCGTTCCTCGACGAGCGTCAGCAGCCGCTCCCGGGCCGCCGGGCTGAGCGTGTCGAACCCACCGCGGAGCGCGGGCAGACGGTCCAGGAAGGCGCCGTCCGGGAGGGTGGCGGTGCGCTCCAGCAGTGGTTCGAGCGCCTCTGGAGCGGTGGAGAACAGCCCCTCGGCCGCCGTCAACAGGCCGACCAGCGACCGGCCCAGGGCGTGCCGGGCCTCGGGACCGGTGGCACCGTCGACCCAGGAGGCGGCGCGGTCGCCGAACACCGCCGGCGCCTCCTGCCGGAGCAGCACCCGCACCGCGCCGGCCGCGCCGCGCACCAAGGGGCTCCCCCGGTCGGCGAGTTCGGCCAGCGCGTGGCGCAGCCGCAGCCCGCCGGAGAGATCGGCCCGCCGTGCCAGCTCGACCAGCGCCCTGGCGTCCTCGGCCTCGTCCGATCCGCCCAGCCCCTCCAACTGCCGCACCGCCGCCACCGTCACCACCTCCCCGGCGGCGCCCACGGCGGTCAGGAACGCGCCCTCCGCCCCGCCACCGGCCACGGTGGGACCGGCCGTGGTGGGACCAGTGGCGGTAGGGCCGGAGCCGACGCCACCGGCAGGCCCGGTGGTGTCCGCGGCGGCACCCGGGCCGGGAGCGGTGGATCCCCCGGTCGCGGGAAGGGACGGGCGGAGAACCACGGCGGCCGTGTCGGCAGCCACGAACAGGCCGGGGGCGGCGGCACCGGGCTCAAGCCCGCCGGAGGCCGGGGCCGGGGGCCGGGCTCCCGACCCGGCCTCGGCGGGGACCGATCCCGGGCCCGGGGCACGGGTGGTGGTGAGGCGGTCGAGGAGGGCGAGGGCGTCGAGGAGTTCGGGCAGGGTGCCGCTCTCCGGGAGGACGGCCGTGAGCTGGGCGAGCCGGGTACCGGTGAGGGCCGGGAGGCCGCAGGCGTCGGCGTCGGCGAGGCCCTGGAGGACCTCCCGGGCGGTCGGACCGTCGGCCTGCCGCTCCCGGCGCAGCCGCTCGCGCAGGGCTCCCTCGGCGGCCTGGGCCGGGGTGACGCCCCGGGTGCCGGCGACGGTGAGCATCGCGGCGACGGCCGGGGTCCAGCGGACCCGCCAGCGGGTGGTGAGGGTCTCGGTGCCGCCCGCGCCGATGGACCCGACCGGTTCGGCGTAGGGGACGCCGCAGGCGGTCAGCCGGTGGAGCAGGAGTTCGCGGCGCCGGTCGAGGGTGGAGCGCAGCGGGTCGAGGCGCAGTTCGCGCGGGGTGGGCTCGGCGGTGTCGCCGGGACCGGGCAGGCCGAGTTCGGCGAGGAGTCGCTCGACGGCGGGGGCGAGGCCGCTGCGCGGGGCGGCCGGGGTGGGCACGCCGGTACGGGTGCCGACCAGGACCTGCTCCAGCGCGCGGGCCACCGCCCGGCCCCGGCCGAACGGTTCGCCCTGGGCGAGGACGGTCTGCACGGCTTCGACCAGTTCGCCGCGCCCGGGGGCCGCGAGTCCGCGCAGCCGGGCCAGGTCGCCGGCGAGGCGGACGATCTCGCGGGCGTCGGCCGGGCCGGAGGGGTGGTCCTGGCCGCGCAGGGCCTCGCAGATCCTTACGGCGGTGGTGATCAGCGCCCCGGCGAGCCGGTCCCGGTCGCCGGCGGCGTCGAGCACGGTGTGCTGCCACTCGGGGTCCCGGATGCCGGCCGGGTAGCCGGAGCGGGCGTCCAGCAGCGGGTAGGTGTAGGGGATCAGGGAGACGACGTGGCCGCCCTCCGGCACCGGGTCGGGGTCGGACCCCGGTGCCCCGGTGCGGTCCGGCCCGACCGGGAGCAGCGCGGGCGCGTGGAAGGCACCGATGACGGCGGCGACCCGGCGGCCGCCCTCGGCCGCCTCCCGGACGCGGGCGCGCATCCACGCCTCGCGCCGCAGGTCGTACGGGTCGACGCCGGTGCCCTCCCCGGCGTCGCGGCGCAGTGCCCAGCCGACCAGCAGCGCGGCGCGGCGGACGGACTCGGGGGTGGAGCCGGGGGCGGCGGTCTCGACCAGGCGGTCCCAGAGGTCCTCGTCGTCCTCGCGGCCGGTGAGGCGGTGGCGGAGGGCGTCGGCGACACCGGGCCGGGGGGCGGCGGTGCCGTCCCGGTCGGGGCGGTCGGGATGCTCGGAGCGGGCGGCGTACCGGTCGCGGACGGCGAGGGGCAGATCGCAGGCGATCGTCTCGACGCCGTGCCGGCGGGCCCAGCGCAGGGCGGCGAGTTCGGGCGAGAAGTCGGCGAACGGGTAGAAGGCGAGCCCGGTGCCGACGGCACCGTCCGCGCGGTCGTCCGCGCGGTCGGCGGCGGGTGCGGCGGCGAGCGCGACCGGGGCCCGGGTGGCCTCGTCCGCGAGCAGGTCCAGCCAGGGCTGGAACTCGGCGGGGAGTTCGACCAGCAGGACATCGGGCCGGGCCGCGTCCAGCAGCGCGGGCACGACGACACTGAGCGAAGGGGCGTGGTGGCGCACCCCGATCAGGTAGGGCCCGGGTGCGTCGAGGCCGGAGGCGGCCAGTCGGGCCGCCTCGGTCGCGACCGCCCCTCGCGGGTCGTCGTGGCCGAGGTCCGCCCCGCCGGGCGGCACCGCGCTGCTCATCTGTTCACCTCTCGGTGGAAGTTCGGGAACGGGAACGGGGAGGGACAGGAAGGGTCGGGAAGGGTCGGGAAGGGGCCGGGGGTCGGCCCGCCGTCCTGGTGACGGCGGGCCGACCGGGCCCGGTGGAACGGGCCTCAGTGCTCCAGGGCGGAGCGCAGGTCCCACAGGGTGCGCCAGGTGGCGGCGCCCTGTTCGGCGCGACGGCGGACCGGGCCGTCCCAGTAGCCGAGCAGCCGGGCGGCGTCGGCCGGGTCGTCCTTGCGGACGACGCCGATCAGCTGACCGGGGAGCCGGGCGAGCAGGTCACCGCCGTCGGGCAGGTACGCGGCACCGACCCCGATCGCGGTGGCCACCGAGACCGCCTCGGCGGTGCTCATCACGGTGGACGGGCGCTCGACGTCCCAGCCCTCGGTGGAGCGGCCGGTCCGCAGATCGCGGAAGGCCGTGACCAGCGCCTCCAGCACCGCGTCGTCGACCGCGAAGGCCGCCCCGGCGCGGGCGACGGCGGCGGTGGACTGGCGGCGGACCAGCTCGACCTCGGCCGCCAGGCTGCCGATCGGCCCGACCGTCTCGAAGTTGAACCGGCGCTTGAGCGCGGCGGACATCTCGCTGACGCCCTTGTCGCGCAGGTTGGCGGTGGCGATCAGGGTGAAGCCGGGGGCCGCGTGCAACTGGCCGTCCGGGGTGCCGGCCAGCTCGGGGACGGCGATCCGCCGTTCGGAGAGCAGGGAGACCAGGGCGTCCTGGACCTCCGGGAGACAGCGGGTGACCTCCTCGACCCGGGCGACCGCTCCGGTGGTCATCGCGCTGAGCACCGGGGAGGGCACCAGCGCCTCCCGGCTGGGGCCCTTGGCGAGCAGCAGGGCGTAGTTCCAGCCGTACTTGAGCTGGTCCTCGGTGGTGCCGGCGGTGCCCTGGACGGTGAGCGCGCTGGTGCCGCAGACGGCGGCGGCGAGGAGTTCGGAGAGCATCGACTTGGCGGTGCCGGGCTCGCCGACGAGCAGCAGACCGCGCTCGCCGGCGAGGGTGACGACGCAGCGTTCGACGAGGGCCCGCTCGCCGACGAACTTCTGCTCGATCGCCAGACTCCTGCGGCCGGCCTTGAGCTTCTCGCCGCCGCTGCCCATCACGAAGGTGACGACGGCGCGCGGGGTGAGCCGCCAGCCGGGCGGGCGCGGGCCGGAGTCGTGCGCGGCGAGGAACTCCAGTTCGGCGGCGAACCGCTCCTCCGGCGGCACCACCTGCCGGGCCTCGGAGGCGGCCGACGCGGTCGCCGTCGCGGTGGTGGTCGAGGTGGTGGTCGTCGTGGTCGTGCTGGTGGTCATCGGCGGGCCTTCCTGCGCTTGCCGGTCCGGAGCTCTTCGAAGCCGGGGGCGTCCCCGTCGATGACGCGCTGCCAGGCCCGGGCGAACAGCTCCGGGACGGCGAACCGCGGCAGCACGTGGTGGTGGGTGGGGAGATCGTAGAGGCCGGACTTCCAGGTCTCGACGGGCAGAGCGGGGGTCTTGGCCTCCTGCCAGCCGCCGGGGAGGAAGAGGGTGCGCCCGGCGCGGGCCCGCTTGGCCTCCATGACCAGGCCGGCGGCGAGGAGTTCGGCGCGCGCCTGCTTCAGCCGGGCCGGCTTCCAGCCCGTCCAGCGCGCGACGTTGCGGTCGGTCGGGTCGGGCAGGGCGAGCAGCTGGAGGTAGAGGACGGCCGCGTCCTCGCCCAGCTCCTGGGTCTTGACGACCTCGGTGACCAGATCCGGCACCGAGAGCAGCGGGTGGTGCGGCCAGACCTCGGCCTCGGCCTCCGCTCCGGCCGGGGCGGCGGCAGCAGCGGCCGCGGGCAGCTCCGGCAGGACGACCAGCCGGTCCAGCTCCCCGCTCAGGAGTGCCGTGAGCACCGTCCGCTGACGGGCCAGCCAGTAGCTCTCGCCCAGGCCGGTCAGCTGGTCCAGCGCCTGGTCCCCGGCCCCGTCGAGGCCGGCCGGGCGCCACCAGATCTGCTCCGCCTCGTCGTGGGTGGGCGACAGCACCAGGGCCTCGCCGCAGCGGACCAGCCCGTCCGCGTCGGCGCCGCCCTCGGCGGGCAGACCGAAGCGGGCGCGCAGCACGGCCGCCAGCGGCTCGCCCTTGCTGTTGCGGCGCAGGTCGTAGGCGAGCAGCAGCCCCGGGTCCGCCAGGCGGGTGTGCAGGGCCCGGACGGCGGGTGCGAGCGAGGCGCGCAGCGGACTGTTCCAGGGCAACCGGTAGGCGAGCCAGGCGATCGCGTCGGCGGCCTCGGACAGGGTGCTGTAGTCGGGCACGGCGAGCGGGTCCTCGGCCTGCAGCACGGGGGTGGCCGACTCGCCCAGGGGGAGCACCCGCTGGCGGGTGGTGCGGCTCAGCCACGGGGTGGTGGCGTGATTGAGGATCTCCTCGACCTTCTGGATGCTGGTGCCGCTGACGGTGGCCTGCTCGGCCTCCGGCAGGGTGACCAGCCGGCCGAGCCGGGCCGTCCAGCGGGCGGCGCCGGCGGCGCTGTCGGGGCCGGTGGTCCAGAGCTGCTCCGGGTCGGCGGGCAGCAGGGCGGCCCAGACCTCGCCGAGGGCCTCCCGCTCGCGCCCGCGCAGCCAGTCGCGGGCGGCCTTGGCCTCGCCGGACTTGAGGCCGTACTCCTTGAGCGCCTCGGGGGGCAGCGGGGCCCCGTACCACTGGATCAGGGCCTCGGTGGGGCTGAACAGCAGCGTGGAGCGGACGGAGCCGATGCCGGTGCGCGCGCCGAAGTCGGCGGCGCGGTCGGCGCGGTGGGTCATGGCGCCGTGCTGGGGCAGCAGGGCGGTGAAGCGGGCGACCCACGCGGCGTCGACGGCCTCCTCGGTGCCGCGCTCCTCGGCGGTGCCGAAGTGGGCGACCGCGCCGAAGGCTCCGCTCGGGTCGTGGTCGACGGCGAGCCAGTGCGCCTTGTCCTCGTTGTGGTGGCTGCAGGCGAGGACGACGACGGTGCGGTCGCCGTGCCGCCAGACCTGGCCCGCCCGCCGCTCGTGCTTGCCCTTGGTGGCGTTCGGATCGGTGAGCGGCTCGGTGAGGACGATCTCGCGCAGGGTGGCGCCCCGGTCGGCCAGCGGTCCGGCGGTGAGCTCGGTGAGCAGCAGCGCGAGCGTCTCGCGCTGCGCGGCGGGGGTGAGCGGGGCGGCGGCGGCGTAGGCGAGGGTGCCGATCCGGCCGAGCGCCTGCAACCAGCCGTGGTGGTTGTCGTCGCCGTGCAGCGCGATCCGGTGCGGGGTGCTCCAGCCGTCGCCCTCGGCCGCGGGGGGCTCGGCGAGGACGGCGGTGACGGCCCTGAGGTTGTTCAGGACGCGGTACTGGGCGCTGCGGTCCCAGGAGCGGCCGAAGCCGCTGACACCGGGAAGCAGCAGGGCGACGGCCTGGCTGAGGTGGTGATCGGTGCCGTGCTCGGGCCGGTAGGTGTACGCGTCGGCGCCGGAACCGGCGGCGCTTCCGCCGTCCTCGGGCTGCGGGAGGTAGCGGGCGACCCGGTCGAGCAGGTCGGCGGCGGTGCGGGCGAGGCCGGTGACGCCGGCCAGCAGCAGCCGGTGGGTGACCCCGGGCAGGACGTCGGCGACGGCGTCGACCGGCAGGCGCTCCTCGGCCTTGTCACTGCTGACGACCGGGCGGCGCACGCCCTGGACGGTGATCCAGCGCTGCCGGGCGGCGGGGACGGGCTCGGCGTCGGCCGGCCAGGCGGCGTCGATCAGCCGGGCGGCCTGCTCGTGGCCGAGGGTGCGCAGCGCGGTCGAGCCGTGCTCGTCGCGCGGGCGCAGGACGTGCCAGTGGGCGAGCGGCGGCACGACGGCGGTACCGGCGGCGCCGAGGCCGCCGGGGCGGCCGGGTTCGAAGTCGGCGGTGAAGCCGGTCGGGTCTGCGGTGACGGTGCCCTGCGCCGGGGAGTCCGCGGTGGGCAGGCCGAGGGCCAGGTGGTGTCCGTGGCCGTCCTGGACCACCGGGCGGCCCCCACCGGGCAGGGTGAGCCGGCCGAGCGGGTTGACGCGGTGGCCACCGCGGGTGTCGTCGACGACGAGGACGGTGCCGTCGGCGGTGACGGTGGTGGTCCGGGTGCCGTCCTTCCGGAGCCAGCTGCCGAGCACGGTGCCGTCGGTGCCGAGCGGGGTGGCCTCCAGGCCGGGCTGGAAGGGCAGCAGCTGGGTGCGGCGGAGGTCGAGGGTGCCGGTGGCGGCGTTGGCGGCGATCCGCGGCGGCTCCGAGGCGCGGCCGACGGTGCCGGTCGCGGCGTCGACCTCCTCCAGGACGGCGACGCCGGCGCTCCGGTGGGCCCTCCAGTGGCCGGTGCCGTCGCCGAGGACCGTGCTCTGGGCGGGCAGCACGGTGTCGCCGACGTGCAGCGGCCGGTGGCCGCCGGTGCGGCCGCCGCCGGGCAGCGGCAGGCTCGGCGTATCGATGTCGCTGCCGCCGTAGTACTGGGCGATCTGCTCGCCGCCGAGCTCGAAGGTCTCGGCGGGCCGGCCGGACCAGTAGGCCCGCTGCTTGCCCTCGTGGGCCCAGGCGACCAGGAGTTCGCCGTCGACGAAGCGGAAGCGGGGGCGGTGCCAGGTGTCGAGCTTGTCGGTGATGCGCAGGGTGTGTTCGAGCACGATGCCCTGCGGGCCGGCCACCACGACCTGGTTGCCGCGGGCGAGCAGCAGGTTCGGCCACGCCTCCTCCAGCAGCAGCCCGTCGGGGAGGTTGCGGCCGCTGCCGACACCGGGGGTGTCACCGGCCTCGACGCCGAGCCGGGCGAGCGCCTCCTCCAGGGCGGGCCAGCCGAGTTCGTCGAGGATGCCGCCGCGCAGGGTGTCGGCGAGCAGCCCGGCCACGTCCAGGTCGGCGATCCTGCGGGCGGCGGCCGGGTTCTCGTCGCGGATGCCGGTCCGGTGGGCGCTCAGCGAGTGCAGGATGCCGCTGGCGCTCTCCAGGCCGCGGGCGGCCGTCAGTTCGTCGGTGCGGGCGTCGGACCACTCGACGAAGAGCTCGCGCAGGACCGGGCGGGCGGCGGGTCGGCAGTTGTTGACGGTGTCCCAGACCGCCGGGACGGCGTCCCGGAGCGCGGAGCGGAAGCGCGGGTCGGCGGCGAGGGCGGCGAGGGTGCGGCCGTCGGGGCCGGTGGCGAGGACCCAGTCCTGGAGGGCGATGGTCTGGCCCTGGGCCGGGTCGGCGACCGGGACGCCCTCGGCGAGCAGCAGGTCGAGGAGTTCGAGCTGGGTGGCGCTGCGGCGCACCCCGGTGAGGAGGTCGACCGGCACGGCCTCGGCACGCAGCCGGTCGAGCATCCGGTGGACCAGGGCGACGGTCCCGGTGTTCAGACCGAGGGTGCGCCAGCCGCGGCCGAGGTGGCTGGTCCAGCGCTGCAGCCAGACGGCGGCCGGCTCGGCGGCGGCGGTGCCGTCGGCACTCGCGTCGTCGGCACCGGTGACGGGCGGGTCGGTGAGCAGACGCTCGGCGCCGCTCTCCGCCAGGACGGCGAGCCAGGCGGTGTCCTGCAGGCTGCGGTCGTCGTTGCCCGACGGGTCGGGCATCAGCTCCAGCAGGCGCGCGCGCACGGCGGCGTCGCCCCGGCCGAGCTCGACCACGGCCTCGCGCCAGCTCTTCCAGAAGGTGCCGGGGGCGCGGTTGACGGCGGGCGAGGCGAGGAGTTCGAGGAGCAGGGCCCGCTCGTGCTCGTCGCGGTCCAGCCCGGCGGCCCGGAGCAGGGCGCGGGCGTCCTCGGCGACCCCGGCGTAGGGAGCCATACCGGCCGCCGAGCGCTCGGTGCACAACTGGCGGAACCGCTGCCAGGCGGTCAGCGGGTCGAGCCGGCCGCTCAGCTCCTTGACGTACTGGCGCAGCGCCTTGACGCTGAGGGCGCCGGCCAGCGCGAACTCCAGGAAGACGGCGCGCAGCCGCTCCTCGTCGACCGGGAGGTTGTGGGTGCGCTCGGCCTCGCGGGCCCGGCCGAAGAAGGTGCTCGCGTAGGTCTGGTTCTCCTGTTCGAGGAAGATCCGGCCGACCTGCTCGCAGTAGGTGGGCAGGAAGTGCGGGACGGCGCGGCCGAGCCGGCCGGCCAGCTCGTCGAAGCCGTCCTTGGCGTGCCCGGGCTTGGACTTGGCCTGGCGGGCGAGCCGCTCCATCTCCTTGACCAGGGCGAGCGCGTGGTGGCCGTTGGCCGGGTCGTGGACGAGCGCCCAGGCGGGGAAGCCCAGCGCCTCCTGGCGGACCTGGCCGACCTCGACCGGCTCCTCGGCCGGGACGAGCCCGAGGAAGTCGACGGCGAGGTCCTCGGCGGGGCCGAGCGCGCCGGGCACCAGGCGGACGATCCGGCGGCCGTCCAGCGCGGGGTGGGCGTAGCTGCGGGCGGTGAGCACGTCGGCGGCGCTGTCGGGGCCGCCGGCGCCGGGCAGGGTGCCGGCGGCGAGGACCGCCCCGGACTCCAGCAGCCGCTGGTGGCGGTCGGTTCCGCCGGTGGCACCGGTGGCGGTGCGGTCGGGTCCGGTGGTGGTGCTCATGCGGCTTCCTCCCCTTCGATCGTGCGGCCGGCGTACAGCGCGGCGGCCATCCGCATCCCCTCGGACCAGGCGACCGGTCCGACCTCGGCCAGCGGCAGGACCTTGCCGTCCGGGCCGGTCCAGCTGAGCGAGCCGGTCTCGCACTCGTCGTACTCGTAGTAGTCGCCGACCCAGACCCGGGCCTCCAGGGCCCGCCCGTCCTCGACCACGGGCAGGACGGCGTGTCCGCCGCGGACCCGGTGGCCGAGCCGGGCGCAGCGGCCCAGCAGGTCGCGCAGGGCGGCGTAGCGGCCGCCCGCGTAGGTGTCGACCTGGGTGCCGGTGGCGTCGTCCGGCCGGTGCCAGACCTCCCGGTAGAGCTGCTGGACCTGCTGGGAGACGCCGAGTTCGACGGCGAACTCGCGCAGCTCGTCCAGGTCCTCCAGCAGGACCGGGTGGGGTATCCGCAGCTCGCTGCCGGTGAGCCGGACGGTGTCCCCGTCGAGGTCGACCAGGCCGATGCCGCGCTCGGGGTCGGCCCCGCGCAGGAAGCCGGCCACGGCGCCGTCCGCCCCGGTGACGACGAGGTCGCGCAGGACCTCGCGCCACGCCTCGTCGGCCCAGACGGCGGTGACGACGGCGGCGGGCACCGGCAGCGAGCGCACCATCCAGCGCTCGGCGGTCTCCAGGCAGCCGCGCCGGTGTGCGTCCAGCCACTCGGTGAGCTGCCGGAGTCCGAGCACCACCGGATCGTCGTTCAGCTTCGGCGGGACGGCTTTCAGCTGACGGCCCGCCGCATTGCGGCAGACCACCTTGCCCTCCTCGTCGAACGCGACGGAATACCCGCCCGAGCCCGTTTCCACCCACGCCACGGCCGCTCTCCTCCCAGCTGGTCGGTCAGTTGGGAGGAACGTAACGGGACACACTGACAACGCGACGGGCAGGGAGGGGTACTGAACGGTAGGAAGTGGCGGATCCCCGGTCGAACCACGTTCAAACCGCTCGAACGGGTGGCCGATTGTGACCTTTTGTCACCCGCCGTCGACGGCCAGTCGCAGAATCCGGTCGTCGCCCGGCCGCGGCGAACCCCGGCCGTCGGTGTTGTCGGTGACCAGGAGGAGGGTGCCGTCCGGGTCGGCCGCCACGGTGCGCAGCCGGCCGTACTCGCCCCGGAGGAACTCCTGCGGGGCGCCGGCCGCCCCGTCGCCGGCCAGCGGGACCCCCCAGAGCCTGGTCCCGCGCAGCGCGGCCACCCAGACGGCGCCGGCGGCGAAGGCGATGCCGCTCGGCGAGGCGTCGGCGGTGTGCCACTGGGCGACCGGGTCGGTGAAGCCCGCGCGCCCGGCGGTGCCCTCGACGGTGGGCCAGCCGTAGTTGGCGCCGGGGGTGATCAGATTCAGCTCGTCCCAGGTGTCCTGGCCGAACTCCGAGGCCCAGAGGCGCCCCCGCTGGTCCCAGGCCAGTCCCTGGACGTTGCGGTGGCCGAGCGACCAGACCGGCGAGCCGGGGAACGGGTTGCCGGGCGCGGGCTCGCCGTCCCGGGTGAGGCGGAGGACCTTGCCGCCGAGGGAGTCGCGGTCCTGGGCGTGCGAGCGGTCGTCGGCGTCACCGGTACCGGCGTAGAGGAAGCCGTCCGGACCGAACGCGATCCGCCCGCCGTTGTGCCGGGGCCCGTGCGGGATCCCGCTGAACAGGACCGTCGGGGAACCGAGTTGGGAGCCGGACGGCCGGGAGGGGTCGAGGTCGAGCCGGGCGATCCGGTTGTCCGAGCCGGTGGAGAAGTACGCGTACACCCGGTGGTCGGCGGCGAAGTCCGGCGAGAGCGCGAGGCCGAGCAGGCCGCCCTCCCCGCCGGAGGTGACGCCCGGGACGGTACCGGCCACCGTCCTGGCGCCGTCCTTCGCCGAGACGCGCAGGATCCGGGCACTGTCCCGCTCGGACACCAGCAGGTCGCCCCCGGGCAGGACGGCCAGACCCCAGGGGGACTTGAGGCCGTCGGTGACGGTGCCCCGGACGGCCACCGAGAGGGGCGCCGGGGCGGCGGGGGAGGGCGTGGCCGTCCCGGTCGGGGCGGAAGCCGTCGACTCCGAAGCCGCCGGGGCGGAGGACTCCGGGGCGGACGTCACCGCGGCGGAGGCCGACGCGGGCACGGAGGCCGCGGCGTCCGAGGACGACCCGCCGGCCCGGTCCGGGGCG
The DNA here is from genome assembly GCF_044764505.1 of Kitasatospora sp. NPDC094019. NCBI lineage: Bacteria > Bacillati > Actinomycetota > Actinomycetes > Kitasatosporales > Streptomycetaceae > Kitasatospora > Kitasatospora sp. NPDC094019. The sequence continues at coordinate 37,506 of NZ_JBIWIF010000015.1, forward strand.
GCGGCCGAGGAGCACCCCGCCGCGGCGGCCGAGCCGAGGGCGAGGGCGACGAGCAGGGCGGCGGTACGGCGGGGCATCGGTGACCCTCCCGGGGGCGTCGGGCGCGGCGGCGGCACGGACGTCCGGCGGACGCCCGTCCAGCACACCACACCCGGCCCGGCGGCCGCCCGGCAACCCGCCGCGCCCGTGCGACCGTTCGGACCGTCCGGGCCATTCCGTTCAGTCCGCTCGGGCCGCTCGGGCCGCTCGGGGCCCAGGACCCCAGGAACGCCCCCCCGGTCAGGCCGCCGTCCGGCTCCCCGCCCGCGGGACGATCACCGGCGCGCCGTCCCCGGGGGCCGCGAGCACATCGCTGTCGACGTCGTACAGCGCCCGCACCAGCGGCGCGTCCACCACCTCGCGCGGCGGGCCGCAGGCGATCATCTCACCGCCGCGCATCGCCACCACCAGATCGGCGTAGCGGGCCGCCGCCGCGAGGTCGTGCAGCACCATGACGACGGTGCGCCCGCCCGCCGCGACCTCGCGCACCAGCTCCAGCACCTCGACCGCGTGGCCGAGGTCGAGGGCGCTGGTCGGCTCGTCGAGCAGGACCACGGGCGCGTCCTGGGCGAGGACCATGGCGAGCCAGCAGCGCTGCCGCTGCCCGCCGGAGAGCCGGTCGAGCCGGCGTTCGGCGAACTCCTCGACGCCGGTGGCCCGCAGGGCCTCGGCGGTGAGCCGCTCGTCGTCGGCGGACCACTGCCGGAACAGGCCCTGGTGCGGGTGGCGGCCGTAGCGGACCAACCCGGCCACGGTGACCGCCTCCGGGGCCTGCGGGCTCTGCGGCAGCAGCGCGACCCGGTGGGCGGCCTGCCGCGGGCGCAGCTTCCAGATGTCCTCGCCACCGACCAGCACCCGGCCGGAGTCGGGCCGGTGCAGCCGGGCGATCGAGCGCAGCAGGGTGGACTTGCCGCAGCCGTTCGGGCCGACGACGGCCACCACCTGCCCGCCGGGCACGGTGAGGTCGACGCCGCCGAGCACCGGGCGCCCGGGACCGTAACCGGCCTTGAGGCCCTCGACCGTCAACTCCATGGCGGGTTCCTTCGATGGGAGAGCAGAAGGGGAACGAAGCGGGGGGCGAACGCCCCGGAGAACGAAGCGGGCGGCGGGCGCCCCGTGAGGAGGAGCGCCCGCCGCCTGCGGTCACTTGGCGGCGAGCGCCTTGCTGATGTCGCCGATCACGACGTCCGCGGCGAGCGGGCCGCCACGGGTCGACCAGACCGAACCGTCCACGGTGACGGTGTGGTTGTTCTTCACCGCGCCGAGCCCCTGGTAGGCGGGCTTGGACTGGACGTCCTTGAGCGCGGCCTTGCCGTCGTCGGTGAGGGTCGACAGGAACAGCCAGTCGCCGTCGATCTCGTTGATCTTCTCCAGGCTCAGCGCCGGGGTGTGCGCGTTGCCGTCCTTGTCCTGCGCCTGCGGGCGGGTCAGACCCATGTCGAGGGCGACGCCGCTGGCGAACTGCTTCTTCTCCATCCAGCTGGGGCCGGTCGGGTTCCAGCGGACGATGGAGACGGCCTTGCCCTTGTTCTCGCCCAGCTCGCCGCCGGCCTTGGCGGCCTTGGCGTCGTAGTCGGCGATGACCTTGTTGGCCGCGTCCAGCTTGTTGACGGCGTTGCCGATGCCGCGGAAGGAGAGCTTCCAGTCGTCGGTCGGGGCCATGGTGACCACGGTGGCCGGGGTGATCTCGCGCAGCTGCTTGAGGACCTGCTGGTCCTGCATGTCGCCGGCCAGGATGAGGTCGGGCTTGGCGGCGATGACCTTGTCCATGACGGGCTGGAGCAGGTTGCCGACCACCGGGATGCCCTGGACCTTGTCCTTCAGGTACGCCGGCGGCTCGTTGAGGCCCTGGCCGTTGGTGATGCCGGCCGGCTTGAGGCCGAGGGCGAGCACCGCGTCGAGGTCCTCCTGGGTGAGGGTGACGATGCGCTTGGGCTCGGCCGGGATCTCGACGGCGGTGCCGGTGGCGTCCTTGACGGTCCGCTTGCCGCCGGCGGCGTCGGCGGCCGGGCTGCCCGCGGCGGCGGCCGTGGAGGCGGCCGCGGTCGTGGCGGCGGCCGACGGGGAGCCCTTGTCGGAGGACGCCTTGTCGGAGGAGCCCGACGAGCCGCAGCCGACGAGCAGGAGCGTGGCCGCCCCGGTGGCGGCCACCGCCTGGACCGCGCGACGGCGGGCGAGGTGCAGCGGGCTCTGGGGGGTCGACATGGATGCCTCCGGGCAAGGGTGTTGCGTACGGGCGGTACGAACGACGGTGGGGACGGGCGATGCGGACTGCGGCGGCGCGACGGCGGTACGGCGATCCGAATCGGGACGATCCGGACGGATGCCCCCCGAGTCGGACACCAGTCCGACCGCGCTGACCATTAGGTTAGCCTTACCTTATGACATTGTCGCAAGTGGGTGCCGTCGAAGCGGCCGGCGCTAAGCCCTCCGCCCCCGCACCGCCGACGGCCGACCGGTCCCGCCGCACCGCCCGGATCGCCCTCGGCGGCGTCCTCGCCGCACTGCTCGCGCTGACAGCGGTCTCACTGTCCGTCGGCGCCGGCGAGGTCGGCCCCGGCCGCGTGCTGGACTACCTGCTCGACATCGGCGGCGCCCGCGCCGACAGTCACCTCGCCCTGGTCGTCGGCGACCTGCGCCTCCCCCGCACCCTGACCGCCCTGCTGGTCGGCGCCGCGCTCGGCGTGGCCGGAGCCCAGCTCCAGGCCGTCACCCGCAACCCGCTCGCCGAGACCGGCCTGCTCGGCGTCAACGCCGGCGCCTCGCTCGGCGTCGTCCTCGGCATCGCCGTGCTCGGCGTCCAGACCTCCTACGGCTACCTCGCCTTCGCCTTCGGCGGCGCCGTGCTGGCCAGCGGACTCGTACTGGCGATCGCCGGCAGCCGGGGCGGCGGCTCCCCGATGCGGCTCGTCCTCGGCGGCTCCGCCGTCGGCGCCACCTTCGGCGGCCTCACCGGCGTCCTGATCGTCAACTCCCCCGAGGCGTACGACCGCTACCGGGTCTGGGTGCTCGGCTCGCTGGCCGGCGTCGAGGGCTGGACCACCCTGACCCAGCTCGCCCCGGTGCTCGGGGTCGGCTTCGTGGTCGCCCTGCTCACCACCCGGCCGCTGTCCGCGCTCGCGCTCGGCGACGACCTCGCCCGCGGCCTCGGCCACCGCCCCGGCGCCACCCGCGCCGCCGTCGCGCTCGCCGTCACCCTGCTCACCGCCTCCGCCGTCGCCCTCGCCGGGCCGATCTCCTTCCTCGGCCTGCTCGCCGGCTTCCTGGCCCGGGCCGCCGCCGGCCCCCGGGTCGGCCGGCTCACCCTGCTCGCCGGCCTCGTCGGCGCCGCCGTGCTGACCGGTGCCGACGTCCTCGCCCGGGTGGTCGCCCGCCCGTTCGAGGCCCCGGTCTCGGTGATCGTCGCGCTGATCGGCGCGCCCGCCCTGATCGCCATCGTTCGGTCGCGGAAGAACGCCGCGCTCGGCCTCACCGACACCGCCCCCGCCGAGTCCTCCGGCCGGAGCGGCCACCCCGAGGAGAAGCCGCCCAGGCCGGACGTGGTGATCCGGCGCGGCGCGCTGTCCGTGCTGCTCCCCCGGCGCTCGGCACTGGCCGCGCTCGGCCTCGCCGCCGCGCTGCTCGCCGCCGTCGTCGTCTCCGCGCACGCCGGGCAGAGCGAACTCGACCTCGGCTCCACCTTCCGGGCCGTCTTCGGCTACGGCGACCGCCTCGACGTCCTGCTGGTGCAGAAGTTCCGGCTCGGCCGGATCGTCGCGGGCCTCGCCGCCGGCGCCGCGCTCGGCCTGGCCGGCTGCCTCACCCAGACCCTGGCCCGCAACCGGCTCGCCACCCCCGAACTGCTCGGCGTCAACGACGGTGCCACCGCCGCCGTGCTGATCTCCGTCACCGCCACCGGCGCGTTCGGCGCCTGGTGGGCCGGACCGATCGGCGCCCTGGTCGCCGTCGCCGTGGTCACCGCCGTCTCCGGCGGCCTCGGCGCCCGCGGCTACCGGGTGCTCGTGGTCGGCCTCGCCATGTCGGCGCTCGCCTCCGCGATCATCCAGGTCGCGATGGCCCGGCGCTCCCTCAGCTCCGCCTCCTCGCTGTACGTCTGGACCTCCGGCAGCCTCAACGGCCGCGACTACGAGGTCGCCACCCCGGTCCTGATCGGCCTCGCCGTCCTGGTGCCGCTCGCGCTGGTGGTGGCCCGCCGGCTGGCCGTGCTGCGCTTCGACGACAACGTGGCCTCCTCGCTCGGCGTCGACCCCGGCCGGGTCCGGTTCGCCTGCCTGCTGCTGGCCGTGGCGCTCGCCGGCCTCGCGGTCGGGATCTGCGGACCGGTCGGCTTCGTCGCGCTGGCCGCACCCGTCGTCGCCGGCCGGCTGGCCGGGCCGGCCCGCGTCCCGGTGCTCGGCTCCGCCCTGGTCGGCGCGGTGCTGATCGTGCTCGCCGACACCCTCGGCCGGATCCTCATCTCCGGGGTCGAGATCCCGGTCGGCATCGTCACCACCGTGCTCGGCGGCCCGTTCCTGCTCTGGGTGTTGCTCGGCCGCAAGGGCAACCCCGCCTGATTTCCGAGGAGTTCTCGCAGTGCAGAATGAACAGCCCGTCTCCGACAGCGCGTTCTGGGACCGGGTGGCCGCCGAGGGCGCGCCGCTGGTCGACCCCGACCCCGAGGACCCGGCCTACCGGCAGGTGACCTTCGTGCTCCGCGACGAGCCGGGCGAGGAGCCGTACGACGGCGTGCTCGCGCTCGTCCACACCGTCACCGACAAGGACCGGCACGCCGGCGACCTCACCCCCCACCTGATGGAGCGCCGGGCCGGCGGCTGGTCCCGCACCTACCGGCTGCGCGCCGACCACCGGGCCTCCTACCAGCTGTACCCGGTGCGCGGGGCCGTCCCCGGCACCCGGCGGGCCGACTGGCTGAAGGTCCTGGACGGTGCCCTCCCCGACCCGCTCGACCGGGGCCCGCGGCTGCCCGGCCGCGACGGGCGCCACCCCTCCTCGCTGCTCGCCCTGCCCGAGGCGCTCGCCCAGCCGTACGCCGAGCGCCGCCCGGAGGTGCCGCGCGGACGCACCGTGCGTGCCGAGGCCGCCGGGCGGACGATCGACGTCCATCTGCCCGCCGGGCACCGCGCCGACGGCGGCCCCTACCCGGTGCTGGTCCTGCTGGACGGCGACGTGTGGGGCGAGCAGCTGTCCGTCGGCGACACCCTGGACAACCTGACGGCCGAGGGGCTGATCCCGCCGACCGTCGCCCTGCTCGTCCACACCCCGCCCCGGGCCCGGGTGGACGACCTCAGCTGCAACCCGGCCTTCGTCGACCTGCTCGCCGACCGGGTGCTGCCCTGGGCCGCCGCCGAGTACCGGGCCACCGCCGACCCGGCCCGCACGGTGATCGCCGGCCAGAGCGCGGGCGGGCTGACCGCCGCGTTCGCCGCCTTCCACCGGCCGGCCCGGTTCGGCAACGCGCTGTCGCAGTCCGGCTCCTTCTGGTGGCCCGACGCCACCGAGCTCAACGACGGCAGCGAGTGGCTCACCCGCCAGTTCGCCGCCGCCGAACGGCGCGAGGCCCGGTTCTGGGTGGAGGCCGGACTCCAGGAGTGGCTGCTGCTCCCGCAGAACCGCAACCTGCGCGACGTCCTGCTCGACCGGGGTTACGACCTCGCCTACCGCGAGTTCAACGGCGGTCACGACTACGCCTGCTGGCGCGGCGGCCTCGCCGACGGCCTGGTGCACCTGCTGGGGCCGCGCGGCTGACGCCCGGGCACCGGGGGGTGGTGGGTGCGGCCGCCGCGCCCACCACCCCGGCGCTCAGAGCCCGACCTCCACGAGGACCCCGGTCGCGACGTCGAACACGAAGCCGCGCACGGACCCGGTGTGCGGGACGAAGGGGCTGGTCCGGATCCGCGCGGCCGACTGCCGGAGGTCGGTCTCCAGGTCGGCGAACGCCTCCGCCGCCCACGGCGGCTTGACACCGGTCTCCTTGCGGATGTCCTCGCGGAAGGCGTCGTCGCCGAAGGTGAGCATCCCGCAGTCGGTGTGGTGCACGAGGATGATCTCCTCGGTCCCGAGCAGTCGTTGGCTGATCGCCAGCGAGCGGATGGCGTCGTCCGTGGCGACGCCGCCGGCGTTGCGGATCACGTGCGAGTCGCCCTCGGCGAGACCGAGCGCGCCGTAGACGTTGAGCCGGGCGTCCATGCAGGCCAGGACGGCCGTGCGGCGGGCCGGCGGGAGCGGCAGCGGACCCTCGAAGGCCGCGGCGTAGTCGGAGTTGTTGCGCAGGTAGTGGTCGGTGGCGGTGTCGGTCATGGCGGACGGACGTCCCTTCGGTGCGGTCGGATCGTGATCGTCCGGGACACCCGGGAACCCGCCCCGCCCGGGCATGCGTGCGCGCGGACGAGAACGGGGACGGACGGGTGTGCCCGGGGCACCGCGCGGACGGAACGGCCCACGGCTACGGCGGGCCCGCCCGGCGGCAACGGACGACGGCCCTCGCGGCGGGCGGCGCGCACCACGGCGCGGCCGGCCGGACGGACCGGACGATCAGAAGGTGACCGGACAGCCGGTGGAGTGGATGCGGCCGTAGTCGATGTGACGACGGCGGACGAGCACGGTCATGCGGGCAACGTACCGCCCGCCTTCCCCGCCCGCCGGGGAATCCGGCATTCTCCACCCCCTCGGGTGACGGCCCCGGCGGCACGGGGCCGCCGGACCCCGGCCCCGCCGTCAGACCAGCCGCGGGGCCACCTCGACGGCCGGTGTCCGCAGGCTCCGGGCCACCGAACCGAGCAGCAGGGCCCCCGGGGCGATGCCTGCCACCACCGCGACGACCGAGGCGGGGGCGCCGGCCGCGGCGAGGCCGACGCCCGCCGCGCCGCACACCGACATGGCGGCGGCCAGCACGTGGAGCGCGGGCCGCCGCCAGACCGTCGCCAGGCCGAAGAAGTGCAGACCGACCACCAGGGCGATCCAGCCGACCGTGGCCTTCGGCGCGTGCAGCACCGGGTTGACGACGACGAGGCCGGCCAGGCCGACGACCACCTCGGCGGCCACCACCAGCCGGTATCCCCGGCCGAACACGGGCGGGGCGGGAACGGCGGAGCCACCCGGCGGCGCGGGGAGGGCGGGACGGCGGCGCAGGGCCAGGAACAGCCGGAGGAACACCAGGATCGCGAGGACCCGGAGCAGCACGGCGGCGGCTCCGGGAAGAGCTCCGGCGTTCGCGAGGACGAAGGCGAGTCCGAAGGCGGCGCCGATCAACGGGGCGGTCTGCTTGTTGTGCACAGCACAGGTTCCCATCGATGTGGATCATGGCGCAAAACCCGGACGGGACATCGTCAGGACCAGTACGGTGTCACATGTGATGCGAATGACGCTGCCCGGCGGCCGCGGGTGATCCGCGCGTTCCGGGCCGACACCGACTACCCCGCGCTGGCGGACCTCCTCTCGGCCGACGGGGCCGAACGGCCCGTCACGGCCGCCGAACTGCGGGGCCGGGACGCGGCGTTGCCGAACGAGGACCGGCTGAGCACCGACCGGCGGGGGCGGCTCACCGGGCACGGCCGGGTCCGGCTGGTCCAGCCCGGGCCGGCCGGGGACCTGCTCGGGTACGCCACCGCCTGGCGCGCGCCCTGGACGCCGCCCGGGGACCTCGCCTCGCTCGCCGTCAGCGCGCCGGGGCGCGCCCCGGCCTGGCTGCTGCCGCTCTACGACGGGCTGGAACGCTGGGGCCGCGAGGTCGGGGCCGGGCGACTGCTCGGACGGCTCCCGGACGAGCACGACGGGTCGACGTCGGCGGGGCGGGACTCCCCCGGCGACCTGACCGGGCTGCTGCTCGGCCGCGGCTACCGGGTGGACGCCCACGTCCGGTCGGCGAGCGCCCCGGTGGGCCCGCACCTGCCCGGGCCCCAGCCGCCGCCCGGGCTGTTCCTGGACACCCTCGCCACCACCACCGCGCCCGAACCCGAGCGGCAGCTGCACCACCTCTACCGCGAGACCCTTCGCGACAATCCCGGATTCGCCGACGCCCTGCCGGAGTTCGACCGCTGGCGGGCCGAGGTGCTGGCGGGACCCGGCGGGCGACCCGACTGGGTGTTCACCGCCGAGTGCGCCGGGCGGATCGTCGGCGCCACCGTCGTGCACGCCACCGAGGACCCGTTGGCCTGCCGCGTCGACTACACGGCGGTACTGCGGGCCTGGCGCGGACGCGGGCTGGCCCGGACGCTCAAGCTGCACGCGGCCCGGCACCTGCTCGGGCACGGCGTCCGCACCGCCCACACCGAGGTCGAGACCGGCAACGTCCCGATGGTCGCGGTGAACACGGCGCTCGGGTACCGCTGGGGCGCCGGGCACCGGCGGCTCGTCAAGGAGCTCTGAGACCCGCCCCCGCACGGCCGCGAACGCCGCAGGACGGCACCCCGGGCGGGGTGCCGTCCTGCGGCGGTGGTGTCGGTCCCTCAGTCCATCGGCGGCGGGCCCGGTACCTCCTTCGGCAGCCGGGCCGCGACCAGGGCGCCGAGGGCGACCGCGGCCGCCGTCGCCACCAGGGCGACCCGGTAGGGCCCGGGTTCGGCGCTGTGGGTGCCGTCCTCGGCGAGGGCGCCGATCAGGGCGGCGGCGCCGGCGATGCCGAACGCGCCGCCGAGGGTGCGGACGATGGTGAACAGTCCCATCGCCCGGCCCATCGCGGGCCCCGGCACGTCCGCGAAGCCCGCGATCTGCACCGTCAGCACGGCGGTGCCCAGGATCAGGCCGACGCCGAACATCAGCGCCCGCACGGCCCAGGCGTTCTCGCCGACGCCCGGCAGGGCGAGCGCCGCCAGCACCAGGGCCGCGAGCAGCAGGGCCGGCAGCGCGAGCCGGCGCGGACCCAGCCTCGGCAGCAGCCGGTCGACCACCTGGGAGGCGGCCATCAGGCCGATCGCCTCCGGGAACACGCTCAGGCCCGCGTCCAGCGCGGAGGCGCCCAGCGCCGCCTGGTACAGCAGCGGGAACGCGAACAGCGCGCCCATCAGTCCGGCGGCGGTCAGCAGGGCCAGCCAGCTCGCCGCGCCGAAGGTCCGGTCGGCGAGCAGCCGCAGGTCCACCAGCGGTTCCTCGGTCCGCAGCTGGTGCCGGACGGCGAGGACGAGCAGCACCGCGCCGAGGATCCCGGACAGGCCCACGGCCGGGGAGGTCCAGCCGTGCGCGGGGCCGAAGCCGAGCGCGTAGGTGAGCAGGCCCAGACCCGGGGTGGCGAGCAGGAAGCCGGTGGTGTCGAAGCGCCCGGCCGGCGGCTCCTCCTGGTCGCGCAGCGCGAACAGGCCGGTCAGGACGGCCGCCACGCCGATCGGCACGTTGACCAGGAACAGCCAGTGCCAGGAGAGGTGTTCGGTCAGGAAGCCGCCGAGCGGCGGGCCGAGCGCGGGCATCAGGGCCGTCGGCACGATCAGCACCTTGCCGAGCCCGGCCCGCTCGTGCGGCTCGAAGGCCCGGAACAGCAGGGTCATGCCGACCGGGGTGAGCAGGCCGCCGGCCACGCCCTGCGCGGCCCGGGCCGCGGTGAGCGCGCCGAGGTCGGGCGCGGCCGCGCACAGGGCGCTGGCCAGGGTGAACACCGCGAGCGAGCCGAGGAAGACCCGCCGGACCCCGAACCGGTCGCCGAGCCAGCCGGCCGCCGGGAGGCCGACGGCGAGGCCGACCAGGAAGGCGGTCTCCACCGCGTTGGCGGCGGAGACCGGGCGGCCGAAGTCGCCGGCGATGGTGAACAGCGCCGGGTTGACGATCGTCGAGTCCAGGCCGTTCATGCACATCGCGGCCGTGTAGACGAGCACCACGGCGAGCCGCCCCGCGAACAGGGGGCGGGCCGGGGCGCCGGCCCCGGCCCCGGCGGGGGTGCCGGGACCGGGGCCGGGCTTCGCGTCCGTGTCGGTCATCGGGCCGGGCTCAGCTCGGTCCAGTGGGCGGTGATCCAGTCCAGCACGGCGGCGCGCTCGCCCGGCCCGTGGGCGACGGTCCAGCCGGCCGGGACGGCGGCGAAGTCCGGCCAGAGCGAGTGCTGGCCCTCGTCGTTGACGAGCGCGAGGAACTCGCCGTCGCCGTCGAAGGGGTTGGCGGGGGCGTCACTCATGGGGTGGGTTCTCCTGTTGGTTCGGACGGGGGCAGGGTTCAGCGGTCCGCGTCGAGGGCGGTGAGGTGCTCGGTGACGACGCCCGCGATGTGCGCGATCGGCTCCGGCAGCGTCATGTCCTTGTGCGAGCAGGCGACATCGGTGTTGTCGATCCGCCCGGCCACGTACGGGGTCCACAGCTCGGGCACCAGGGTGTCGTCGATGGTGTCGACGACGGCGCGGAAGAACAGCACGTCGCCGGTGAGGCGGCGGTGGTCGTACTCGCGCACCAGGTGGTTGATGTGCAGGTAGATCCGGTTCAGCGCCTCGACGGTGGCGTCGTCGAGCCCGGCCAGCGGGCTGCCCTCGCGGCGCAGCACCTCGGTGACGTGGGCGAGTTCCAGCGGCCGGCCGTCGAGGTCCTCGGGGCCGAAGCCGCCCATGGTGAGCAGGGCCTCCAGGGCCTCGGCCTGGTCCGGGACGGGCAGGTCGCGGAAGCCCTCGGCCGGGTAGGCGTCGAGGACGGCCAGCAGTTCGACGGTGTGGCCGAGCTCCTCCAGCCGGGCGGCCATGGCGTGGGCGATGATGCCGCCGGTGGACCAGCCGAGCAGCCGGTAGGGGCCCTCGGGCTGGACCTCGCGGAGCCGGTCGACGTAGTGCGCGGCCAGCTCCTCCATGGTGGCGGGCAGCGGCTCGGCGGCCGTGGCGGCGCCGACGCCCTGGGCCTGGAGGCCGTAGATCGGCACGTCCGCCGGGAGGTTGCGGATCAGTCCGGTGTAGCACCAGCTGAGGCCGCCGGCCGGGTGGACGGCGAACAGCGGGTTGCGGCGGCCGGGCGCGGTGGGCCGCAGCGGCAGCAGGACGTCGAGCGCGTCGGCCCCGGGGGTGTCGGCGGACAGCGCGGCGTCGAGCGCGGCGACGGTGGGCGCCTGGAACAGGGTGCCGATGCCGACCTCCAGGCCGAGCACGGCCCGGATCCGCCCGGCGAGCCGGACGACCAGCAGGGAGTGGCCGCCGAGGGCGAAGAAGTCGTCCTCGACACCGACCGCGGGCACGCCCAGGATCTCGGCGAACAGCTCGCACAGCTGCTGTTCGCGCGGGTTGCGGGGCGGGCGGCCGCCGCCTGCGACGGGGGCGTCGGGGGCGGGCAGGGCGCGCCGGTCGAGCTTGCCGTTGGCGGTGAGCGGCAGCCGGTCGAGCAGGACGACGGCGGACGGCACCATGTGGACGGGCAGGTCGGCGGCGGCCCGGGTGCGCAGTTCGTCACCGCTGGTGCCGTCGGCGCCGGGGGCGAGGACGGCGTAGCCGACCAGCCGCTTGTCGCCGGGCACGTCCTCGCGGACGATCACGGCGGCGTCGGCGACCGCCGGGTGGGCGGCCAGGACGGCCTCGATCTCACCGAGTTCGATCCGGAAGCCGCGGATCTTCACCTGCTGGTCGGCCCGGCCGAAGTACTCCAGGACTCCTCCCCCAGCCTCCGGCCGGGGGTGCCCCCATGCGCGGCGGCGGGCGAGGTCGCCGGAGCGGTACATCCGGGTGCCGCGCTCGCCGAAGAGCTCGGCGTACGGGTCGGCGACGAAGCGCTCGGAGCTGAGGGCCGGGCGGCCGAGGTAGCCCCGGGCCAGGCCGGCTCCGGCCACGTACATCTCGCCGGTGACACCGGGCGGGACCGGCTGCAGGTACTGGTCGAGCACGTAGATCCGCAGGTCGGGGATGTTGACGCCGATGGTGCTGCTGCTGCTCGCGGCGGCGCTCGCCCGGTCCAGGGCGACGTAGGAGACGTGCACGGTGGTCTCGGTGATGCCGTACATGTTGACCAGGGTCGGCGCGTCGTCGGCGTGCCGCTCGTACCAGTCGTCGAGGCGGCCGAGTTCGAGCGCCTCGCCGCCGAACACCACGTAGCGCAGGGCGAGTTCGGTGCCGGGACGCTCCCGGTCGGCGGCGCTGAGCTGGTAGAAGGCGGACGGCGTCTGGTTGAGGACGGTCACCCGCTCGCGGCCGAGCAGGTCGAGGAAGGCCGCCGGGTCGCGGCTGACCAGGTGCGGGACGACGACGAGCCGCCCGCCGTGGAGCAGGGCGCCCCAGAGCTCCCAGACCGAGAAGTCGAAGGCGTAGGAGTGGAACAGCGTCCACACGTCCTCGGCGCCGAAGCCGAACCAGTGGTCGGTGGCGGAGAACAGCCGGACCACGTTGTGGTGGGTGACGGGCACGCCCTTGGGGCGGCCGGTGGAACCCGAGGTGTAGATGACGTAGGCGGTGTCCTCGGGGCGCAGCGGCCGGGTGCGCTCGTGCTGGGCCAGCGGGACGGCCGGGTGGGCGTCCGCCTCGCCGCCGTCGACGAGCAGCTGCGGCACCTGGTGCTCGGGCATCCGGGGCGCGGTGGCGGTGTCGGTGAGCAGCGCGGCGGGCGCGGCGTCGGCGAGCATGTAGGCGAGCCGGTCGGCCGGGTACTCGGGGTCGAGCGGCAGGTACGCGGCGCCGGACTTGGCGACCGCGAGCAGGCCGGTGACCAGGTCGAGGGAGCGCGGCAGGGCGAGGGCGACGATGGTGCCGGGGCCGATGCCGCGGGCGGCCAGCAGCCGGGCCAGCCGGTCGGCGCGGGCGCCGAGTTCGGCGTACGTGAGCGTCCCGCCGTCGCAGCTGACGGCGGTGGCGCCGGGGTCGGCGAGGGCGGCGGCCTCGAACAGCTCGGGCAGGGTGGCGCCGGGCGCCGAGTGGACGGGGGTGCCGTTCCACTCGACCAGGGCGCGGTGGTGCTCCTCCGCGCCGATCAGCGGGAGCCGGCCGATCGTGGTGTCCGGCGCGGTGGCGGCGGCGGTGAGCAGCCGGGCCAGGCGCTCGGCGAGGGCCCGCACGGTGGCCTCGTCGAAGAGGTCGGTGCGGTACTCCAGGAAGCCCGCGATGCCGCCCTCGCGCAGTTCGCCCGCGTTCAGGGTGAGGTCGAACTTGGCGGTGCCGGAGGGCATCGCGGCGACGGTGGCGGTGAGGCCGCCGCCGAGCGCGAACGCCCGGTCGGGGACGGACTGCCAGGCCAGCATGACCTGGAACAGCGGGTGCCGGGCCAGCGAGCGGCGCGGATTGAGCTCCTCGACCAGGCGGTCGAAGGGCAGGTCGGCGTGGTCGTGGGCGCCGAGGACGGCGGTTCGGACGCGGCCGAGCAGGTCGCGGAAGGTCGGGTCGCCGGAGGTGTCGGTGCGCAGGACCACGGAGTTGACGAAGTAGCCGACCAGGGCGGCGGTCTCGTCGGAGTCGCGGCCGGCGACGGGGGTGCCGACGGGGATGTCGGTGCCGCAGCCGTGCCGGGTGAGCAGTGCGGCCAGGCCGGCCTGGACGGCGGTGAAGACGCTGGTGCCGGTGGTGCGGGCGAGCGCGGCCAGGGCGGCGTGGGCGTCGGCGTCGAGGCGGAACGGCACGGTGGCGCCCCGGTGGGAGGCGACGGCGGGCCGGGGCCGGTCGGTGGGCAGGTCGAGCTGGTCGGGCAGGCCGGCCAGGGTCTTGCGCCAGTGGTCGAGCTGGCGGACGGCGAGGGCGCTGGGCGCCCCGCCGGTGCCGAGGAGCTTCGCCTGCCAGTCCACGTGGTCGGCGAACTGCACCGTCAGCGGCGGCAGTTCCGGGGCGCGTCCGGCGAGGCGGGCGGTGTGGGCGGCGGCCAGGTCGCGGGCCAGCGGGGTGGTGGAGGCGCCGTCGCCGGCGATGTGGTGGAGCAGCAGCAGGAGGGTGTGGGTGCCGTCCTCGTGGGCGAACAGGCTGGCCCGCAGGGGCGGTTCGGCGCCGAGGTCGAAGGCATGGCGGACGGCCTCGGCGATGTCGCCGGTGCCGGTGTGGAGTTCGACCGGGGCGGGCGGCAGGATCCGCTGGTACGGCTCGCCGTCGGCGGACTCGCCGTAGACGGTGCGCAGGGTCTCGTGCCGGGCGGCGAGGTCGCCGACGGCGAGCGCGAGGGCGTCACGGTCCAGCGGGCCGGTGAGGGTGAGGACCAGCGGGATGTTGTAGGTCGGGCTGGGGCCTTCGAGCCGGTAGTGGAACCACAGGCCGCGCTGGGCCGGGGAGAGCGGCATCCGCTCGGCGCGGGCGACCGGCACCAGGGCGGGGCGGGGCTCGGGGGCGGACCGCTCGCGCAGCAGGGCGGCGAGGGCGGCCGGGGTGGGGTGGCGGAAGACGTCGGCGAAGCCGACGTCCACGCCGAGCGCCTCGCGCAGCCGGGCGGCGAAGCGGCCGGCCAGCAGCGAGTGGCCGCCGAGGTCGAAGAACCCGGCGTCCCGGGAGAGCGGTCCGGCCAGGTCCAGGAGGTCGGCGAACAGCCCGCAGATGATCTCCTCCTGCGGGGTGGCGGGCGCGTCGCCACCGTCCTCGGCGGCGGACTCCGGCTCGGGCAGGGCACGGTGGTCGAGCTTGTCGTTGCCGGTGCGCGGGAGGTCGTCGAGCACGAGCACGGCGGCGGGCACCAGGTGCTCGGGCAGCCGGGCGGCGAGGCCCGAGCGCAGCGCGGCCGGGTCGAGGACGGCCCCGGCGGCGGGGACGGCGTAGCCGAGCAGCCGCTGCCCGCTGGGGCCGGGGCGGGCGATCACCACGGCCCGGTCGACGCCGGGGAGTTCGCCGAGGACGGCGGCGACCTCGCCGGGTTCGATCCGGAAGCCGCGGATCTTCACCTGGTCGTCGGCGCGGCCGAGGAACTCCAGGGTCCCGTCGGGGCGGCGGCGGGCGAGGTCGCCGGTGCGGTACATCCGGGCGCCGGGCGGGCCGAAGGGATCGGCGAGGAAGCGCTCGGCGGTGAGGTCGGGGCGGCCGAGGTAGCCGAGGGCCAGGCAGGCGCCGGCCACGTAGAGCTCGCCGATGGCGCCGTCGGGGGCGGGGCGCAGCGAGCCGTCGAGGACGTAGGCGCGCGAGCCGCGGACGACCCGGCCGACCGGGGCGCCGTCCGGACCGGGGGTCCAGGTGTAGGCGTCGACGGTGGTCTCGGTGGGGCCGTAGAGGTTGACGGGGCTCAGGCCGTCGACGGCGGTGAGGCGGCGCCAGAGCGGTTCGGGGGTGGCCTCGCCGCCGACCGCGACCACGGCGGGGCGGTGGGCGTCCTCGGCGAGCAGGCCCTCGGCGATCAGCACGTCCAGGTAGGAGGGGGTGACGTCGAGGTAGTCGATCCGTTCGGCGCGGACGTGGCCGACGAGGGCGGCCGGGTCGCGGTAGGTCGCGTCGTCGAGCAGGTGGAGCTCGTGGCCGTGGAGCATCCACAGCACCGGGTCCCAGGAGGCGTCGAAGGCGAAGGAGGCGCTGTGGGCGATCCGCAGCCGCTCGCGGCCGGTGCGGGCGAGGGCGGGGGCGATGTGGTCCTCGCCGTGGCCCGCGTGCAGGTTGGCGAGCGAGGCGTGGGTGACGACGACGCCCTTGGGGCGGCCGGTGGAGCCCGAGGTGTGCAGCAGGTAGGCGGTGTGCGCCGGGTCGGGGGCGGGCAGCGGTCCGGCGGGCAGGGCGGCGAGCTCGGCCCGGACGGCGGGGTCGTCGAGGGCGACGGCGGGTCGGTCGGCGGCGCCGGGCAGGGCGGCGAGTGCCTCGGCGGTGCCGACGGCGCACACCGGGCGGGTGTCGTCGAGGATGTCGGCGGTCCGCTGCCGGGGGTGGGTGAGGTCGAGGGAGAGGCAGGCGCCGCCGGCCTTGAGCACCGCGAACATCGCGACCAGGGTGTCGGCGCCGCGCGGCATGGCGAGGGCGACCGGGGTGTCGGCGCGGACGCCGAGGGCGGCGAGGCGGTGCGCGAGGCGGCCGCTCTCGGCGTCGAGTTCGGCGAAGGTGAGGGTGGTGGCGCCGCTGCGCAGGGCGACCGCGTCCGGGGTGCGGACGGCCTGCTCGGTGAGCAGTTCGGGCACGGTGCGGGTGGCGGGCGGCTCGGTGCGGCCGGCGGTGGCGCGGTGCAGCGCGTCCTGGTCGAGCAGGTCGATCCGGGCGATCGGGGTGTGCGGGGCGTCGAGCAGCAGGGTGGCGAGGCCGTCGAGGTAGCGCAGCAGGCCGTCGCGGTGGGCGGCGAGGGCGTCGGCGCCGTACTGGTCGGGATGGGCCTCCAGACCGATCCGCAGGGCGCCGTCGGGGCCGGGCGAAACGGCGAGGGCGAGGTCGTCGACGGGCCCGGCGGCGAGGTTGCGGACGGTGCCGGGCAGGCCGGCGAGGTCGAGGTCGCGCTCGAACGCCTTGATGTTGACCATCGGCCCGAACAGCGGGCGGCGGGTGCCGGTGCGGCCGAGGTCGCGGCGCAGGTCCTCCAGCGGGTAGCGCTGGTGGCGGCGGACGTCGCGGACCTCCAGCACGACCCGGCGCAGCAGTTCGGCGGCGGTGTCGCGGGGGTGGACGGCGAGGCGCAGCGGCAGCACGTTGGCGGTGGCGACGGGGGTGCGCAGGGCGGCGGGGCCGCGGCGGTTGGCGAGCGGCAGGCCGAGCACGACGTCCTCGGTCCCGGCGAGGCGGTGCAGGTAGCCGGCGGTGGCGGCGATGACGAGTTCGGCCCAGGTGGCGCGGGCGGCCTTGGCGGCGGCCTCCAGCCGGGGCAGGGTGCCGGCGGGGAGTTCGGCGGCGAGGCGGGGCAGTCCGGCGGGACCGGCGGGGGTGCCGCCGGGGAGGGTGGCGGGGGTGTCGGCACCGGCCAGGCGGTCGCGCCAGAAGGCGCGGTCGGCGGCGTGCTCGGTCCCGGCGCGGTAGGCGGCCTCCTCGGCGGCGACCTCGGCGGGGGTGGCGAAGGTGCGGTCGGTGGGGCGGGTGCCGGCGGTGAGAGCGGTGTAGAGCTCGGCGACCCGGCCGGTGAGGAGGGTGAGGGCGTAGGCGTCGACGGCGAGGTGGTGGACCCGCTGGTACCACCAGTGGCGGTCCTCGGCGAGGCGGATCAGGGCCTGGGTGAAGAGCGGGCCCTCGGTGAGGTCGACGGGACGGGCCAGGTCGGCGCGCATCCATGCCTCGGCGGCGGCCTCCGGGTCGGCCTCGGCGCGCAGGTCGAGCCGGTGCAGGGTCCAGGGGCGGCCGGGGACGAGGCGCTGACGGGGCGCCGGATCGGCGCCCTCCGCCCCGGCGGCTTCGGTGTCGGCGGCTTCGGTACCGGCTCCCTGGGGGAGGACGACGGCGGAGAGCGCGTCGGCCTCGTCGACGGTACGGCGCAGGGCGCTCTCGAACAGTCCGGCGTCGAGCGGGCCGGTGATCTCGACGGCGTCGCCGGTGTTGTAGACCGGGCTGTCGGGGTCGAGCGCCTGGGCGTACCAGATCGCCGCCTGGGTGGCGAGCAGCGGTATGCCGGCTGCGGCGGGGACGGCGACGGGGTCGGACGCGGCCTGGTGGCGACGCATGGTTCTGAAAGCTCCTCGGGTCCGGCGAACGGCACGCCAATTGCCTGGTTAGGTTAGCCTAAGCTATCTGCATATCGTCTGGTCAACAGCCTGCCGCCGAGCAGGCCCTGACAGCCCCGGAGGCGCCGATGTCCCCCTTGAACGCGAGCGTGCCCGCGCCCGGACCGGCGACCGCCGCCGAACCGGCCGGCCCCACGCCGAAGGAGGCCGTGCGCGAGCGCGTCCTCGCCCACCGGGACGAGCTGCTGGCGCTCAGCCGCCGCATCCACGCCCACCCGGAGGTCGCGTTCGAGGAGCACCGGGCCGCCGAGTGGTGCGCCGAACTGCTGCGCGAGCACGGCTACTCCGTCACCCCCGGCACCGCCGGCCTGCCCACCGCGTTCAGCGCGAGCACCGGCAGCGGACCGGTCACCGTCGCGATCGTCTGCGAGTACGACGCCCTGCCCGGCCTCGGCCACGCCTGCGGCCACAACCTCATCGCCGCCGCCGGCCTCGGCGCCGCGCTCGGCCTCGCCCCCTACGCCGACCGGCTCGGGCTCACCGTGCGGGTGATCGGCGCGCCGGCCGAGGAGCGCGGCGCCGGAAAGGCGCTGCTGCTGGACGCGGGCGCGTTCGACGGCGTGGACGCCGCGATGATGGTCCACCCCTGTCCGGTGGAGGTCGCCGACTTCCACTCCTTCGCGCTCGGCACCCTGTCCGTCCGCTACACCGGCCGCGCCGCCCACCCCAGCCTCAACCCGCACGAGGGACGCAACGCCGCCGACGCACTCACCGTCGCCCAGGTCGCGCTCGGGCTGCTGCGGCAGCAACTGCCGCCGCAGTGGCGGGTGCACGGCATCACCACGGCCGCCGGCACCGCGCCCAACCTCATCCCCGACAGCGCCACAGCCGAGTACGAGATCCGGGCCTCGGCCGCCGAGGACCTCGCGGCGCTGCGGGCCCGGGTCGAGGACTGCTTCCGGGCCGGCGCGCTGGCCACCGGGTGCGAGGTCGAGCTGGTCCGGCCGGAGCCGGACTACCTGGACTTCCGCAGCGACAGCGGGCTGCTGGCACTGTGGCGGGCCAACGCGGCGGCGGTCGGCCGCCCGGAACCGATCGAGAGCGGGCCGTTCGCCTGCACCGACATGGGCAACGTCTCCCACGCCGTCCCCTCCATCCACCCCGTGCTGGACATCACCGGCGGCGCCTGCGGCCCGCACGAGGCCGCGTTCGCCGAGGCCGCCGTCTCGCCGGCGGCGGACCGGGCGATCCTGGAGGGCGCGGTCGCGCTGGCCTGGACGGCGGCCGACTTCGCGGCGGCGCCGCGCGGTTGACGGCCGCCGACCGACCGACAGCGGCCGACGGGCCCGGAAGCCCGTCGGCCGCTGTCCGTCGACTCCCGGCGGGTCAGCCGCGCTCCGGGACCAGGTGCACCGGCCCCGGCTCGGGCAGCAGCTCGCCGAGCACCGCCGGCGCGGCCCGCAGCGCGGTCACCCCGGCCTCCCGCACCAGCTCGCCGACCTCGCCCGGCCGGTCCGGCTCGGCCAGAACCAGCGCCGCACCGGTCCGCAGCGGCCAGAGGAACTCCCACAGCGGCAGCCCCAGTTGCAGCACCCGGTCACCCGGACCCAGCCCGTACACGGACTGCAGCTCACGCACCCGGCGGTCCACCTCGGCGTGGGTGGTCCACGTCCCCGCCGGACGCCCGCCCGGCCCGTACGCCCGGCACAGCGGATGCTGCGGGGTCAGCGCCCGCGGCGGGTCGGTGACCGCCCGCCCGGCCAGCTCGGCGGCGCTCGGCCGCTCAGCGGTCGGCACCCCCTCCCCCAGCACGCAGACCGGGGCCGCGTCGGCCAGCAGCCAGGACAGGCGCCCTGGCGCGTCGTCCGGGTCCAGCGGCAGGTACGCCGCCCCGGACTTGGCCACCGCCAGCAGCGCCGGCACCAGGTCGGCCGGGCGGGTCAGCGCCAGGCCGACGACCGCGCCGGGGCGGGCGCCCCGGTCCGCCAGACAGCGGGCCATCCGGTTGGCGGCGGAGTTCAGTTCGCCGTAGCTCACCGGCGCCGCCCCGGCCGGCAGCAGCGCCGGGGCGTCAGGCGTCCGCGCCACCTGGGCCTCGATCGGCCCGACCACCGTGGTGGCCGGCCACCGCTCGGCTCTCGACGGCTTCGTCACCGCCGTTCCGGACTCCATCAGGACGCGCCCAGCAGTTCGGCCCACGCCTCGACGGCCGGGCGCTCGGCCAGCTGCAGGAACGCCACCTCGGCGCCCTCGGCCCGCCATCGCTCCGCCAGCGCCATCAGGCGCACCGAGTCCAGGCCCCAGTCCGCCAGGTTCTCGTCCAGCGGGATGTCCGCCGGGTCCTCGCCGAGCAGGTCGGCGACCTCGGCCCGGATCCGCTCCACGGTGAAGGCCATGCCCGTCACTTCCCTTCCACGACGGCGTCGGTGACCGTGACGACGCCGCAGCGCCCGGCCACCCAGGTGAGCGCGGCGCGGTGCTCGTCCGCGCCGAAGTCGGCGACCGCGTCGGCCACCACGAAGGCCCGGACATCGCGCATCCAGGCGTCGCAGGCGGTCGCCTGCACCCCGATGTGCGCGTACACGCCGGTGATCACCAGCTCGTCGCGGCCCTGCTCGCGCAGCAGCTCGTCCAGGTCGGTCCGGACGAAGGCGCTGTACTTCCACTTGGTGAGCAGCCGGTCGCCCTCGACCGGGGCGACCTCGTCGGCGACGGCCGCCGCCCGCGGGTCGTCCGGGATCCCCGGGCCCCAGAAGTCCTGCTGCAGGCCGCGCTGTTCGGCGCTCTGGCCGCCCGGCTGGGCCGAGTAGACGACGGGCACGCCGTGCTCGGCGGCCCAGGCGCGCAGCCGGTTGACGTTGGCGTACAGCTCGGTGACCGGCGCGGCCGCGGTGTCGAAGGCGCCCATGAAGTGGTTCTGCAGGTCGTGCACCAGCAGCACGGCGCGGGACGGGTCGACCGTCCAGTCGACCCGGTTGGCCGGCAGTTCGGCGGCGAGGGGCATCGGATAGGAGGGGATGCGGGGCAGGCCCACGGCGGTGCGTCCTTAACGTGTAGGGGGGATCCGGGAGTCCGGGGACTCCCGGATCGGAAGGCTCGGAAGGCTCGGAAGGCTCGGAAGTCGGGGATCAGGCGGAGGTGAGGGAGGCCGCGATGGCGGCGCGCAGGTCCTTCTTGCTGACCTTGCCGATGCCGGTGGCGGGGAAGGCGTCGACGAACTCGACCCGGTCCGGCACCTTGAAGTCGGCCAGTCCGCGCTCCCGGACGAAGCGCTTCAGCTCCACCGACTTCGGCGGCCGGGCGCGGTTCTCCTCGCGCAGGACGACGTAGGCGCAGGTGCGCTCACCGAGGTACGGGTCGGGCATCGAGACCACCGCCGCGTCGTGCACGGCCGGGTGGGCCAGCAGGTGGTTCTCGATCTCCTCGGCGGCGACCTTCTCGCCGCCCCGGTTGATCTGGTCCTTGGCCCGGCCCTCGACCACCAGGTGGCCGGTCGCGGTGCGGCGGACGAGGTCGCCGGTGCGGTAGAAGCCGTCCGCGGTGAAGGAGGCGGCGTTGTGCTCGGGCGCGTTCCAGTAGCCGCGGATGGTGTACGGGCCGCGGGTGAGCAGGTGGCCGGTGGTGCCGTCGGGCAGGTCGCGGTCCTCGTCGTCGACCACCCGCACCTCGTCGTCCGGGGAGATCGGCCGCCCCTGGGTGGTGACGATCACCTCCTCCGGGTCGTCCAGCCGGGTGTAGTTGACCAGGCCCTCGGCCATCCCGAACACCTGCTGGAGGGTGCAGCCCAGCACCGGGCGCACCCGCCGGGCCGCCTCCTCGCTGAACTTGGCGCCGCCGACGAGCAGCACCTCCAGGGTCTCCAGGCCGGTGCGCCCCCCGGCCTCGCGGCGCCGTTCGGCGGAGTCCAGCCAGAGCAGGGCCAGCGGCGGCACCAGACCGGTGATGGTCACGCCCTCGCGCTCGATCAGCGGGAACGCCGTCTCCGGGCTCGGCTGCGGGCAGAGCACCACCCGGCCGCCCGCGTACAGCGTGCCGAGCGAACCCGGCGAGCTGAGCGGGAAGTTGTGCGCGGCGGGCAGCACCACGAGGTAGACGCTGCGCTCGTCCTGGCCGCAGAGCTCGACCGAGCCGCGCAGCGAGTAGATGTAGTCGTCGTGGGTGCGCGGGATGAGCTTGGGCACCCCGGTGCTGCCCCCGGACAGCTGGAGGAAGGCGACGTCCCCGGGCTGTGGCTCCGCCCCGGGCACCTCGGCCGCGTCGGCCGGGTCGACCGGGACCTCGGCCAGCGGCGTGTGCTCCCCGGCGTCCGCGCCCAGCACCAGGACGTGCCGCAGCGAGGGCGTCTCCGCCTTCACCCGGCTCGCCAGTTCGCGGTAGTCGAAGCCGCCCTCGACGGCCGGGACCACGTAGCCGACCGCGCCGGTGAAGGCGCAGAAGTAGGAGATCTCGGTGTACCGGTGCGCGGGCAGCGCGAAGACCGGCAGCGCGCCGACCCGGAACAGGCCGAAGACCAGCTCGAAGAACTCGGCGGCGTTGGGGAGCTGGACCACCACCCGGTCGCCCCGGCGGATGCCCCGGGCGCGCAGTCCGGCGGCCATCCGGTCGGCCCGCAGGTCGAGTTCGGCGTACGTCCAGCGGCGGGTGGGGTCCTCGCCCTCACCGCCGGCCGGGTCGACGATCGCGATCCGGTCGGGGTGGGCGGCCGCGCGCTCGCGCAGCATCGAACCGAAGGTCTCGCCGCGCCAATGGCCGTCGGCCCGGTAGCGCGCGGCGAACTCGGCCGGGTACGGGGCGAATCCGGCCAGCACCTCGTCCATCGGCTGCTGCGGATCGGTCACGGCGGAGGCTCCCGGGCTGGTCAGGTCGGTCACTGGGGCACCCCGGCGGCGTCCAGGAAGGTACGGAACTTGGCGCTGGTCTCGGCGAGTTCGGACTCCGGCCGGGACTCGGCGACGACACCGGCGCCGGCGAACACCCGCAGCGTCCGCTCGTCGGCCTCGGCGCAGCGCAGGGTGACCACCCACTCGCCGTCGCCGTCCGCGTCGCCCCAGCCGACCATGCCCGTGTACAGGCCCCGGTCGAAGGGCTCGATGCCGCGGATCGCCTCGCGGGCGAGCGGGGTCGGGCTGCCGCAGACCGCCGGGGTCGGGTGCATGGCGACGGCCAGCTCCAGGGCGGAGACGGCCGGGTCGATCAGTTCGCCGGTGATGGTGGTGGCCAGGTGCCACATCGCGGCGGTGCGGACCAGGGTGGGGCGGGCCGGTACGACCAGGTCGCGGCAGTACGGCTCCAGCGCGGCGTGGATCGCGTCCACGACGAAGGCGTGCTCCTGGAGGTCCTTGGGCGACTCCAGCAGCGCGGCGGCGCGGCGGACGTCCTCGCCCAGGTCGGCGCTGCGCGGAACCGAGCCGGCCAGCGGGTTGGCGACCACCGCGGTGCCGCTGCGCGAGAGCAGCAGTTCGGGGCTGGCGCCGATGAGGGTGCGGCCGCCACCGGCGGGGACGGCGAAGGTGTAGCCGCCGGGGTCGCGGCGGCCGAGGCGCTGGAGGATCGCGGGCAGGTCGAGCGGGCGGTCGGCGCGCAGCTCCAGGGTCCGGGAGAGCACGACCTTGCTCAGCTCGCCGTCGGCCCGGAGCAGCTCCACGGCCTCGGCGACGCCGGCCCCGTACGCCTCGGGCGCGGGCACCGGGCGGACGTCCCAGTCGATCCGGTCGGCGGCCGGGGCGGGCAGCGCGATCAGCGGGTCGTCGCGCAGCGCGCCGCAGGTGCGCAGTGTCGCGGGGACGGCGAGCTCGGCCCGGCTGTCGTGGTCGAACGCCACCGCGCCCACCACCAGCGGGTGTTCGACACCCTCCTGCCGGGCCCGGGCGAGGGTCTCGGCGACCCGGTCGACCAGCGGGCGCCCGTCCTGGGGCACCCGGGCGTGCACGCCCTCGGCGAGCAGCGTGCGGGTCGGGGAGGCGAAGAACGCCTCGTCGGCCGCGGCCCGATACTGGCCCAGCAGCCCGCTGGCCGCGCCGATGACGGTGTGGTCCGTCCCGGCGGGGGCGTGATGCACCGTGGTCACCTGGAATCTCCCAGTCTGCGAGTGGTCGCCGGGCGCCGCTCGTCGCGGCGTCCGGCGGTGGTCTGGTCCGGGGCGCACCCCGGTGGGGGCGCGGTCCCGCTGGGGCGCCGGGCCCCGGGTGCTGCTCGCCCCGGGCGACCGGCCCCGGCGTGGGTGCCGGGGGCCGCGACGGAGCGGGGTGGGACCCGTCGTGGAGTCGTGGTGGTGTCGTCGGAGAGTCGTCGTGGTCGCGGGCCGGGGCCCCGTCGGGGCGTCAGGCCCGCAGGGTGGCGCCGCCGTCCACGTAGAGGTCGTGCATGGTGATGTGGCGGGCCCGGTCGGAGACCAGGAAGGCCACCGCCTCGGCGACGTCGGAGGGCCGGGCGATCCGGCCGAGCGGGATGCCGACCCGGTAGCTCGACGGGTCGCCGTCGATGACCCGGCGTTCGGCGGCCTCCGCGTCGTCCTGCCAGAGTCCGCGCTGCATCTCGGTGTCGGTGGAGCCCGGCGAGACGATGTTGCAGCGCACCCCGGAGCGGCCGAGTTCCAGGCCGAGACACCGGGTGTACATGGTGGCGGCGGCCTTGGAGGCCGCGTAGGCGGCCATCCCGGTGCGCGGGACCCCGGCCGCGTTGGAGCCGACGGTGACGATGGCGCCGCCGCCGCGCTCGGCCATCCGTCGGCCGACCGCGCGGGTGGTGTGGAAGACTCCGGTGGTGTTGACGGCGAAGGTGTCCGCCCAGTCCTGGTCGGTCAGCTCCACCGCCGGGGCGACCCGCAGAATTCCGGCGACGTTCACCAGGATGCCGATCGGGCCGAGTTGGCTTTCCATCAGCTCGACGGCGGCCTCGACGGCCGCCGCGTCGGAGACGTCCAGCAGGTAGGGGTGGACGGGTCCGCCGGGGGCTCCGCCGTCCGGGGCGGGCTCGGCCGGACGGACCGACAGCTCGTCCGCGAGCTCGGCGAGCGGACCGGGGTTGCGGTCGACCGCCGCGACGACGGCACCGGCCGCGACGAGTGCGCGGGTCACCGCCGCGCCTATCCCCTGTCCGGCGCCGGTGACCATCGCGACGGCGCCCGCGAGTTCGGACTGCTGCACTGAAAATCCCCTCCGACCAGCAACATTAGGCAAGCCTAACCTAACACAATTGTTCGGACTCTCCGAGAGGTCCTGCCGGTACGGACCGGCGCTGCGGGATCGTCAATTGCGGTCGACCGGGGGCCGGGGCGCATCGTCGACCGACGGGGGCGGGGAGTGCCGACCGGGGACCGGCCCGGGGGCGAAGGTGGACGCAACGTTGCGTCACTGCTAGCGTCGAGGTGTCGGATCGAGACGCAACGTTGCGTCCATACTCGTCCCCGGCGGCGCGGGCCGCGTTCGAAGGCCCCGACGCGCCCTCCTCCCACACACCGTCACCCCCGAGGAGCACCCATGCCCTCCGCCCCGCCCCCGCGGCCCGGCGGCCCGCTCGCCCCGGCCGCCGTCGCCCTCGCCTTCTGGGTCACCATGGCCGGAACGACCGTCCCGACCCCGCTCTACCCGCTCTACCAGCACGCCTTCGGCTTCTCGACCTTCACCGTCACCGTGGTCTTCGCCGTCTACGCGCTCGGTGTCGTCGCCGGACTGCTGACCCTCGGCCGCCTCTCCGACCGGATCGGCCGCCGCCCCGTCGTCCTGGCCGCCCTGCTGCTCGCCGCGGCCGCCGCCGGCCTCTTCGAACTCGCCGACTCGCTGCCCTGGCTGCTCGCCGCCCGGGTCCTCTCCGGCTTCGGCGCCGCCCTCGTCACCGGCGCCGCCACGGCCGCGCTGCTCGACCTCGCCCCGCCGGAGCGCCGACTGCGCGCCCAGACCGTCGCCCTGGCCGCCAACATGGGCGGGCTGGCCGGCGGCACCCTGTTCGCCGGCGTCCTCGCCGAATGGGCCGGCTCACCGCTGCGCCTGCCGTGGACGGTGACGCTCGTCCTCACCGGCACCGCCCTGCTCGGACTGCTCGCCGTCCCCGAGACCGTGCCCGCCGAGGTCCGCCGGGCGGCGGCCCGGTCGGCCCGGGGCGCCGGGGCCGCCGCCCGGCTCCGGCCGCGCCTGCGGCCGTTGCACGTCCCGCCCGGCATCCGCCCCGCGTTCCTGCGCGCCGCGCTCGCCGGCGGCGCCGGATTCGCCGTCACCGGCGTACTGACCGCCGTCAGCGGACTCTTCCTGGCCACCGTGCTCGACCTGCACAACCACGCCCTGACCGGATTCGTGGTCGCCCTGGCCTTTCTCTCCACCGCCGTCGGACAACTGCTCGTCCGCGTCCTGCCGCCGGCCCGCGCACTGCCGCTGGCCTGCGCCGGACTCGTCCTGGCCGCCGCCCTGGTGGCCGGCGCGCTGCTCGGCGGGACGCTGCCGCCGCTGCTGCTCGGCGCCTGCGTCAACGGCCTCGCCACCGGCACCGCCATCGGTACCGGACTCGGCACCATCAACGGCGGCGTGGAGCCGCACCGGCGCGGCGAGGCGGTGTCGGCGTTCTTCGCCGTGCTGTTCACCATGCTCTCGGTGCCGGTGATCGGGGTCGGCGTGCTCGTCCGGGCGACCGGGCTGCGCACCGGCGGCGTCGCCTTCAGCGCCGCGGTGGCCGTGCTCGCCCTCGCCGTCGCCGCCGGACTGCTCCGCCGGCCGCGGCCCGGAGCGGCGTCGGCGTCCGCGCCGGAGTCCGCGCCGATGCCCGTACCGCCCCCCGCGCCCGCGCCGACCGCTCCCATCGGGAAGGCGTGAGAGGATGGCCGCGACCGTCGTCAACGGCCAGCAGCCACCCCCGAAGAAGGACCACACCGCCATCGCCGCCCAGCCCCGCCCCGCCGCCGGAAGCCGGTCCGGCGCGAGCCACGCCGCCGGTGACCGCGCTGTCGGAGGCCGTGCCGCCGCCGCGCGCGCGGCCGACGCGGGCCGGAGCGCGAACGCCACCAAGGGCGGGGCCGTCAAGGGTGACGTGGCCAGGAGCGATGCGGCGAGCACCGGCGCGAGCGGTCGGCGCAGCGAGGCGGCGCGGCTGGCGGTGCTGAACGCCGCCGACGACCTCCTGGTGGAACAGGGCTTCGAGGGCCTGACCATCGAGGGCATCGCGACCGCCGCCGGGGTCGCCAAACAGACCATCTACCGCTGGTGGAAGTCGAAGGTGGACATCCTCTTCGACAATCTGGTCCTGGACGCCGCCACCGGCCTCGCCTGGCCCGCCGAAACGCCCGCCGAACCGGCCGATCTGCGCGCCTACCTCCACCGGTTCGCGGACTTCCTCGGCGCGGCACCGGCCGGCAAGGTGCTTCAGGCGCTGCTCGGCCATGCCCAACTGGAAGCCAGGACAGCGGAGTTGCTGCACAGCGGCTTCCTGGACGCCCTGCGCGCCCGGGACGTCGCGCACACCCGCGCCTGCCTCGGGGGCACCGCCGACGAGGCCGCCGTCCTGCTGGACGCGCTGCTCGCCCCGCTCTACCACCGCGCCCTGGTACTGCGCCGCCCGCTGGACCCCGCGTTCGTCGACGCGCTGCTCGACCAGCACCTGCCGCGCTGAGACCCACTCCCCCTTCGTTCCGCCGTCGCGCCGCACCGCTCCGCCCGTGTCGACTCCCCGGGCCCGCGCCGACGCGACCCCACTCCCTGGAGTCTCCGTGTTCCGTCGCCCCCGACCGACCCACGACGTACGGGTCGTCGCCGTCACCCCGCTCACCCCGGCCCTGCTCCGGCTCACCCTCGCCGGACCGACCCTGGACACCCTCGCCGTCGAACACGCCACCCAGTGGGTGAAGTTGGAGACGCCGGACGGGCACTCCCGGGCCTACACGATCCGCCACCACCGCCCCGCCGAACGCGAGACGGACATCGACGTCGTGCTGCACGGCAACGGCCCGCTGTCCCGCTGGGCCGCGACCGCCCGCCCGGGCGACCCGGCCCGGATCGCCGGCCCGCGCGGCCGCCGACCGTCGTTCGAGGGCGCCGGGCACGTCCTGCTCGGTGCCGACGAGAGCGCCCTCCCCGCCGCGCTGACCATCCTGGAGGAGCTCCCGCCGACCGTGCCGGTGACCGTCTTCGCCGAGGTCGGCGATGCCACCGGAGCCACCCTGCCGCTACCGGACCGGGCCGGTCTGACCACCCACTGGCTGACCCGCCCCCAGGACCGCCCCAAGGGCCGGACGCTCACGGACGCCCTGCTCGCGGCAGACGTCCCGCCCGGCACCACGGCCTGGCTGGCCGGGGAGTCGCAGGCCGTGGCGACCGTCCGCCGCCATCTGCTCACCGACTGGGCGCTGCCCCGCGAACGCGTCCACGGCAAGGGCTACTGGAAGCTCGGCGAGGCGAACCACAGGGACTGACACCCAATCACCTCCGCCCGATCCCGGACCACTTGCCACCCGGCCCCGTTCCGCCGACCGTCAGGCGGTGCGGGCCCGGACAGGAGGACAGGCCCGCCGGCGCGGCTCCGCCGACCGCCTCGCCCGCCGTCAGCAGCCCGACCACCCGGCGCTCGCCCGGCCACTCCGCCCGGCTCGCCCCGGCCGGGTCGACCGGCCCGTCGACCGGGGTCGCGCCGGTGGTGCGGAAGGCGTGGAAGGGCGTCGCCGGGATCCCTGACACCGCGTCGGACCGCGTCAACGGCTCGACCCGCCCGGCGGGCTGTTCCCGGGCCCGACGGCCGGTGACGGAACGGCGCCGGTGGAGCACGGGGCAGCCGCCCTCGCCGGTCACCACGGCGACGGCGCGGTCCCCGGGCCCGCGCGGCACGTGGTGGTCGAGCCGGCCGGTGCCGGGGGTGTCCGCGTCGGCCGGCCGGAGTTCCACCCGGGCCGAGCCGTGCACCCGGCGCCACCCGTGCGCGTCCGCTCCGTCACCGCTACCGCCTCACCGCCGATCCGGCACCGCCGGACCCCTCGACGCTCAGCGCGAGGCGGTCGGGGCGGTCGGGGCGGGCGCGGTGCTCCGCGCGGCCGGGGCGGTCCTGCGCGCGGACGCGGAGGACGACGGGGACGCGGACGCGGCCCCGGCCGCCCCCGGGGCGGGGGCGAGGCCGGTGCAGCCCCGGAGCGCGTCCCGGCGCTTGAGCGCGGTGGTCGCGGCGGCACCGGCCTGCGGCACCGGCACGCCCTTGTCGTCGATGCTCGCCGGCGCGAACGCCTCGCCGAGCACCTTGCCGTCCGGGCCGACGGTCAGGGTGGTGACGCCGGTCTCGTTGGAGTTGGCGTAGTTGGAGGTGCCGTACCAGAGGAAGTTGCCGAAGCCGTACCCGATGTAGGTGGAGCCCAGCATGCCCGCGCCGAGCATGGTGTGGGCGTGCGTGCCGACCACGGCGGTCGCGCCCGCGGCGGCGAGCTTCTTGGCGATGGCGGACTGGGCGGCGGTCGGACAGGCTTTGCCCTCGTCGCCCCAGTGCAGGTAGACCAGCACCACCGGCGCCTGGCGCTTCGCCTCCTCGACCGCCTTGACGGTCGCGGCCTGGTCCAGCGCCGAGGCGATGCCGGGCTTGTTCGCCCCGGCGCGCCACTTCTGGTTGGTGAGGTCCTCGACCTGGCTGGCGGCGACCACCGCGACCTTCACCCCGCGCACGGTGGTGACGTACGGGGCGTACGCCTCCTGGGAGTTGCGGCCGAGACCGACGATCGGGAGCGGCGAGGACGCCTTGGCCGCGAGGGTGTCGGCGAGGCCGTCGGCGCCGAAGTCGACGGCGTGGTTGTTGGCGAGCGAGACGACGTCCACGCCGGAGTCCTTGAGTGCCGTCAGCGCCTTCGGCGAGGTGCGGAAGGTGTAGGTCTTGGGCTCCGGCGCGCCGCGATCGGTGATCGCGGTCTCCAGGTTGAGGACGGAGAGGTCCGCGGCGGCGAGGCTCTTGCCGATCGGGCCGAGCGCCGTCTCGGGCGGTCGCACCGCGAGCCGGTCCTCGGTACGGCCCTCGAAGTGGACGTCCCCGGCGAACGCCACCGTGATGCTGCCGTCCGGGCGGGGCGCGCCGCCGTCGGCGGAGGCAGGGTCCCCGGGGGTGCCGGACCCGTCGGCGGCTTCCGGCGAGGACTTCGCGGCGGCGTCGGCGGCGGCCTTGGCGGAGCGGGAGGCGTTGACGGCGGCCGGGTCGGGGTCGTCCGGTCCACAGGCGGCCACGGGTATCAGCCCCACCAGCAGTGCGACGGCGGCCGCGGCACGGCGCATGAGTGTTCCCCCAGGGGTCGATCCGGAAGCGGTCAGCCTACGCCACTCCCCCACGCCGTCTTCGCGCCGCCGCCACGTTCCGCTCCGGGCCGCCGGGTGGCGCGCGGCGTGGCAGCGTGGAGGTGTCGGGACTACCGGAAACGCGGCGGAGGCCGCCAGGACGGAGGCGCCCGCGGGCGCTCGCGGTACTCGCGGGCACGGCGGGGAACGGCAGGCGGGACTCGGGGACCGGACGGCAGGTGGTGGGTCATGACTGGCAACGGGAGCGCGGACGCCGGGCGGCGGATCGTGGTGGGTATCGACGGTTCGGCGCCGTCCGGGGCGGCGCTGCGCTGGGCGGTCGGGCAGGCGGCGCTGACCGGGGCGGGGGTGCACGCGGTGGCCGCCTGGGAGCCGCCCTCGCTCCACGGGTGGCGGGTACCGCTGCCGGACGACGACTTCGAGCGGACGGCACGGCGCACCCTGACCGCCGAGGTGGACGAGGTGCTCGGCCGGGACCGGCCGGTGCCAGTGGAGGAGAGCCTGCTGCCCGGGCATCCGGCCGAGGTGCTGCTGGAGCTGGCGGAGGGCGCGGAGCTGCTGGTGCTGGGGAGTCGCGGTCGCGGGGCCTTCGCCCGAACGCTGCTGGGGTCGGTCAGTACCCGGTGCGCGGCCCACGCGTCGTGCCCGGTGGTGATCGTCCGCGCCGACGGGGCGGCGGCCGTGCCGTCCCGGCCGCCCGCGACGGCCGCCGGGGCGACGGAGGGCGGCGCCGGGCCCGCCGTCCGCACCGCCAAGGACTGGCAACTGAGCCTGCACGTGGTCGAGGAGCGCGGCACCACCCGGGTGCACGCCGTACTGGACGCCGACGGCGAGGTGCTCCACAGCGACGCCTACGCCCGCCGCAATCCGCTCGACGATCCGGCGCCCGCGGTGGGCGACGAGTTCGCGGTCGGCCGGGCGCTGGTGGATCTCGGCCACCGGCTGCTCCGCGCGGGCACCCGGCACGCCACCGGGTCCACCGAGGAGTGACATGCTGGCCGGTGGGGGACGACGGTTCACGAACACCCCCGTCGGCCGGCCCACAGCCGACGGCCGACGACCGACAGATTTCGGATGGCGGACAACAGATGACAGATCCTGTCGGCCCGGTCCCGGCCCCGGGCGACGACGGCCGGGCGCCCGGCTCCGCCCCCGACGGCGGCTCCGGTCCCGCCCCCGGCCCCACCCCCGGCCTCACCCCCGACTTCACCCCCGCCGAGCGCGCCCGGGGCCGCGCGCTGCGCCGGGCCCAGCTGCCCTGGGCGCTCGGCGCGCGGGCCACCGGCCTGGCGCTGGCCCTGGCGCTCGGCCTGACCCCGGCCGGTGCCGGGCTGGTGTCGACGGCCGGCGGCTGGTTCGGCGGCTCCCGGACGGCGGAGGTACTGGCCGGGACGGCCGCCCTGGTGGTGGTCGGGCAGGCGGCGCAGCTGCCGTTCGGGGCGGGCGCGCGGTCCGTCCGCGCCCGGTTCGGCCTGGTAACCCAGGGCTGGGCCGGCTGGGCCCTGGACGCGGTGCGCGGACTCGCCCTCACCCTGGCACTGGCCCTGCCGGTGGTGCTCGGCCTGTACGCGCTCACCGACCGCTCGCCGGACCGCTGGTGGCTCCCGGCCGCCGGGGCGGCCGCGCTGCTGACCGCCGCGCTCTCCTTCCTCTACCCGCTGCTCGTCGAGCCGGTGTTCAACCGCTTCACGCCGATGGCCCCGGGCCCGCAGCGCGAGGCGCTGCTCGGCCTGGCCGCGCGGGACGGCGTCCGGGTGCGGGACGTCCTGGTGGCGGACGCCTCGCGCCGGACCACGGCGCTGAACGCGTACGTCTCGGGCCTGGGCGCGACACGCCGGATCGTCGCCTACGACACGCTGCTGACCACCGCCGATCCGCGCGAGGTGGAGTTGGTGGTGGCGCACGAGCTGGGCCACGTCAAGCACCGGGACGTGTTGACCGGGACGGTGCTGGGCGCGGTCGGCGCGGCGGGCGTGGTGGTCCTGGTCGGGCTGGCCTCCGGCTGGGACGCGCTGCTGTCGGCGGCGGGCGCGGCGGACGCGGCCGATCCCCGGTCGCTGCCGCTGCTGGCGGCGGTGGCGGCGCTGCTGGGCGCGCTGTCCGGCCCGGCGCAGTGCGCGGTGAGCCGCCGGGTGGAGACCAGGGCGGACCGGCACGCGCTCGAACTCACCGGGGACGCCGAGCAGTTCGTGGCGATGCAGCGCAGGCTCGCGGTGACCAACGTGTCCGATGTCGACCCGCCGCGGGTGCTTGGGCTACTGTTCGCGACTCATCCGAGCGCGACCCGCCGGATCGCGGCGGCGCGCGCCTGGCAGGCGGGCCGGGACGGCGTCGCGGAGCGTCCGCCGGGGGCTTCGAGTGCGCCCGAAGTCGTTGTATAATGCAACAAATTCCCGAGCCCCGAGGAGGCAGGTCCCCGTGCCCGACCGCGAGACGTCGATCGCGACCATCCAGCGCGAACTGACCGCCTTCGCCCGCCGCGCCCGGCACAAAGCCTCCCAGCTGCACCCCGACCTCTCCCTGGTCACCTACAGCATCCTGGACCTGATCACCGAGCGCGGCGGCTGCCGAGCCGCCGACGTCGCCGCGCACTTCATGCTCGACAAGTCCACGGTGAGCCGCCAGGTGACCGCGCTGGAGAAGCTCGGGCTGCTGCGCCGCGAGACCGACCCGGAGGACCAGCGCGGCCAGATCCTGCTGGCCACCGAGGCCGGACTCACCCTGCTGCGGGAGGCCAACGAGCAGCGGCGGGTCTCCTTCTCGACCCGCTTCACCAGCTGGTCGGACGAGGACGTCGCCCGGTTCGCCGACTACCTGGCCCGCTACGGCGCCGAGGACTGACCGGCCCGCCCGAGCGACCCGCCGGACCCTCCCCCACCGACCCGGCGGGCACCCGCGTCCGCCGCCCCGGGGTGCGGCGGACCACCCGGACGGTGTACAGAGGAGAGGTGCCACTCCGGCAGCCTCCCCGCGAGCGGCGTCCCGGCGGACGGCGTCCCGACGACCCGCCCCCCGGCACGCGGCACCCGCGCGCGCGGCACTCCGACGACCGGCGCTCCCGCGACCGCCGCCGATCCTGGCGGCCCGACCGCCGGGCGCTGACGGCCGTGCCGCTCGCCCTGATCGTGGTGATCACGGTCGTGGACGTGGTAGCCCCACCGGACATCCACCTGGGCCCGCTGCTGATCGTCGCGCCCGCGCTCACCGCGTCCCTGGCCGGCGCCCGCGCCACCGCCGTCGCCGCCGTGCTCTCGCTCGCCGCGCTCACCGTCATCGGCATCCTGCGCGACGGCCTCACCACCTCCAACCACGAGACCCAGCTCGGCGCGCTGCTCGCCGTGTCGGTGCTGATCGTCGGCCTGCGGGTGCTGCGCGACCGGCACGAACGCGAACTGGCGCAGGTCCGCTCCGTCTCCGAGGCCGCCCAGAGCGTCCTGCTGCGCCCGCTGCCCGACCGGCTCGGCCCGCTGCGCCTCGCCTCCTTCTACCTGGCCGCCGAGGCCGAGGCCCAGGTCGGTGGCGACCTCTACGCGGCGGCCCGCACCGGAACCGGTACCCGGCTGCTGGTCGGCGACGTCCGGGGCAAGGGCCTGCCCTCGCTCCGCGACGCCGCGCTGCTGCTCGGCGCCTTCCGGGCGTCCGCGCACCTGCACCCGGACCTGCCCGGCCTGGTCGGCCACCTGGACGGCAGCATCGCCTGGGACCTCGCCCAGCTCGCCGAGCAGCAACGGGCCCAGCGGGAGGACGGCCTCCGGTCCCAGCCGCGCCTGCGCGCGTTCCGCCGCGCCGGGCCGCCCCCGGGCACCGGACCGCCGGAGGACGTGCCGGCCGACGGCGGGCCGACCGACGGCGCCGGGGACGACGGCGGCGAGTCGTTCATCACCGCCGTCGTCCTGGACGTCCCGGACGGCGGCACGGTGGTCCGTCTGGTCGACTGCGGCCACCCTCCGCCGCTGCTCCTGCACGGCGGCCGGGTCACCGCCCTGGAACCCCGCCGGGCCTCGCCGCCGCTGGGCCTCGGCGAACTCGTCCCGGCCCCGTACGTGGTGGAGGAGTTCCCGTTCCGGCCCGGCGACCGGCTGCTGATCCACACCGACGGCGTGGTGGAGGCCCGCGACGCCGAGCGGCGGTTCTACCCCCTGGCCGAGCGGGTCGCCGAGCGGATCGCCACCCATCCCGCCGAGCCCCCCGCCGCCCTGCTGCTGCACCTGCGCCGCGACCTGCTGGCCCACGCCGGCGGGCGGCTCGACGACGACGCGGCCATGGTCGTCGTCGAGCGCCTCGGCTGACCCGCGCGGATCGGCTCCCGGCCGGGGCCCGGCGTCCGTGCCGGGCCTCAGCCGACGGTGAGGACGATCTTGCCCCGGACGTGACCGCGCTCGCTCTCGCGCTGCGCCTCGGCCACCTCCGCCAGCGGGAGCACCCGGTGCAGCGGGAGGTTCAGGCCGCCCTCGGCGGCCAGGGCGAGCGCGCCCTCCAGGGCCGGGCGGAGGTAGTCGGTCGGCTCGTCGCCGGTGGTGGCGCGGACCCCGTGCCGGGCGGCGCCCTGGAAGTCGGCGATGGTCAGCACGTGCTCGGCGCCGCCCGCCAGCTCGATCGACAGCGGCAGCACGTCCGCCCCGACCACGTCCAGCACCCGGTCCACACCCTCGGGCGCGGCGGCGCGGACCCGCTCGGCCAGCCCCTCCCCGTAGGTGACCGGCTCGGCGCCCAGCTCGCGCAGGTACGGGTGGTTGGCCTCGCTCGCGGTGCCGATCACCCGGATCCCCCGGGCCCGGGCGAACTGCACCACCAGCGTGCCGACCCCGCCCGCCGCCCCGTGCACCAGCAGCGTCCCGCCGGGCTCGGTGCCCAGCAGGTCCAGCGACCGCCAGGCGGTCTCGGCGGCCACCGGGAGCGCGGCGGCCACCGTCCAGTCCAGCCCGGCCGGCTTGCGGACCAGCTGGTCCGCCGCCACCAGGGCGTGCTCCGCGTAACCGCCGCCGCAGACCTGTCCGAACACCTCGTCGCCGGCCCGCCACGCGGTGACGTCCGCGCCGACGGACTCCACCACGCCCGCGATCTCGTAGCCGAGGACGGCCGGGAAGGCGACCGGGAACAGGTCGGTGAGCGCGCCGGAGCGGAC
This sequence comes from Kitasatospora sp. NPDC094019, assembly GCF_044764505.1. NCBI lineage: Bacteria > Bacillati > Actinomycetota > Actinomycetes > Kitasatosporales > Streptomycetaceae > Kitasatospora > Kitasatospora sp. NPDC094019. Next base: position 72,303 of record NZ_JBIWIF010000015.1, read on the forward strand.
CTTGTGGTCGAGCGGGTTGACGCCGACGGCGCGGACGGCCACCCGGACCTGGCCGGGGCCGGGCGCGGGCACCTCGACCACGGTGGGCCGCAGCACGTCCACGGAGCCGTACTCGGTGAGGGCGACGGCCTTCGTCGTGAGGGCGGCGGTGTCGGGGGTGCTGCTCATGGAGGATCTCCAGCCTTGTTCCGGACCTGGGGACGCCGGGGCCGGAGCCGCCGCCGTCCTGGTGACGTGCCCCAGCCTGGTACGGCGGCCCCCGCCGGACGGCCCCCCGTTCGGCCGGTTCCACCTGGCCGTTCGGCCAGGCCCGCGCCGACCGGCGCGGGCTACGCTGGGAGCCATGGTCGAGCGCGATGGTGGACACGGTGCCGGTAGTGGTCCCGACGGCGAGTGGTCCTGGGACGACGCCGAGGGGGTGCTCGCGCTCGCCGCCGAGGTGCTGCGCACACCCCGGGTGACGATCCTGCCGAAGCTCTCCGAAGTGCTCGCCGGGCTCGTCCCGCACCTCGCGGTGGCGCAGCTCAGCGGTGTCTGCACCTACTCGCCCGCGAGTGCCGTCGGCCCCGAGGAGCTGTCGGCCCGGATCACCGGCGCCGAGCTGGCCGCGCTCGCCCAGGAAGTCACGCCCGGTCGCCCGTGGCAGGGCGAGGCGGTCCTGGGCGGGCGCCCCAGGCCGGCCGTCGCGGTGGCGTCGGCCCCGCCGGGTAGCAACGGCGCGGTGCTGGTGCTGGTCCGCGCGGACCCGGCCGGACGGACCGGCGGGCGGGCGACCGGGACGCACGGGTCGCCGGAGCCGCTGCCCGAGCGGTCGCTCGGCCTGCTCCAGCAGCTGTGGGAGCTGCTGACCACCCACTCCCACCACCGCGCCGTCGACGCCGCGCCCGCGCACGCCGCCGCCTCCCGCGCCTCGGCCAGTGCCCGGGCCCGGGCGATCGCCGAACTCACCGGCGCCCACGCCTCCGCGCTGTCCGCGGTCCTCGGGCCGCTGCGGTCGGCCGGCCTGGACGACGCCACCGCCCGGCGCAACGCCACCGAGCTGGCCGTGACGGCTCTGCTCGACCTGCGCAGCGCCGCCGACCTCGACCGTGAGCTGAGCGAGGAGCCGGCCGCCACCGCGTTCGCCCGACTCGCCGACGTGGTGCGGCCGTTGCTGCGGCACAGCCCGGTCCGACTGGACCTGCTGGCGCCGACCGAGGGGGACCGCTCGGTGCCGACCGACACCGCGCACACCGCCCGCACCGCCGTCCGCTCCGCCGTGCTCGCCATGCTGGAGCAGGACGGTCTGACGCGGCTGCACGTGAGCTGGCAGTTCGTGGCGGACGGCCTGCGGGCCGTGGTCCGGGACGACGGCCCGGGCCTGCTGACCGAGGACGCGCTGGCCGTCCACCGCACGGCCGACCGGATCGCCGCGCTGGCGGGCCGGATGACGGTCGAGGCCGTCCCGGGCTGGGGCACCACGGTGACGGTGGACCTGCCGCTGCACGCCCCGGCCGGGCCGGTCGGCGCGGCCCGGCCGCTGGAGGGCCTGCAACCACGGGAGCTGGAGGTGCTGGACCAGCTCGCCCGGGGCCGCCGGAACCGGGAGATCGCCGGCGCCCTGCACATCAGCGAGTCGACGGTGAAGTTCCACGTGGCGAACATCCTGGCCAAACTGGAGGTCGGCTCCCGGGGCGAGGCCGCCGCCCTCGCCCACCGCGCGGGCCTGCCGACGGTCCCGGCGGGCCCGCCGCCCGCGCTGCACGCCGCCTCCTGAGGGAGCCCGGGCCGAAAGTCTCGGTAGTGGCGCCGCGGTTCGGGCCGGAGCGCCGACCACGGCCGGTGCGGGCCGCGCGGAGCAGGACCCGGGCGTGCTGCTCCTCGTTGCGCGCGCCGTGGCCGTTCTCGACCCGGGCGACCCGGCGACAGCCGGCGAAGTACCGTTCCAGGTCCGGGAATCCGTCGGGCCGGACGGGCAGGACCGGCCCGCCGGACCGGCCGGCCGGTCCGGCGGCGGTCCCTGGTCGGCGAGGCCCGGATGACCCGAGCAGGGCGCCAGGAGGCCGAGCGGCGGTCCGTAGTGGGCGAGGGCGCCCGCCTCGCCGCAGTTGACGGCGAACACCACGTCCAGGTCGCGGAGTTCGGGCGGGACGGGGAGCGCCGGGGTCGTCTCAGGACTCCTTCGGGCGGGTGCGGGCGCGCAGGTGGAGACGTTCGCCCTGCTTGCCGAAGAGGCTCAGCACCTCGACGTCGCCCGTCCCGGTGGAGCCGAACCAGTGCGGGTTCTGGCAGTCGAACTCGGCCGCCTCCCCCGGCGTCAGCACGACGTCGTGCTCGCCCAGGAGCAGCCGGAGGCGGCCGGAGAGCACGTAGAGCCACTCGTGGCCGGTGTGCGTGGCGAGGGTGGGGGCGTGGTGGGCCGCCGGGATCAGGATCTTGAACGCCCGGGGTTCGGTGCGGTGACGGGAGAGCGGCACGAAGGTCCGCCCGTCGGCCCGGCCGGGGTGCTGGTGGACCCTCGGGTCCTGGATCCGGGGGGCGGAGACGATCTCGTCCAGCGGGACGGCGAGAGCGGCGGCGATGGGCAGCAGGAGTTCGAGGCTCGGCTTGCGCTGTTCGGACTCCAGGCGGGAGAGCGTGCTCTTGGAGATGCCGGTGGCCTGGCTCAGGTCGGCCAGGGACAGGTCCTTGCGCTCGCGCAGCCGACGCAGCCTGGGGCCGATCTGGCGCAGGGTGGCGGCGATGGCCGGGGCCGGGACGGTGGCACCGGCGGCGGGGTCGGGAACGGGGTCGGGGACGGGGTCCTGGTGGTCCATACCGACGATCGAACCAGGGCGTCCCGGTTCCGGCAACGCGGCGTCCCGCCGGGGCGGACCGCCCGGTACTCCCGGGGCCCACCCCGGCGGGACGCCGGGCACGCGTCGTCAGCCGACGAGCAGCTGGCTGCGCAGGTCGCGCAGGTCCCGCCGGTCCAGGCCGAGGCCGGACTTCAGGTAGGCGTCGAAGGAGCCGAACTTCTGCCGCACCTCGTCGAACCCGGCGGCCAGGTACTCGGACCGGACGTCCAGCAGCGGCTTGTAGACGGCCTGGTAGGCCGGCGGCAGCTGGGCCAGGGTGGCGGCAATCTCGGCGGCGCGGTAGGTGTTGCTGGCGAGGTAGTCGGCCTCGACGGTCTCGCGCGGCACGCCGAGCGCGGTGAGCAGCGCGGCGGAGGCCCAGCCGGTGCGGTCCTTGCCCGCGGTGCAGTGGAAGAGGACGTTCTCGTCGTCGCGCTCGACCAGGGCGTTGAGCACCGAGTGGTAGGCGGTGCGGGCGCTGTCGGCGGAGACCATGGTGCGCTCGGCGTCGACCATGGCCTGGACGGCCGCCTGCGGGCTGGTGACGTTGAACGCGCCGGTGTCGGCGACGCCGAGCACGTTGGCGTTCACTGCGGTGGCACCGGCCGGCAGGCGGTCGGGGGCGGTCTTCTGCTCGGCGGGGGTGCGCAGGTCGAAGACGGTGCGGACACCGAGGCGGCGGAGCTTGGCGAGGTCCTGGTCGGTCAGCTTGGACAGGTCGCCGGAGCGGTAGACGACGCCCATCCGCACCCACTGGCCGTCGGCGGTGCGGTAGCCGCCGGCGTCACGGAAGTTCGGCGCGGAGGCGAGGTGCAGCGAGCGGTCGGCGACGACCAGCGGGGCGCCCCGGTCCGGGACCAGCTCGAAGAACCAGCGGTCGGCGGCGGCCAGGCCGGTGACCGTGACGGTGGCGGAGCCGGCACCCTTGGCCACGGCCTTGCGGTGGCGGATGTCGTTCGGGTCGGTGCCGGCGTAGACGGTGACGCCGCGGGCGCCGGGGGCGGTCCAGGTGAGGGTGAAGCTGCCGTCGGCCTGCTGGGTGGCGGTGGCCGCGGTGAAGGGGATCGCGTGCCGGGCGACGGCCGGGGCGGCGGCCGTGGTGTCGGCGGAGGCGGAACCGGCGGCCGGGGCGGCGACGGCCAGCGCGGGGGTGCCGAGGACGAGGGCGCCGGTGAGCGCCACCGCGGTCAGGCTGGTGCGGGAGATGGTCATGGCCCGGCACGGTAGGCAGCGTGGAGTGTCGCCCCGTGGCCGGCGGATGGCGTCATGGCAACAGCTTGTTGAACGTCCAGGTGAACGGGGGTATCGGCATCGCTCCGACCGGCCGCGGGGGCGGACGGAACGGGTGTCGCCGACCGAAAGCGGGCGGCGGCGGAGGCTTCGGACGGCACCGGAGGGATGGGGCGGTGCGGGGCGGAACGGACAGTTCCGCGGGCGCCTTCGGACGGTGGCCGCCGCCCGGTCCCCGGGGCGACGTCCTCCCGGCCGACCGGACGCTCGGCCGGGAGGCGGCCGAGCCACTGGCCGGGTGTCCGGGTGGACCCCGGGACGGTGCCGGGATCCGGCCGGAACCGATCGTCGAGATCGCCCTCGACGACCTCCGGCACGGCCCCCGCCACCCTGCCGGACGGCCCTGCGGTACGCCCGGGCGGTGCCCTGTCGGCCGGACAGAAGTGCCCCCGAAGCCGAAACGGTTTCCTCCGCGAGGGAGTTGACCAGCGCCGAAGGCTCGTGGGGCCGTCGGCGCGGCCGGGTCCGCCGACCCGTCCGGCGGAGGAGCGCCGACCGAAACGCATTGGACCGCAACGGCGGTTCACCCACAGGGGCCCAATCGGCCATTCTCGATCCGGCAACCGTACCCCTCCGTAGACGGACCAGTGACGGCTAGGTTGACCGTGACAACGAGAGGCGGCCGCCGGGCAGCCGGCGCCGCCCTGGCGAAAGGTGCCCGACATGCAGGTGAGCGTCGACCGGGACCGTTGCTGCAGCTCCGGCCTGTGCGTGATCAACGCCCCCGCGGTCTTCGGCCAGGACGACCGGGACAGTCTTGTGACGCTCCGTCAGGTCGTGCTGCTGCCCGAGCAGTTCGAGGACGTCAGGCTCGCCTCCGAGCTCTGCCCGGGCCAGGCGATCACCCTCACCGGGGACGAGCCCGCGCGGACCGGGGCCTGACGGACCCCCGCCGCCGGCCGCCGCAGGCCGCCGGGAAGCTTCCCGGGCCCCCGCACCCCACGAGAACACCCGCGACGTGAGGAGACCCCGCCTTGACCACCGCACCCACCACCCCCGTCCTCCCGCTGCCGGCCCGGCACTCCGGCGGCTGCCCGTTCGGCCCGCCGCCGGAGTACGCCGAGGCCGCCGCCGCCGGTCCGGTGACCAGGGCCGAGCTGCCCGACGGCGACCTCTGCTGGCTGGTCACCGGCTTCGCCGAGGTCCGCACCGTGCTGTCCGACCGCCGGTTCAGCGCCGACATACGCCACCCGTCCTTCCCGCTGCTGGTCGCCGGCGCCCGTGAGCTGATCACCGACACTCCGGACTTCCTGCGGCTCGACGACCCCGAGCACGCCCGCCAGCGCCGCATGATCACCGGGGAGTTCCTGGTCAAGCGGGTGGAGGCGCTGCGCCCGGAGATCCAGCGGATCGTGGACGGGGCACTGGACCGGATGACCGCGGGCCGGACCACGGCCGACCTGGTCACCGACTTCGCGCTGCCGGTTCCCTCATTGGTGATCTGCCTGCTGCTCGGCGTGCCGTACGAGGACCACGACCGCTTCCAGAGCCTGAGCCGCACGATGCTCAGCCAGGAGAGCACCGTGGAGCAGCTCCGGGAGGCCCAGGAGGGGATCCGGGCCTACCTGTGCGACCTGACGGCCCGCAAGCGCGCGCAGCCGGAGGACGACGTCCTCAGCCGACTCGCGGCGCGGGACGACCTGACCCCGGACGACGTGGCCAGCACGGCCGTACTGCTGCTGGTCGCCGGGCACGAGACGACCGCGAACATGATCGCGCTGTCGACCGCGCTGCTGCTGGAGCACCCCGAGCAGATCCCCGGCCTGGCCGACCCGGCCACCCTGCCGGGCGCGGTGGAGGAGCTGTTGCGGCTGCTGACCATCGTGCACACCGGCCTGCCCCGGGTGGCGCTGGAGGACGTGGAGCTGGGCGGCGTCACCGTCCGGGCCGGGGAGGGCGTGATGGCGATGCTCTCCACCGCCAACCGGGACGAGGCGGTGTTCGGCGGCGCCGGCCACCGGGCGACGGACGAGCTGGACCTGGGCCGGGACGCCCGGCGGCAGCTCGCGTTCGGCTTCGGTGTGCACCAGTGCCTGGGCCAGCCGCTGGCCCGCGCCGAACTCCAGATCGCCCTGGAGACGCTGTTCCGCCGGCTGCCGGGGCTGCGGCCGGCCGGCGAGCGCGAGTTCCGTACCGATTCGTTCATCTACGGGATGCGGTCACTGCCCGTGACCTGGTGAGCGGGTCCGGCGGAGAAGTCCCGCCGGACCGGCTCGAACTGCGGCCGGTGCCGCCCGCCGCCCCGGCGTGAGGACCGGGGCGGCGGGCGGCACCGGCCGTCCGCGCTCCCGGCCGGGGGCAGCGGACGGCCGGCGGGCGCGGCTGGCCGGCGGGCCCGGTCAGTCGGTGGAAGGAGCGCCGGTGCGCAGTACGGCCTGGTCGCCGTGGGGGCCGAAGAGATGGAGGATCTCGACGGCTTCGCTCCCGGCGGGGCCGAACCAGTGCGGTTCGGCGGTGTCGAACTCGGCGGCCTCGCCCGGGTGGAGGGTGAGGTCGCGGTCACCGACGAGGAGGCGGAGTTCGCCCGCGAGGACGTACAGCCACTCGTAGCCGACGTGGCTGACGAGTCTGGGCTCGCGCGGTGCCAGGACCTGCTTGAAGACCTGCACCCGGCCCGGGTACTGGGTGAGCGGGACGAGCACGCTGCCGGGGTCCCGGTGGCGGGGCCGGAGGTGGAGGCGGGGGTCGCCGGTCGCGGGGGCGGCGATCAGGTGGTCCAGGGCGACGCGGTGGGCGCGGGCGAGCGGGATGAGCAGGTCCAGGGTGGGGCGGCGGTGGCCGGACTCCAGCCGGGAGAGGGTGCTCACCGAGATCCCGGTGATCGCGGCCAGCACGTCCAGGGTGAGGCCCCGGACGAGTCGCAGCGCGCGCAGCCGGGGCCCGATGGCGGCGACGATTCCCCGGACGTCGTCGGTCGCGACGGGAGTGGTGTCCGCCGCGACCAGGAGGTCGGGCTCGGCGGGATCCACGGGCCCAGCGCTACCGGCGGGCTCTGCGGGACCAGCGCTACCAGCGGGCTCTGCGGAATCAGCGGGGTCGGCGTCCATGGGGCGATTCTGCCCCGTCCACCGTTTTGCGGTTTCCGCAAAGATGCTGGGCGGGCGCCGTCCCCCGGTCCGAGCATGGCGATCGGCAGGATGATCCGATCGAAGGGCGACCCCACCCATGACCTCCACCTCCGCGGCCACCACCTCCGCGGCCACCGGCAAGGCCGCCGCCCCTCCCCCGCTGAGCGCGCGCGGGCGGTGGACCGTGCTCGCGGTCTGCGCGCTGAGCCTGTTCCTGGTCGGCCTGGACACCACGATCGTCAACGTCGGCCTGCCCGCGATCGGGCGCGGGCTCGGCGTCGGCACCCGCGACCTGGAATGGATCGTGGACGCCTACACCGTGGTCCTGGCCAGCCTGCTGATCTCGGCCGGCGCGCTCGCGGACCGGTTCGGCCGCCGCCGGGTGTTCCAGTGCGGACTGGTCGTCTTCGGCCTCGCCTCCCTGGTGTGCGCGCTGGCGCCCTCGGCCGGCGCGCTCGTCGCGGCCCGCGCCCTCCAGGGGGTGGGCGCGTCGATGCTCAGCCCGGTGGCGCTGGCGATCGTGGTGAACGCGATGCCCGACCCCCGGGAGCGGGCCCGGGCGATCGGGGTCTGGGCGTCGGTGTTCGGGCTGAGCATGGCGGCCGGTCCGGTCACCGGCGGCGCGCTGGTGGCGGCCTTCGGCTGGCGCTCGGTGTTCTGGGTGAACCTGCCGGTGGTGCTGGTGGCCGTGCTGCTGAGCGTCCGCTTCGTGCCCGAGTCCCGCGCGCCCCGGGCCCGCCGGCCGGACCTGCCCGGCCAACTCCTGCTCACCGTCGCGGTGTGCGCGACGGTGGCCGTGCTGATCGAGGCGCCGCGGATCGGCTGGGGCTCGCCCTGGGCCCTCGCCGGGGTCGCCGCGGCGGTGGCGGCCACCGCCGGGTTCGCACTCGCCGAACGCGGCCGGACCGAACCGCTGATGGACCTCGGGCTGTTCCGGCAGCCGGCGTTCGGCACCGCCGTGCTGGGCGCGGTGGCGGTGTTCGTGGCGCTGACGGTGACCCTGCTGCTGACCACCTTCCAGCTCCAGCACGCCCGGGGGTGGACGCCGCTGGCCGCCGGGCTGGCCTCGCTGCCGATGGCGGTGGGCGCGACCGTGTGCGCGCCGCTGTCCGGCGTCCTGGTGGGCCGGGGCGGGCCGCGTCGGCCGCTGCTGCTGGCGGCCTGGTCCACCGCGGCCGGCGGGGCGCTGTTGCTGGTCCGGGCGTACCTGGTCGACGACGCCCCGCACGGCGCGGGCGACCCGGGCGCCCTGTCCGGCGCGGCCGATCTGCCCGGTCTGCTGCTCGCCCTGCTGCTGCTCGGGGCCGGCTTCGGCTTCGCGAACGCGCCGATCACCAACACGGCCGTGGGCGGCCTCCCCGCGGACCGCGCGGGGGTGGCCGGGGCGATCACCTCCACGGCCCGCCAGCTCGGTTCGGCGGTGGGCATCGCGATCGCGGGCGGGCTGGTCGCGGGTGCGGCCCCGGCCGGGCTCGCCGCCGCCTCCCGGACCGGCTGGGCGGTGGTCACGGCCTGCGGCCTGTTCCTGCTGGTGGTCGCCCGCGCCGCCCGACGCCGCTGAGCCCAGCCGCCGCTGAGCCCCGCCGCCGGGTGCCCGGAGCCGCTGAGCCCCCGGAGCCCGTCCTCGCCCGGGTGCCCGCCGACGCCGGGCACCCGAAAAACCCTTCGCACCCCGTCCGGGGCCCGTGTTACGGTCGATGGACGAGCCCGGCCCGACGGCCGTTCGCGCTCGTACGAAGTCCGTCACGGAGACAGGGAAGGTGAATTGTGGTCGCGGTGACAGCCGCTGCGCACGTGCTGCGCGGCACCCGGACTGTTCTCACCTCCCGGGTCCCGGTCTGACGCCCTTCGCTCTCCGGGGCCCCTTCTCCAAGGGACTCCCATGTCTTCTTCCCTGCCTTCCTCCTCCTGGCACACCCGGGCCGAGCTCCCCTCGGACCTCCCGGCCGTCCACGAGCTGACGGTCGCCGCCTTCGGGCGGCCGTCCGAGGCCGACCTCGTCGAGGCCCTGCGCGCCGACGAGGCGTGGATCGACGGTCTCTCGATCGTCGCCACCACCCGGGCCGAGACCGGCCCCGTCGGTCATGTGCTGCTCACCCGCGCCTTCATCGGCGACGTCCCGGCGCTCGCGATGGCTCCGGTGTCCGTGCACCCCGACCACCAGCGGTCCGGCGCCGGCTCCGCCCTCGTGCGGGCCGGACTCGACGCGGCCCGCGCCCGGGGCGAGCGGTTCGTGATCCTGCTCGGACACCCGTCGTACTACCCGCGGTTCGGCTTCGGCCGGGCCTCGGCGCACGGCATCACGCTCACCGTCGACGCCCCGGACGAGGCGTGGATGGCGCTGAGCCTGGACCAGGAGCGCGACCCACTGCCGTCCGGGACGGCCCGCTGGGCCGCCGCCTTCGGCATCGCGTAACACCTTCCGGCGCAGCGGCAGCCGGTGGCCCGCCGATCGGCGGGCCACCGGCTGGCGCGCCCCGCCGTACGCCCCCGTCGTGAACCCGCGCCGGGGGCGTTCCCGTTCCACCGACGGGCGCTTCCGACAGCCGCGCGGACCGGGCGGCGGACCCCTTCCGACCGGCCCCGGGAGGGTGTCGGAGTACCGCTCGAAGGCCCCGCGCGGGCATGAACCGGGTGCTACGGCAATGTCAAGGAGTTGTGTGTGCACTGTCCGAAGATCGAACGGGCTTTCACTCCTAACACACCGTATGACTAGTATCGCTTCGTCATAAAGCCCGTGCCCCGGACGGTCCGACCCTCGCGGGCAGACCGCCAGCCCCAAGGAGTCAGCTCTGCGCGCGCGTGCGAATCGGCGGCCCCCGACGCCGAAGGCCCCCCGCAGGCGTCGACCGCGCCTGTCGCTGCGGACGGCACTGCTCGTCCTGGCCCTCGTCCCCAGCATCGCCCTGGCCGCCCTCTGGGCGGTCACCAGCGGCGTGACCTTCTTCGACTTCCAGCGCCTGGCCGCCCAGGGCCTGCTGGCACAGAAGGCGGGCCAGCCGTCCAACATCGTCTACTACAACCTCCAGGAGGAGCGCCGGCTCAGCGCCGAGGCGCTCTCCCGGCCCGGCAGCGTCGCCGACCAGCTGAAGCGTCAGCGCCAGCTCACCGACGAGGCCGTGCAGAAGTTCCAGACCCTGTCCGGAGAGACCGCCGACAGCGCGCCCACCGAGGTACGCACGGCTGTCGCCGAGGCCCGGCGCGCGATGGAGAAGCTGGGCGACCAGCGGGCCCTCGTCGACAAGGGCACCGCCGACCAGCAGGGCGTCTACGCTTACTACACCGACCTGATCGCCGTCGACCTGCGGCTGTTCACCGCGCTCAGCCATGTCGACACCGGCGAGGTGACCTGGATCTCCAAGACCCTGGTCAACTCCTTCTGGGCCAAGGAGATGCTGGCCCGCGAGGACGCGATCCTGGCCCGGGGCTGGCCCTCCGGCAAGCTCAGCGCCTCCGACTACCAGCTCGTGCAGCAGGCGATCGGCGCCCAGGAGCACCTGTTCACGGTGCAGGTCGTGCCCTACGTTCCGGCCGACGAGCGTGCCGCCTGGTCCGAACTGATGAGCGGTCCGGCCTGGCAGTCCAAGGCCGCCGTCGAGCAGGCGCTCACCCGCCCGGCCGCCGCCGACGCCACCGGCACCGTCCGGCTGCCGCAGCTCCAGGACCAGTGGCGGCAGGCCGTCGACCAGCTCAACCCGATGCTGGTGAAGGTCATCGAGACCCGCACCGAGGGCGTGGTCGAGGTCGGCAAGGGCTCGATCCTCTCGCTGCTCACCCGGGTCGCGCTGACCTCGGTGATCGGCCTGCTCGCGGTGATCGTCGTGGTCGTCGCCAGCTGGCGGCTGACCCGCTCGCTGCGCCGCCGGATCAACGACCTGCACGCCCAGGCACAGGATCTGGAGCACACCCTGCCCGAGGTCGTGGAACGGCTGGCCCGCGGCGAACAGGTGGACGTCGAGGCGGAGAGCCGGGCGATCACCGCCGGGGCCCACGCCCGCGGCGGCGACGAGCTGGCGGAACTCGGCCAGGCCATGAACCTCGCCCGCACCTCCGCGCTCGGGGCCGCCGTCCGGCAGGCCGAGCAGCACCGGGGCTTCGAGCGGCTGCTCCAGCGGATCGCCCGCCGCACCCAGCTGCTGATCGGTCAGCAGCTGCGCAAGCTGGACGCCCTGGAGCGGCGGCACGAGGACCCGGAGGTGCTGGAGGGCCTGTTCGACCTCGACCACCTGACCGCCCGCCTGCGCCGCTACGAGGAGAACCTCGTCATCATGGCCGGCGGCCAGCCGCAGCGTAAGTGGCGCAAGCCGGTGCCGCTGCTGGACGTGCTGCGCGCCGCGCAGGGCGAGGTCCAGGAGTACCGCCGGATCGTGCTGGACGTCGAGGGCCACCCGTGGCTCTCCGAGCGCGCGGTCGGCCCGATCGCGCACGTGGTCGCCGAGCTGATGGAGAACGCGGCGACCTTCTCCAAGCCCCCGACGCCGGTCGACGTCCGGGCGGCCGTGGTCGGCCGCGGGCTCGCGATCGAGATCGAGGACCGCGGCCTGGGCATGGACCCGGAGCAGTACGACTCGGCGAACGCCCTGATGGCCGCCGCGCTCGCCGACGAGCCGCCCCGCACCGACATGCTGGCGCGCGGCGACGACATCCGCCTCGGCTTCCACGTGGTGGCCCGGCTGGCGTCGGCGATCGGCCTGCAGATCGAGTTCCGGCCGTCGGCGTTCGGCGGGACCAGGGTGGTCGTGCTCGTGCCCGGCGACCTGATCCTCGACGGCGACTCCGGGCTGCCGGACCACGGGGCGGTCACGCCGATCCCGCTCGCCCGGCGGCAGCGGCCGGTGGACCGGGCCCAGACGCCCGTGCCGCTCGCCTCGGTGACCGAGATGCCCGCCCAGTCCGGTTCGGCGGCCCCGGCCGCGACGGCCGCGGCGGACACCACGACCTCCTCGGCGGTCGTCGCGGTGGACGAGGAGGAGGAGCGCGCGGCCAGGGCGGACGCCGCTCCGCATCCCGGCCAGGCCGGCGCCGACTGGTTCTCCGCCCCCAGCGCCCCCGTCACCACCCCCGGCGCGGCCGCCGGGGCCCCGGCTCCGGCCCAGGCGTTCGGGTACGTCGAGTACGTGCCCCCGTCGGACGACGAACTCCTCGGCGCCCCGGTCCGGGTCGACTTCGGGAAGCATGACGGGTTCGGCGGGCCCGAGCGCGGGGCCGAGGACGTTCACAGGTCCGAGGACCTCCACCGGTCCGACGGCTTCGGCGGGTCCGACGGCTTCCCCGGGCAGCACGACGCCTTCGGCGCGCACGACGTCTTCGACGGTCCCGGCGGCATCGACGGTCCCGGCGGCTTCGCCGACCGTGGGAGCTTCGACGGTCCCGACGGCTTCGGCGACCGCGACGGCGCCTTCCCCGGCGTCGAGGCGGACGGCTACCCGCACCCGCCGGCCGAGCACGGCCAGCCGGTCGAGCACTCCTCCGGGAACGCCCACGGCTTCGGCGGGGCGACCTACGACGCCCCCGCCTACCCCGATATCGCCTACGCGACGGTGATGCCCGCCGAGGCGCCGTACGCCGACGAGCAGTACCGGCCCGCCGACCACTACCGGCTGGCGGAGCGTCGGCAGCGCGACGAGCATCCGACCGGCCCGCTCCCCGGCGCACCGGCCGCCGGCCCGAGCGCCCTGCCCGCCCCGAACAGCACGACCGGACCGACGGTCCCGACGGTCCCGACGGTCCCGACGGTCCCGACGGGAAGTCTCCAGCCGCCGCTGCCCCAGCGGGTGCGCCAGGCCAGCCTGGCCGCCGAACTGCGCGTCCCACCACCGGCCCGCACCCCGTACGCGGGCACGGGCACGGGCACCGGAACCGGCCCCGCAACAGCCTCGGGTCCGTTCCAGCGGCCGCCGCGCCGCTCCGGTGCCACGGTCGGCGCCTTCCAGCGCCAGTCCCGGGCCGCCCGCGGCCTCGGCGGCGCGGAGGAACGGTCCCCCGCCGACGGCCCCGCGACCGACGGCCCCGCGTTCGGCGCCCTGCCGCCGGGGCGCGGCACCCTCCCCCCGTCCGGCCCGGCCTCCCCCACGGCCCCCGGAACCCCGACTCCCGCGCCGGGTCCCTCCCCCTGGGCCCTCCCGGCCGCGGACCCCCGAACCACGAGGACGGAAGAGCAGTCATGAACCGCACCATCGCCACCCACCAGGACCTCGACTGGCTGCTGGACGGACTCGTCGACACGGTCCCCGGGACGAGAAGCGCCGTGCTGCTCTCCGACGACGGCCTGGTGGTCAGCCACTCCCGCACCATCGAGCGGTCCGACGCCGAGCGGCTGGCCGCCGTCGCCACCGGTCAGCAGAGCCTCGCTCGGGGCATCGGCCAACTGTTCGACGGCGGCCCGGTCCACCAGGTGATCGTCGAGCTGGCCGAGGTCTGGCTCTTCGTCATCGCCGCCGCGCAGGGCACCCACCTCGCCGTGGTCGCCGACCAGGAGGTGGACGCCGAGGTGATGTCGGTGGCGATGCACCAGCTCGTCCAGCAGGTCGGCCAGAAGCTCACCACGCCGGTCCGCAGCGAGTTCGACGCCTTCGCCGCCAGGAACCGGGGGTGACTCCCCGGTGAGGCCGCACTGGAGCGAGCTGCCCGAAGAGGACGAGGACGACGACTACGGCGCGGGCACGATGGTGCGCCCCTACACCATCACCCGCGGCCGGACGGCGCCGGAACGCGACGACCTCACCCTGATCACGCTGCTGACCACGGTGGAGGAGCTCGCGGACCACGCGCTCGCCACCCGGTCGTCCGGTCCGCGCGGGCTCCAGCCCGAGCACCGGCTGATCCTCGAACAGTGCCGCCGGCCCGCCGCGGTGGCCGAGGTGGCCGCCGGGCTCAACCTGCCGGTGTCGGTCACCAAGATCCTCCTGGGCGACCTGATCGCCCAGGGAATGCTGTCGGCCCGGGCCCCGATCTCGGTGGCCCGGGCCGCCGGGGACGGCGGCATCGACCTCGGGCTGCTGACGGCCGTACGCGAAGGACTCCGGAGGCTCTGAACCATGGCACCATCCGCACCCCTCCCCTCCTCCCCCTCCTCCCCCGCCCTCGCCGCCCCCGCGGCCGTCAAGATCCTCATCGCCGGCGGCTTCGGGGTCGGCAAGACCACCCTGGTCGGCGCGGTGAGCGAGGTCGCCCCGCTGCGCACCGAGGAGTACCTGACCCGCGCCAGCGAGGGCGTGGACGACCTGGCCGGCGTGGACAACAAGGAGACCACCACCGTCGCCCTGGACTTCGGGCGGATCACCGTCAACCCGGAGCTGGTGGTCTACCTGTTCGGCACGCCCGGGCAGGAACGCTTCTGGTTCATGTGGAACGACCTGGTGAACGGCGCCCTCGGCGGCGTCGTGATCGCCGACACCCGCCGGCTGGACACCAGCTTCGCCTCGATCGACTTCTTCGAGAGCCGGGGCATCCCGTTCGTGGTCGCGATCAACTGCTTCCACGGCCACAACACCCGGACGGCGGACGAGATCCGGGCCGCCCTCGACCTCGACCCGCAGGTCCCGATGCTGATCGGGGACGTGCGGGTGCGGACGTTCGGGCGGGACCTGCTGCTCGCGCTGGTCGACCACCTCATGGAGCTGTCGGCCGGCGCGCCGGTCCGCTGAAACGTTTCCCCTTTCTTCCACCACATTTTGGAGCACCCCCGTCATGACCCCACCCCTGCGCGTCCTCGTCCACGGCGGCGGCATAGGCGGCCTCACCGCGGCCACCGCCCTTGCCCGTCGCGGCCACCGGGTCGACGTCGTCGAGCTGCGCGACGCCCTGGAGGCCCTGGGCGTCGGCATCATCCAGCCGTCCAACGCGCTGCACGTGATGCGCGAGATCGGCGTGCTGGAGCAGTGCCTCGCGGCCGGGTTCGAGTGGGAGGTGCTCACCATCTGCGACCCGACCGGCGGCATCCTCGCGAAGATCCCGCAGCCGCGGATGGACGACGCGCCGTCCAACAACGGTATCCCCCGCCCCGAGCTGGCCCGGGTGCTCGGCGAGGCCGCCACCGCCGCCGGGGCGACCCTGCGGTTCGGCACCACCGTCACCGAACTCGCCGACGAGGGCGAGCAGGTGGCGGTCACCCTGAGCGACGGCAGCAGCGACCGCTACGACCTGGTGGTCGGCTTCGACGGCATCGGCTCGCCGCTGCGCAAGCGGCTCTACGGCGAGAAGTACGCGCCCGAGTACACCGGTTTCGCCAACTGGCGGGTCACCCTGCCGCGTTCGCCCGAGGTCCAGGGCGTGGTGATGTCCACCGGCAACCTGAAGGCCAAGGCGCTGCTCACCCCGATCAGCGCGGACCTCATGTACCTGGGTTCGGTGTTCGCCGAGGCCGAGGACTTCCGGCCGGACCCGGAGCACGCCCACGAGCAGCTGCGCGAGCGCCTGGCCGGCTTCGGCGGCCCGATCGCCGAGGCGCTGGCGCAGGTGACCGACCCGGCCGCGGTGGTGTACTCGCGGATCTCGCAGGTCACCGTCGAGGAGCCGTGGCACGTCGGCCGGGTGGTCCTGGCCGGTGACGCGGCGCACGCCTCCACCCCGCACCTGGCCCAGGGCGCGGCGATGGCCGTCGAGGACGCGCTCGTCCTCGCCCAGAGCCTTGACGCGGCGGAGACGGTGCCCGCCGCGCTGGCGGCCTGGGAGGAGCGGCGCCGGCCGCGTGCCATGTGGGTGCAGGCGCTGTCCCGGGCGATCCTCAAGCAGGAGACCGGCACGCCGACCACGCCGGAGGAGGACGAGCTGCTGAAGGTCGGCATCCCGGGCGCGGCGCACTTCCTGGTCCGGCCGTACTGACGGTCCGGCCGTACTGACGGCGCGGCGGTCCTGACGGTCCGGCGGTTCGAGGGGCTGACAGTTCGAGGGGCTGATGATCGTCAGCCCCTCCGCCGGCCCGTGATCGCGTGCCGGCGGGCCCAGACCGCCGCCGAGACCCGGGCGACCAGCCGGGCCGCCGGATCGTCCTCCGCCCCGTCCGCGCCCGAGGCCAGCGGACCGGTGTAGCAGACGGCCAGCAGGTAGGGCGGGCAGTCCCCGGGCCGCACCAGCCCCACGCAGTGCCGGGCGCCGGGGATCCAGCCGTTCTTGAACGCCACCGCCGTCCCCGGCGGCAGCCCGGCCGCGAGGTCGACCCGGAACGCGTTGCGCTCCAGCAGCGCGAGCAACTCCGGCTCCCCGGCGAGGGACTGGAGCAGCCGGACCAGGTCGCGGGCCGTCACCCGGTTGTGGGTGCCCGCCTCCCGCGCCGGGTGGTCCTCGATCCCGCGCGGGCTGGCGCTGCGGGTGGCGCCGGCCCGCCGCCAGACCTCGGCCACGGCCTCGTGGCCGGTCCGGGCGAGGCAGAGGTTCGTGGCGAGGTTGGACGAGTGGGTGATCATCCGCTCCGCCAGCAGACCCAGCGGCGCGGTACCGCCGAGGAGGCCCCACGGGACGGGGTCGCTGTCCCACTCCGGGTCGTTGGCGAACCGCCCGCCCGCCCGCGAGGCGAAGGAGTTCACCACTGGCACGGCCTCGTCGAGGTCGGCCCCGGACCGGTGCAGGGCGGCCAGGACGGCGATCTTCATCGTGCTCGCGGCGTCGTGCGGCTCGTCCCCGCCGCGCTCGAACACCGGTTCCCCGCCCCAGGGGGCGACCACTACGGACAACATGGCCCCACCGTAACCGGGCCGGGCCCGAGGCCACCGCCCTCCCGCGCGGCACCGACCTCGAAGGCACCTGCGGGACCGCCCTGCTCCCGCCGGACGCCCGAGCCGGTCCGGACACCCGGAGGGCAGTGATCAGGGCCCGCGGATCACTGCCGTGACCGACTGCGGCTGCTCCCGGCCGGGGCCGGGAGCAGCCGGCGTTCGTCAGTACCAGAGGGCGCCGGCCTGCCCGAGGCAGTCCCACTGCTGGACGCGGTCACCGTTGCCGGTGCCGGAGTTCTCCACCTCCAGGCACTTCCCGCTGTAGTTGACGAAGCGGACGCGACCGTTGCCCGCGTCGACCGCCTTCCACAGCGCGCCGGTCTGGCCCAGGCAGTCCCACTGCTGGACGCGGTCACCGTTGCCGGTACCGGAGTTCTCCACCTCCAGACACTTCCCGCTCCTGGAGTTCTTGATGTACTTCCAGTCGCCGCGCCACTCGGCGTACCAGTACGCCCCGGCCTGCCCGAGGCAGTCCCACTGCTGGACGCGGTCACCGTTGCCGGTACCGGAGTTCTCCACCTCCAGGCACTTGCCGTTGTAGCTGTGGACGAGCCAGCCGGCCGCAAGGCTCTGACCCGAGGGGGCCGGGCTCGTCCCGGCCGCGGCGGCGGGGACGGCGGTCAGCGGCGCGGCCATCAGCAGCGCACCGCTCAGGAGCGCGATCGACTTCCTTGAGATCATGAGGATTCTCCTTGGTCGACTTCGAACCATTCGAACTGTCAGCGTCAAATACCGTTCTCAGCATGGCAGTCGAAGGCCGCGCAATCATGTCCCTGACAACCTTTGGCTGAATCGGCGGTCGCTCTCGCACACGGGTGGGACCAGTGCTTCACGAGGGCTCTCCCAGGGGGCGGCTGATGGCCCGGAGGTTCCTGCGAGGCCAGGAAGAGGACCAACCGGCCGTTGCCGCCTCGCGCGGTCCTGAGCGGAGGGCGATACCGACTTCCTGTCGGACCGCCCACTCCAGCCGTAGCCCGAACACGTCGCGCGGGAAGTCGGTCCGCCCGACTTCCCGCTCCCCCGCCGACCAGTCACCACCGCTGCCCCTTCCCGAAGGACGGCTGTCCTCGGGCGGACCGCGGCGGCCCGTCGGGTCCGCCGCGACATGGGGCGTTCCGGGGTGGCGACGATCTCCACGAACGGCACCACGAGGTGGCCCGGCAGCCGGGGAGTCCGACCGAACCGGTTCCGGGGATCACACCTTTCCGTGCCCGTGCCCGTGGCCGGGCCCGTGCCGGTGGCCGGGCGGCCACGGCGGGCGGGGCTTGGCGGGGGCCAGGCGGACGGCCGGGAGCCGGCCGCCGTCCAGCGGCGTCCCCGGCCCGGCCCCGGCGGCGAGCGCCGCGAGGTAGTGGGCCCGGGGTTGTGGGGTGGCCCCGAGGGAGCGCACGTGCGGGGAGTCCCACTGCGCGTCGAGCAGCCGACCGCCGGCGGCGGCGAAGCGGGCGGCGAGGTCGGCGACGGCCACCCGGGCGGCGTCGGGGCGGCGGTGGAACATCGAGTCCAGGCTGAGCACCGGACCGGCCGCGATCCCGAAGACCCCGCCGATCAGCTCCCCCTCCTCCCACACCTCGACGCTGTGGGCCGCGCCCAGCCGGTGCAGGCCGGTGAGCGCCGTCCGCAGCTCCGGGGTGAGCCACGGGGGTTCGCGCCCCTCGGCGCAGGCCGCGAGCACCCGGTCGAAGGCGGTGTCGGCGGTGGTGGTCCAGTCGAGGCGGTTGCGGAGCAGCCGGGCGAGCTTGCTGCCGAGGCGCACCCCGTCCGGGGCGAGGAGGGGTCGGGGGTCGGGCGACCACCAGGCGAGCGCGTACGGGTCGGCGCCCCCCGGCCCGGGCAGCAGGGCGATCCGGCCGGCCTCCACCGCCTCCTCGTGGCGGGCCTCGTTGAAGGCGCTCGCGTAGTCGTCGGCGGCGGGGAGCGGGAAGAGTCCGTGCCGGTAGGCGGCGAGCAGGGTGCCGGGGGCGAGGTCGGCGCCGAACGCCGCCGGTCCGTCGGCGGGCGCGTGGGCGACGTCCACCGCCGCGAAGAACTCCTCGGGCGTGGGGGCGGTCATCGCGGCGCCCCCGGCGGCGGCACGGGGGCGGTCATCGCACCGCCCCGAGCGGGGAGGTGCCGAGCGGCGGGGAGAGGAAGCCCTCGGCCGTCAGCCGGTCGAGGTAGAAGTCGAGCAGGCCGTCGTCGACGGCGGGCAGGACGACCCCGCTGCCGGCCAGGGCGTGTTCGGTGTTGGCCCGGTCGAAGACCGGGAAGGTGGGGCGGAAGTACATCTCGCTGATGGACAGTCCGGTGCCGGGGACGCGGTCGACGAAGAGCGGCACGAACGGCGTCATCGGATGGGTGGGGTGCCCGGCGGCGAACCGGACCAGGCCCTGCACCCACTGCTCGTAGGGGACTTCGTCGACGGGGTGGCCCCGGGCGCGCAGCCGGTCGGCCAGTGCGGGGAGGTCGGCCGGGCGGGGCGAGGTCAGGTGGTAGACCTCGCCGATGGCGGGCGCGTGGGTGACGATGTGGCAGATCGCGCGGCTGAACCGGTCGGCCGGGACGAAGTCGAGCGGCAGCCGGACGGCCGGGCAGCTCCCGCTCTCGGCCATGTACTTGATCAGCGCGCACATCTCGGTGCCGGTGTTCATCACGCCGGTGCGGAGGTCGCCGGTGACGTCGTTGGTGCGCAGCACGGTGACCGGCAGTCCGGCCTCGGCGGCGTGGTGCAGGAGCTGTTCGGCGACGTACTTGCTCTCGACGTAGCCGACGGCGAGCCGGTCGGCGTGGGCGAGCGGGGTGCGTTCGGTGACTTCGCCGATGCCCGCCGCGCCGAAGCCCGCGACCACGGCGAGGGTGGAGAGGTAGTGGACGGGGATGCCGCGCGAGTGGCCGGCCAGCCGGACGATCTCGCGGGTGCCGTCGACATTGGCGCCGCGCAGCTGGTGGTAGGGGTAGATGAAGTTGACCTGGCCGCCGAGGTGGTGGATGGCGTCGAGGGTGTTGGCGAGGTGCTCGAAGCGCTGCTGGGTGAGGCCGAGCAGGGGTTCGGCGAGGTCGCCGACGAGCGGGACGACGCGGCGGTCGGCGAGGTCCTGGCGGAGGAAGCGCTGCTGGGCGGCGCGGAGGCGTTCCAGCGCGTGTTCCTCGTCGGGGGCGCGGACCAGGCAGTGGATGCGGGCGGTGGTGGTGTGCAGCAGGGAGTCGAGCAGGTGGGCGCCGCAGAAGCCGGTGGCGCCGGTGAGCAGGATCTCGGTGGGTTCGGCGCGGGACGGCGCGGGGCTCCAGGACTGCCGGACGGGCGTGTCCAGGCGGGCTTCGGCGGCCCAGTCGACGGCGGCCTCGCCGGTGCCGCCGTCGCCCCCGGCGCTCTCGGCCCGGGCGGCCCCGTCGGCACCGGCGGCACCGGCGGCCGGGGTCGCGGTGCCGGCGCGGGCGGCGAGGGTGTCGGCGGCGAAGGCCCGCAGGGTGGCGTCGCGCAGCAGTGACCGGGTGAGGAAGCGGATCCGGGTGACGTCGATGCCGAACATGATCCGGGCGCGGGCGAGCATCTCCATGGCGAGCAGGGAGTTGCCGCCGAGCTCGAAGAAGTCGTCCTCGGGTCCGACCTCCTCCACGCCGAGGAGTTCGGACCACAGCTGGGCGACACCGGCCTCGAAGGCCGAGGCGGTGCCCCCGCTCGGGGCCGAGCCGTTCGGGGAGGGGGAGCCGGCGCCGGACCCGCGCGCGCCGGTCGGGTCGCCGCCCCCGGCCGCCGCCCGGCCGTCCCGGCGCTGCAACTGGGGCCGGGCGTCGGGCAGCCGGCGGCGGTCGATCTTCCCCGCCGAAGTGAGCGGCATGCGGTCGAGCAGGACGAAGTCCGCCGGGACCATGAAGTCCGGCAGCCGTTCGGCGAGGTAGGCGCGGATCCGGCCGCGCCGGGCGTGGGGGCCGGAGGAGGCGCGTTCGGTGAGGGTGTAGTAGGCGGTGAGGACGCGGCTGCCGTCGGTCCCGCTGTCGGCGGCGACCCGGGCCTGGCGGACGTCGGGGTGGGCGGCGAGCACGGATTCGACCTCGGCGGGGTCGACCCGGTGGCCGCGGACCTTCAGCTGGTCGTCGAAGCGGCCGAGGATCTCCAGGTTGCCGTCCGCCCGCCAGCGGCCGGCGTCGCCGGTGCGGTACATGCGTTCTCCGGGCACGAGCGCGTACGGGTCCGGCAGGAACGTTTCGGCGGTCAGCCCGGGCGCCCGCCAGTAGCCGCGCGCCAGGCCGGGGCCGCCGAGGTGGATCTCGCCCTTCTCGCCGGGCGGCACGGGGCTGAGCCGGGCGTCCAGCAGGTGCACCCGCACCCCGGGCAGCGGCCGCCCGATCGGGACCGGCGCGGCGGAGGGATGGCCGGGGCCGGCCTGCTGCGCGGGACCGGCGTGCTGCCCGGCGGCCGGGTGCCCCGGGCCGGTGTGCTGCGCCGCGGGTTCCAGCACCTCCGGGGTGAGTTCGCAGAGGGTGGAGGTCACGGCCGCCTCGGTCACCCCGTAGGCGTTGACCAGCCGGACCCCCGGCAGCCGCTCCAGGCAGGCCCGGCAGTCGTCGGCGTGCACGGTGTCGCCGCCCACGATGACCAGCCGCAGGCCGTCCGGCGCGGGCCCGCCGGGCGGGAACAGGCCGAGCAGGTGGTGCCAGTACGCGGGCGTGAGGTCGGCGACGGTCAGCCGCAGCCCGCGCATCCGGTGGGCCAGCTCGGTCGGCGCCCAGGTACGGGCGCCGCCGAGCACCAGGGTGGCACCGGCGGCCAGGGTGGCGAAGATCTGCTCCAGGGAGGTGTCGAAGCCGAGCGCGGCCAGTTGGAGGACCCGGTCGCGCGGAGTGAGTCCGTAGGCGTGGACCACCCGGTCCAGGGTGAAGACCAGCGAGCGGTGGGTGACGGGCACGCCCTTGGGGGTGCCGGTGGTGCCCGAGGTGTAGATCAGGTAGGCGAGGTCGTCCGGACCCGCGGGGTCCACGTCCGTGCCCGGACCCGCGGGGTCCACGTCCGTGCCTCCGCCCGAACCCTCGCCCCCGTTCGGCGGTACCGCCCGCACCCCCGGGAAGGGCCGCCCCTCCGCCGAGACGACGAGGTCCGCCCCGCAGTCCTCGACCAGCCGGGCCAGCCGCCGCCTCGGGTGCGCCGGGTCCAGCGGCAGGAAGGCGCCGCCCGCCTTGAGCACGCCGAGCAGGGCGGTCACCAGGTCCGCGCCGCGTTCCAGACAGACCGGGACGACCCGCTCCGGGCCGACGCCCAGGCCCCGCAGCACTCCGGCCAGCCGGTCACTGCGGGTGTCGAGGTCACGGTAGGTGAGCGTCTCCTCGTCGGTGAGCACCGCGACGGCGTCCGGGTCCCGCGCCGCCCGCGCCCGGACCAGCCCGTGCACGGTCCCCTCGGGGCCCGCCCGGCGGGCGCCACCGGCGCCGTCGCGCACGGCACTCCGGGGGCCGTCAGGGCCCGCGCCGAGCTCCGGCGCACGCCACTCGCGCTCGACGTAATGGCGGCACTCCTCACGCCCGGCCGGTCCGAAGACCGTCCGCCAACCGCTCGGAACCGTGAAGTCCCCGGGCCAGATCGTATACTGACCGTCCTCGTTGACCAGCACGGCGTGACGTCCGGAACCCACTCCGGCACGTGCTCCCCGTGCGCTGTCAGCTGCTTCATCCACCGGCTTGACCTCGTGCTGTAGCGGCAGAATGCTGGGAGGTGCGACATTTCCGACTATACGCACTCAAGGCCCATTTCGAACGTCCGATCGGACCACCCC
This sequence comes from Kitasatospora sp. NPDC094019, assembly GCF_044764505.1. Taxonomy (NCBI): domain Bacteria; kingdom Bacillati; phylum Actinomycetota; class Actinomycetes; order Kitasatosporales; family Streptomycetaceae; genus Kitasatospora; species Kitasatospora sp. NPDC094019. Next base: position 94,937 of record NZ_JBIWIF010000015.1, read on the forward strand.
GGTCCGGCCCGGACGCTCGCGAGCCCCTGCCCGGAAATCCCGTCACCCGGCACCACGGGTGGGCGGGGTGATGTCGCGGAGGAGGTAGCTCGTTGACACGCCGGCGCCAACGCCTGATGGCCTGTTACCTGGTGTGGATGGTGGTGTTCACCGGCATCTACTACGCCAATCCCTCCCAGCGGATCATCTGGTGGACGGGCATCGGCCTGGGCGGCGTCGCCGCCATCGTGGTCGGCGTCCGCCTCAACCACCCCTCGCACGCCCGCTACTGGTACCTGCTCGCACTCGCCAACCTCAGCTTCACGGCGGGCGAGGTGGTCCAGGTGATCCAGATGCAGTTCCTGCATCTGGGCAGCCCGTTCCCGTCCATCGCCGACGGCTTCTACCTCGCCGAGTACCTGCTCTACGCGGCAGGCGTGTTGGGCTTCATCCGCTGGCGGACCGCGCATCAGGACCGGGCCAGCCTGCTGGACGCGCTCATCCTCACCATGGGCCTGGCCCTGCTGGTGTGGATCTACCTGATCCTCCCCTACGCCCGGAACCCCGACCTCGACTGGTTCCAGAAGGCCGTCTCGATCGCCTACCCGCTGGGCGACGTCGTGGTGCTGGCCCTGTTGCTCCGACTGGTCGTACCGCGCGGCGGCGTCAGCCGCTCCCTGCAACTGCTCACCGTCGGCACCGTCGGCCTGCTCGTCTCCGACATCGCCTACGGGCTGATCGTGCTGCACGGCAACTGGCACATCGGCACCCCCGTCGACTTCGGCTGGGCCGCCTTCTACACCGCCTGGGGCGCGGCCGCCCTGCACCCGTCCATGGTCGAGCTGACCAAGCCCATCCCCAGCCAGCAGCCGGACCTCGGCCCCGGCCGGCTGGCCCTGCTCACCGCGGCCTCCCTGATCGCGCCGACCATCCTGATCATCGAGGCCGGCGCGGGCAACACCAGCAACGCCGGGGTGATCGGCGCCTTCTCCGCCGTGATCTACCTGCTCGTGCTCGCCCGGCTGGCGGTCGTGGTGCGCGCCCGCCGCCAGGCCGTCGCCAGGGAACGCGCGCTGCGGCTCGCGGGCTCCTCCCTCACCGCGGCCGTCACCGTCGAGGAGGTCGCCGACGCCGTGCAGGCCGCCGCGTCCACCCTGATGCCGACCGAACCCGGCCACGTCGCGCTGCTGGCCGTCACCGAGGGCGGTGTCCTGCACGTGCGGCACGCCGAACGCGGCGCCGGCCGCCACCTGCTCGGCGCCGAGCACGACTCCGACGAGGTGCTCGCGCTCGCCGCCTACCGGGAGACCAGGCTGCTGCCGGTCGAGGACATCGGCACCGACCTCTCCAACCGGCTGGACGGCATGCCGAGCGCCCTGCTGTGCCCGCTCACCCTGGCCGAGCGCCCGTCCGGCGACCCGCTGATCGGCGCCCTCATCGTCACCGGCACCGAACAGGAGCTGACCAGTCTCTGGGGCTCCCTGGAGATCCTGGCCGCGCAGGCCGCGCTCGCCGTCGAGCGCGTCATGCTGAGCCAGGAGATCACCCGGCGCGACAGCGAGGCGTACTTCCGCACCCTGGTGCAGAGCGCCAGCGACGTCATCCTGATCCTCAACGCCGACGACTCCGTCCGCTACGCCTCGGGCTCCTCGGCCGAGCGGGTGCTCGGCTACCCGAACCTCACCGGCACCCTGATCACCGACCTCGTCCCGACCGAGGACAGCCGGGCGGTCGGCAAGGCGCTGGCGCGGATGCGCAGCCGGGACACCGGCCTCGCCGCCTCCCGCCCCGGCCGCTCCGGGCCGGACGCCCAGCGCGAGCACTGGCGGCTGCTGCGGGCCGACGGCACCCCGATCGAGATCGAGGTGCACGCCAACGACCTGCGGGCCGATCCGACGGTGGGCGGGCTGGTGCTCACCCTGCGTGATGTCACCGAGCAGCGGCAGATGGAGCGCGAACTCACCCACCGGGCCTTCCACGACTCGCTGACCGGCCTGGCCAACCGGGTGCTGTTCCTGGACCGGGTGGGCCACGCGCTCTCCCGGGGCGAGCGCAGCGGCGCCGTCACCGGGGTGCTGTTCATCGACCTGGACGACTTCAAGATGGTCAACGACACCCAGGGGCACGCGGTCGGCGACGAGCTGCTGATCGCCGTCTCGCTCCGGGTGTCGACGGCGCTGCGCACCTCGGACACGGCGGCGCGCCTCGGCGGCGACGAGTTCGCGGTGCTGGTGGAGGACGCGCTGGCGCCGGACGACGTCGGGGCGCTCGCGGACGGCGTACTGGCGGCCTTCGCCGAGCCGTTCCGGCTGAGCGCGGGCGCGGTGCGGGTGTCGGCCAGCATCGGGGTGGCGACGACGGAGGACAGCGTGGACGCCACCGAGCTGCTGAGCCACGCGGACCTGGCCCTGTACTCGGCGAAGTCGGCCGGCAAGCGGCAGTGGTGCCACTACCAGCCGTCGCTGCAGGCGGGCCTGGTGGCGCGGCACGAACTGAACGAGAACCTGGACACGGCGATCGCCGAATCCGCGTTCCGGCTGTACTACCAGCCGATCGTCGACCTGGCCTCGGGGGCGCTGGTGGCCTTCGAGGCACTGGTGCGCTGGCCGCACGACCGGCGCGGCATGGTGCTGCCGGACGAGTTCATCGCCCTCGCCGAGGAGAGCGGCCAGATCGTGCCGCTCGGCGCCTGGGTACTGGAGCGCGCGGCCCAGGAGACGGCCGTCTGGCACGCCGCCAGCACGGCGGCCCGCGCCGCCGTCGGCCTGCCGCCGCTGCGGGTCAACGTCAACGTCTCGGCCCGGCAGTTCCGCGACCCGGGCTTCGTGGACGTGGTGCGCGGCGCCGTCCGCAGCTCCGGGATCCCGCCGCAGTCGCTGGTCCTGGAGCTCACCGAGTCCGTCCTGATGCGCCGGGACGACCGCGTGCACACCGACATGCGCACCCTGGGCGACCTCGGGGTGGGCATCGCCATCGACGACTTCGGCACCGGCTACTCCTCGCTCTCCTACCTGCGCGAGTTCCCGATCTCGATCCTGAAGATCGACAAGTCGTTCATCGACGGCCTCGGCCTGTCCCAGCAGCAGTACGCCCTGGTCGAGGGCATCGCGAGGATCGCCGACACCCTGGGCGTGCAGGTCATCGCCGAGGGCATCGAGCACCCCGACCAGCGCGACCTCCTCGCCGCCATGGGCTGCCCCCTCGGCCAGGGCTACCTCTTCGCCCGCCCCCTCACCCCCGACCAGGCCCGCGCCTTCATCGAGCAGCACACCGCCCCGGCCGCCGACCGCCCCGGCGTCCCACCCTCCCCTGGCGGCTAGGCCGCCGACCGGCCGGCCCCGGTGACCCCGCCGTCGCCCTCCGGTACCTCGGGCGGGGTCAGGCGCGGCGGTAGGTGCCGGACCGGGCGGCGGTGAGGGCGGCGGCGGCGGCGCGGTCGGCGGTCGCCTCGTCGAGGGGGTCGGGGGTGGTGAGCATCCGGTAGTAGAGGGGCGCGGAGACGGCGCGGACGACCTCGGCGGGGTCGGTGTCGGGCGGGAGCTCGCCGCGGTCGACGGCTTCGGTGACGCACGGCGCCCACTCCTCCACCCGGGCGCGGTAGAAGCGGTGCAGGGCCTCGGCGGCGTCGGGGTCGCAGGCGGCGGCGACGAGGACGGCACGGAAGAGCGCGCCCTGCCGGGGGTCGGCGAGGGTGCGGGCGACCAGGCGGGCGTTGGTGCGGAGGTCCTCGGCGAGGGAGCCGGTGCGGGCCCGCGGGAGCGACTGTTCGGCCATGTCGGTGAGCAGGTCGGCGAGCAGGGCGCCGACCGAGCCCCAGCGCCGGTAGACGGTGGTACGGCCGACCTCGGCGCGGCGGGCGACGTCGCCGAGGTCGAGCCCGGCGAAGCCGACCTCGACCAGCGCGTCCTCCGCGGCCCTGAGGACGGCGGTCCGGACGCGGGCGGTCCGACCGCCGGGACGCTGCATGTCCGAAGGCGTCATTAACGGGATTCCTGTTCCATTAGCGGCGGAGCCAGTGCTAGGGTCGAGACATCTTAACGGCACAGAAGTCCCGTTAGCGAAGGGAACCTCCCATGGAGTACCGCCGCCTCGGCGCGTCCGGCCTCACCGTCCCCGCGCTCTCCCTCGGCACCGGCACCTTCGGCGGTCGCGGCCCCCTGTTCGGCGCCTGGGGCACCACCGACGAGACCGAGGCCCGCCGCCTGCTGGACATCGCCATCGACGCCGGCGTCACCCTGTTCGACACCGCCGACGTCTACTCCGACGGCGCCTCCGAGGAGGTCCTCGGCCGGGCGATCAAGGGCCGTCGCGACCAGGTCCTGATCTCCACCAAGGCCGGCCTGCCCACCGGCGACGGCCCCAACGACGCCGGCACCTCCCGCTCCCGCCTCACCACCGCCGTCGACGCCGCCCTGCTCCGCCTCGGCACCGACCACCTCGACCTCTTCCAGCTGCACGCCTTCGACGCCGCCACCCCCGTGGAGGAGGTGCTCGGCACCCTCGACGAGCTGGTCCGGGCCGGCAAGGTCCGCTACACCGGCGTGTCCAACTTCTCCGGCTGGCAGCTGATGAAGTCGCTCGCCGCCGCCGACCGCGACGCCCACCCCCGCTACGTCGCCCACCAGGTCTACTACTCCCTCGTCGGCCGCGACTACGAGTGGGAGCTGATGCCGCTCGGCCACGACCAGGGCGTCGGCGCGCTGGTGTGGAGCCCGCTCGGCTGGGGCCGCCTCACCGGAAGGATCCGCCGCGGCACCCCGGTCCCGCCCGGCAGCCGCCTGCACGACACCGCCGACTACGGCCCGCCGGTGGAGGACGAGCTGCTGTACGACGTGATGGACGCGCTGGACGCGATCGCCGCCGAGACCGGGCGCACCGTGCCCCAGGTGGCGATCAACTGGCTGCTGCGCCGCCCCACCGTCTCGTCCGTCATCATCGGCGCCCGCAACGAGGAGCAGCTGCGCCAGAACCTCGGCGCGGTGGGCTGGGAGCTGACGGCCGAGCAGGTCGCCCGGCTGGACGCGGCGAGCCTGCGGACGGCGCCGTACCCCTACTTCCCGTACCGCCGACAGGAGGCTTTCGCGCGGCTGAACCCGCCGCTCGCGGGGTGAGCGGGCGGACGGGGCGCGGCGGGGGCGGGACGCGGGCGCGGCGGCGGCGCGGCGCGGCGGGACCCCCGCCGGGAGGCGTCGGCCGAGGCGCAGCCGGAGGCGTCGACGAACGGCCCGCAGAAGTTAACACGACTGCCATGTGGCAGTTCTGCCACTTCCTTAGCGTCGTCCGCATGACGCCTGCCGCGAACCCCGCCGTGAATCCCGCCGTGAATCCCGCCGCAACCCCCGTCGCCGATCCCGCCTCCCCGGACGCCGTCCGCGTCGTCCAGCTCTCCGACACCCACTTCCGCGCCGCCCCCGGCGCCCGCTCGTTCATCGCCCACGAGCCCGAGGACGGCCTCACGGCCGTGCTCGCCGACGCCGCCCGCGCCGTCGAGCGGGCCGCCGTGGTCGTCGTCACCGGCGACCTGGCCGATCTCGGCGAACCCGTCGCGTACGAGCGGCTGGGCGAGGCGCTCGACGCGCTGCCCGCGCCCGTCTACTGCCTCCCCGGCAACCACGACCGCCAGGAGCCGCTCCAGGCGTGCCTGCCCCGCCCCAACGTGCACCTGGAGCCCGCCGTCCAGGTCGGGAACTGGCTGCTGCTGCTCCTGGACACCAACGCCGACGGCCGCGAGCGCACGGCCGACGGCGGCTACCGCGACCGCGAGGACCGGGTCCACGCGGCCTCGCAACCGGGCCTCACCCCGGTCGAGGCGGAGCGCGCCCGCGCGATCCTCACCGCCACCCGGGCCGAGCACGTGTTCCTCTGGCTCCACCAGCCGCCACTGCCCCAGACCGCCCCGGCCGCGCAGGGCGACAGCGAACTCGCCCTCCTCGTCCGCGACTTCCCGGCGATCCGGGCGATCGGCGCGGGCCACCTGCACGGTGACCTCTCCGGCACCTTCGAGGACCGGCCGGTGTACGTGTGCCCCTCCAGCTACATGAGCATCGACACGGAGCTGCGCCGCCTCGACGGCCCCGGCTACCGCACCTACCTGCTGCACCCCGACGGCCGCGTGGACACCGAGGTGCGCACCGTGCCCGGCCCGCTGACCGACGCCATGCGGGCCACCACCCTGCCCGCCCACCTCGCCGACCTGCTGAGCGGCCGGGTCACGCCCGAGGAGCTGGCGGCACTGGACGACGCCCAGTTCGAGGAGCGCTACGGCGAGCCCCGCCCGATGGCCCGGGCGCGGGCCCCGCACCGGCCCGCCGACGGGGCCGCCGTCGGTAGCGCTGCCGGAGCCGTCACCGGGAGCGCCGCCGGGGCCGCCGTCGAGAACGCCGCCGGGAGCCGGTAATCCAGTTGTCGTCGCAGGTCGGGACGGTGCATGGTCGTTGCCATGATCGAGCTTCGTACCCTGACCTCCGACGACTGGCCGCTCTTCCGCGAGCTGCGCCTCGCCGCCCTCGCCGAGGCGCCGTACGCCTTCGGCTCCACCCTGGCCGACTGGCAGGGCGAGGGCGACCGGGAGGAGCGCTGGCGCTCCCGGCTGGAGATCCCCGGTGCCCTGGACCTCGTGGCGTTCGTGGACGGCGAGCCCGCCGCGATGGCCACCGGGGTCCCGGAGGGCGGGCACGCCGAGCTGATCTCGATGTGGGTCGGCCCGCGGGCGCGCGGCCGGGGCGTCGGCGCCCGGCTGATCGAGGAGATCGCGGCATGGGCCGCGCGGCAGGGCTTCACCACCCTGCGCCTCGCCGTGATGCCGCACAACCCGCGGGCCATCGCCCTCTACGAGCGCACCGGCTTCACCGACACCGGCGAGCCCGGTGACCTGCTGCCGGACGGCGTCTCGCGCGAGCTGGTCATGGCCAAGCCCCTGCCCGCCTCCCCGCCGCCCCTCTGAGCACCTCCGACCACCCCGCCACTTCTCCCTCAACTCCCTTTTGTTCCACTGGAGTTCACGCGTCCGTTCCGGCCAGACGGCGGCCGGTTCGGGCCAGCTCCGGGCAATCCCGGCACCCGGACGACGGAGCGCTGCCTACGGTCGAGGTGCCTGTTGGCACCCGTTCCTTCGTCTGCCCGCACCGCGTGCGCCGCCGAGCCAGGGAGTCCGTCTGTGCCGTCCTTGCTGCACTACGAGATCGTCGCGGATCCGACATCGCTCCAAACATCGCTCCCGGACGAGCCGTCCGTGGGGACGGTGTACCTGATCGTCTCCAACACCCACCAGTCCGCGGTGGAGTGGGACTACATCGACGTCGTCCTGCCGCTGCTCGCCCAGTCCTCGAACCTGACGGACACCCCGACCGCGGTCACCGCCTCCATCACGCGCACCTACAACAACCCCTGGGACGACGCGCTGGAGTTCGCCTGGGACGCCGCCAACGACTGCTTCCGCGCCCGGCTCTCCCGGGCACAGCCGCCCACCCGGCCGTTCGCGCTGCTGGACGCCCACGGGGCGCTGGTGCTGAAGCTGGAGAACATCCCGGTCGCCGAGGGCGCGGGCCTGAGCCTGCTGGAGATCCGCGAGCGCTCCGGCGGCGGGGACGCCAACCTCGCCATGCGGCAGGACCACTACACCACCCACCTCGGCCTGGCGAAGCAGTCGCCGAGGGTCCCGCGCAGCTTCCGGGCCGAACACTCCCTGGTGAACGGGGACGCGACCGAGCCCCTGGTGCTCCGGTGGGACGGGCCCTCCGACCTCGACTACGCGATCCTCGACGGGGTCGGGACCGAACTGCACCGCGAGTCGGCGGTGGCGGGCGTCCCGGCGACACACCGGGACTTCTCCTGGTCGACCGACGGGCTCCGGCGCGGCACCACGTTCACCCTGGTCGCCCGGCCGCAGGGCGGGGCGCAGCAGCGGGGCTACTTCCTCACCGCGACCGCCCACGCCCGCATCCCCGAGTTCGAGAGCGGGACCCGCACCCCCTGGGTCGAGGGGACGCCGAACAAGTCGCTGATCACCTTCACCGCGGACGGTGTGGAGGTCCGCGACGCCAAGCGCGACCTGGGGACGGTGACGGCCGAGAAGGCCGTCCTGGACAACGTGACGACCAGGGTCGTCCAGGGGCGGACCAACAACGCCGGCTGGCTCACCTTCCCGGACAGCGGCGTCAACCTCTACCACGGGCCGAACAGCGACCTGGGCGTCCTCACCGCCGCCCGGGCGGACGTGGAGGGCGTCAACACCACCTGGGCGGGCAGCCGGGACGCCGGAAAGGGCTGGCTGGACTTCACCCGCCCCGGCGCCACCCTGCACAAGGACGGCAACCAGGACCTCGGCGCCCTCACCGCCGAGAAGGTGGACGTCACCGGCATCAACACCACCTGGGTCGGGGACCGCGACGCCGGGAAGGGCTGGATCGGCTTCCCCCAGGACGGCATCGACATCCGCAAGGACGGCGGCCAGTCCTGGGGCACCGTCC
>NZ_JBIWIF010000015.1:103480-118923 GCF_044764505.1 Kitasatospora sp. NPDC094019
TCCACGCCGACAAGGCCGACGTCGACGGCGTCAACACCAAATGGGTCCAGGGCCGCGGCACTTCGGACGGCTGGATCGAGTTCCCCGCCGAAGGCGTCCGCGTCCTGCGCGACGGCGGCCACGACCTCGGCACGGTCATCGCCGACAAGGCCCGCCTGAACGGCCTGAACACCACCTGGGTCGGGGACCGCGACGGCGGCAAGGGCTGGATCGGCTTCCCCCAGGACGGCATCGACATCCGCAAGGACGGCGGCCAGTCCTGGGGCACCGTCCACGCCGACAAGGCCGACGTCGACGGCGTCAACACCAAATGGGTCCAGGGCCGCGGCACTTCGGACGGCTGGATCGAGTTCCCCGCCGAAGGCGTGCGCGTCCTGCGCGACGGCGGCCACGACCTCGGCACCGTCACCGCCGGACGGGCCGACCTCGACGAACTGCACACCGGCGAGGCCCGGGTGTCCGGCGAGGCGCGGGTGAAGGGGATGCTCGGCGTCGGCGGCGGCATGCAGCTCAGCCACGACGGCACCCGGATGTTCGTCACCCTGCCGGACCGGATCATCTTCTCCGCGATCGCCGAGTTCAAGAAGTGGGTCGGCATGGAGCGGGGCCTGACGGTCGCCTTCCAGACCGGCAGCTTCTCGGCCACCAAGGAGAACGGCTTCCTGACCAGCGGCTGCGACGTCCAGTTCCAGCAGGGCACGGTCACCGTCTCCACCGGCAACCCGCCGCAGGTGCGGTTCATCTAGGGCCTGGCCGCCCGTTGTTCCGCCGTCCCGGCCGCGACGGCGGACCAGCGGGCGGACCAACGTTCCCCGGCCGGAGCGCCACCCAGAAAGCTGGGATACCGCCGCACCGGCCGGGGCCGAAAGGATGCGGTCCACGGCCCCGGCCACCGAACGGGTGCCGGGCGCCGGCGATTCCGTCTCCCGAAGGAGCCTTCGTCCATGAATCCTCGCCGACTGGCCGCCGCCGCTGCCACCGCGGCCGTGCTGGCCCCGCTGCTGGCCCTGACCGCCGCAACCGCGCACGCCGCGACGGATCCCGCCACCCTGCCCGGACCCATCCGCGTACAGGCCCCCGCCCCCGGCTTCACGACGATCCCGCCGAACGCCACGCAGCCCCAGTTCGTCCGGAACGGCCAGTGCATGGCCGCGTACAACGTCAACTACTGGGTCGGCGGCATGCCGTTCGCCCTCACCCAGCTGAAGATCTGCCTCAGCGCGCAGTCCAGCCTCGCGCACGGCGCGCAGATCTTCTTCCCCGGTGACGTGAACTTCCTCCCGGCCGACGGCGTCCTCGGCACGCCCTCCCCCGTCTTCCCCTGATCCCGCTCCCGGCACGCCGCCGGGTCCGCACCGCCCAGCAGGCCGAGGGTGGTCCGTCCGGTCAGCACCTCGCCCCGGACGGACACCGACCGGCCGGTTCGGAGGACCCCCGCCCACACCCCGGCCGGCCGCCGATCGGCATAGCCCGGGTCAGAGGAAGCACACGGTCGTCCCGCCATCGGGCGTGGTGAAGCCGACAGTCCCGGTGCCGTCCGGGTGAACCACTCGCGGCGGGGCCGGTGGTGGCGCCGCCAGGTGGTGCGGGCGGACTCGACGAGCTGCCAGAGGTCGCGTAGCCCGCTGGTGGTCACCTCCGACGGGCGGCCCGGACGGTCGCGGACCCGGGTGGTCGAACCGTCCACCGGGTCGTGCAGAACGCCACCGTCCCGCAGGACACCCCGGGGCAGGGCAAGTCCGGCCCAGAACGAGAAGGCATGGTCGTCCAGCACCCGGGCCCCGACCACACTGGTCCGGCGCCGGCCCGCGACCGGCACCGGGACACCGGGGGCCGCCGAGCCCTCGTCCGGCCGCAGCGGCATGAACGCGGCGGTCCGGTGCAGGAATCGGCCCGCCGCCCCGCCGTCGGGCAGCTTGGTGAGGCAAGCGACCGCGCCGCCGCCGAGGGCGTTGCCGATCGGCACGACGATCACCCCGCCTGTCACGCACTGCTCCAACCAGGTCCGGGGGATCCGCCGTACCGAACAGGTCGCGACGACCCGGTCGAACGGCCCACTCGGCGGGGGTGCGCCCGCACCGTCCGCCCTCAGCACGGCGGGCGCGAACCCGACCCCGCGCAGCCGCTCCCACGCCGTGTCCACCAGCCGCGCGGTGCGGTCGACGGTGGTGACGTTCCCAGCGCCCGCGAGGTGGCAGAGCAGCGCGGCGTTGTACCCGGTGCCGGCACCGATCTACGTACTGTCGCTGGATCCGGTAGGTGTCCGCCCAGGGCTCTACGGTCAGCTCCAGTGGCGCTTCACCATCGTTCGTCACCAGCAATCGCGCGGTTCCCCCGGCGAACGATTTCCAGCACCTCTTCCTGCCACTGTGGGTGATCCTGAAAGCGGGCACCGTCCACAGGTGCACCGGCCCTGATCCTCACACACGGGACCGGCGTCGCCGGTTCGCGTTCCACGCCCGCATCACCCGATGCCGGTAACAGTCGAGGCCAGGGAGAGGAGGAGGGCGCCCAGGGCGCCGGCGGTGGTGAGGTGGCGGGCGCGGCGGCGGTCGTCGTGGAGGTGAAGGTGGAGATGGCGGGCCGTCGCGGTGGCGAAGGCGAGACCGCCGGCGATGAACCACGGGCCCCACAGGTAGAGGTACCAGCGGGTCAGCGGGACGAGATCGGCCGAGACCGGGATCACCCCGGTCTCGGCCAGGATGCCGTGGACGACGAAGAGGCCGCCGTGCCAGACGAGCAGGATCGTCGCGCCGCCGCCGCAGAACGCCAGGAGGCGGGCGGCCCGTCGGCTCCGGAGCCGGGTCAGGCCGAGGCCGATCGCGGCCCCGGCGAGCTTGAGCACGCCGGTCACCCACAGGACGGCCAGGAACCACGGCACCCGGTCCTGGGCGAGCCGCACCAGCTCGGGCGCCACCGTCGACCGCGCGCCGAAGGTACTTCCCGTCGCCCAGAGGAAGCTGGGCACCGCGAACACAACCCCCCACGCCGCGACGACGTACCCCCACCGCGTCCCCGCCCGGCCGCGCCCCGCACTGCCCTTGATCGCCATGACTCCACCGTGGCGAATCCGGCGGATCCGGGGGATCGTCCCCCCGGACGATCCCCCTCCCCCGCGAGAGCCACACAGGTGTGCAAAGCGGGACGGCCTCTGCCGGTTCTCTGGCCACGTAGGTCGCTGTGAATCCGCCGGGCTCAGAACCCCCTGAAGACCCCGTCCTCGTCGACGCCGTCGGCGAACTCGTCGAAGTCCATGTTCACGATCGACAAGTTGTTCTCGATGCACCAGAGTTCCGCGGCAACGACCCGAACGGACCGCCCGGGTCCGCCCCGCAGATCCAAAGCGAGAAGCGGCAACTCGGACGAGATCAGCGTAGCCCTGTCCGCCAGGACGAGAAGCGGATGCCGGTAACCGCTCGGCAGCAGGCTCACCGCCTCGTCGCAGGTCACGTCCGCGAAGCGCGGGTTGTCGACGAGATGGACGTGAGCCAGGAACCCATCCTCGTTCGGGGTGGCCAGGGCCTCGCGCAGGCGACCCCAGGGGGCTGACCCGGAAAAGTCGGTACGCACCACCAACGCCGCCAGGCGGCTGGGAAGTTCAATCACGCCAGGACGGTACCGCGAGGCCGGTGAACCGTCCCGATCCGTCATGGACCGGACCCACGGGTTGTCGTGCCGCTCCGGGGGCATGACTTCGCCCGCAAGGAAGGCCGCGAACTCCTCCTGCTCCTCCTCGACGTCGTACAGGTCCAGCGTCTCCAGCCGGAACGCGGTGCGGTGGAATCGTTCGAAGAGCCGGCCGAATTCAGTTCCGTCGAGCATGGAAGTAGTCCTCCAATACGCTCACGGGCACGCGGACGACGGTCTCGCCCTCGGGAAGGGCCGATCTGGGCGAGCTGCTCGGCGTCGGTGACCACGTACCCCTGGATCAGGAAGGCGGTTCCGTCCTCACTCCCCCACAGCGTCGGGCACGTACCGTTCTTGCAGTCCGGGTCTCCCGACAGTTTCCGCAGGGTCACTGCTGCTCTCGTTCCGGCGTCGAGCTGATGCTTCACGCTCGGGCGGCCCGGGCGCAAGGACATCGGCCTTCCACTACGGGAAAGCCGGGAGTGCCTCGTCAGGTACGGCCGCGGCCGTCAGATGCGACCGCTCGCCGCGTTGCGGACGCGGCGGGTACGGCCGTGCTCAGCGAGCAGGCCCAGGGCGGCGGGGGAGGTGACGAACCGGGCGGTGACGGCTGTGCGTTGGAACCAGTCGGACGCGGCGAGCAGTTCCTCGTCCGTCCAGGGCTCGTCCAGTGCGACGGCCCTGAGCAGGGTCCATTCACGCAGTCGGCGGGCGAGGAAGTCCCGGTCTCCGACGACCGTGGCCGTCGTCGCGGTCCAGACCGGAAAGCCGGGACCGGTCAGCAGCTCGGCGGCCCGCCGTCCGAGATGGTGGTTCACGGCGGCCTCGGCCATGCCCCGGTCCTCGTCGCGAAGGACGGCGGCCAGCAGGTCGGCCTCCTCCGCTTCCACCACGGCTTCCAGCGCTCGAAGGTGCTGGTGGTAGCGCCGGTGCTCGGGGGGTTCGTCATCGGGTGGAAGGCTCATGCGGCCATCACATCACCTCTGACGGTGGAACTCCTGCGCGGGAAGTCGGGCTGGTCGACTTCCCGCGCGGGGCGCGGGGCGCGGGGCGCGGGGCGCGGGGCGCGGGGCGCGGGGCGCGGGGCGCGGGGCGCGGGGCGCGGGGCGCGGGGCGCGGGGCGCCTACGCGCCGCCGGCGCGCAGGGCGGCCGTGAACCAGGCGAACACCGGTGCCAGGCTGGGCGACACGGGCCAGCCGTTCACCACCGACAGCAGGTGCCAGTAGCGCTCGGCGCGCGGATCGCCCGCGATCTCCAGGCGGGCCAGCAGCCAGCGCCGCAGCTCCGCGTCGTCCGGGCGGGCGAAGGTCCGCGCGTAGGCGGCGGTCAGGGTGTCGACGACGACGGCGGCCCCGGGTGAGGCCGGGGCGAGGCCGGCGTCGAGTGCGCGGCCGACGGCGTCGCGGACGGTCCCGGTGAGGTCGTGGTGCAGGCCGGTGGTGTCGCCACGCTCGCGTTCGGCCGCCTGGTACTCGGCCATGCGGCGGACGGCGGCGCGGAAGTCGGGGTCCTGGGTGAGTTCGGCGAGTTCGACCCAGGCGTGGACCTGTTCGGGTTCGGGGTCGTCGGGGAGTTCGGGCACGGCCGCGCGCATCATGTCGACGAACTCGGCGTTGGCGTCCAGCCCGCCGAAGGTGTCGTCGACGAAGTCGGTGATCAGGCGGCGGCGTTCGTCGTCGGAGAGCTTTGCGAGCTTGTGCATGAGGTCCATTTCCTCGGGGGTGGAGTGGTCGCGTTTCGCCACGGCGCGCAGCACAGCGCGCCGCAGGCGCAGGACGCGGATCTGCGTCTCCAGGGCGTCGGCGTGCGCGGCCGCGACCTCGGGCAGCGAGACCTCCCGGTCCAGCACCCGTCGTACGGCGGCGAGTTCGAGCCCGAGTTCGCGCAGGGTGCGCACCAGGTCGAGGCGGGCGAGCGCGTCGAGGTCGTAGAGCCGGTAGCCGGCCGGGCTGCGGTCGGTCGGCGGCACGATCCCGGAGTCGGACCAGAACCGGATGGTCTTGACCGTCAGCCCGGTCCGCCGGGCCAGGTCGCCGATCGTGAAGAGCGTGTCCCCGTCCATGCGCCTACTCTCGCGTCTCCCCCCGCGGGAGACTCAAGCCCACGAGTGGCCGTTCCCGGCAGAAACCGCCCCAGGACGCTCCGGGGCTTCTCGGCAGCCGTCGTGAACGGCCAGCTCGGCCAGCTTGAGCAGCCGGCGAAAGTAGGCGAACGCCCGGGGAAACGCCGCCGGGTAGCCGAGTCGGACAACGGCCGTACACAGCTCGGGCAGACAGCCTCGCAGGACTTCCTCGTGGCCTGGTCCCAGCGCGCCCCCGTGAGCGAGGTAGGCGGAAAGGCAACCCGCGACCGTCGCGTCCAAGTGCGCCAGATCGTCCTTGTCGGCAGCCGGAACGCCGGGGAACGGCTCTGCGGCGTGCACCGCCCGCAGAAGCCCGATCTCACGGAACTCGGCCCGGTGCCCGTCGGGCCCGGGCCACCGCCATCCGTTCAGGCGACGAAGCTCCGTCACTGAAGGTGTCCGCCGATGCTGCTGCTTCGCCGCCCGCCGCCGGTCGGCGAAGGCACCGAGCTCGGCGAGCCACGCGGCCCGACTGAGCTCCAACATGTCCAGGGCCAGCAGCAGCGCCCGTTCGTCCGTCCTCAGGGCTCCTGCCGTACTGAGAAATGACCACGTCGAGTCGAACCCGAGCGGGCAGTAGTGGCCGACCGCGCACCTCAGGGAGCTGTAGCGCCGTCCGTAGGGAAGATCCGGATCACGAACATGCCTGGCGAAGGTGGCGAAGCTCATGTGCTGATCGTCCCACCGACCGGGGTCCGGTCGAGCGCGCGTCCGACGCGGGGCCGGAGTCGGACCAGCGGCGCGCGGGACCGGAGTCGGACTTCCGGCGCCCGGTCGGGGTCCGTCCCGGCAGAACCGACAGCCCGCCGACCGGGACACCCTCCTTCGGACCCGACAGGCGGGAGCGGACTGCGAGGGGTCCCGGGCGGTGGCAGGATCCCACGCGCGGTCAGTCGACCTGGAGTTCGCCCATCCGGCTCCAGCCAGTGGCGCCCTCGATCGTGGTGCTGACGATCTCGGGGGTGCGGGTGACCAGCGGGCGCATGGTCTCCAGGGCGGCGCGGAAGTGCGCGGAGGTGACGTGCGCCTCGGCCGCGTCGTCCTGGAACGCCTCGACCAGGACGTAGGTGTCCGGCTCCTCCAGGCTGCGGGACCACTCGAACCAGAGGTTTCCGGCCTCGGCCCGGGTGGCGCGGGTGAATTCCGCGACCTTCTCGGGCCACTGCTCGACGTATTCGGACTTGACGGTGAATTTCACCACAATGAAGATCATTTGCCCATTATAGGCAGGGTGCGAGAGGCAGTTCCGTGAACGCCTCCACGCGTTGCCCCTCGCAGAGCATCGAGCACCGAGCTTCCAGCGCGGGAAATCCCGGAGCAGCCTTCGGCGAATCGGATTCAGGCGTTCTTGAGCGTGGGGATTCCGCCGCGCCCGCGCGGGAAGTCGGCCGCGTCGACTTCCCGCGCGGGTACGGCCGTCAAGCGTTCGGGGTCCTGCCGCAGTAGGAGTGGACGGTCCGGGCCGGCTTGCGCCGGACGGAGCGCAGCGTGGTGAGCGTCTCGCCGTCGACGAACCCCGTGGTCGTCGACCCATTCGACGCCCGAACCGGCGCGGTGACCGACGAAGACGATCTCCGCCGGGAGGAGGATGCGCGCCCGGTCCACGGGCGCGATGGGGAGGTCGTCCCGCAGGGCGCGCAAACCCGAGGGCCTGGTCGATCAGATCCCGGAAGTCCGCGAAGCCCATGCCGACCGCGAGTCGGTCGCTGCATCGGGCCGGGCCGATCCGTTCGACGAGCGAACGTGCCAGCAGCGCCGTCTCGCTCGGATCCAGGAGTGCGCTCGGCTTCGCCGTGGACTCGGACATCGATCGGGGGCTCCTGTTGGTCGTCTGCACAACAGCCTTTTCGGGTACCGGCGCCCGGCGGACGGCCGGCCGTCGGGGCCGCTCGTTCTCAGGCCGGAACTGCGGCCACGCGCCCGCTCGGGGTGCACCCGAGCGGGCGCGTGGGAAGTCGGAGGGGCGGACTTCCCCCGCGGAGGGGTGGGGGCGCGGGTCAGTCGAAGAGGCGGCCGAGGAGGGCGCCCTGCCCGGACTGGAGGACGTGGGCGGACGGCAGGGGGATCCAGAAGCACTCGAAGGGGGTGGGCGCCCGGGTGCCGTCGTGGGCCTCCTGGCTGGACCAGCGCTCGGGGGTCGGTTCGGCGAGGTCCAGGTGGAAAACGTGCCGGTGCTGGATCTCGTACCGGTACGGGGTGAGGTCGTACGTCGTCTCGCCGAGCTTGCGGACGACGGTGAAGGCGCTCAGCCCCGTCTCCTCGCGGGCCTCGCGCAGAGCGGCGCGCTCCGGCTCCTCGCCGGGGCGGATACTGCCGGCCGGGACCTGGACGCCGACCTCCTCGTAACTGTGGTCGGTGTGCCGGAACACCAACAGCCGCCCGCCCCGGACGATGTAGGCGAGCACCTTCTCCCGGACCACCCTCTCCGGCATCGCGACAACCTCCGTACGGATCGGGACGATCGGACAACCGCGAGGCTACCGGCCGAGGCCCCACCGGCGACCGGACACGACTCCGGGCCGGGCCTGTTCAACCCGGCCGCCGAAGCCGTGTCCGCCCCGCCGCTCCCGGCGCTCGCCTCGCCCTGGGCGGCACCGTCGTCCGTCGGCGCCGCCCTAGTCCTCGACGCCTTCGACAATGCGGAAGTCGCGCTCGACGCCGCCGGACAGCACGTCCAGCGCCTGCTGGTACGCCTCGCTCGCGTGAGCCGCTACGGCCTGGTCGAAGCTGTCGAACTCGATCAGGACGACCCGCTCGGCAATGCCGTCGTCGTGCGCGACGGTCTTTCCGCCGCGGACGAACACCCGTCCGCCTCCGGCCGCGACGGCCGGCGCGGCCAGCTTGTTGTAGGCGTCCAGCTTCTCGGGGTCGAAAATGGTGCGGTAGACGCTGACCCAGTAGCCCTTGGCCACGAGAACCTCCAGTGTTCGGAAAGTGCGCATCCGAAGCCGACTCACTACTGCGATCGAGCGTACTCGGCGGTAGATCACTGGAGGGGCTCAGGGAGCGTCCCGACCGGTGACGCGCCACGGACGGGCGAACACCCCTGTGGAGGTGGGCGATTCAGGACGCGCGGGCGAAGACGAGGTGGGGCCGGATCGGCCCCTGGAATCGCGGACGAGGACGGCGGACGTGGTCTCGGCGACCTCCGCGGTCCCGCCGATCGGCCCGAACGTCTCCGCGCCCCGGAGGGGATCCGGCATGAAGACGGGATACGGCATGAAGCGGTGACGAGGAAGCCTCGTGGGCGGCGGCCTCCCGCTCCGGGGCCACCTCGTGGCCGAGCTGTTCCGCGACAGCCCGGAGCGGGCCGCGCGCACGACAGTCCGCCCCGACTCGTATCGAGGAGGGTTGCTCACGTGACACGCACCGAGTCCTAGGACGACGCCGACGCGCCCGTACCGAATCGGCTGGTGGTCGCGGCGTCGGCAGTGGTGACCGACGGTGGAGGGCGGATCCCGCTCCGACGACGCTTCGACAACGGCCTGTACGCGTTGCTGGGCGGCGCGATGGATCTTGGCGAGTCACTTCCGCAGGCAGCCGTTCGGGAGGTCCGGGAAGAGGGCAGTTCAACGTCTGTTTTCGCCGCGCGCATCACCGGTGGGGAGCTGCGGATCACCGACGAGTCGACCGCTCTCCGGTTCGTGCCACCGGAGAGCATCGGCGACCTGCCGATGCACCGCAGCCAACGACTCCGGCTCCGGCGCTACCTCCGGCACCGGAGCGCCCCCCACGCGGGGTGGGGCTATCACTTGGAGCCCCTGAGCAGGCCGAGGATGACGGGAATGGCGAAGAGGGAGAAGAAGACGGTGCTGATCACATCGTGCGAGATGTTGTAGAAGACGACGATCCCGAGGACCACGGCCGGGGGGCCGAGGCAACCGCATCCCAGTCGCGTCCGGGAGGCCACCCGCTCGCCTCGCTGCCGGGCCCACTGCCTGCGGGTCTCCGCGATGTACTGCTGGCGGAAGGCGATCTCGTCGGCGCTCTGCGGCGGAGCTGCCCAGGTGAAGGTGATATTCCCGTGGACATCCCGGATCTGGTAGACCGGGCCCTGGAAGTGCCCGCCCGAGATGTGGTTGTAGATATTCGGATCCTGATCGCTTCTGTCCCCCATATGGACCTACGGTAGAGCAGACTTGACGTCACGTCAGCCTGTAGTGACAAGGGGTGCCGAGTGGATCCGACGGCAGTGGAACTGCTGACCGCGCTGGCCGGTGGGGACGGCGGGGAGGCCGGCCGGGAGGCGTGGGCGGAGCTCGGTGCGCTGGTGCGGCGCCCCTTCGAGGCCGCGCCCGCGGTCAGCTCGGGCGAGGCACAGTGGGTGGCTCTTGGACGCGCGCCCAATGAGGTGGCGCGCGCCCACGAGCTGAGTACGGCGCTGGCGGTGCGGGCCGCGCTGGACGCCGAGTTCCGCGCCGATCTCGTCCGCTGGCAGGAGCAGGCGCGGTCGGTCCGCACCGGCCAGGGCACCGTGAACAACTCGATCAGCGGCGGCACCTTCCACGGATCCGTGGCGATCGTGCAGGGCCGGGACTTCCACGGCGCGCTGGACTTCAGGCGGAGCGAGTAAAGGCGACGAACGCTTCCCAGGCTGCCGGGGTGAAGGTGAGGTGGGGGCCGGACTTGTCCTTCGAGTCGCGGACGAGGACGGCGGAGGTCGTCTCGGCGACCTCGACGCATTCGCCACCCTCGTCGCCGCTGTGGCTGCTCTTGCGCCAGGCGATCTCGACGCACTGACCACCCTCGTTGCTGCTGTGGCTGCTCTTGAACCAGGCCAGTTCGCTGCTCATCGCTTCTCCCTGAGGTGAGGGGTGTCGGTGGCGCGCGCCCAGGATACGGAGCAACTCCCCTTGGGGGACACCCGTACAACCCGTACAACGGGCCGACAACGCCCCCACAAAGAGCGACCGTCCACCGGTCGGTGGACGGTCGCTGGGTGCCGAGGGGGGAGACTGGTCGTCAGACCGACTGCGCGAACTCGACGAACGCCTCCCAGGCGGCCGGCGAGAAGGTGAGGTGGGGACCGGGCTTGTCCTTGGAGTCACGGACAAGCACGGCCGACGTCGCCTCGGCGACCTCGACGCACTCGCCGCCGTCGCCACTGCTGTAGCTGCTCTTGAACCACTCCAGATCGCTGCTCATCGCTCTCCCAGAATCTTCTCGATCAACGACAGGGACTCCTGCGGAGTGTGAGCCTGCGCCCTCAAGGTGCCGTATCGGGCATTCATGATACGAACCTCCTCCTGAGCCGTGATCAGCCTACTGCTGGTCTGCACCTCGATGTAGCCCATCTGCGATTGGCCTTTCGGAGTGATGAGGATGAACGGGCCACCCATACCAGCACTCTCCGTACGACTCAGCGGCATGATCTGGATGACCATTCCCCGCATGCTTCCAACCTTCAGCAGGTGACGCAGCTGCTCCTCATGAACTTCGCGCCCTCCAAGCGGCCGACGCAGCACGCTCTCGTCGAGCACCCAGCTGAACATGGCGCGGGGCCATGTCGTGAGGATCTCCTGCCTTGCCATGCGAGCCGCAACACGTGTCTCAATGACGTCCTCCGCGAGAAGCGGCTGATTCATCGCACACACCGCCCGGGCGTGAGCTTCGGTCTGAAGTAGCCCAGGAACGCCATACATGCTGAAGTTGTGGATCTCCTCAGCCTTCGCCTCCAAGCGCGCGTAGCCCCGGAACCACTCTGGATGCCGCACCCGCGCCTTGGCCTTGGCACTTTCGATGTCGTCCGACGTCACGATCAGCAGCCCGCCGGCGTCCAACACCCGCTCCGACGCCTCCAGCAGCTCCCGCTGCGGCGTCCGCTTCCCCTGCTCCACCGCGCCGATCAGGCTCTCCGTGTAGCCGACCTGCTTGGCGAACTCCTTCTGCGTCAGCCCAGCCCGTTCGCGCAGCAGTTTGATCTGCTTGCCGATCGCCTTGAGGAAGTCGGACACCTCCGAGAGGTCCTCCTCCAACTCCGGCCGCACATCGCCGCTGTCGCCGCCGCTCTGAACTTCAGCCATAACGGCCTCCCCATTTCCCGGTCACGGCCGACGGGCCGTCACACAACACTTTCCGCATGCATACAGGCACTCACCGTGCTCACCGGATGCATCGTCAGCGTAAGCCCGGGGGGGCAGGCTTTTCCCCATGAAGTCCGAAATCCCCCCCAACGAACCGGCGCCGCGCGCCCACAGCGCGCTCCTCACTTCCACCCCCAAGGGAGCCGCGATCGGCCGCCGGGTCGCCAGACAGCAGCTGACCACCTGGGGCCTCAACTCCCGCTGTGCGGAAGCGTTTCACTCCGCACTGATCATCGTGGCGGAACTGGCCGCCAACGCCTCCACCCACGGGCGCACACCGGGGCGCGGGTTCGAACTGGGCCTCTCGCTCACCTCCGTGCGCCGGTCGCGCACCACCGTGCTCCGCATCGAGGTGTCCGACTGCCGGGGCGACAAGCAACCCGTCCTGCCGGACCCGAGGAGCTGTTCCAGCGACGCGCAGTCGGGGCGGGGCCTCACCCTCGTCGATGCGCTCGCCGACCGTTGGGGCACCCTCGCCCGCGAGCCCGGCGCCAAGACGGTGTGGGCCGAACTCGACCTCCCCGAACGCAAGTCCGAGGCCGATGCCGCCGCCTGAGCGCCACTCCCCCGGCACCGCGACCACCGTGACCGTCGCCGCCTGCACCGTGCTGCCGATCACGCTGCTGCTCGCCCTGGTCGCCTGGATCTACCCGGTCCTGAGCCACCAGCACCACCCGCGCCCGACCCCCACCGCCTCCACCTCACCCACCCCTCGGTGACAGCACACCGAAAAGCGCCCTCGGCCCTCCCCTGCGGGAGGAACCGAGGGCATCCGCCGTGGGAGCGGGCTCAGGAGACGACCACGGTGACCTTCCACCGGGCCACGAACGGCGGGCAGACCGTGCGCGGGTCCGGCACGCAGCGGCCGATGGCGTTGATGTCGCTGGTGCCGGCGGTCGAAGCGGTGAAGGTGGCGTGGGAGTTGCCGTTCGGGTCGGCGGTACCCGCCGTCTGGCTCAGCACGGCGGCCGTGGCGGCGGCGGGCGCGTACCAGTACCAGGTCACCGTGTAGTCGCGGAGGGCGGTCAGGTCCACCTGCACGGTGTCGCCGACGCCGGCGTGCACGGTGGTCCCGCCGTCCGCGTTGACGATGTGCACGGTGGACGTGGTGGTGGTCGCGGCGGCAGCGGGCGCGGCCGTGGCGGCGGGCGCGGCGCTCAGCGCCAGCGCGAGGGCGACGGCGGGCAGGGCGAACAGTCGCATGATCTTCATCAACACTCCCGGGCTTCGGTGGGGTTCGGCACTCGGAGCCTCCCGTCTACCGGGCCGCACCCGCCCCGGGCAACACCCTCCGCCCCCACCGCCCCGAAGCTGCGCCGAACGCACGCCCCGCACGCTCCCCCGATCACCGTAGGCGGGCCCTGCGCCACACCTGCCCTCGGCGCCTTTGCAAAGCCGCACTTTGCAAAATGCGGGAAGTAGTCCCGCCCCTGGGCCCCACCCCGCGCGATCCCCCCGACCACCGCAGGCAGCTCCTTGGACCTTGACCCTTGGGCCATGCCCAAGGGTCAAGGTCCATGCCACTGCAGGCGGCCCCTGCGGCACAGGGGCCGCCTGCACTGCCTTTGCCCTCCGCACTTTGCAAAGCATGACTTTGCAAAGTGCGGAGGGGAGGCCACAGCACGCCCACCGCCCCTCCGGCTCGCCACCTCTTCACCCCTCGGCCTCACCGCCCCTCGGCCTCACCGCGGCCTCACCGCCCTCTCCTCCCCTTCACTCCCCACCGCTTGCACGTTGCAAAGTGCGACTTTGCAAAGTGCACGGAGAGGCTGCCGCGCAACGCCGACGACTCGCCGCAGCCCGTCTTCCCCGCCCAATCGGTCTACACGCCGCATCCGTTGGGACCTGCACCGCTACCGGTCCGACAGCAGCCGATCTTGCGCCTCCGAGCGACCGCGCCTAGGGTCCGACGTATCGAGCCGATATATCGGACCGATACACCATTCCATGGCGCAGGGGGCCGCGATGACATTCACCCACGCACTGACGGACGGCGAACGACAGCGCCACAGCTCGTCGTTCGGCACGGCGGCGGGCGCCTACGCCGAGCACCGGCCGGACTACGCGCCCGAGGCCGTGCGGTGGGCGCTCGCAGGGGCACCCGGGCCACGGGTGCTGGACCTCGGTGCGGGGACCGGGAAGCTCACCGGCACCCTGCTCGCCCTGGGTGGACTCGACGTGGTCGCGGTCGAGCCCGACCCGGCGATGCTGGCGGAGCTGCGGCGCGGCCTGCCCCCGGTGCGGGCGTTCCAGGGCAGCGCGGAGACGATCCCGCTCCCGGACGGGTCGGTCGACGCCGTCGTCTCCGGCAACGCGATGCACTGGTTCGACATGGCCGCGGCCGGGCCGGAGATCGCCCGCGTCCTCGCGCCCGGCGGGGTGCTCGCCGGGCTGTGGAACGTCTTCGACGACGGCACCGACTGGGTCGCCGGGCTCGCGCGGGTCACCGGCCCGGCCGCCATCGGCCCGCGCGACGTGCCCGCCGCCTGGCGGATCGAGACGGCGGAGCTGCACCTGCCCAGGACCGGCGCGGACAGCCCGTTCCACACCGCCGAACAGGCGGAGTTCCCGCACGGCCACCGCCGGACCGCCGAGTCCCTGGTCGCCACCCTCGGCACCAAGGCCGGCGTCCTGGTCATGCCGGAGCCGGAACGGGCGGAGCTGCTGGCCCGCGCCCGCGCCCACCTCGCGGGCCACCCCGCCACGGCCGAGGGCGAGTTCACCCTCCCCCTGCTCACCAGCGTCCTGCGCGTGCGCCGCCGGTCCTGACCACCGGGTGCCCGCGTGTGGGAAGTCGGCGGCACCGACTTCCCACGCGCGGCACGGACTTCCGACACGCGGGCACCGACTTCCCACGCGCGGGATCGGCGGAGCGGTGGGGAGCGACGACGGGCCACGGACTCCAGCAGTACGTCCCGACGAAAGGCAGGACGCAGCCGTCGTCGGCGGTGAACCGTGGACTGTGCCGGGCCGGTCGGCCGGGCCGCGAGGGGCTTACCTGCGGAGGGGCGGGGCGATAGGTTGCCCACCATGGCACTTGCGCAGGTGGTCCTCGGATCAGGACGCTCGATCCAACTCTCCGGCCTCCGTCTCGCGGAGACCTACGACGGACTGCTGATGGGGTACCCGACCCGAGAGATGAACGACGGGATCGTGGCGGGCGCGGTCGAGCGGGCGAAGAAGGACTACCCTTCGGCTCCCGTCCACCTGGTGGAGCCGCCCCGGGCAGCGCGGGAACTCCGGCGCGCGACCTTCGGCCCGATGGAGGAGCTTCCCCGCGTCCTGTGTACGGGGTTCTTCATTTCCGAGCCGGTGGACCCGGCGCTGGAATCCGTCCTCCACGTCTCCCGACTCGTGGTCGTGTGGTTCCAGGCCGAGTCCGAGCTGCCGTCACTTGAGCGGGCGGATCCCGGACTGCTCGGTGTCCCGTGGGAGAAGCAGGCGGAGGACGTCAAGGTCTAGCGCCACGCGCCGGGCCGGGAGGTCGGCACCGCTCCGGCCGGCCATCAACCGAGATCGCACGGTGGAGCGGGGGGGGGGGCCCGGCGCCCGGCCCCCCCCCCCCCGCGGGCCCCCCCCCCCCCCGCCCCCCCGCCCCCCGCCCCGGGGC
>NZ_JBIWIF010000015.1:118933-219349 GCF_044764505.1 Kitasatospora sp. NPDC094019
GGGGGGGCGCCCCGCCGCGGGCGGCCACCCCCCCGCCCCCCCGGGGGGGGGGGGGGGGGGGCCCCGCCCCCCCCCCCGCTCCACCTCGGCGGCCACGACCCGCTACTGCCCGGCCGCACGCGGCCGGTAGGCGTCGACCTCGATCTCGATCCGCATCCGCTCGTCCGCCAGGCCGGTGACCATCATCGTCGCCGCCGGGCGGACGTCTC
This sequence comes from Kitasatospora sp. NPDC094019, assembly GCF_044764505.1. Taxonomy (NCBI): domain Bacteria; kingdom Bacillati; phylum Actinomycetota; class Actinomycetes; order Kitasatosporales; family Streptomycetaceae; genus Kitasatospora; species Kitasatospora sp. NPDC094019. The sequence continues at coordinate 119,143 of NZ_JBIWIF010000015.1, forward strand.
CGAAGCAGCGGCGCAGCACCGGCCAGCACGGCTCGAAGTCCTCCCGCACGGGCAGCAGGTAGCGGACCCGGACGACATCAGCGAAGGTGCAGCCCGCCTCCGCCAGGGCCGTGCCGATGTTGCGCAGGCACTGCTCGGCCTGCTCCACCACGTCGTCGGCGATGGTCATCGTCGCGTAGTCGTAGCCGGTGGTGCCGGAGACGTGGACGTGGTCGCCGACGAGGACCGCCCGGGCGTAGCCGATCTGTTCCTCGAAGGTCGAACCGCTCAGGATCGTGCGTCGCTCAGTCATGCGCCGCACGCTAGGTGACCTGCGGTGATACGTCCAATACCGCAAGGCCCATGGTCTGGTACCTCTAGGGATATGGACCGCCCCGAACTCCCCCTCCTCCAGTTGCACGCGTTCACGGTGCTCGCCGAGGAACTCCACTTCGGCCGTGCGGCCGCGCGTCTCGGTATCGCCCAGCCGCCGCTGAGCCAGCAGATCGCCCGGCTGGAGGCGAAGGTCGGGCACCCGCTCTTCGTCCGTGCGCCCGGGCGGGTCGCGCTCAGCCCGGCCGGGCGGGAGTTGCTGCCCTCGGCGCGGCGGGCGCTGGCCGGCCTCGCGGACGGGCTGGCCGCCGCGCGGGCGGTGGGGAGCGGGCAGGCCGGTCGGTTGCGGATCGGGTTCTCCGCCTCGCTGGCGCTGACCGTCCTGCCCGGGCTGCTGCGGACCTTCCGCGAGCGGTTCCCGGCCGTCGAACTGGACATCCGCGAGATGACCACGGTCCCGCAGCTCGCCGCCCTGCACGAGGACGCCGTCGACATCGGGCTGCTGCGGGAGCCGCCGCCCGCCGGGGAAGCGGCGGCGCTGGGCTTCCGGACCGTCCTGACCGAGCCGTTCGTCGCCGTGCTGCCCTCGGACCATCCGCTGGCCCCCCGGCGGACCGTGGAGGTGGGCGCGTTGGCGCAGGAGCCGTTCGTGCTGCTTCCCCGGGCGGTCGGGCCGGGACTGTACGACCGGATCACGGAGTTGTGCGGGTCGGTGGGGTTCGCGCCGAGGATCGTTCAGCACGCGGTGGAGTGGCAGACGGTGTGCGCGCTGGTCGGGGCCGGGCTGGGGGTCTCGCTGGCGCCGGCGAGCATCCGGCGGATCCGGCTCCGGGGTGTCGCGTTCCGGGCGGTCGAGCCGGGGACGGTCCGCACCCGGGTGGCCGTCGCCTGGCGCCGGGACGACCCGAACCCTTTGGTGGCACGGCTGTTGGAGGCCGTCGGTGCCGAGTGAGCGGCACCCGGACGAGCGGCACCCGGACGAGCGAGCTCGCGCGTGGCGCCGTCCGCCCGAGACCGGGCGGACGGCTCCACGCGGTGCGGCCCGTGGCGGGGCCGTCGGGGACGGTCAGCCCGCGGTCGGTGCGAGGCCGGTGGCGGGGGTCGACGTGCGGTTGTCCCTCAGGGTCTGCTGGATCCAGCCCTTGTAGGCGGCCGCGTTGGTGTAGAGCCCGGGGCCCTCCGAGCAGGGCACCCCGGGGGCGCCGGGGCCGGAGGTGACGCCGATCAGTTCCCAGCGCCCGCCCCGGCCCTTCTGGATCTGCGGGCCGCCGGAGTCTCCGTGGCAGGCCATGGCCCCGGGCTTGGTGGTGAGCGTGCACAGCCGGGTCGGGTCGGCGAAGCCCGGGGCGCAGTCGGACACGGCGCCCAGTCGGGTGTTCAGCTCCTGGAGCCGCTCGGGGAAGGCGAACTTGCCGTCCACGGTGGTGCCGTAGCCGAGCAGCCGGGTGGCGGTGCCGGGGCGTCCGGGCTCGGCGATCCTGATCGGCCGCTGGGTGACCGGGCGGTCCAGGCGGACGAGCGCCAGGTCGTCCTTGTTGGCGGTGGTGCCCGCGCCGTTGACGTAGCCGGGGTGGACGAAGGTGCGGTCGATCTTCCGGACGGTGCCGCCGGTCTTCCGGTGGTCGCTGCCCACCCGGACGATGCCCTCCAGTTCGATGCCCGGGACGGCGATGCAGTGCGCGGCCGTCAGCACCCACTGGGGGTCGATCAGCGAGGCGCCGCAGTTGCCGTCGAAGAGGCCGTAATCAGGGGCGGACTCCGGGATCGTCGCCATGAACGGGTAACGCTCGGTGGAGTCGCCGCCGTTGACGATCGCTCCGGCGCTGCCGGCCATGACGGTCAGGCAGGCGACGGCGGCGAGGGCGCCGACAGCGGCGCTACGGGTGGCGGCGGTTCGGGCGGTGGAACGGCCGGTGGAACGGGCAGCGGTACGGGCGGTGCGGCTGAACACGATTGATTCCCTTTGCTCGGAATTGCCTTGTGCCCAGCCTGCTCGACCAAGATCCACCGGACCACGGTGGCAGCCGGTGGGCCGGCGCTCGGGGCAGCCGCACCGCGCACGGTGGGGGTATCCCCCGGCCGCCGGTGCCGTGGACACCCTGGCCCGGGTCTCCACGAGGAACGCGGAGGTCCGGTGGTCGGGGACCGCCCGTCAGGTGGCACTCCCCCAGCGGATCGGCACCCTGGTGCCGCGCCCGCCGGAACCGCGACGACCAGCCCGCCGAGTGGGCCTCGACCGGCCGCTCGTCCTGACCGCCGAGGTGTCCGCGTCGGCGGTCATTGGGCCCCGCCGGGATCCGGCGGGGCACCGTCAGGGCGCCGACGGCCGCAGCAGGGTGAGGACGGCGTCCACCGCCGGGCGGGTGGTGGGTGCGGGGAGGGTCAGGGCGTGGATGCGGCGGGTGAGTTCGGGGCCGAGCAGCGGGCGCAGCGCGACCTCGGCGGCGGGTGTGTGGGTCCGGACCGCGAGTTGCGGCACCAGGGCCGCCCCGAGGCCGTTCGCCACCATCCGCAGGGCGAGGTGGTAGTCGTCCACCGCGTGCGCGATCCGGGGCGCGAAGCCCGCCAGCGCGCAGGCGGCGCGCACCAGGGCTGCGCTGCCGTCCTCCCGGGAGCCGACGATCCACTCGGTGTCGGCGAGGTCGCGCAGGTCGACGGCGGTCCGGTCGGCGCCGTGACCGGTGGGCAGGGCCAGCAGGACCGGGTCGGCGGCGAGCGGGTGGGCGGTGAACTCGTCGGCGGGAAAGGCGGGTTCGGGGACGACGTCGTAGGTGTAGCGGACGGCGAGGTCGCAGCGGCGGGCCCGGAGCGCGGCCAGCGCCTCGGGCGGTTCCAGCTCGTGCAGGGACACCCGCAGCTCGGGGAAGCGCTCGCGCGCCGCGGCCAGGGCCGGGACCACGTGCACGGCGGCGAAGGTCGAGAAGCAGGCCAGGCCGACCGGGCCGCGCGGGGTGTCGGCGGCCGCCCGCAGGTCGCGCTCTGCGGTCTCCAGCGCGCCCAGCACGATGCGGGCGTGCGCGACCAGCCGCGCGCCCTCGGGGGTCAGCCGGACCCGGCGGCCGTCCCGCTCCAGCAGCGCCACCCCGGCCTCGCGCTCCAGCACGGCGAGCTGCTGCGAGACCGCCGAGGAGGTCCGGCCGAGCGCGGCGGCGGCGGCCGTCATCGTCCCCCGGTCCGCCAGTTCCCGCAGCAGGAGCAGCCGCCCCGGATCCAACATCAAGCTGTCCTTACAGGTCTGTGAAGCATTACGTCGTGGACCTCAATGATCCTTCCGGGGCATCCTGCCGCATGGACCGGGCGACCCGCCCGGACGGGGACAGGAGAACACGTTGATCGACACCCGGCTGATCGAGCGGTACGCGGCCCGGGCCTGGCCCGCCGAGGAGACACATGAGGTGGACGGCTGGCTGCTGCGGCACACCCCGGGCGTCCCCCGGCGCCGCTCGAACTCCGCGCTGCCCCTCGCCGCCGAGGGCCGCGTGCTCGGCGAGGCGCTGGACCGGGTCGAGGACTTCTACGCGGCCCGGAACCTACCGGTCGCCGTCCAGGTCGCCCCCGCCGAGGAGCACAGCGCGCTGGACGCGGCCCTGGACGCACGCGGCTACCGGCTGGACGCGGCCACCCTGGTCTGCGCGGCGCCCGTCGACGTCGTCGTCGCCTTCTCCGGCCCCGGCGCGCCGTGGGAGGTCGACCTCGCCGAACACCCGACCCCCGCCTGGCTCGACGCCTACGCGAGGCTCGACGGCGAGGGCAACGAACGGGCCGCCGCCGACCGACTGTTCCACCGCATCACCGGGCCCGCCGCCCATATCGGCGTCGAACGCGACGGCCGGCTCGTCGGCATCGGGCTCGTGGTCTCCGCGCCCGGTTGCGCCGGTGTCTTCTGCATGGCCACCGACCCGGCCCACCGGCGGCAGGGCATCGCGGGCGCGATCCTGCACGTCGGCGCGCGCTGGGCCCGGGCCCGGGGCGCCGGGACGCTGTACCTCCAGGTGATGGCCGACAACGCGGGGGCGCGGCGGCTGTACGAGCGGGTCGGGTTCGAGGTCTCGCACAGTTACCACTACCGGCTGAAGCCCTGAGGTCCGTGGGGCGGCCACCGTGCCGCCCGCCGTGCCGCCGCACCAAACCGATAAGCGGAGTCGAGCCTTCCGGATCATGCCGTAGCATCCTTCCCGCATCTGCACGCGACTTCACCGGGGGCGACCACCGTGGCCGCACGATCGATCGACACACCGGCGCGAACGGCGGCCGTCAAACTCGCCGCAGGGGCCGTCGCCCTGGGCTGCCTGGCCCTCCCGGGCTGCGCGGCCGCGCGGAGCGACGCCCCTCGGGCGGACGGGGCCACGCGCGCACCCCAGCCGGTCAAGTCCCGCGACGAGGCGATGGACCGGGTCACCCAGGTGCTCGAACACCTGCGGGAGGCGGCCGTCGGCCAGGGCGGGCCGGTGAGCCAGAGCCTCGGTTACTACCGGTGCGAGGGCCCCGACATCGCGGGACCGACGGAGCCGTACGTGCTGAGTTCCGCCACCAGCCTCGACGTCCCGGCCGACGGACGCGTCGGGATCGTGCGCCGGCTGCGGGACACCCTGCGGGGCGAGGGTCTGTCGATCAGTGGCTACCAGGAGCCCGGGGCCACGGCCACGCCCTCACCCGGCGCGAACGGTCCGGCGGCGGGGAACGTCGCCGGCGCCTCGTTCCGGGCCGCGTCCACGGGCGGCCCGCCGGGCGACCACTACCTGGTCGCCGTGGAGGAGCGCCCCGACCAGGGCATCATGCTCATGGTCAGCACCGCCTGTCTGACCCCGCCGGACGCACCGCGGGTGCCACCGCTGGTGCCGCCGACGGCGGGCACGCCATGACGGCCAGTCAGGAGCCGTCCGCACAGGAGGACTTGCGGCGCTTCTCGAACTCCTTCGCGCTCAGCAGCTTGTAGTCCCAGTCCCAGCCGCCCGCCGCCCACTTGCCGGCGGGCAGGCCCAGCAGCACGTCCCCGGGCACCGTCACGGTGAGGGCCCGGTCACGGACCACCTCCACGGTGTAGCGCCGGTCCGCGACCACCTGCCCGGGCCGCTCGCCGGTGCTCGTCCACCCCGGCGGCAGTTCGCCCAGGTCCACGGTCTCTATGGCGGAACGGCCCTCGCGCGGTCGGACCTCCAGCTTCCCCGGGCCCGGGAAGACCTTCACCCGCACCGCGTGCAGCCGCTCGTCGTGACACATCCCGGTCCGCACGACCAACCGTCCGGCGTCCAGACCCACGCCGATCAGCCGGTCGGCCCGCGGTTCCGGATCGCCGCACCCGGCCACCGTCCCACCCACCACCGCCAGGGCCGCGGCCGTCACCGCCGCCCTGCGCCGCCACTGCTCCATGAGCCCCCGCTCTCCCTCCGGCCGCACAGGAAGTCGGCCACGTCGACTGCCTACTCCGTTGCCGCGGCCTGCCCGTGGTCGAGGCCCGCGTCGAGAATCGCGTCGACCTCCACCTCGACCAGCCACGCGGGGTCGATGAAGCGCGACACCTCGACAAAGGTGCAGGCGGGACGGACCTCGGCGAACCGCTCGCCGTGCGCGCGGGCCGCCTCGCGCCAGCGGGTGACATCGGTGAGCATGATCCTGGTCCGGACGACATCCGTGAGCCCGGCGCCCGCCGCCCGCAGCGCCGTCGCGGCGATGTCCAGGCAGCGCACCGTCTGCGCGTACACGTCGCCCGGGCCGACGGTCGCCCCGTCGTCCCCGATCGGCGCCGTCCCGGCGACGGCGACGTACGCGCCCTTCCGCACCGCCCGTGAGAAGCCGATCTCCGGCTCCAGCGGCGAGCCCGAACCGACGTTCCGTCGCGTGGTGTGCTCCATCGGGCCATCATCCCAGGGTGTGCGCACCACTCCGGCGGGGGGGCTGGCGGGGAGTCAGGGTGGATGGGTGTGGCGGGGGGTGAAGGGGGTGGGCGCGCGTCGCGAGCGGTGGGGGCGAAGGCGGGAAAGCCCGGCCGAGAGGCCCGGGCCTCCGGCCGACGGCACCGACGTAGCCACGCGGAAGCGGACCGCCCGAAAGCCCGCCGACCGCGCAGACCGGGACCGCACGGGGGCGCAGCCGCGGGCGCGGGCAGGGCCGAAACGGGCCCCGGGCGACCCCGGCAGGCACCCCGACCCAGGAACAGGCCCGCGCGACGCGGCTGCGGGCGTGGGGCAGGCGGCAGGCGAGCGGGCGAGCGGGCAGGGCCGAAACAGGCCCCTGGCGACCCCGGCGGGCGCCCGGGCCGGGAACAGGCCCCCGAGGGGCGCAGCCCGAACCAGGGCAAGCTGCCGGCCCCGCCCCGTCGGCCCCGGCGGGGCGCCGCCCCGAGGCAAGGGCCGCCCCAAGGGCCGCGCCCCACCCGGAAAAGAGGTGTGGGCGCGTGCCGGTCCGGCCGTCGCCGGGAGCACGCGCCCACCTCACCGGAGGGGGCGGTACGGACGTCACGACGGGGGTGGCGCGACGTCCGTACCGGGCTCCGGTGCTTCGGGGGGGGTCAGCCGGCCGCGGGGACCGCGCGGCGGCCGGTGGCCGCGCGCAGGGCGACGGCGAGGCCGACCAGGATGATGCCGAACCAGACCACGCTCTTGACGCCCGTGTGGTCGGCGAACAGGCCGCCGATCAGGGCGCCCAGGGCGATGCAGGTGTTGTAGGCCATGGTGTTGAGCGACATCGCGGCCTCGAAGGTCTCCGGCGCGGCCGCGAGCGTCATGTTGATCTGGCTGAGCTGGACGACACCGAAGGCGATGCCCCACAGCACCATGGCGACGATCACGCCGAAGTCGTTGGTGCCGATGGTCAGCAGCATCACCAGGGCGCCGATCAGCAGCAGGCCGCCGACCACGAAGCTGCCGCGCAGGCTCTTGTTGACGCTCTGGCCGCCGATGAAGTTGCCGATCGCGCCGCCGATGCCGAAGACGATCAGGACGACGGTGATGAAGCCGACGCTCGCCTCGGCGCTCTTCTCCAGGTACGGGCGGACGAAGGTGTACGCCCCGAAGTGGCCGAGGACGAAGAACACCACCATCACCAGGACCACGCGCAGCGGCACGTTCTTGACCGGGAGGCCGAAGACCTCGCGGACGGAGACCGCGTTCGCCGAGGGCAGCGAGGGGATGGTGACGGCGACGGCGATCAGCACCACCGCGCTGAGGCCGGCCCAGATCAGGAAGGTGGTGCGCCAGGAGCTGGCGCTCTCCAGCAGGGTGCCGAGCGGGATGCCGACGACGGTGGCGATCGAGATGCCGGACATCACGACGGCCGCCGCCCGGTTGGCCTGCTTCTCGGGGACGATCCGCATCGCCATGCTGACGCCGATGGCCCAGAAGACGCCGCTGGCGAAGCCCATGAACATGCGGGTGACCAGGATCAGCGGGTAGTTGGGGGCGATCGAGGTGATCAGGTTGCCCACGGCCAGCACGCCGAGCAGGGTGGTGAGCAGCTTGCGCCGGTTGACGCGGCGGGTCCAGGCCACGATGAACGGCACGCCGAGGCCGGCCGCGACACCCTGGGCGGTGACCATCAGGCCGGCGGTGCCGACGGAGACCTTCAGGCTCTCGCTGAGCGGGGTGAGCAGGCCGATCGGCATCAGCTCGGTGGTGAGGAAGACAAAGAGGCTCGCGGTGATGGCGGCTACGCCGAGCCAGCCGTCGGCCGCCGGGCCGCCCTTCCGCGGCGCCGTCGCCGCCGTGGGCAGTTCTTCTTCTTGAGTGGTCATGTCATATCTCCGGATGTGGTGGGGCGCGGTGCCCGAGCGGTCGGGCGCGGTACCCGGCGCCGGGTGGCGCCGGGTCCGACAAGGTGATGAGCGTGGTGCGGTGCGCCCGCCGCTATCCGCTGCGTTCCTCCGAGAGGGCGCGTTCGCCGGTACCGCGTTCGCCGTTGCCCGACGAGCCGGCGCCCGGCGAGCCCGTCCCGGGTGGGAGCGATCCGGGTGAGAGCGATCCGGGCGGGGCAGCCGCCGCGGGCGCCTTGGCCGGTGGACGGGACTGGCCGAGCACGACCGCCAGGAAGATCACGACGATGCCGAGCAGCTGGAGCAGCGACAGCGTCTGGTCCTTGAAGAGGTAGCCCAGCAGCGTCGCCACCACCGGACTGCCCAGCGCCAGGAAGGACACCGCCGTGGCCGGAAGCAGCCCGATCCCCCGGAACCAGACGATGTAACTCAGCACCGCGCCCAGCGAGATGAGGTAGGCGAAGCCGAGCACGTTGTCGCCCGTCAGGCCGTCCGGCATGTCCTCCAGCGACAGCCAGAACGGCAGCAGGACCAGACCGCCCGCCGTCAGCTGCCACCCGGTGAAGGTCAGCAGACTGACGCCCTCGGGACGGCCCCACCGCTTGGTGAGGGTGATCCCCGAGGCCATGCACAGGGCGCCGCCGACCGCGGCGAGGACGCCGACCCCGTCCAGCGACACCCTGCCCTTGAACACGAGCAGCGCCACACCTCCCGCGCCCAGGGCGCAGGCCAGCGCGTGCACGCCTCTGACCCGTTCACCGAGGAACAGCGCCGCCAGGATCACCACGAACATCGGCTGGGCCGACATGATCACGGCGGCGATGCCGCCCGGGAGGCGGTAGGCCGCGACGAACAGCAGGAAGTTGAAGGCGCCGATGTTCAGCACCCCCAGCGCCAGCGCGCGCAGCCACCAGACGCCGACCGGCAGTTGCCGGCCGAGGGCCAGCAGGAACAGGCCGCCGGGCAGGGCGCGCATGGTGGTCGCCAGCAGCGGCCGGTCCGGGGGCAGCAGCTCGGTGGTGATCAGGTAGGTGCTGCCCCACACCGTCGGCGCCAGGCCGGTCAGGGCCACCGTGGACAGATTCCGTCTGCTCGTCATGTCGATCTCGCCTCACATCCGGTGGGAAGCACCGAGGGATTACGTCCGGCCGGCTCAGTCGAAGATCGGGTCGCGGTCGCGGCCGCGCTTCAGCTCGAAGAAGCCGTCGGTGCCCGTCACCGCCAGTACGCCGTCCCAGAGCTTCCCGGCCGCCTCGCCGCGCGGGGCGGGGGTGAGCACGGGGCCGAAGAACGCCAGCGGCTCCCCGTCCGGGCCGGGCACGTGGATCACGGGGGTGCCGACCTCGGAGCCGACCGGGTCCATGCCCTCGTGGTGCTGGATCCGCAGCTTCTCGTCCCAGGAGTCGTCGTCGGCGGCCGAGACCAGGTCGATCGGCAGCCCGGCCTCCTTGAGGGCGGCGGTGATCATGTCGTGGCCGAGCCCGGCCTTCTCGTGGTGGATCAGCCGGCCCATGGCGTTGTAGAGGGGGCGCAGCACCTCCGCGCCGTGCTGCTCCTGGGCGGCGATGCACACCCGCACGCAGGCCCAGCCGTCGATCATGCCCTGGCGGTACTTCTCCGCCACCTCGCGGCCCTCGTTGAGCACGGACAGACTCATGATGTGGAAGCGGGTCTCCACCGCCCGGACCTGCTCCACCTCCAGCATCCAGCGGGAGGTGATCCACGCCCAGGGGCAGCGGGGGTCGACCCAGATGTCGGCGGTGATCGTGTCGGGACTGGCCGGCGTGGCGGTCATGGCGGTCGCTCGTCCTTTCGTCTGACGGGCGGCACGGGCGGTACGGGCGCGCGCGGGCACGCCTCGGCGGGGTGCGCCCAGGTGCGGGTGAACGGGGAGAGGTCGACGGCGGCACGGCGTCCGGGCAGGACGGACGGACCCCTGGTCGGGGCCCGCCCGGCGGAACCGGCCCGGGGGCGGCTCCGGCCGTGTGCGGTCGCCTTCAGTGTCGGGCCGCGCGCATCGATGAGTCCAACACATGCTTGTCACCCGATGCATCGCGGATCACGATGGACGGATGGAGCTCCAGCAGATGCGGTACGTGATCGCGGTGGCCGAGACCAACAGCTTCACCCGCGCCGCCCAGCGCTGTCTGGTGGTGCAGTCCGCGCTCAGCCACCAGATCGGGCGGCTGGAGAAGGAGCTGGGCGCGCGGCTGTTCGAGCGCACCAGCCGCCGGGTGCGGCTCACCCCGGCCGGGGCGGCCTTCCTGCCCGCCGCCCGGCAGTGCCTGGACGCGGCGGAACGGGCGGCCACCGAGGTCGCGGCGGCCGTCGGGGAGGTGCGCGGCCTGCTCAAGGTGGGGCTGATCCCCACCGTCGCGGCCGTGGACATCCCCGCCGTGCTCGGCGAGTTCCACCAGCGGCACCCGAAGGCCCGGATCAGCCTCAGCGTCGGCGCGAGCGACGAACTCGTCGAGCAGATCCGGCAGGGCGAGATCGAGGTGGCCTTCCTCGGTATCCCGGTCACCGCGCACCCCCGGGGGGTGATGGCCAGGGAGCTGGCCCGGGAGCGGCTGGTCGCCGTGGTCTCCCCCGACCACCCGCTGGCGGGCGAGAGTTCGGTGGACCTGCGGCGGCTGGCCTCGGAGGTGTTCGTCGACCTCCCGGCGAAGACCGCCGGGCGGGCCCAGTCCGATCTGGCGTTCGCGGCGGCCGGCCTCACCCGCGAGGTCGCCTTCGAGGTGACCAACGCGGACTACCTGGCCCGGCTGGTCGCGGCGGGTCTGGGGGTGGCGCTGCTGCCGCCCCGGTACGTCGCGGGCCTGACCGGCCTGGTGACGATCGAGGTGACGGACGCGCCGTCGCGGGCCGAGTACGTGATCTGGGGCCGGGAGAGCCCGCACCCGGCGGCGGCGGCGTTCCTGGAGCTGCTGGGCATCACCGAGGACTGACGGCGGGGCACCTCGGTCCGAGGACCGTCCACCGGCGCGGTGGGACCGGGGCCTCCCCGAGGGGAGGGAGGCCCCGGCGGCGGGGGTCCGAAGCGGCGGCGGGTCCGGAGCGGCGACCGGTCGGAAGAGGCGGCGGATCCGGAGCGCGACCGGTCAGGAGAGGCGGTGCACCGTGAAGTCGACCGCCACGTCCAGGACCGGCTGGGTGGTGGTGAAGACCTTCTTGTGGGTGAAGCCGCTCTCGGCCACCAGCTTCTCGAAGTACGCCACGTCGCCCATCGTGCTGAAGAACATGACCATCCGGCCGTCAGCCGTCAGGTGCTCGCGGGCCTCCTGGAAGAAACGGGTCAGCGCCCGGTAGCCGGCGTCGGTGCCCGCGACGTCCGCGTAGTCGGCGGCGGCGAACCACTGGAACGGCGGGTTGAAGACGATCAGGTCGAACCGGCCCTCGACCGCCGAGAAGACATCGCTCTCGCGCGCCTCCACCCGGTCGGCGACCTGGTTCAGCCCGGCGTTGACCCGCACCGCGGCCACGGCGTCCGGGTTGAGGTCCACCGCCAGGACGTCGGCGCCCTTCTTAGCCGCGATCAGGGCCAGCGAACCGCTGCCGGTGCCCATGTCGAGGACCCGGTCACCGGGCGCGACCTCGGCGAACACCGCGCCGCCCAGCATCGGGGAGACCGGGCAGGGGGTCATCACGGAGGCGGGCACCCGCAGGGTCAGGCCGAGGAAGGGGACGGTCTGCTCGCCCTCCTCGCCACCCAGCTCGCCCAGGGCGCGGCGCAGCTCGGTGATCTCCTTCACCTGCGCCTCGGGGACCAGCGGGCGGTAGGACTCGGCCTCGGACGTGAACTGCTGCTGAAGCGTCATGTCGTCGTATCCATTCGTCTGTCGTACGCGAGGGTCGCGTTCGTCCGGTGGGGGTGGGGGTGGAGGTGGAAATGGGGGGGTCGACGGAGCGGGAGGTTCAGCGCGCGTCGGCCCGGAGCCGGGCGTACGCGGCGGCCAGTCGGCCGCCGACCTCGGCGGTGCTGATCAGCACCGCCATGTTGGCGCGGGAGGAACGGCCCTCGGTGGCCGCGTCCACCGCCCGCATCAGGTACTTGGTGATCGCCTGGCCCCGGATGCCGTCCCGGTCGGCGGCCGCCGTCGCCGCGACGATCGCGGCGTCCACCTCGTCGCTGTCGATCGCCTCCTCCGGGCGGACCGGCGTGGTGACCAGGAAGCCGCCCCGGTTGCCCAGCGCCCAGTGGTTCTCGATCGACCGGGCCACCACCTCGTCCTCGTCCAGCCGCAGCGGGCTGCGGAAGCCGCTGGACTCGCAGTAGAAGGCCGGGAAGTCGTCCGAGCGGTAGGAGACCACCGGGACGCACTGGGTCTCCAGGTACTCCAGCGTCAGGCCCAGGTCCAGGATCTTCTTCGCCCCGGCGCACACCACCGCGACCTTGGACCGGGTGAACTGGATCAGGTCCGAGGACACGTCCATGGTGGTGGCCGCGCCCCGGTGCACCCCGCCGATGCCGGCCGAGGAGAAGAACGGGATGCCCGCCAGCTCGGCCGCCACCAGGCAGGAGGCGACCGTCAGCGCGCCCGTCCGGCCCTGCGCCAGCACCACCGGCAGGTCCCGGCTGCTGACCTTGGGGATGCCCGGGGTGGAGGCGAACCGCTCGATGTCGGCGTCCGTCATGCCGACCACGATCCGGCCGCCCTCGACCGCGATCGTGGCGGGGACGGAGCCGCCCGCCCGGACGGCCTGCTCCACCTTGCGGGCGGTCGCCGCGTTGTCCGGGTAGGGCAGCCCGTGGGTGATGACGTTGGACTCCAGCGCCACCACCGGGCGGCCCTCGTGCAGCGCCTCGGCCACCTCCTCGCTCAGGACGAGCGGCACGGGCCGGTGGGAGAGGGCGGTCGTCGGGGTCACGGCCCAGGGGGTCGCGGTCGAGGCGGTCACGGCCCCGGGGGTCGCGGTCGAGGCGGTCACGGCCCCGGAGGTCACGGTCGAGGCGGTCACGGTCGTCGCCATCAGAGCGCGTCGGGGCGGTAGTTGGGCACCTTGCCGAGGATGTCCCGGCGGTTGACGATCTCCGGGATGTAGACCTGCTCGGTCCAGTTCTCCTCGGCGATCGACTCGACCGCGATCGACACCACACCCTCGTCGCAGCCGAAGGCGTCGGTGATCGCCTTGGTCACCGCCGAGAACAGCTCGGCCTGCTGGGTGTCGCTGAGTTCCATCGGGAAGTGCTTGATGTTGACGTGCGGCATCACGGTGTCCTTCCGGAGGTGCAGGCGGCGGTGGACGGCCGTCACCAGCTCGTCGACGTCCGGCGCCCGGAGCAGGGAGTAGTGGTCGGCCGTCAGCTCGACGACGGTCGGCGGCTCGGCGGAGTAGCCGCTGCTGCCGTCGAGGAACGAGTACTCGTCCCCCCGCGCCTTGAAGACGGTGATGGGTGCCGAGACCCGGCGCTCCCGCAGTTCGCGGAAGGTGTAGCTGAACTCGAAGGTCGTCCCCACGATCCGCACGATCCGGCGTACCAGCTCCGGGTCCAGGCCGGGGACGCCCTCGCCGACGAAGCGGGCGAAGCTCTCGTCGTCCCGGGCCGCCGCGAGGCAGCGCTCCAGCAGCGGGCTGTCGATCGCGCCCGTGAACACCGAGAGCAGGATCGCCACGAAGGTCCGGCTGGTGTAGCTGGCGGTCCGGTCCTCGGGGCGGGTGCCTGCGGTACGGACCCGGGGCGAGCCGGGGGCGATCAGGAAGACGTGGTCGACCGTGTGGCCGGCCTGCTCCAGCTGGTACGCCGTCTCGAAGGCGACCCGGGCCCCGAAGGAGTAGCCCCACAGGGTGTACGGGCCCTCGGGCTGGAGCTCCAGCACCGCCCGGACGTCCTCGGCCGCCATCTCCCTGATCGTCGGGTACGGGACCTCGCCCGGGTTGACGCCGTGGGCCTGCACACCGAGGAACGGCCGCCCGGAGCCCAGGCGTTCGGCCAGCGGCCGCAGGTTCATCGGATAGCCGCCGAGGCCGGGCCAGCAGAAGACGGGCCGGCCGGCCGGCGAACCGGGCGAGCCCGGGCCGGTCAGCGGCACCAGCCGGGAGGCGCGCCCCGCCGGACCGCCGGAGAGCCGGCGGGCCAGGCTCTCCACCGTCGGCGAGGTGAAGACCACCTCCAGCGGCAGCGACGCCCCCAGCGTCCGGTTGATCCGGTTGACCAGGGTGACGGCCAGCAGCGAGTTCCCGCCGCAGGCGAAGAAGTCGTCCTGCACGGAGACGCTCTCCTGCTTCATCACCTCCTGCCACAGCGCGGCCACCCGGCGCTCGGCCTCGCCCCGGGGCGCCACGAAGGGACGGTCGGCGGCCCCCGCGGTGACCCGGTCGGAGGCGGCCAGCGCCTTGACGTCGATCTTGCCGTTGGCGGTGGTCGGCAGCGCGTCCAGCACCACCACCTTGTTCGGGATCATGTAGTCCGGCAGGTAGTTGACCAGGTCGTCGCGGATCAGCTCGGCCGGGCCGCGCATGTGGACGGCGTCCTCCCGCATGCCCTCGTGCCGCCGCTGCTCGCCGCTGACCCGCCCGCCGAGCAGGAAGTACGAGGCGCCGCCCGGCCGTTGGAGCTCGCGCAGGATCCCGTCGAAGCGCCGGGCCGAGGGCAGGTCGTCGCCGCCCCGGGAGCTGTAGCCGGAGGACATGAAGCCGAGGTCGAGGCCGTTCAGCGACAGCCGCTGCGCCGTCCGGCCCAGCTCGATGTAGCGCCGCCACCGCTGCGGGCCGCGGCTGATCACGGTGACGCCGAAGGACGCCCGGCCGTAGACGGCCTGGTTGATGGCGATGACCTGCTTGCGCAGCACCAGGTCGGGCGAGACCAGGCGCAGCCGGCCGTCCTCGTACAGGTACTGCCCGGCCGGGAGGTCCACGCCCTTGCCGGGGTGGACCTGCACGAAGAGGTCGAGGTCCCGGTCCTCGCGCGGCCCGCGCCAGGGCGTCAGGTCGAAGCTGCCCAGGTAGTGGTCCTCCTCGGCGACGCCCAGCCGGGACCGGACCTCCGGGGTGAACGGGGCGGGACCGATGTCGAGGCCGTGTGCGGGCAGGACCTCCTCCAGCAGGCCGACGATGTGGCCGGTCTCGATCTCCAGGACCTCGGTGATGTTGGTCCGGTAGACGGGCTCGATGGCGCCGCGGCGGCCGAGGAAGTGCAGCCGGACCCGGGGGGTCCCGGCGTCGTCGGGTCCGTCCTCCGGCGCCGCGGAGACCAGGACGAGGCGGTGGTCGATCGGCTGGTGGTAGTGGATGCCCGGCCGGATCCCGGGGATGCCCGCCACCTCCAGGTACACCTGCGTCGCGTAGAGCGAACCGGGCGAGGCGTAGGCGTACTTGGGGAGCAGCCGGTCCGGGCTCAGGTGCGGCCCGAGGGTGCGCAGGATCACGCCGAGCGTGCCGGTGCCCAGCTCCGTGAGCGGCCGCGGACGCCCGGCGCCGGCCGGACGGCGGGCCAGCAGCGCCAGCAGGTCGCGTTCCGAGACCGGCGCCTCGCCCTCGTAGAAGCGGTACGTCTTGCGGGCGAAGGCGAGGGCGCGCTGCGCCTCGGTGGCCGTCCGGCCGGGCAGGTCCAGGGAGGGCAAGCCGGCCAGCTCGGCCGGGGTCCGTACGCCCGGATTGGACAGCTGGGCCTTGACCTGGAGCTTGCTCTCCTTGGACTGGTGGTGCGCGCCGTGGCTGCCCTGGTCCATCAGGGCGGCCTCCCTCGGGTCGAGTTCGACGCAGGCGATCAGGTTCTGGAAGCCCGTTCTCGGGTCGTCCTTGACCAGGACGGCCGCGTGCCGGACCCAGTCGTGGGTCTCGATGGCGAGCCGGATCTCGTCCAGCTCGACCCGGAAGCCGCGCAGCTTCACCTGGTTGTCGGCGCGGCCGGTGAACTGGACGGTGCCGTCGGCGTTCCAGTAGGCGAGGTCGCCGGTGCGGAAGAGCCGGCCGCCGCCGGCCGGGTCCGTGCTGAAGCGCTGCCCGGTCAGGTCCGGCCGGTGCAGGTAGCCACGCGCCACCTGGACGCCGCCGATGGTGAGTTCGCCGATCTCGCCCACGCCCAGCCGGGCTCCGTCGCGGCCGAGGACGCGGTACTCGGTGCCGTCGACCGGGGCACCGATGGAGACCGAGTTGGGGCCGTCGCCGACGGAGGACTTGGTCACCACGAAGGAGGAGGAGTTGATGGTGCACTCGGTCGGCCCGTAGAGGTTGACCAGCTCGCAGCCCGGCATGGTCTCCAGGAAGGTCCGGGCCAGGGATCTGGACAGCGCCTCGCCGCCGGTGAAGACCTGTTGCAGGGCGTGGCAGGACTCGAACTCCTCGGTCTCCAGCAGGGCCTGGAGCAGGGTCGGCACGCACTGCACGGTGGTGACGCCGTGCGCCTTGACCGCCGCGACCAGCCGCTCGGTGTCCCGGTGGATGCCGGTCCCGCCCACCACCACGGTGGCGCCGACGGCCGGGGCGAGGATCTCCCACTGCGCGGCGTCGAAGCTGATCGGCGTCTTCTGCAGCACGACCCGGGTGCGGTCGAGCCCGTGGGCGGCGCGCAGCCAGGCCATCTGGTGGGCGATGCTCCGGTGCTCGATCATCACGCCCTTGGGGCGGCCGGTGCTGCCCGAGGTGTAGATGACGTAGGCCAGCGCGTCGGGGGCGGGGTCGGGCAGGGGGACCGGGGACGGCGGGTACTCGTCCTCGGCGCGGACGACCGCGGTGCCGGCCGGCGCCAGCGCCGTCAGCCGCTCGACCAGCCGGTCCTGGGCGACGATCACCTTCACCCCGGAGTGCTCGATCATGAAGCGCAGGCGTTCCTCGGGGTACTCCGGGGCCAGCGGCAGATAGGCGCCGCCGGCGAGGAGGATCCCCCAGGCGCCGGTCAGCACCTCGGTGGAGGGCTCGACGAACAGCCCCACGCACTGGTCCGCGGTCACTCCGAGGCCCCGCAGGTGCCCGGCCAGCCCCCGGCTCCGGCGGACCAGGTCGGCGAAGGTC
This sequence comes from Kitasatospora sp. NPDC094019, assembly GCF_044764505.1. NCBI lineage: Bacteria > Bacillati > Actinomycetota > Actinomycetes > Kitasatosporales > Streptomycetaceae > Kitasatospora > Kitasatospora sp. NPDC094019. The sequence continues at coordinate 136,154 of NZ_JBIWIF010000015.1, forward strand.
AGCGGCTCGTCGCCGCCGGTCACCGCCGGGGCGTCGGGGTGGGCGGCGGCGGCGCGCAGGAGCAGTTCGGGCAGTAACGGGTGGGTGGCCGGGCCGCGGCCCGGCGCATCGGCAGTCATCTGGGTCCCCCTGGGTGTGCGGGTGTCCTGGTGTCCGGCTTTCCTGGTGGTCCTGTGGTCCGGTGGTCCTGACGTGCTGACGTACCGACGTGGCGACGTACCGACCTGCCGACGTGCCGACGTGCCGACGTGCCGACGTGCCGACGGCCTGTGCTGCCGGGGTCCTGGTGGCCTGCGGTCGCGGCGTCCCGCTGTCGCTGTCGCTGTCGCCGCCCCGGGAGGCCGGGGGATCACCCGTCGGCGGCGGCCCGTCCCCGGCGCAGCGCGTCGGCGACGTCGAGCATGCGGCGGGTCTGGTGGGCGACGGCGGCGAGGTTGTCCTCGGTGACGTTCTCCGCCAGCCGGCCCGGGACCGCCTGCCGCCCGGAGACCGAACTGACGCCGTAGGGGTTGCCGTTGCTGGGGGCCGTCATGATCTCGTCGGTGACGCCGGGCGGAACGATGATCCCGCCCCAGTGGTAGAAGACGGCGTTGAGGGAGAGGATGGTCGCCTCCTGGCCGCCGTGCGGGGCGCCGGTGGAGGTGAACGAGGCCATCACCTTGCCCTGGAGTCCGCCGCGCGCGTTGAGCGGCCAGGCGAGCTCGATGAAGTGCTTGAGCGGCGCGGCGATCATCCCGAACCGGCCGGGGCCGCCGAGCAGGATCACATCGGCCCAGGCGAGGTCGTCGACGGAGGCGGTGGGGACGGCCGCGATCGCGGCGGCGTTCTCCTGCCACGCCTCGGTCCACTCGGTGAACTCGGGGGCCAGGGAAGCCTGGACGTACTCGGGGACCCGGCGCAGCCGGACCGTGGCGCCGGCCTTCACGGCGGCCTCCTCGGCGGCCAGGGCGAGCTTGTGGACGTTGCCGGTGCCCGAGTAGTAGACGATCGAGATCCTCGTCGGCGCGGAGGTGTCGGCGGTGGACACGGTGGTGCTCCTCAGGGTCGGTGGCGTTGGTGGCAGCACGCGGTGACGGCAGCAGGCTTCGGTGGCAACGGGCCTCGGTGGCAACGGTCGTGGGGGCCGGAGCGGCGGGGTCGCGGGGTTACGGATCCCGGACCCCGCCCGCTCCGGCGGGTGGGGAGGGCACTCAGGCGGGGAGGTCGGTCCCGAAGTAGCGGTCGCCGAAGTCGCCGATGCCGGGCACCATGAACGCGTTCTCGTTGAGCCGCTCCTCGATCGAGGAGGTCACGATCCGCACCCCGGGGTGCCGGTCGTGCACGGCCCGGATCCCCTCCGGGGCGGAGAGCAGGTTCACGAAGAGGATGTGCTCCTCCGGCACGCCGTGGTCCCGCAGGACGCCGATCGCGGCCAGCGCGGTGCCGCCGGTGGCGAGCATGGGGTCGAGGAGCAGCACATGGCCCCCGCCGATCCCGGCCGGCAGCGCCGCGTAGTACAGGCGCGGCAGCTTGGTGACCTTGTCGCGCTGGATCAGGATCTTGCCCAGCCTGGTCTCCGGCGCCATCAGCCGCAGTTCGGACTCCATGCTGTCCCCGGCCCGGGCGACGGACACCCCGTAGACCGGGGTGGCCGGCGCCAGGCCGTGGTAGACCTGCCCGACCGGGGTGCGGACGTCGCGCGGCTCGTACGGCAGCAGGTCCAGCGCGGAGTCCAGCAGGCCCCGGATGATCCGGTTGGCGGAGCGGACGAAGTCCTCCCGGCGGGCCTCGCGGTCGCGGACGACCGCGTGCAGGGCCCGCAGGCGGTTGGTCTGGGGCACCAGGTGGGTCACCCGGGTCACGCCCCGCAGCGGCTCGGTCCCGGTGGTCATCAGGAGGCGCTCCGGCCGTCCTCCGCGGCGACCCGGGCGAACGCCGCGCGGGCCTCCTGGACGAAGGTGCGCACCTTCTGCCGGTCCTTGCGCCGGGTGGCCCGGTCCTCCAGGCCGGTGTGGGCGTCCACGGCGGCGGGGCGGACGGCCTCGATGGCGGCCGCGACGTTCTCCGGCGTGAGCCCGCCCGCCATCATCAGCGGCTTGGGGGAGATCCGGACCAGCTCGGCGCTGACCGACCAGTCGTGGGTCAGGCCGGTCGCGCCCTTGGCGCCGGTGGCCGGGTTGAAGCTGTCGGTGATGAACATGTCCACCCACTCGGCGGAGGTCTCGACGATGGCCCGAAGCTCGTCGATGTTGTCCGTCTTCACCACGAGGCTCTTGAGGACGTAGAGGTCCGGGGCGAGGGTGCGCAGCTTGCGCAGCTCGGCCGGGGTCACGTCGCCGTGCAGCTGGATCGCGCTCACGCCGATCTCGGCGCAGAAGGCGGCGATCTCGTCGGCCTCGGTCAGGTAGGTGATGATGACGCCCTTGTTGCCGGGCTGGATCGCCTTGACGATGGCGGCGGCGTCGGCCTCGGAGAGGTCCTCGTTCTTGGCCGGCAGGCGCAGGGCGAAGCCGAGCCAGTCGGCGCCCTCCTCGATGATCAGATCGGCCTCGGCCTGGTCGATGACGCCCGCGACCTGGATCAGTCCGTACATGTCTGCCTCCTCTGGCCTCGGCGGTCCTGGCCGGGGCCGGTCTGCGACGGGTTCGGCGGGACCGTCCATGGACGGCCCCGGTGGAGCGGCGCCGTCCGGGGACGGCGGTGGTGCGGCGGGCCGCGTTGCGGGGCGGGCCCGGCGGTACGGGGCGGTACCGGGGGTGAGGCTGTGCGGCCGTGCGGGGACCGGCCGGGGTCAGCGGGCTTCGGCGGCCTTGGCGAGTTCGGCGACGACGAGGCGCGCCACGGGGGCGGCGGAGGCGGGGTTCTGCCCCGTGACGACCCGGCCGTCGCTCTGGGTGTGGGCCTGGTAGACGGGCGCCTTGGTGTGCAGCGCGCCGGACTCCTTCAGCCGGTCCTCCAGCAGGAACGGCATGACCTCGACCAGGCCGAGCGAGTCCTCCTCCTCGTTGCTGAAGGAGGCGACCCGCTTGCCGCTCACCAGCAGGGTGCCGTCCGGCAGCCGGAGGTTGACCAGCGCGGCGGGGCCGTGGCAGACGGCGGAGACGACGCCGCCCCGGCCGTGGATGTCCATGGCGATGCGGGCCAGGTCCGGGGAGTCGGGGAAGTCCCACATGGCGCCGTGGCCGCCGACGTAGAAGATCGCCGCGTAGTCGGCGGGGTCGACCTCGGCCGCCCGGCGGGTCGCCACGAGCTTGGCCTTGACGGTCTCGTCGGCGAGGAAGCCGACGATCTCGGGGTCGTCCTCCTCACCGGGGAAGACGACGGCCGGCGGCTCGCCACCGCGCACGGAGACGAAGTCGACCTCGTGGCCGGCGCCGACGAAGACGTTGTAGGGGTGGGCCGCTTCCGAGACGCTGTAGCCCGTCCGGTTGCCGGTGTCCCCCAAGGTGTCGTGACTGCTGACGGCGAGCAGGATCCTGGCCATGGTTCCTCCTGGAGTCGCCGCGGAGTGCTCCGCGGGTGGTCGGGCGAGTGATCGGGCGAGTGTGGGGCGAGTGGTGGGCCCGGCGGCGACCGGCCGGGTGGGGCGCCGGGCCGGTCGCCGCCGGACGGAGGATCAGGCGCGGTGGATGAAGTCCTGGATCAGCCGCACCAGCTCGTCCGGACGCTCGAAGATCACCATGTGGCCGCTGTCGATCTCGGTGTAGCTGGAGTTGGGGATCGCGGCGGCCAGCTCGCGGGAGTGCTCGGCCGGCACGGCGGCGTCCGGGTACGGGGCCAGCACGAGGGTCTCGGCCTCGACCTTGCCGACGATGTCGCGGATGTCGACCTGGACCAGCAGCTCCAGCTGGCGGATGCGGCCGCTGGAGGGGCTCAGCTCGGAGCCGAGGTTCTCGACGTCGCTCAGACTCGGCCGGGTGCGGATGTAGCGCGGGCTGAAGGCCGTGGTGCTCAGGACCCGCCCGAACGCCTTGGCGTCGTGCTTCTGACTGAGCGTCAGACCGATCAGGTTCTCGATGTAGAGGTCGGACTTCACCAGGCCGCCGATCGGCACCAGGCGGCGCACCAGCCCGGGGTGGAGCGCGGCGGTGGCGGCCACGACGGCCCCGCCGAGCGAGAAGCCCACCAGGTCCACCGGGCCGAGCCCGGCGTGCTCGATCACGGCGGCGACCTCGTCGGCGAGCTGCTCGACGGTCAGCGCCGTGCCGTCGTCCTCGGCGGTCTCGCTGCCGGACAGCTCCGGCAGGATGACGGTGTTGCGCCGGGCGAAGTCCTCGACGAGGTGCCCGAAGGTGACCTGACCCCCCTTGCCCACGCCGTGCACCAGGACCAGGGCCGGCCCCTCGCCGGTCACGGTGTAGTGGACGCGCGAGTTTCCGACGGAGATCGTGGGCATGGCGGATCGCCTCCTGTGACGATGCGGAAAGGAATACCCCGACGGAACCGGCCGGGGAATCGGAAAATGCGTTGCGGGCCTGCGTACGGAAATGTGCACGGAGAATTCCGCCGACCCCACCGGACACACACGGGTGCGGCCGCCGGATTCCGCGGGTGCAGCTGCGCGGGATTTCGACAACGCCGCCCGACTTCGCCGCGGGGCGGCCGGACGGATGGTGCGGGTCCGCACGACGGAGCGCGGGGCCAATGACGACGCGGACACGACATGACGGAGCACGGGAAAGGGGCACCTCCGCACCCCTGCCCTCTCGATCACTCGAAGGAGAATTTATCTACTTCCAGCGATCCGGTCAAGCTCTCGGATCGCCTTTGAGTGATCCTCCGCTCGACCCGTAGCAGTCAAAGGTGGACATCAAATGGTGAGAAATATTAGTTAATGCCAACAAATCGGACACTCGGTATGCGGGAGGAGTGGCACCGGCAGCAGCCACGGGGAACTCCGGCCGCGGTCACGAGCTCATGCCGATGCCCCGGATGCCGGGATCTTCCGCTGCTCGGGCACTATCATTCTTTCAGACCCCATCCAGTGGAGTATGCCCGTGCCCGACCGCGTGTTCGACGGCAATAAGCTGCGCAACCTCCGAGCCGTCAAAGGAATGTCGCAGGCCACTCTGGCGGCGGGGCTCCATGTGAAAGTGAACGCCGTGTATCGCTGGGAGAACGGGCTGGCAGCACCCCCGCCGGAACGACTGCCGACGATTGCCGCATTCCTGGACACCGACCTGGACGAGCTCTTTCCGCGCGGCGGACCACCGAATCTCGCCGACCTGCGGTGCGACGCCGGGATGACCCAGACCGACACCGCTCGCCACACCAACACCGCTTCCCCGATGCCGGTGCGGGCCGCCGAGCAGGGCAGACGGCCGCTCTCCGAGCAGGCCGTGACGGCACTCGCCGCCGCCTACGGGGTGACCCGGGCCGAACTGCTCGCGGCGCAGCGGCGTTCCTTCGGCCTGCCCGAGGAGCCGGCGGCGGAACCCACGGCCGACGGCGCCCGGGTGGCCCGCAAGCTGGAGTCGCTGCGCACCGAGGTGTACGGCGGGGTGGCGCCCTCGGACGCGCACCTCGCGGCCGAGGGGAACCGCCGCGGCGGCTCCGCCGCGCTGACCGAGGACCTGGTCCGGTCGCTGCGCGCCGGGGAGGTCGCCGAGCCGCCGGACGCGGCGCTCGACGCCCTGGCGCTCGCCCTCGACGTACCCCCGGTCTACTTCCGGCAGGAAGATCCGGAGGTGGACGCGCTGATCGTCTCCACCCGGGCCGTGCGGAACCGGTTCACGGTGATGGCGGCGCGCGGCGCGGGCCAGGAGCTGCCGAAGGAATCCTGGGACCAGCTCCGGGACTTCATCAGCGGGACGATGGCGGAGATCTTGGCCGACGAGGGGAACGCGCGCCCGGAGTGAGGTGTTCGGCCGCCGGCTGCCGGGGCTCCCGCCCGGGGGGCTCCGCCGCCGCCCCGGCCGGGGCTCGGTGGTCCGGACCATCGGGGGCGGGACGGTCGGCCCCGGGAGCGGGACGGTCGGCCGCGGGCCCGCGCCGGCGACTGATCAGCCGGGCCGCGTGGTCGGCGCGCAACTCGATGAAGGCGTCCCGCTTCAGGGACCTGGCCGTCGCCGGGATCCCTCCGACCGGAGCCATCCCGCGCGCCCGCAGGACGTCGGGCGGGCCGACCAGCCCGGCGCCGTCCCCCGCCCACAGGTGGACCAGCTGATGGACCTTCAACTCGACCTCGTGGGAGAGCGAACGTCCCTCGCGGTGGAGGATCAGGTCGACCGGGCGGGTGTCGTGCTTCACCAGGAGGCCGCAGGTACCGTCGAGACCGGTCAGCTGGGCCGCCGGGATCGGACGCAGCACGATGTGCCGGCCGCTGGCCTCCGCGAGGTTCCCGACCAGGCGGTCGAGGTCGAAGGGGTCCGGGAGGGGCATGGAGGCGATGAGGCGTTCGCTGTCCTGCTCGGCCTGGAGGTGCAGCAGGCCGGCGCCTCGGTGCCGGTACATCCCCGCGAGAATTCCGGGTGCGTCGTGACCACGGCGAGGAGCCCCGCTCATTTCGGGGATCCCGTACCGCCGATCCCTCTTTCCAGAATTTGGCACCGGGTGTGTAAGTAGCCTACTCTGCGCATTCTACATTCCCCCTTCTGTGCACGGCTCATAAAGTCGTCGCAAAGGCGCACGGAAACGTTCGGAATCGATCACGAATTCGCTCGTGGATATGCGACGGGCGCGACGCGATGCTATCTTTCTATCGGCCGCAGCAGTTCGCCGTCGAGTCCTCGGGCCGTGAAGTCCGCCCCAACGGGCAGGTTGTCGGCCCGGAATCCCCCCGCTTCCCGCGATCACCGGGCCCGGTGTTCACACCGACCCGGCGCGCGAGGCACGATTCCGATGCCCCCCGTTCATGCCTGTCTGATACTGCTCCCTCCTGAGGGGCGCCGGCCGACCCCCAGTCCCGGCGTACCGAGGTGCGAGCGTGCCGAGGCTACGATAAATCTCAGTCATCCACCATGGTGCATGGTTTACGACATGTGGCCGAAACTCACCAGCCGTCGCGCGGTGAATTCCGGACCCCCTCGGGCGCGCAGTGGAGGGCCACCGGCCGGCACTCCCGGCCCGTCCACCGGTCCCTCCCGCATCCTCCGACGTCATGCGGCGTCACCCGGCGCCGGGCGGCCGCCTCCGCACCGCCGGGCCCGGCGGTGCCACCCCGCCGCCCGGTTCCGGGCCCGCCCGGCGTCACCGGGACAGGGCCCGGATCAAGTCGTGATCGATCTGCCGGATTCACCGTAGCGGTACGGCGGGAAGCGGTGGAGCCTCCGCGCCCCGCGACGGCCGCCCGGCGCCCACCGCCTCGCCGAGGCGGGCCAGGGCGACGGCCGCGCCCGGGTCCGGCCCCGCCGAGAAGACGTGCACCACGAGGCCCGTCTCGCCCGGCCCGGCCGGGACGTGCAGGGCCTCGAAGTCCAGCGTGAGAGTCCCGGTCACCGGATGGTGCAGCCGCTTGCGGCCCGAGGTGCAGTTCATCACCTCGCCGGAGTCCCAGATCCGGCGGAACTCCTGGCTCGCCGCCGACAGTTCGGCGATCAGCCCGGTCAGCTCCGCGTCGTCCGGCCAGGTGCCCGCCGAGGCCCGCAGCTGCCCGACCGCCTCGGTGGCCCGGTCCGACCACTCCGGGTGGACGGCGCGGGCGGCCGGGTCCAGGAACAGGAAGCGGGCCTGGTTGCGGTCCCGCCGGGCCCCCGACTCCCCGAGTCCGCCCAGGAGTTCGGCACCCAGCGGGTTCCAGGCGACCACGTCGAGCCGGTGGTCGGTGACGAAGGCCGGCATCCCCGCCCCCAGCGCGTCCAGCATTCCGCGCAGCAGCGGACTCACCCGGGGCGCCGGCGGCGGGAGCCGACGGGAGCCGGCCAGGGTGTCCAGGTGGCGCCGCTCCGCCGCCGACAGACCCAGGGTCCGGGCCAGCGCCTCCAGCACCTCGAAGGACGGCTGGGTGGACCGCCCCTGTTCCAACCGCACGTAGTAGTCGACACTGATCCCGGCCAGCTGCGCCAGCTCCTCCCGGCGCAACCCCCGCACCCGACGCCGCCCGCCGGCCGTCAGCCCCACCAGTTCGGGGGCGACCCGGGCCCGGCGGGCCCGCAGGAACTCCCCCAGCGCGGGGCGGGGAACAGCGGAACGAGCGGCGGCGGTGGTCTCCATACGCTCCAGTATGGTGGCCCTCGCGTTACCAGGATCGGGAGTCCGCCGGAACAGCAGGGACCTGGCTGCGGACCGCCGCCCCCGCGAGGGTGGAGCCATGAGCAACCACACCCCGCAGCAGCAGCCCCGGCGCGTCCTGGTCGTCACCGCCCACCCCGAGCCCCGCTCGCTCACCGCCGCGCTCGCCGACTTCGCCGTCACCCGGCTGCGGGCCGCCGGGCACGAGGTGGAGGTCTCCGACCTGTACGCGATGAAGTGGCACGCCGCCCTCGACGCCGACGACTTCCCCGACCACCCGGCGGACGCCCGGCTCGGGGTGCTCGGCGCCCAGGACGAGGCCACCCGCGCCGGGCGGCTCTCGTCCGACATCGCCGCCGAGCAGGAGAAGCTGCGCCGGGCCGACGCGGTGGTGTTCCAGTTCCCGCTGTGGTGGTTCTCGGCGCCGGCGATCCTCAAGGGCTGGATCGACCGGGTGCTCACCTTCGGCTTCGCCCACGGTCCGGACCTCCCCCCGCCGTACAGCGAGGGCGCGTTGGGCGGCAGGCGCGGCCTGCTCGCGGTGAGCGTCGGGGGCCGCGAGTCCGCGTTCACCGACCGGGGCGCGCACGGGCCGCTGGCGGACCTGCTGTTCCCGCTGCAGCACGGGGTGTTCTGGTTCAGCGGCATCGCCGCCCTCGAACCGTTCGCCGTGTACCGGTCCGAGGGCCTGTCCGCCGAGGAGTTCGAGGCCGTCGCGGAAGCCTACGGGCGGCGCCTGGACGGGCTGTTCACCGAGGAGCCGGTCCCGTTCCGCCGCCTCGACGGCGGCGACTACGCGCGCGACATGCGCCTGCGCGACGGCCTGGAGCGGCCGGGCACCACCGGCCTCGCGCTCCACCGGAGCTGAGCCCCGGTCCCCGGGCCGACGCCGGCCGCACAGGGGTCGGCCGGCGGACCCGGGGGCCGGACCGGCGGACCGGCGTGGTCGGTCGGGCCCGGGACCGTGCCGGTCAGAAGGTCGCGAGGTCCAGGGCCTCGCGCAGCGAGGCATAGCCGACACAGGCCACCAGCCAGAGCCCGAACCCGGCCGTACCGGCGGCCAGGACCCGGCCGGCGCGGCCCCGGCCCTCCCTCGGGCGGCGCAGCTGCCGCAGGCCGAGGAACAGCGGCAGGACGGCGGCGGCGCCCATGGCGTACGCGAGCAACGGGTCGCGGCGGTGGGCGAGTTCGGCCAGCACGAGAACGCCGGTGAGGGAAGCCGTGGTCAGCAGCGTGAGCAGGGTGCCGAGCACCAGCTCCCCGAGCAGTTCCCTGAAGAACTCTCCGATCGCCGCCAGGCAGCCGCGCACCGGTCCGTGCGCGGGGTCCGCGACCGGCGTCGGGTCCCCCGGCAGATGGACCGGCCGGGGCACCGGACAGCGCGGGTCCGGTGCCCCGGTCTCCCCGTCGATCATGCTCCCCACCGTCCCCTCCCCCGGCCGGACCACCGCCGCCGATCAGGCCGCCAGACTACCGACGGCGGGCGGGGCCGCCGGAGGGCCCCGGGGGAACGGGGAGACGAGGAGGCGGGGGCGGACCGTCAGGGCGTGCCGGTGGTGGGCGTCGGCGGGGTGGGGCGGTCGTCGAGGAGGGCCTGGCCGAGCGGGGTGAGGGCGTGACGGACGCCCGGGCCGGAGCGTTCGGTGGTCAGCAGGCCCGCGGAGCGCAGAACGGTGGCATGGTGGCTCGCGGTGGCGGCCGAGGTGCCGATGCGGCGCGCGAGTTCGGCCGTGCCCGCCGGGTCGGCCACCGCCCGCAGGGTGCGGGCGCGGGTGGCGCCGAGCAGGGCGACGAGCGCGCCGTCGGGCTCCACCGAGGCGGCGGCCGCGGCCGCCCACACCGTCCGGTAGGTGGCCAGGTCGCGGGCCAGCGGGTAGTGCAGCACCACCGGGTAGTCCGGGCCCCGGTTGTCCGTCAGGACGATCGGCTCGGGCCAGAAGAAAGTGGGGACCAGCAGCATCCCGGCACCCCGCAGATCGAGGTCCGCGTCGACCGGACAGGGCACCGACAGCACCGGCGACTCCCAGCGCACGTCCGGGTGCAGCGTGCCGAGCAGGCCGTCCAGTCCGGTGTCGACGGCGGCCATCGCCCGCCCGGTGCGCTCGGTGTGGGTGGCAGCCAGCAGCTGCGACCAGTACGGCGCCACCGCGAAGGCGTGGTACTCACGGAGCCTGCGCTGGACCAGACCGCGCCACTCCCGGTCGCCCCGGTGCAGCTCCCGGACCCAGCGGGGCGCCGTCGGGCGCAGGTACTCCAGCGCGGACAGGTCCGCCGCCCACAGCTGCCGGGGCAACGACCAGGTCTGTTCGAGGCTGTCCGCCAGGCTGCCGGTGCCCACGTGCAGGAACGCCTCCGGCGCCTCCGTCGCGCCCGCCGCGGTCGCCAGCTCGAACAGCACCCGCAGTTCGGGGCGCAGGCGTTTACGGGTTCTGCTGCGCCACCCCTCCAGTGCCACGCCGCCCACGTCGCGGGTCTGCACCAGCGACAGGCTCAGTACGGTCTCCGCGAGCGGGTCGGGTGCCCGCGCGATCCGTACCCTGGTCAGGTCGTCGTGGGTGAAGCGGATACGCAGCAATCCGGTCCTTCCGTCGGCTTCCCCGGCGAGGCGCGGCGGCGGTGGTGGTGCTCCGGTCCCGCCCCGTCCCCCGATCGGGTGACCGACACCGCCGCGTCTCGCGCCCACCGTATGCGGCCCCGACCGGCCGGACGGGGGCGTTGCCCGGCTCTGACCGGTTCGTGGCACGGCGCGGACATTGCGACGCCCGAATTCGATGGCACCCGAAGGGCCTTGGGCGGAACGCTTCCGGACCCCGAGACTGGCGGCCGAGGCGCCCCGGCCGGGGCGTCCGGGCCACCAGACCGGGAGTGCACCGATCATGCGATCCAGCCGCCAGTCCCCCGTCCGCCCCGCTCTCCGCCCCGCCGTCCGCTCCGCCGTCGTCGCCGGGTCGGTGCTCGCCGCCGCCGCCGTGCTGGCCGCGCCCGCGCAGGCGGCGCCGGTGCTGCACGGCTACGCCAATGTCGCGGCGGGCAAGTGCCTCGACATCCGGGGCGACTCCACCGCGGACGGCGCGCTGCTCCAGGAGTTCAGCTGCAAGAACGCCTCGAACCAGCGGTTCTGGACCGACACCGACACCGCCGACGGATACACCGAGATCCGGGTGCAGAGGTCCGGGCTCTGTCTCGAACCGACCGGCGCGCACCCCGGCAGCGTGGTCCTCCAGCGCGCGTGCACCGGTGCGGCCGGCCAGCGCTGGGAGGTCCTCCCGAAGGGGCCCGGCGGAGTGGTGCTCCGGCACCCGGCGACCGGCCAGTGCCTGAACGACTACGCCTCCGGCGTCGGCAGCGAGCGCACCGCCAACATGTGGACGTGCCTCGACAACGCCTGGCAGACGTGGACGGTGCGCTGACCCCGGTGCGGCGCATCCCGCCGGGGCGGCCCCGGCGGGGTGCGCCGGGGCCGCCCCGGGGGTCGGGCGGCGGCGCCCGGGGTCAGACGGCCGCGCCCGGGGCGGCGGTGGCGCCCGCCTGGACGCCCAGGGTGCGTTCCGCCTTGGCGACGGCCGCGCGGTAGTAGAGCGAGGCGAGCTGGGACTCGCCGGACTCGCGCTGGAAGTACCCGTAGGAGAGGGCGACGTCGCCGAGGCGCTCGACCCCGAGGTAGCCGTTGAGCCGGACACCGGCGAGGGTGCCGTCGAGGCGGACGGCGGGGGCGTCGGCGCGGTCGCCGAGGGCGATCGGGGACACCGAGAAGGTCACGGCCGCACCGGTGTCGTCGGTGAAGGTGATGCTGTGGCAGTCGGCGAACGCGGCGCCGACGGTGGCGAAGTCGGCGTCCAGCCGGGACGCCTCCTCGGCGGTGAGGGACTCGGTGATCATCGGGTTTCCGTCCGGACCGTCGAACTGCGCCTCCTGGTGCGGTCCTTGGGCGGAGGCGCCGGCCGGGTTCCGGTTCAGCAGCGCGCGCAGGGCGTCGCAGCCCGCCACCGGGGAGGCGTCGGCCTCCGGGGAGGGGTTCGGGTCCGCCGGGATCTCGGTGAAGTCGGGGCCGAGCTCGGCGGCGGTCAGCAGGGCGGCCCGGAGCCGCTCGTCGGTCGGCAGCCGGGGTACCGACGCCGTCCGCGCGGTGTCGGCGGTCCCGGTGGAGGCGGACCCGGACTCGGAGGCGTAGGCGAAGGCCGGTGCCAGCTGGGCGGTGCCGAGGGTCAGCACGAGGGCGACGGCCGCCGCGGTGAGCGCGGGGAGAGGTCTCGGGAGGGACATACGGGCCCCCGATCGATGAGGTCGGGCAGGGACAGGCGTCCAGTCTCCCACCGGCCCCCGGGGAGCGCCCGCCCGGAGCACGGAAGCGCAGGTCAGGAGGGGTTTTCCGACCCCTCGACCGACCGGACCCCGGCTGCGGGGCCCGGAGCCGGAGGCAGGGCCGGGGCCGGGGGCAGGCTCTCGACGGTCTCGGCGAGCCACCGCACCCAGAAGGACTCCAGCCCGACACCGGCCCGCAGCACCGCGTACTGGAGCGGATCGGCCCCGTCCCCCTCCCCCGCCGGGAAGTCGCGGCGCCCGATCGCCTCGTAGTGGGCCAACTGGGCCCGGTGCAGGTCGAGGTGGCGGCGCAGCTCCGCGTCGAGCCCGGCCGTGCCGACCACGGCGGCGGCGCGGAGCCGCAGCAGCAGCGGGTCGCGGATCGGTCGGGGGTCGTCCTCGGCGCCCGTCCAGCGCGCCAGTTCGGCGCGTCCGGCGGGCAGCACCTCGTACTCCTTCTTCTGCCCGCGCACCGGACCGGACTGCGGGAGCGCCCGGATCAGCCCGGTGGTCTCCAGCCGGCCCAGCTCGCGGTAGATCTGCTGGTGGGTGGCGGACCAGAAGAAACCGATCGACCTGTCGAACCGCCGGGTCAGCTCCAGCCCCGAGGACGGCTGCTCCAGCAGGGCGGTGAGGATGGCGTGCGGCAGCGACATGGCACCGATCCTAGGGGGCCGCCCCGCGCGGCCGTGGTGGCTCGTGCGGGGCGGTGTCCCGGGGGCGGCACCCCGGGCTCAGAGCGCGGCGGCCAGCTCGGTGCCCTGCTTGATGGCGCGCTTGGCGTCGAGTTCGGCGGCCTGGTCGGCGCCGCCGATCAGGTGCGGGGTGACGCCCAGGGCGCGCAGGGCGGCGTCGAGGTCGCGGCGCGGCTCCTGGCCGGTGCACAGCACCACGGTGTCGACCGGCAGCAGCTGCGGCTCGCCGTCGACGGTGACGTGCAGACCGGCGTCGTCGATCCGGTCGTAGGTCGCGCCGGCGACCATGGTGACGCCGCGGTGCTTGAGCTCGGTGCGGTGGATCCAGCCGGTGGTCTTCCCGAGCCCGGCGCCGACCTTGGTGGTGCGGCGCTGGAACAGGTGGACCCGGCGCGGCGGCTCGGGCCGTTCGGGGCGGGCCAGGCCGCCGCGCTCGGTGTAGTCCCCGTCGATGCCCCAGTGCCGACGGTGCACGGCCGGGTCGAGGCTCGGCGCGTCGCCCGCGTCGGTGAGGAACTCGGCGACGTCGAAGCCGATGCCGCCCGCGCCGAGGATCGCGACCCGCTCGCCCACCACCGCGCCGTCGCGCAGCACGTCGAGGTAGCCGAGCACGCTGGGGTGGTCGACGCCGGGCAGATCGTCGGGACCGGGGACGCGCGGGGTGACGCCGGTGGCGAGCACGATCTCGTCGAAGCCCTCGGCGGCGAGCGCGGCCGCGTCGACCCGGGCGCCGAGCCGCAGTTCCACGCCGAGCTCGTCCAGTCGGTGGCGGTAGTAGCGCAGGGTCTCCGCGAACTCCTCCTTGCCGGGGATCCGGCGGGCGATGTCGAGCTGCCCGCCGACGGTGGCGGCGGCGTCGAACAGGGTCACCCGGTGGCCGCGCTCGGCGGCGGTGACGGCGCAGGCGAGGCCGGCCGGTCCGGCGCCGACGACGCCGATCCGCCCGGCCCGCCGGGTCGGCGAGAGCACCAGCTCGGTCTCGTGGCAGGCGCGCGGGTTGACCAGGCAGGAGGTGATCCGCCCGCTGAAGGTGTGGTCCAGGCACGCCTGGTTGCAGCCGATGCAGGTGTTGACGGCCTCGGGGCGACCCGCGGCGGCCTTGGCGACGAAGTCCGGGTCGGCGAGCAGCGGACGGGCGAGCGAGACCAGGTCGGCGCAGCCGTCGGCGAGCAGCCGCTCGGCCAGTTCGGGGGTGTTGATCCGGTTGGTGGCGACCAGTGGCACGGACACCGAGCCCATGACCCGCTCGGTCACCCAGGCCCAGGCGCCGCGCGGCACCGAGGTGGCGATGGTGGGGATGCGCGCCTCGTGCCAGCCGATGCCGGTGTTGATGATGGTGGCGCCGGCCGCCTCGACCGCCTGGGCGAGCAGGACCACCTCGTCCAGGGTGGAGCCGCCGGGGACGAGGTCGAGCATGGAGAGCCGGTAGACCAGGATGAAGTCCGGTCCGACCCGTTCGCGGACCCGGCGGACGATCTCGACCGGGAAGCGCATCCGGTTCTCGTAGCAGCCGCCCCACTCGTCCTCGCGGTGGTTGGTGGCGGCGGCGACGAACTCGTTGATCAGGTAGCCCTCGGAGCCCATGATCTCGACGCCGTCGTAGCCGGCCCGGTGGGCGAGTTCGGCGCAGCGGGCGAAGTCCTCGACGGTGGCCTCGACCTCGTCGGCGGTGAGGGCGCGGGGCGGGAACGGGCTGATCGGGGCCTGCACGGCGCTGGGGGCGACCAGGGCGGGGTGGTAGGCGTAGCGGCCGAAGTGCAGGATCTGGAGGGCGATCCGGCCGCCGGCGGCGTGCACGGCGTCGGTGACGACGCGGTGGCGGTCCGCCTCCTCCTCGGTGGTGAGCTTGGCGCCGCCGTCCCAGGGGCGGCCGGCCTCGTTGGGGGCGATGCCGCCGGTGACGATGAGGCCGACGCCGCCGCGGGCGCGTTCGGCGTAGAAGGCGGCCATCCGCTCGAAGCCGTTCTCGGCCTCCTCCAGGCCGACGTGCATGGAGCCCATGATCACGCGGTTGGGGAGGGTGGTGAAGCCGAGGTCGAGCGGGCGCAGCAGGTGCGGGTAGGGCGGCGGCGGGGTGCTGGCGGTCGTCGTCATCGCGGCTTCTCCTGGCGGCGGGGGCGGGGCGGGCCGGTGGCAGGCCGGGGCCGGGGCGGGCCCGGCCGCCGGGTGGGTGGCCACCACACGGTAGGCGAGCCCGAGCACGCTATGCAACCAGTTGCATAGGTGATTCAGGGAACACCTCGGGATCATCACTGACGGGCCGTCAGCCCACGGCGTATGGTCGTCGGGGACGACGGACGGGGCCGCGGGCGCCCCGGCGAGGAGGGGAGCGATCGTGCGGGGTGGATCGGTCGCCGTGGTCGGCGGCAGCATCGCGGGAAGCGCGTTCGCCCGGGCGGCCGCCCGGGGCGGCGCCGAGCGAGTCACCGTGCTGGAACGCAGCCCGGGTCACCTGGAGGACCGCGGGGTGGGCCTGTGCGTCGTGCTGGAGCGCTACGACGAACTGGTCCTGGCCGGCCACCTGGACGACGGCATCCGCCACCATCCGCTCACCACCCGGCACTGGGTGACCAAGGACCCGGCGGGCACCCCGCGCGGGCGGGCGCTGTGGGTGCAGCCGCTGGCAATGCACTCCTTCCACTGGGGCGTGCTGTGGCAGGGGTTGCGCGAACGCACGCCCGAGCGGGTGGAGTTCCGCCCCGGGACGGCCGTCACGGCGGCCGGCGGCACCGGCCCGGGCGACACCGGCCCCGGCGGCACCGGCCCCGGCGGGTCGGCCTGGGTGGAGACGGCGGACGGCGGGCGCGAACCGTACGACCTGGTGGTGGGCGCCGACGGGCACCGGTCGGTGGTGCGCGCCGCCGTCTGCCCGCAGGCCCGGGCCGAGTACGCCGGGTACGTCGCCTGGCGCGGCAGCTTCGACGCCCGGCTGCTCGACCGGCTCCCGGGCGGCGCGGCGCACTGGCCCGAGGCGGAGGTGATCACCGCCTGCTACCCCGGCGGCCAGGTCGTGCTCTATCGGATCCCGGGGCTGACGCCCGGCACCACCCTGGTGAACTGGGTCTTCTACGCCCCCGCGCCCGACTGGCTGCGGACCGCGGGCGGCACCGACCCGCTCGGCTTCGCGGTCGGCTCGCTCGACTCCGCCCGCCACGGCGACCTCTCCGCCCTCGCCGAGCGCGTCCTGCCGCCGTACTGGGCCGGCGTGGTCGGCCTGACACCGGTCGGGCGGATCCTGCTCCAGCCGATCCACGACCTGGAGACCCCCCGCCGCACCGCCGGGCGCCTGCTGCTCGCCGGGGACGCCGCGACCCTCGTCCGCCCGCACACCACCAGTGGCGCGGCGAAGGCGCTGCAGGACGCCTGCGCCTTCGAGGACGCCTGGCGGGCGGCCGAGGACTGGGCCGACCTGCTGCCCGGCTACGACCGCGAGCGCGGTGCGGCGGGGCGGGCGCTGGTGCGGCTCAGCCGACGGCTCGGGCGGGCGCAGGTCACCGGGGCGCCGGACTGGTCGGCCGTCGACGGGCCGGCGATGGCCGCGTGGTGGCGCGACCAGCTGGGCGCCTCGGGCGGGTTCGGGGGAATGGCGCTGGAGCGCGGGGCGGACCCGCGGGGGCCGGAAGCGCGCTGACCGGGGGCCGACCACCGGGCGGCGACCCGCTCGGTCGACCGCCCGGTGGCCCGTTCAGGTGCTCCCGGCGCCCCGGGCATCCGCTGTCGGACGATGTCAGACGTTGACGCCGTAGTCGGTCGCGATGCCGCGCAGGCCGGAGGCGTAGCCCTGGCCGATCGCGCGGAACTTCCACTCGGCACCGTTGCGGTACAGCTCGCCGAAGACCATCGCCGTCTCGGTGGAGGCGTCCTCGGTGAGGTCGTACCGGGCCAGCTCCTGGCCGTTCGCCTGGTTGACGATCCGGATGAAGGCGTTGCGCACCTGGCCGAAGCTCTGGAACCGGGCGTCGGCGTCGTAGATCGACACCGGGAAGACCACCTTGGCCACGTCGGCCGGGACACCGGCCAGGTCGACCTTGATCTGCTCGTCGTCGCCGTCGCCGCCGCCGGTCAGGTTGTCGCCGCTGTGCTCGACCGAACCGTCCGGGCTGCGCAGGTTGTTGAAGAAGACGAAGTGCTGGTCCGAGACCACCTTGCCGAGCGCGTTGCAGAGCAGCGCGCTCGCGTCCAGGTCGTAGTCGGCGCCGGTGGTGGTGCGGACGTCCCAGCCGAGTCCGACGATGACGGCCGTCAGGCCCGGCGCCTCCTTGGTCAGCGAGACGTTGCCGCCCTTGGCCAGCGAAACTCCCACGATTGCCCTCCTCGGTTGCTCTCCCTGCCAAACGAATCTACAGCACTGTAGAGATCACGAGAATCCGTCGGCCGACACATCCGCCGATCCGGTCGGACCGCCCTCCGGCCCGCTCTCCGGCCCAACGGCCGCTCCACCGGCCGTTCCACCGGCCGTTCCACCGGCCGTTCCACCGGCCGCGACATCGGGCAGCAGCCGGACCCGACGGGACAGCAGCTCGACGAACGCCGCCGTCAGCGCGTCCGGCCTGGTCCTGGTGTACGCCACCAGCGGCCGCCGCACCGGCGGTTCGGGGCGGCGGACCACGCCGTCGAATCCGGGCGGCACAATGTTCGCGGGCACCAGCGCCGGGCCCAGCCCGGCGGCCGCGAGCAGCGGCGCCGCCGCCGTCTGCTCGGTGCGCACCGCCACCCCGGGCCGGAACCCGGCCTCCGCGCAGGCCGCGTCGAGCACGTCCGCCAGGCCGTTGCCGGGGGCGTAGTGCACCCAGTCGCACCCGGCCAGGGCCGCCAGCGGCACCGGGGCGTCCTCCGGCTCCTCCGCCCCCTCCGGCCCGTCAGCCCCTCCGGACGGGAGCACCAGGACGAACTCCTCCGTCCCCAGCTCCCGGATCGGCCCCTCCCAGCCGGTCGGCAGCGGTCCCACCGCCACGTCCGCCTGACCCGCCGTCATCGCCGCCCGGAGGTCCTCGGTGTGCGCGAACTCCCGCAGCCGGATCCGCACCTCCGGGTGCGCCGCCCGCCAGGCCCGCAGCACCGGCGGCAGCAGGCCCAGGCTCACCGAGTACACCGTCGCCAACTCCAGCTCCCCGCCAGCCAGTCCGGCCGCGCTCAGCGCCGCCGCCCGCAGCCGCTCGGCGTCCGCCAGCGCGGCCCGCGCGTGCGGCAGCACCGCCCGCCCCATCGGCGTCGGCCGCACCGCCCGCGGCAGCCGCTCCAGCAGCCGCCCGCCGACGGCCTTCTCCAGTGCCCGCACCTGGTGCGACAACGCCGGCTGGGTGACGTGCAGCAGCTCGGCGGCACGGGTGAAGGACCCGGTGTCGACGACGGTCACCAGGTACTCGAACTGTCGGAGCGTGGTCATGCAGACAGTTTATGGAAGACTTAGAAAACAAGTCTTGGACGCATCATGCCTGGTCGGAACAGGCTTGCCCCATGACCGACAGCACTCTCCCCCTCGCCTCCCGCCGCGTCGTCGTGATCGGCGCCGGCTCCCGCACCGGCCGCGCCCTCGCCCACGCCGCGTCCGCCGCCGGGGCCGAACTCGTCCTGGCCGGCCCCGACCCGCGCAAGCTGGAGTGGACCGCCGGCGAACTCCCCGGCCCCGCCCGCACCGTCCCCGTCGACCTCGCCGACGAGGCGTCCGTCGCCGCCCTCGCGGCCGCCACCGGCCGCTTCGACCACCTGGTCTCCACCGCCGCCATGCCCGCCAACGGTCCGCTCGCCGAACTCGAACTCGCCGACATCCACCGGGCGTTCGCCGCCAAGGTCTACGGCCCGCTGCTGCTCGCCAAGCACCTCGCCCCGCAGGCCGCCACCGACACCCCCGACGGCGCCTCCTTCACCTTCTTCTCCGGCGTCGCCGCCTGGCGCCCGGCCCCCGCCCGTACCGTGATGGCGACCACCAACGGCGCGCTCGCCTTCCTGGTCCAGGCGCTCGCGGTCGAGATCGCCCCGGTCCGGGTCAACGCCGTCTCCCCCGGCATCGTCGACACCGGCGCCTGGGACGGCCTGGGCCCCGGCAAGGCCGACTTCCTGCGCTCCGTCGCCGAACGCAACCCGGCCCGCCGCACCGGCACCGTCGACGACCTGGTCGGCGCCGTCCGGTTCGCCATGACCAGCCCCTTCGTCACCGGCACGGTGCTGCACGTCGACGGCGGCGGCCGCCTGGCCTGAGCCCCCGACGTCGAAAACGGGACCGGGACCGGAAAACGGTCGGTGCCGTGGGCGGCTGCAGCCGCCCACGGCACCGGTCCTTCCTCACTCGGTCCCGCGCTCCGTCAGGACGAACCCCTTCCCTTCCGGGCGAGGGCCCGCCGCTCCCACGGCGACACCTCGGCGGTGACACGCCGCGTGTCCTGCCAGACCCCCTGCGAGGTGGAAACCCCCAGGGTCAACCAGGTGCCGTCACCGGACGCGGTGACCTCGATCCGCTCATGGACGACCGCGTCGACGAACTCAAGGACGGCCGGGACCGGAACGGCCTCGAAGACGTAGCCGTCACAGAGCACCCGCGCCTTGTCCTGGCCTTCGGCCAGGGACACGCAGAACTCCTGCCCCGCCACCGAGTCCGCCCACGCGTCGACGATGCGGGGCGCGTCCATCACGGGCACCGCCTCGACCGACACGAACAGGCCGGACGCCGTCATCTCCTCGACGAACGCGTCGATCACCGTCGGTCCACCTTTCCTCTCTCCGTCATCGCCAGGTCACCGGCGGGTAGTTGCGCTGGCGGCCGGGGCGCCATGGTCCGAACCCGACGTCCACCTTCTTACCAGCGACCTTGAGCCGGAAGACGGTGCGCGCGTTGGACTTGCGGTGGCTCTTCACCAGGCCCGCGTCCCTCGTGGTGGCGACGCTCCAGCCGGCGGACCAGCGGGCATCCCGCCCGCCCCGGTTCAGCAGGCCGGCCTTCCTGGCCCCCGAGTGGACATCGCCGAACAGCTTCGACTTCGCGCCGATCACCGGCATGCTGTACGCCCGGATCGCCATCTTCGAACGCGAGATCTTGATCAGGCGCGGATTCGGGGTCGCCTTGACCGCGGCCTTGACGGCCCTGGCCGCCTTGACCGTGTGGACGGCCGACACAGCCGCCTTGACGACCGGTCCGGCCCCGACCGTGGCCGCGACCGCGGTGACCGCCATCTCGGCGGCCTTCGCCCAGTTGCCGGTGGCCGCGTAGGAGACCGCGGAGACGACGGCCGATATCGTGCCGATCGGACCCGGGATGTTGGATGCCACCTCGGCGACCTTGGCGACCACCTCCACCGTCTTCTTCAGCCACTTGGGCATGCCCCAGTTGCCGTCGAGGTCGGTGCAGTTGACCGGGTCGCCGGTGCAGTAGTCGTAGGCGCTGGCGTTGCCGCCGGGCACCGGGTCGACCTGGAGGAAGCGGCCGAGGGCCGGGCTGTAGAGCCGGGCACCCATCAGGATGTCGCCGTCCTGCGCCTCGGCGGAGCGCTGCTTGCCGCCGAGCCAGCCGTAACGGACCCCGGCCTGGCCGTCCTGCGGGATGCCGAACTCGTCGAAGTCCAGCACCACCGGCCTGGTCAGCGCGGTGTCGGTGACGAGCACCACCGAGCCGAACAGGTTGGTCAGCTGGAGCTGGACGTCACCGGTCCTGCTCGTGGTTGCCACGAGGTCGGCGTCGGGGCCGGACACGTTGCGGGTCAGGGTGCCCTGGGTGGTGTCCTCGACGGTCCAGCGGACCTCGTCGGAGTCGTCACCGTAGTGGTTCAGCTTCGACGCGGCGCCGGCCCAGGAGCCGTCGGCCTGCTTCTTGCTGGTGGTGAACGCGGTCAGGCGGTGGGCGGCGTCGACGGCCCACTCCTGCTTGGTGTCCCCCTTCTCCTGGGCGGCGACGCGGTCGTTCGCCCAGTAGGTGTTGGTCGCGCCGGTCGCGGTCTTCACCGTGCGCCCGAAGGCGTCGTAGGTGAAGCCGGGGTCGGTGAGGCGGTCGGCGCTGTCGTAGGTGTGGTTCTCCGCCGTGGCCCCGGCCGTGCTGCACTCGCCGGCCGCCCCGCGCGGGGAGGTCTGCTTGGACAGGCGGTTGGAGTGGACGTCGAAGGCGTACTGGCGGGTGACGCAGCCGGTGGCGACCGTGGACTGCTCGGCCTTCACCAGCCGGCCCAGCCGGTCGTAGTGGTAGGTACGGGTGGCGGTGGAGCTGGTGTCCTTGGCCACCTGGCCCTGGGTGGACATGTCGGTGCTCTGGGCCCAGACCACCTTGTTGTCGCTGGTGCGGGTGTAGGTGCGGCCGGTGGCCTCACCGACCGCGTTGGTGGTGTCCTTTCGGACGATGCCACCGGGGTAGGTCTGCTCGACCAGTTGGCCGTCCGGGCCGTACTTGGCGGTGAACTCGCCGGCCACGCTGTCGTTGACCGAAGTGACCAGTCCGCGCGGCTCCTTGGCGCGGTCGTAGGTGTAGGCGGTGGACCCGGTCGGGTCGGTGACCTTGACCGGCTTGCCGAACCGGTCGAACTCCGTGGTGGTCGTGGCACCGTCGGCGTCCGTGTAGGAGAGCAGTCGGCCGAGCTGGTCCAGGACGCGCACGAGCGACTTGCCGCCCGCCGTCGTCCTCACGCTGTCGCCGGTGGCCGGGTCGTACTCGGTGGTGACCTTCGGCAGCGGCTTGCCCTCGTCCGAGGTGATCTCGGTCGAGGTGATCCGGTCGGCGCCGTCGTACGTGACGACGGTCTTCCGGGACTTGCCCGCGTTGGTCTCGGTGGTCTCCTCCGGCTCGCCGAACGGCGAGTAGCGGGTGACCCGCTTGACCGACAGGGTGGTCGGCATCCGGGTGCCGTCGGCACCCGTGATCGCGCCGCCCGGCAGGGTCACACAGGGCAGACCCGCCCACTCGGGCCGGTTGGCGCATGCCGCGTCGTCCGGGTTGGCGCCGGCGGTGTAGAACACCGACTTGACGGTGCCGGCGTCGCCGCCGTCGGAGCCCGCCTTGCGGGACTCCAGCGCGTGGCCCTGCGCGTCGTACTTGACGGTGGCCGTCGGCTTACTGCCGAGCGCGTCGGTGGTGACCGAGGTGGGCTTCTTCAGCGTCCAGCCGGCGGTGCCACCGAGCGGCGCGTCGTAACCGGTCCTGGTGACCCGTACCTCGGCGTCGTCGGCGTAGCCCTCGACGCGGGCGCCGTCGGTGCTGGTGGTGACCAGGTGGTACGCCTGGCCGTCGGGCCTCCCCTCGTCGTAGGTGTTGGTGTTGTGGTCGCGTGCGACGACCGACGCGCCGGCGGCGAGGGTCGGGTTGAGGGTGGCCTTGGTCAGTGTGACGGTGTCGATACCGGTGTGGTAGCGGGCGCCGGTGCTGGCCGGGTTGGCGTCGACGACGGTGATCCGGAGCTCGTGGTCACCGCGGGCGAGCCGGACCGCCTGGCCGGTCGCGTACGGGACGACGGCCGGGTCGGCGGACCAGGTGTCGATCGGCTGGCCGACGTTCTTCCCGTCGATCGCGAACTGCACGATGCCGTGGTCGCTGTACTTGGTCAGCTGCCCGGAGAGCAGGTAGTCGCCCTCCTCCGGCACCTTGACGCGCACGGCGTCGAACGCGCCCGCAGCGGTGGGCCTGATGCTCAGGTGGGCACCACCGGACCAGGTGAGGCCGCAGCAGTCGGTGTCGATCTGGGTCGGCGCGGTGCCGCCGAGCTGCGGGAGCTTCTCGGCCTCCGAGAACACGGTGACCGGGGTGCTCTGGCCGACCACCTGCTCGGCGAGCGAGGCGCGGTACACCGGACCGAGCGTTTCGACGACGTCGAGGCCGTCCGCGCTGTAGGTGGTGCGCGAGTCCAGCAGCCGGGCCCGGGACTTGGTGATCTCGGCCTTGCGGGCCTTCTGCTCGTCGGTCAGGTTCGCGACGAGCAGTTCGGCCGGGATCTGCGGCAAGCCCAGTTCGGCCGTGAACCGGTCCCACTCGGGGTGGGTGCCGAGCACGACGGTGCGGTTGGTGGCCTCCAGCGAGCGCACGACGTGGCCGTAGCGGTCGTACTCCTTGGTGTCGATGTCGCCACCCGGAGTGACCGACGGGCTGGCCGTGTTGACCTCGTTGCCGTTGGCGTTGAGGTAGTGGACGACGGCCGGCTTGTAACCGTCCCGGCCCGGCTTGGCCGCGGTGGCGCTGTTGGTGCCCGGGTCGTCCTCGGGGCCGAACACGGCGGTGGCGTCGGTGGGCGCGTCCAGCTGCCCCCACGTGGCCACGTCCGAACCGCCCAGATCGTACGGGCCGCCCGTACCGCGAGTGAGCGGCACGTCGTAGAGCAGGTTGGTCGCGACCTCACCGGCGACCTGGTCCTTCGACCCCTGGGCCAGGGTGGCACGGCGGACCTTCAGCAGGCGTCCCGGGTCCTGGTCGGCCGCGGCCCTGCCGTAGTCGAAGTTCCACGGCAGCTCGCCGGACGGGGTGATCCGGGTGACCCGGCCCTCGGTGTCGTAGCCGTACGTGGTCTTCAGCGGCTGCGCCAGGCGCGGGTCCCAGACCTGGGCGATGCGGCCCTTGTCGTCGTACGCGTAGTGGGCGACCTCGACGGCCGCCTGCTGGGAGGTGGCCGGGTTCCACGACCACACCTTGACCGCCTTGACGCGGTCCGGGTAGTCACCCGGCGTGGTGCCCGTGGCGGTGAGGGCCCTGGCGTACTCGTACTCCATGACCTCGCAGCCGCGCGGCAGCGGGTCGACCGAGCAGTGCTTGAGGTCGTCGACGCCGGGCTCGACCGGCGGGATGACGCGCTTGACCAGCGAACGGCCGTCGGCGGTGTCGTACTGGTAGCGGGTGGTCGAAGCCGCCTGGGGGCCGCTGTCGCTGACCACCTGGTAGATGTTCGAACCGGCCTGCTGCGCGAACACCGTCCTCGAACCGTCCAGCTCGGACAGCTCGTAGGTGGTGCCGGCGGTCTGGACGTTCCAGAGCTGGTTCGGACCGGCCCAGCAGACCCAGACCGAAGCACCCTTGTCGGCGTCCAGGCACTTGTTCGAGTGGCCGTTCACCACCATGCCGTCGGTGCGGACCTCCCACTGCTGGTTGATGCCGCCGTTGCAGCTCCAGAGCATCATCCGGGTGCCGTTGTCGACCTGACCCAGCGGGTTGTCCAGGCAGTAGCCCAGCAGCCGCAGGGTCAGGCCGTCGCCGCGCGTCCACTGCTGGTTCGCCGCGCCGGTGCAGGGCGCCGGCTGCAGCCCGGCACCGTCGCCGACCGCGCCGTTCGGGGCCTCCAGGCACTGGCCGGTGCTGCTGAGCACGATCGCGCCCGCGGTCGCCGGGACGGCCTTCAGGGCGAGCGACTCGGCGCCCGGCTCCGGGAAGAACGTGCCGTCGGTGCCCTTGGCGAAGGTCAGCGAGGTGTCGTCGTTGCCCTTGATCTCGACCAGGTCGGACTGCGGGAACGACAGCGAGCGGTAGTCCGAACCGGCACCCGCGTCGGGGCCGCCGGCCCACTGCGGGCCGAACGGGGCGACGATCTCCTTCATCGAGATGTCGTCGAAGAAGACCTGCTTGTCCGCCGCGGTGAAGCCGTTGTAGAGGCGGAAGAACGCCTCGGTCGCGTCGGCGGGGACGGCCAGATCCACGCTCAGCTGCTGCCAGCCGTCGGTGAAGCCGGCCTTGGACGAGGTGGTCTTGGTGTAGCCGGCCGGGGTCTTGACGAAGCCGGCGAGGCGCAGGCCGCGGTCACCGAAGTCCGGGTTCAGGCCGGTGGAGCCCGGCACGTAGATCCAGCCGGTGAGGCGGTAGGTGCGGCCCGGCTTCATGCCGAGCGCCATGGTGTTGTCCGGGCCGACACCCGCGTAGGAGTCGATCTGCCCGGCCTGGCCGGTCGGCGTGATCAGCAGCGAGTCGGTCGAACTGTCGTGGCCGCGGACCGTGGAACGCGACAGCGACGCCAGGCCGGCCGAGAAGCCGTTGGTGTCGGTGCCCACCTGGCGCTGGTTGGCGCTCAGGCGCTCGCCCTGCGGCTGCCAGCCGCGGCCGAGGTCGCGCGAAGAGGTGGTGCGGGCCACCGACATGCCGAACTCGTCGGCGTCCGTGACATCGCTGGAGTAGTCACCGGTGAGCAGGTTGACCGAGCCCGGACCGACGTCGGCGCTCGCGGCGCCGTCGGCGTTGCGGTCGACCGTGATGGTGTTCCAGACGGTGGTGTAGCCGTTGCCGGAGCCGTCCTCGGGGAACAGCTTGGCGCGGACCTGGACGACACCGCCGACGTTGCCGAGGGTGTCGAGCACGCTCCAGTTGGCGTGCGGGCCGAGGTCCGCCAGCCGGGGCCGGTCCTCGCCGACCGGGGTGTTGTCGGCCTTGGTCAGGTTGACCCGCGGGACGGCGTACTCGGTGGCTCCGGGGCCGCGGCGGTACTCGTAGACCACGCGCTTGAACTGCGCCTGGGCGTCCACGGCCAGCTTGACGCGCTTGGCGGACTGGCTGCCGTTGACCGGCGAGCTCAGACCGGCCTGGCCGACCTGGAAGGTGTAGGTGGTCGGCGGGGACAGGTTGCCCGCGCGGTCCTTGGCCTGCACGCTGAGTACGCGCCGGCCCTCGGTGGTCGGGGTGATCGACGTGGTCAGCGTGGCGCCCGAGTTGACGGTGACGGCGGTGCCGCCGTCCAGCGTGTAGACGTACGCGGTCACGTCGTCCGTCCCGGCCGGGGCCGAGAAGGTGAACGAACCGGCCTGGTTGGCCGCGCCGTGCCACAGCCCGTCCGACGGGTAGTCGGCGGAGGTCACGAACGGCGCGCCCGGCTTGGTGGTGTCGACCACGAACTGCGTGGTCACCCAGTTGGAACGGGACTTGCCGTCGTCCAGCATCGAGGAGATCGAGTACTGCACACCTTCGTCGAGCTTCGGCAGCCCGAAGTCGGACGCCCGGACGGACGCGACCGAGCCGTTCGGGGTGTCCCTCTGGATGGAGCCGATGAAGGTGCCGCCGCGCCACAGGTCGAAGAAGACCTTGACCGCGTCACCGTCGTCGTCCGCCGCCTGCGCCAGGAAGCGCGGGTTGGCGTCCGACACGTACTTCGGGGTGCCCGGCTGGGACGGCTGGATGTCCACCGACGCCGGGGTGGCAGGCACGGTGTTGTAGGTGATCGACAGGAACGGGGAGTGCTCGCCCTCGGAGGACTCGAACCGCTTCCAGGTGTAGGAGTCGTTCTCGTCCGCCGCCTTGAGACCCAGCGCGTACGTACCCGCACCCATCCCGGACCAGTCCCGCACCAGGTTGGTGACGTCGGCCTTCACCCAGTAGGTGCCACCCTCGCCGAGGCAGTCGTGGGTGTCGCCGTCGTTCGGCACGTCACGGGTCTCGCTGGAGACCGCGTAGCGGTTGATCATGCCGGGCTGGTTGCCCCAGCGGTTGCCCGTGTCCGCGTACTGGGCGGACCAGACCTCCCACTGCTTCTGCAGGCAGGAGGAGGAGTGGAAGTTCGCCAGGTACAGCTTGGCGTCCAGGATCTGCTTGCCGTTGAAGTCGCCACCGGGGAAGTGGATGAACGAACGGGCCTTGGTGGCACCGCCGTTGTACGTCCCCAGCTTCAACTCCGTGGAGGAGGAGTTGTCGGTGTTCTCGCCGGTGTGCACGTACGTGTCGAAGTTCGCCTCGACGTTGACCACCGGGTCGACCGTCACGGGGAACTGCGTCCTCACGTCGGCCAGGAAGGCCGCGTCGGGGGTGAACACCAACTCGGCGTCCCCCCCGCTGCCACGCAGCTCCATGCGGACGGGTGCGCGGTTGAGGTGTTCGCCCGAACGCTCGTCCACCGAGGCGTCCCACATGACCGGCGCCGGGATCCTGACGGCCACCTTGCCGTCGGCGCCCAGCAGATGGATCGCGCCGTCGGGCTGCCCGGCCACCTGGTAGCCGGTGGTGTCGATCGGCAGCGTGAGCGTGCCGGCCTGGGAGACCGCGCTGCGGTCCTTGACGATCAGGTACTGCTCGAAGCCGGTCCGGGTCGCCTCCAGGAGGAGGTCCACACCGGGGCGGGCGTCGACGTACGTGGCCTTGTTGCCGGACAGCTTGGGCTTGGGCAGTCGGCCCAGCCAGCCGAACTCGACCTGGCGGTCCCCGGAGCCGATCGTGACCAGCGGGCGCTCGGCGGGCTTGGGCTCGGGCTCGGGCTTGGGCTCGGACTTGGACTCGGGCTTGGGCTCGGGCTCCTGCTCGGACTTGGACTCGGACTCCTGCGTGGGGTCCGGCGCGGGTTCCTGCTTGGGCTCCTGGATGGGCTCCTGCGTGGGCTCGGCGGCCGGCTTGCCCTCGGTCGGGGCACCGGCGCGCGCCGCGCTGCGGGAAGCGTGCTCGGTGGGCACCGGCGCACCGGCGGCGGGGAGGCTGTCGCCCACCGTCACCCCGGCGTCGCCGCCCTCGAAGACCAGCCCCTCCGGGTGGGCCTTCGGCGCGACCTTGCCGTCCGGCGTCTGGACGAGGGTGGTGTCGACCGGGACCCACGCCTCGCCGACCTTCATCCGGATCGGACCGGTCGACCGCTCCGAGGTCAGCGTCCCTTCGGGGTTCGCCCACAGGGTGGTGAACTCGGTGCGGGCCTTGGTGACCTCGATCCGCTTGCCCTGAAGACGGGCCGCCAGCAGTGCCGACGCCTCGTCAGGGGCCTCGGTGGACGGTGCGGCCGGGGTGGCCGGCGCCTGTGGTGCGGGCGCCCTGCCCGCCTGGGGCGACGCCAGGGCGTCGGCGACGACACCGGCCTGCACCAGCAGACCGAGCGTCAGCACGGTGGATATTCGGCGTATCCAGCGCATGGAAAAGGCCCCGCCGGTGGAACCGGGCGAGGCCGAGAATCGTGGTGTCATCAGGACTCTCTCGAATAGTGACAGGTCATCAGACGGCTCCGTTCGGAGCCTGGGAAAACCTCTCACCTCACGCGAACTCTCCGCCGCAACCCCGGATGACAATCATGTAACAGATCGCCTACGTAGCGTTATTTCGGCATGCTTTCTGCATGAAGGAGATGATCATGACATTCACCCTGATCACCCCACCGCGAGGGGAATTCACCCGAATCGCGACGTACACTGACCGTGACTCGGGGGGCACCACCGGAGGTCTCCCATGCGCCAGCGGCACAGCTTCCATCTCGACCGGGGCGGGCACTCCGTCACGGTGAACGTGCGGTCCGGGTGGATCACCGAGACCGAGGTACTGGTGGACGGCAAGGAGGTGGCCTTCCACCGCGTCCACGGGCACGGGGCCTACCCGCTGGTGCTCGCCGCGCAGCTGCCCGAGGAGCCGCCGCGGCCGCTGTCCGTCCGGCTGGAGCGGACGGGCGCGCCGGAACGGCCGCTCGGCTGCACACTGGAGCTCGGCACGGACGTGCAGCCGATGGCGGAACGGACCGGGTGAGTCCGGGTCCGTGTCCGTGTCCGTGTCCGTGTCCGTGCGGATCGAAGCAGGTCAGGCCAGCTTCGCCGCGATCCCCTCGACGGCCGCCCGGGCGCGCTCGGCGTCCGCCGCGACCAGCCCGATCCGGGTACGCCGGTGCAGTACGTCCTCCACGTCCAGCGCGCCCTCGTGGGTGAGCGCGTACGCGATCTCGGCTCGGCTGACGTCGATCCCGTCGGCGACCGGCGCCCCGTACCCGGCGCCGAGGTGTTCCTCGCCCACCGCCAGTACCTCGGCGGCCGCCCCGCCGTGCCGGGCCAGCAGCGAGGCCGCCACCTCGCCCTCCGGCACCGGCCGGCTGTCCCGGTGGTTCGGCGCGCCGACGAGCGGCAGCCGGGCCGTCCAGCAGGCGCGGGCGGACAGCTCGCGCAGCCGGACGGCGGTGTCCACGGCGTCCTCGGCCATCCGGCGGTAGGTGGTGAGCTTGCCGCCGACCACGGTGATCACGCCGTTCGGCGACTCCAGCACGGCGTGCCGACGGGAGATGTCGGCGGTGTCGCCGTCGCCGGTGTCGATCAGCGGACGCAGCCCCGCGTACGCGCCGCGCACATCGGCCCTGGTCAGCGCCGTCTCCAGGGCTCCGTTCACGGTGTCGAGCAGGAAGTCGAGCTCGGCCTCGGAGGGCTGCGGCTCGTCCGGGACCGGGCCGGGCGCGTCCTCGTCGGTGAGGCCGATCGCCACCCGGCCGAGCTGCTGCGGCAACGCGAAGACGAACCGGCTGGTGGAGCCGGGCACCGGGACGGTCAGCGCGGCGAGCGGCCGGCCGAGCGCGGCCGCGTCCACCACCAGGTGGGTGCCCCGGCTGGGCCGCAGCCGGATCGACGGGTCCACCTCGCCCGCCCAGACGCCGGTGGCGTTGACGACGGCGCGGGCATCCAGGGAGAACGAGGCCCCGGTGAGGGTGTCGACGAGCCGGGCGCCGGTCCCGGTGACCTCCTCGGCCCGCACCCGGGTGAGCACGGTGGCCCCGTACTGGGCCGCGGTGCG
This sequence comes from Kitasatospora sp. NPDC094019, assembly GCF_044764505.1. Classification (NCBI taxonomy): domain Bacteria; kingdom Bacillati; phylum Actinomycetota; class Actinomycetes; order Kitasatosporales; family Streptomycetaceae; genus Kitasatospora; species Kitasatospora sp. NPDC094019. The sequence continues at coordinate 165,686 of NZ_JBIWIF010000015.1, forward strand.
GGCCAGCGCCACCACCAGCCGGGCGTCGTCGACGAGTTGGCCGTCGTGGGCGACCAACGCGCCGGACAGGCCGGTACCGCGCAGGCCCGGCACCAGGGTCCGGGCGCGGTCGGCGCCCACCCGGCGGACCCGGGGCAGCAGTGCGCCCGGGGTGCCGGCGCTCAGCCGCAGCGCGTCGCCCGCGTGGAAGCCGGCCCGGACCAGCGCGGCCTGCCCGGGGCGGAACAACCCGTCCAGCAACGGAACCAGTTGGGGCAGCGGCCGGACCAGGTGCGGGGCGGTGCGGGTCATCAGCACCCCGCGCTCGACGGCGCTCTCCCTGGCCACCCCGATCCGGCCGGAGGCGAGGTAGCGAAGACCGCCGTGGACGAGCTTGGAGCTCCACCGGCTGGTCCCGAAGGCGAGGTCGCGGGACTCGACCAGCACCACGCACAGTCCGCGCGCCGCCGCGTCCAGGGCGACCCCCGCGCCGGTGACGCCGCCGCCGATCACCAGCAGGTCGACCGACGGGCGGTCGGCGAGCGCGTCGAGCTCCAACGCGCGGCGGCGGGCGGTGAGTCGGGCGGTCCCGGCGAAGGGCCCGGCGGTGGTGGTCATCTGCGGCCTCCGAGGCGGTCGGTCTGGTGGCAGTGCGCGGGAGCGGGCGTGCGGGACGTACGGCGTGCGGGAGTTACGGCGTGCAGGGCTTACGGCACGAGGCGGTTGCGGCGCGAGGCGGTTACGGCGCGAGGTAGCCGTCGAGGGCCCGGGCGAGCTCCCGCCGCCAGGCGTCCTCGGGCAGCACCGGCGCCACCATGCGGTGCGACTGGACGGTGGACTGGGCGATCAGCAGCACCATCGCGGCCAGTTCGAGCGGCTCCCCGGCCCGGATCGAACCGTGTCGCTGCCCCTGCTCGATCCCCGACCGCAGCGCCTCCAGCAGCCCGCGCTGGCTGGCGCCCAGGCGGTCGACCACGTACTCGAAGAGCGTGTCCGAGTCGCCGGAGCGCAGCAGCGCGCCCAGCACCGGGTGGTCGCGCAGCCGTACGGCCACCTCGACCACGCCGTCGACGAACGCGACCCGGTCGGTGCCGGTGAGCCGGACGGCGTCCCGGGTGGCGGCGATCTCCCGGGTGAGCAGCGCGCCGATCACGGCCCGGACGTCCGGCCAGCGCCGGTAGACGGTCGGCCGGCTCACCCCGGCACGGCGGGCGATCTCGGCCAACTGGGCTCGACTGACGCCGAGTTGGACGATCAGTTCGGCGGCGGCGTCGAGGATCGCGTCATCGGTGCCACGCTCGGTGGCGCGCTCGGCGCTCGGCTCGGTGGCGCGCTCGGCGCTCGGCTCGTGGGACTCGTTACTACTTGACATGATGTGTAAAACTGTAACGCATGACCCCCGAGAAGCAAGCGGCACCGGCGGCCCCCACCGGTACGGCCACCCTGCCGCTCCCCCCGATGAAGTGGGACGCCTGGGGCGACCCGGCCCTCGCCAAGGAGCTGTCCGCCGACATCAAGGGCCTGCTCGCCGCCGCCCTCGGCGTCACCGGCGACGCCGCCCCCGGGCCCGACGCCTCGGAGGTCGTCCTGCGGCCGTCCGCCCTCACCCCCGACGACCTCGCGGCCCTCGCCGCCGTCGTCGGCGAGGCCCACCTCAGCACCGCCGACGCCGACCGCCTCCCCCGGGCCGGCGGCAAGTCCACCCCCGACCTGCTGCGCCGCCGCTCGCGCGACCCGCAGGACGCGCCCGACGCCGTCGTCCTGCCCGGCGGCGAGGACGAGATCACCGCGCTGCTCGCCGTCTGCACCGAACGCCGGATCGCCGTCGTGCCGTTCGGCGGCGGCACCAGCGTCGTCGGCGGACTCACCCCGGAGCGCGGCGCGTTCGCCGCCGTCGTCTCCCTCGACCTGCGCCGGCTCGACCGACTCCTCGATCTCGACGAGACCTCCGGCGAGGCCCTCCTCGGCGCCGGCCTCACCGGCCCGGACGCCGAGGCCCTGCTCGCCGGGCACGGCTACGAACTCGGCCACTACCCGCAGAGCTTCCGCTTCGCCACCATCGGCGGCTTCGCCGCCACCCGCTCCTCCGGCCAGAACTCGGCCGGCCACGGACGGTTCGACGACATGGTGCGCGGCCTGCGGGTGGTCACCCCGACAGGCGTGCTCGACCTCGGCCGCGCCCCGGCCTCCGCCGCCGGGCCCGACCTGCGCGAGCTGTTCCTCGGCTCCGAGGGCGCCCTCGGCGTGATCACCGCCGTCCGGGTGCGCGTCCACCCCGTGCCCGCTGTCAAGGCGTACGAGGCATGGTCGTTCCCCGACTTCACCACCGGCGCCGCCGCGCTGCGCGCCGTCGAGCAGCAGGGCACCGGCCCGACCGTCATCCGGCTCTCCGACGAGGCCGAGACGATGATCAACCTCGCCATGACCGAGAAGATCGGCGGCGAGGCCGCCGTCAGCGGCTGCCTCGCGGTCACCGTCTTCGAGGGCACCGCCGAGCAGGTCGCCGCCCGCCACCAGCTCACCCGCGCCGCCCTGCTCGCCGCCGGCGGCACCTCGCTCGGCGAGGCCCCCGCCCGGGCCTGGGAGCACGGCCGGTTCAACGCCCCGTACCTGCGCGACTCGCTGCTCGACGCGGGCGCGCTGTGCGAGACCCTGGAGACCGCCGCCGGCTGGCGCGACCTGCACGCGCTGCGGTTCGCCGTCACCACCGCGCTGACCGAGGCCCTGCCCGGCTCGCTCGTGCTCTGCCACATCTCGCACGTCTACCCGACCGGCGCCTCGCTCTACTTCACCGTGGTCGCCGCCCTCGGCGAGGAGCCGCTGGAGCAGTGGGGCGCCGCCAAGCGCGCCGCCTGCGACGCCATCGTCCGCTCCGGCGGCACCATCACCCACCACCACGCCGTCGGCACCGACCACCGCCCCTGGATGGCCGACGAGATCGGCGACCTCGGCGTGCGCATCCTGCGCGCCGTCAAGGCCGAGATCGACCCCGCCGGCATCCTCAACCCGGGCAAGCTGATCCCGTGACCGACCGGAGAACCATCGCCCGCGTCGTTCTCCTCACCAACCCGGCCGCCGCGGCCGGCCACGCCGAACCGGCCGCCCACCGCGCCACCGCCCGCCTGCGCGCCCACGGCATCACCGTGGACCCGCGGGCGGGCGGCTCCGCCGCCGAATCGCTCGCGCTCGCCCGCGAGGCCGTCGCCTCGCCGTCCTGCGACGCCCTGGTCGTCGTCGGCGGCGACGGCATGATCAACCTCGCCCTCCAGGCCGTGGCCGGCACCGACACCCCGCTCGGCCTGATACCCGCCGGCACCGGCAACGACCACGCCCGCGCCCACGGCCTGCCCCGGGACACCCCCGAGGCCGCCGCCGACACCGTCGCCGCCGGCCACGTCCGCACCGTCGACCTCGGCCGGATCACCGCCGCCGACGGCACCACCCGCTGGTTCGGCTCCGTCCTCGCCAGCGGCTTCGACTCCCTCGTCAGCGACCGCACCAACCGACTGCGCTGGCCGCGCGGCCGGATGCGCTACAACCTCGCGATCGCCGTCGAGTTCGCCAACCTCCGCCCGCTGCCGTTCCGGATCACCCTCGCCGACGGCACCGAGATCGACCGTGACCTCACCCTCGCCGCCGTCGGCAACACCAGCAGCTACGGCGGCGGCATGCTGATCTGCCCCGACGCCGACCCGGCCGACGGTCTCCTCGACGTCACCCTCGTCGACGCCATGCCCCGGCGGCGGATCGCCCGCTTCTTCCCCACCCTGCTCAAGGGCACCCACACCGCCCGGCCCGAGGTCACCACCCACCGCACCGCCTCGCTGCGCCTCGACTCCCCCGGCATCACCGCCTACGCGGACGGCGAGTTCATGGCACCGCTGCCGGTCGAGGTCACCGTCGTGCCGGCGGCGCTGCGGCTGCTCGCCCCGGAACCCGGTCCGGATCATTGATCCGAACCTCCCTCGGCTGTCCGCCGAATCAGTAGACTGACCGCTCTCGACTCCGTCCAAAACCAGCCTTGTGGGGGGCACCTGTGGACGTGCACATTTCCGTGATCGGTGGGGAGACCGGTCGGGAGAACGGTTCGGGCACCGCCGCGGAGGCCGAGTCGCTGACGGACTGGCTCCGGGGGGAACCGGGCCTGACCCGGGTCACCCTGACCGGGCGTGCGCCCGCGCCCGGGGAGATGGGCTCGGTGCTGGACGCCGTCACCGTCGCCCTGGGCGCCGGCGGCGCGCTCTCGGTACTCGCCTCCTCCCTGCGCGTCTGGTTCGCCCAGCCCAGGCGCGGCGACGTCCGACTGAAGATCCGTCGGGCCGACGGCGGGACGCTGGAACTCGACGCCAAGCGGGTGCGCGCCGGGGACCTGGAAGACCTCCTGCGGACCGCGCTGGAGGTCCCCGCGCCGGCGGCCCCGGAGGCGTCCGGTCCCGAGCAGGGCTGAGGTGCGTCTCCCGGACCCCCTGCGGTCCCGGATCGTGCTGGTCGGCGCGAGCGCCTACACGGACCCGGACCTGCCGGACCTCCCGGCGGTCCGGGCCACCGTGGCCGACCTGGCGGCCGTGTTCACCGACCCGGACCACGGGGTCGTCCCGGAGGATCACTGCACGGTCCTCCTCGACGACGCCGACCTCGGCCGGGTCGGCCGGAAACTGCGCGAGGCCGCCCGGGCCGCCGAGGACCTGCTGCTGGTCTACTTCACCGGCCACGGACTGGTCGGCGGCCGCCGGCACGACCTCTACCTCGCGCTGCCCGAGAGCGAGTACGGGGACCCGGACTTCACCTCGATCGAGTACGACAAGCTGCGCGGCGCGGTGCTCGACAGCCGCGCCACCACCAAGATCATCGTGCTGGACTGCTGCTTCTCCGGCCGCGCCGTCACCGGCACCATGGCCGGCGTCCCCGGCACGATCAACCGGTTGGAAGTCTCCGGCACCTATGTGCTGACCTCAGCCCAGCGCGACCAGGTCTCCCTCTCCCCGCCCGGCGAGGACCACACCGCCTTCTCCGGACGGCTCATCCGACTGCTGCGCGAGGGCATGGCCGGCGGCCCGGAGTACCTCACCATCGACGACATCTACCATCGCCTCGTCAGCCTGATGGTCGCCGAGGGCCTGCCCGTCCCCCTCAACAGCACCACCGAGAACGCCAACCTGATCGCCCTCGGCCACAACCGGATCTACGCCGACAACGTCGCCCCCGCACTGCGCGAGCGGCAGGTGGCCGCCGAACAACGGGCCCTGGAGGGCGACTGGGCCGGCGCCGCCGCCTCCCTGGGGGACGTCGTGGCCGAGCAGACCCGCCTCCTCGGCGCCGAGCACGAGGACACCCTGCGCTGCCGCCGCGCCCACGCCCACTGCGTCGGCGGCGCCGGCGACCCGACCGAGGCCGCCCGCCTGCTGCGCCCCCTCCCCGCCGCCCACGCCCGCCTGCTCGGCAAGGACCACCCGGAAACCCTGCACACCCGCCAGTTCCTCGCCGTCAACCTCGGCGAGGCCGGCCACCGCGCGGAGGCCATCGCCGTGCTCCGGGTCCTGCTCGCCGACCGCAGCCGCGTCCTCGGCGGCGAACACGAGGACACCCTGCGCACCCGGCACATACTGGCCCGGAACCTCGCGCTGACGGGAGCCGAGGAGGAGGCGACGGCACTGCTGCGGCAACTCGTCGCGGAACGCGACCGGGTGCTGGGCACGCAGCACCCGCACACGGTACGGGCGCGGAAGGACCTGGCGGTACTGGAGAGGGCGTTACAGCATGGGTAAGAAGTTCACCCAGGGAGCCAGGACGGCTCTCCACCTGGCTGATCAAGAGGCATTCCTGCTCGGCTTCCCCATCGTCCACCCGTATCACTTGTTGCTGGGCCTCATGCGGGAGGACCAGGGCGTCGCCGCCCAGGTCCTGCGGCGGCTCGGGTGCTCGCTCAGCGGCCTGCGCCAGCTGCAAAGCGCCTACACCGGATCAGACCGGCCGCTCGATTCCAACGACCTGCCGTACACCGACGCGTCCAAGCGGGTCATCGAAGTTGCCTGGTCCACGGCCGAAGTCATGGGTCTCGACCGCATCGAAACCGAGCACATTCTCCTGGGCCTCATCGGCGACCCGACCGAATCCACCGCCCTGCTCCTGGCCGACTACAACGCCGACCATGCCGTCCTGCATCAGCTGATCCGGGACGTCCGCACCGGACAGCCCCCAGTGGAGATCGATCCGGAACCGGTACCCCCCGGCATTCTCTCCACGGTGACCCGGAACCTCACCCGGGAAGCTGCCGGCCGGCCGACCGTACTCGGGCGACAACCGGACATCGACCGCGTCCTCCAAGTACTCAGCCGACGGGCCCGCAACGTCGCGCTGCTGGTGGGCGATCCCGGAGTGGGCAAGACCAGCGTCGCGGTCGGGCTGGCCCAGGCCGTCGCCGGCGGGGAGGTGCCCGAGCGCTTCCGGGGCCGGAGCGTGCTCCGGCTCGACGTCACCGCGCTGTTCACCGACCCCCGGCACCACGGGCGCTTCACCGAGGTGATGGCCGAACTGGTGGGGGACATCCTCCGGTCGTCGGATCTCGTCCTCTTCCTCGACAACGCCCTCTCCCTCGTCCGCACCCGGGAGGGGCAGGCCGAGGCGCTGGCCTTCTTCCGGCCCGTGTTCGACGTGCCCGGTGTCTCCGTGGTCGCCGCCGCCGGCTCCGCCGACCACCGGCGGTGGGAGCGGGACTCGGGCCTGGACCGGAGGATCCAGCCGGTACCGGTGGCCGAACCGTCGCCGGAGGACGTCCTGGAGATCCTGCGCGGCGCCCGGCAGCGGCTGGTCGACCACCACGATGTCGTCATCACCGACGAGGCGCTGGCAGCGGCCGCCCACCTCGCCCATGGTTACCTCCCCGGCCACGCGCTCCCGGGCGCCGCGATCGACCTGCTGGACGAGGCGAGCGCGCACGTCCGTTCCGTACCGGTGACTCCCGGCACCACGCCGAACGTCACCGAGGACGTGGTGACCCGGACCGCCGGCGCGTCGGCCACCCTCCCGGTCGCTCCCCGCCCACCGGTGCTCTCCCCACCCGTCCCGCACGACCCGACCGTCTGGTCCATGAGCTGAACCGGTACCACCCGGCTCCGGCGCCTCCTGGGCGAACCGCTTCCCCGGAGGGACGTTCCGCACCGACTCTGTCACCCGGCCGAACACTGCCGCCCGTGCAGCGCACGACACACACGATGCGATCGGGTGACTTTTCGAGAATGTGATCCACGAAGAGGGACCCACTGGCCTCCAAAGCCTCTGACCGCCTTGACGAATTGCCCAACCCGACCCAACCCGACCCAACCAGACCCAACCAGACCCAAGCCGACCCGGCGCCAAGGGCCGAGCCTCATCGAGCGGCCCGGCATTCGGGCCCGCCCCGGTAGTACGCCTCGTGGTCCAGGTCCGGTACGGCGGATCCTGGCAGGTCGCGTCGCCGTATGCCGAACGATGCTGCTCGCCGCCGTCCCGCGCACCCGGCTGCCCGCTGCCGGCCGGCCGTCGACACGCCGTTCGGCCGGCTGACCTTCACCACGACCGTCGGGACCAGGAACCTTCCGCCGGAGCCCGACGAGCTGTTCCGGCTGCCGGGTCACCGTCTGCTCGCCCGCCGGGTCACTCCCGAGGCCCGCGTCGAGCTGCTGCTGACCCCGTACGGTCCCGAGCTCGACCCCGGGACCTGGGGGCCGCTGACCGACTGTCGCGCGGCGGCCCGGCGGATCGACGCCCTCGCGCCGCTCGGGCGGGTGCGGTTCGCGGCCGAGCTGCCGGTGCCGCTTCCGGAGGGTGCCGGCTGGCGGCGATCACGGTCGAGGACGACGAGACCCGGCTCACCATCGGGGGCAACGACGAGGAGGCGATCTGCTGGGCCGCCGAGGCGCGGGAGGTGCCCCGGCGGTGGACCGCACTGATCGACGAGCCGCACCGGCCTTCGTCCGGCGCGTGGGGCGTGGACTACTGACCCTCCCCCGGAATGTCCTGGACGCCGCCCCCACTGGAGGCCGGCGACCACTGCGAACTCCCGGTGGTGGCCGCCTGGTCCCCGGCCGCCGACGACAGCGCGAACACCTGGTACGCCGTCGTGCCGTCGCCGACGGTGCTGCTCCGTCAGGTCGCCGCCGATCCGGCGACGCGGGCCGACACCCTCGTCGGAGGCTGAACGCGGCCCGAGCCGCGACGACGACGGCACCGTGGAGGAGCGGTCCTACTCCAGCTCCAGTGCCTCCCAGGCAAAGCCCTCGCCCCAGCCCGGCTCGCCGCGGGCCCAGGCGGCCATGGCGGCGATCACCGGCTCGGGGGCGTCGAGCTTCACCTGGAAATGCCGGTCGGCCCCGCCGTCCCGGTACTCGAAGGCGTACTCGCCCCCGCTCTCGTGCCACACCTGCACGTAGACGTCGGGCTCGTCGGGTATCCGCTCGACCACCAGGAAGCGGTCCCGCCTGCCCCCGATCCGCCGCACCAGCCCGGCCAACGCCTCGGCGTCCGGCCGGGGGTGGCTCCGGTCGTCTTCCGTCCGCACCGTGATCTCCAGCATGAACCGGATCCTGGCACGGACCACTGACAACACGTCCGGCGGGCGGGCGCCCCGCCGGGCCAGCGGGGCGCCCGCCGACACCTCGGCCGTGCACTCCCTGCCGCAACAACCAACCGAAGCAGCATCCGTGGGAAGTCGGACCCGCCGACTTCCCACGCAGCAGAGCCATGGATCCCCGCGAGCGCCCCTCGACCGCGAGGGGCGCGACAGAGGGTGCGTGTCAGCCCTTCGGGGCGGCCGGGGTGGGCAGGGTGCCGGTGAGGAGGGGCCACTCGCGGTGGAAGGCCGGGAGGGGGAGCCGGCCCTCGATCAGCGGGGTGCCGAAGATCCTGAGGTGGGCGAGCAGAGCCCCGGTGAGGTCGATGCCGCCGGTCAGGCTCCAGTCGCCCTGGAGTCGGGGCGTGCCGCCGGGTACGTCGACGGCGAGGGAGCCGTCGGCCCTGACCCGGAGGTAGGGGGCGACGGTGGCCTCGACGCCGACCGCGTCGTAGAGGCCGACGCTGACCTCGGCACCGAGGGTGGCACGGACGGACGCCTTGCCGGTGACAGCGAGGTGGACCGGGGAGACCTTGGTGTCGGGAGCGTCGGCGGTGGAGGTCCAGCCCCGGCCGCCGCCGGTCCAGTCCGCGCGGACCGCCCAGGTGCCGGTGGCCTCCTGTTCGGCCTCGACGTGGACCTGGCCGTCGGCGCCGACCTCCAGGTAGCAGGTGAGGGCGAGGTTGACGACGATCGGCAGCCCGGCGACGTTCAGCACCGGGCTGGCCTGGAGCTTGGCGAAGGGGACCCGGACCGGCGCGGCGGTGGCGCGGGCGAAGTCGCCGGTCACCTTCCAGTGGGCACGGGCGCCGAGGTCGAAGCCGATGGAGGCGGTGCGCGGGGTGCCGGCACCCGCTCCGTGGTAGGCGAAGCGGACGGACGGGTGGAGGGCGAGTTCGCCGGTGGCCTCGGCGGTGGCGCCGCCCGGCAACGGGATCGGGGCCCTGGCGCCGACCTCCAGGGTGCCGGAGGCCCCGGCCGTGGTGGTGCCGTTCTCCTGGCCGACCGTCACCGTGACGTCCTTGACCAGCGGAGTGACCTTGATCGCCTTGGGGTCGACGGGGACCGTGCCGTCGGCCTCGGCGCCGCCGAGCAGTTCGGGCAGGGTGGCCGGGCGGGTGGCGAGGCTCAGGGTGTTGCCGGCGCCGGGACGGACGGCGGTGACGGCGAGGAGCGCGCCCTGCGGGGCGGCGTCGGTGGGCGGGCTGGCGAGCAGGCGCCCGGGCTGGACGGCCTGGGTGAGCGCCTGGAGGGAGGAGGGCGACGGCCCGACGGAGGCGGGGGCCGATGATACGGCGGGGGCCGAGGACGCGGCGGGGGCCGAGGACGCGGCGGGCGCCGAGGACGCGGCGGGCGCCGAGGACGCGGCGGGCGCGGACAGGACGGCGGTGCCGCCGGCCGGGTCGTAGGCGGTGAGCCGGAGGTCGGTGGCCGCCGCCGGGGTGGCCGCCGAGCCGTCGGTGGAGGGGGTGCCGACGGCGACGGTCTGCGCGCCTGGCTGCGCGGCCGCGACCGGCAGCGGGGTGGTGCCCGTCGGCGGTGCGACGGCGGCGGCCGGGGGCGCGGCGGCGGAACCGGCGGCGGCCGGGGTGGCCGCCGCGCCGGCGGGGCGGGCGGCAGCGGCCGCCGAGGTGTGGGCGGTCGGGACGGCTCCGGACGCGGGGGCGGCCGGGTTCGCCGCGTTCGCCGGGTTCCCCGGAGTCGCCGGGCCGGTGGCCGCGACGGGCACGGCGGACGGCGCGTCGACGGCGACCGACACCGTCAGGCCGCCGCCGGAAGCCGGCCCGCAGGCGGCGACGCCGAGGAGGAGCAGGGAAGCGAGGGCAGGCCGGACGGCCGGGACGAGAGGACTCTTCACCGGGGCTCTTTCAGCGGCGTGTTCCACGCGGGCGGCGGCGCACGGACGGTGCGCGTCCGCCCGGGAACGAGGGTGGGTGGTGGCAAGGGGGAACGCGGCACGCACGGCCGCGCGGATCGTCATGTTACTGACGAGAAATCAGGTTGTCGAAGACATGTCCGAAGAGTGAACAGAGGCCCGATCACCCCTCAAGTGCGTTGATTCCAATGGTTGTTAGTACACGTCTTGAGTCCGGCCACCGCCGTTCGGCGGGGGCCCGGCGGTTCGCAATCCACCACTCGGCGGGGCCGCTCCCCCGCCGGTGGACGGGTCCCGCGTCGGGCCTGCGGCATTCCCCACCGGGAATTGTCGGGCCTCCCACCACCTCGCAGGATGGGTGGCGAAGGCGAGCCGCGAGGACCACGGCGGCTGCGCAGGCCACGAAGGCCGCGAAGACCACAAGGGGAACGGGGAGAGCACGATGAGCACGAAGACCAGCACCGACACGGGCAGCACCGGCACCGCACAGCGGATCGCCGACCGCTACGTCGCACTCTGGAACCAGCCCGACCCGGAGCGGCGGCGCCGGGCGATCGAGGAGCTGTGGGCGGCGGACGGCGTCCACCTGCTCCAGCCGCCCGCGGACCTGCGCGAGCGCGCGGCCGAACTCGGCTTCACGGAAACCGTGTTGGAAGCGCGCGGCCACGACGCGCTGGAGCGGCGGGTGACCCGTGCGTACGAAGAGTTCGTGGGCGGCGGCGAGTACGCCTTCCGCGGGCACGGCGAGGCGGTCCGGGTCGGCGACGCCGTCAGGCTCACCTGGGTGATGGTGCGCCCGGGCGAGGACGAGGTGCTCGGCGGCGGGGTCGACCTGCTGGTACTGGACCGGGACGGCCGGATCGCGACCGACTACCAGTTCCCCGGACTCTGATCCCCCGGCTCCCGCTCCGCGTAGGCGCGCAGGGCGGCGGCCGTCGGCTCGTCGACCGGCAGGAATGCCTCCAGTCGCAGTTCGGCGAGCGTGACGTCGACGGCGGTGGCGAAGGTGGTCACCGTCGTCATCAGGTGCAACTCGCCGAACGGGCTGCGCAGATGCAGTGGGACGGCGAAGCCGAGGTGGTCACCGGCGCCCGGCGGCTCGTCCAACGGCGGTACATAGCCGGCCAGTTCATTGTGCAGCTCGGCCAGATGGGCGGTCGCCGCCAGGACGTGCCGGGACCACGCGGGGAAGTTGACGATCCTCGGCGCGAGCCCCGCCGGGTGCAGGGCGAGCCGGTAGGCGTTCGCGCCGGCGCCGAGCAGTTCCGGCGCAGCCCCCTCGGTCAGCAGTCCGAGCGCGGCATTGGCGGCGACGATGCCGCCGCGCCCGTCCACCACCACGGCGGGGTAGGGGAGATGACCCTCCAGGATGTGGCCGAGCGCGGACCGGACGGGGGCCAGCTCGGGCCCGTCGAGCGGGCACTCCGCGTACACGGGGGCGTAACCGGCCGCCAGCAGCAGCTCGTTGCGCTCCCGCAGCGACAGGTCGAGCGACTGGGCGAGCCGGACGACCATGCCGCGCCCCGGCGCCGACCGGCCCGACTCCATGAAACTGAGGTGGCGTTGGGTGGTGCCCGCCCGGCCGGCGAGTTCGAGCTGGCTGAGGCGGCGGCCGGTGCGGCGCTCGCGGAGTGCGCTGGGAAAGTCCACGACAGCCAGTTGTAGCCGGAGCGGGGCCGCCGGGCCATTCCCCGGCGGGAATCAATCGGTCAATTCTCTGGCGGGCCGATCCGGCCGGGGTCGTGTTGGTCGAGTGCCCAATTGCCCGCACGGCACATTGGCCGGACGCCCAACTGCCCGCACGCCATGTTGGTCGGGCACCCAACTGTGCGCGCACCGCGTTGGCCGAGCGCCCAATCCCTCGCGCACCCCACTGGTGCGCCCAGCCCCTCACGCGGCGCATTGGCCGGACGCCCAATTGCCTGCACGGCACATTGGCCCGATGCCCAACTGCGCCCGCACCGCATTGGCCGGACGCCCAACCCCTCGCACACCCCACTGGTCACGCACCCCACTGGTCACGCACCCCACTGGCCACGCACCCCGCTGGTCACGCGCCCAGCCCCTCACGCGGCGCATTGGCCGGACGCCCAATTACCTGCACGGCGCATCGGCCCGATGCCCAACTGCGCCCGCACCGCGTTGGCCGAGCGCCCAACCCCTCGCACACCCCGCTGGTCCCGCACCCCACTGGTCACGCGCCCAGCCCCTCACGCGGCGCATTGATCGGACGGCATTCTGGCGATCGATCGAGTCACTGAGGGCTGTCCCGCAACTGATCGGGAGAGTCGACGAGCCCTCCGCTCAACACCCAGATGGTGGAGTCGACGATCCGTTCGTCCATGGCACGGGGGCAGTTCGTGAGCCCGATGCATCGAGCACGGGTGGCGGCGCTGCTCGCCGACTCGCCACTCACCTCGGAGGCGGTCATCACGGATGCGCGCCATCCTCCGCCCACGGCGAGCAGGCGCTGGCGTTCGACACCATGTGCTCGTGGATCTGCGAGGACGCTCCGCCCGTCACCCGGCAGTACCACGCAAGCCCGGTGGTCATGACTGATGAGCTGGACACGCCGCGTTCGGTCCGGCGCCTTGACGAGCTACTGCTCGACCGACTTCCGTCGCCGCCGGTCCTGGCAGGGGATGATCCCCATCGTGGCTGGTGCGTCAACGGCGTCGGACCTTCGCGGGCAGTCCCCTTCGCCGGGCCGAGCCCGCGACAGCTCGGAGGGTGGATCACCGTATTGCGGCGCGAGGGAGGAACCGCCATCTCAAGGGCGACGGCGTCCACCACGCCACGCCCGGCACCGCCCGGCACCGCTCGGCATCGCTCGGCATCGCTCGGCCGCACGACCCGATCCTCGCCGATGGTGTTCCTGCCTGCGCGAACGTGGGATCCGGCACGTGAGCCCGGGCCCGGCCCCCTGGTCGTTGGCGTACCGCCAGTGGCGGGCTTCGGCCGGGCACGGGGTCCGGCTGCTTCGCGGCGCCTCCGCGCACGGCCGAGCGGATGGCGTTTCCCACTCCCGCGGGACGTCTGCATTGCGCTGATGACAGCCGATCATTTCACCTGGTGGTCCGATCCCGTGGAAGCGATCCAGCGGCCTTCCGACCCGAGCACGAGAAATCGCTCGCGAGGCTCATCCGAAATCTCCGCCAAAATCTTGAACACGCCGGCCCACCCACCGTCCGCACGGTATCGCCCCCGATCGACGCAATGCCAATCCGCCGTCCGACAAAACATGGAAATGAATTACCACACCCACGAAGGGAAAACATCCCCAATGGTAGGATTCACCAATAACTGACACACGAAAGGCATGAGCCAGTGATCTTGAGAGTCTCCCATCCGTCCCGCCCGGCATACACCCCCAGCGGAACCGTTGAGCTCGCGGAGGCTGTCGACATTGCCATCAAGTCCCTGGAGCCGCGCCGGAACTTCGACGATGGCACCTTCTTCCCTGGCAGCATGGCCTCGTTCGCCTTCTTCGCCGAAAGGGAGAACGTCGCCGACTGCCGGCTCTACCTGTCCGCAAATCAGTCCCTCGGGTACGGCGCCATCGTCTGGGAGGTCGACGGAAACAGTGAACGATGCCGCAGCGGCGGGATCTACACCTCCACGTGGATCTCGGACAATCCGACCCCACCCGATTTCGACCCGAAGCTGGTCGCGGACACCGGATATCCCCGCTACCACGCCCCGGAAAGCGCCCTTCCCCTCGAAATGATCCGCAGCGCCGTCCTGGAATTCTGTGAATCTCCGACCGGCGAGCGACCTTCCTGCATCCAATGGACCGAAGGATTCTCCGACGGCCAGCGGTTCGACCAGGGCGCACTCGACGAGGAAGAGCTCAGTGACGGACTCCCGGGATGGCTGGTAGAGATTCAGCGCATGAAGGACGAGGGCATCATCTGAGCCGAAGCCGGGCACCAACCCCTCACGCGACGTGTTGGTCAGGCGACCAACACCTCCACCGCACTGTTGGTCGGACACCCAACCGCTCAGACACCCCGCTGCGCCGTCACCGTGCCGTCGGCGATCGCCGCCAGCAGCTCGGCGTGGTCGGCGACGGTCCGGTCGACGTACCGGACCGAGAAGTCGGCGACGGCCTCGGCGAACACGTCCGAGCGGCCCAGGTAGCCGGCGACGGCGATCCGGTCGCCGGAGCGGGCGTGCGCGCGGGCGAGGGTGCGGCCGCAGAGGTCGGCGTACCGGCGCAGGTCGGCGGGCGACATCCGGGCGACGTCCGCCGAGCCCTTCATGTCGCGCAACTGGCGCCCGTAGAAGTGACGTCCGGCCCGGCCCGTGGTCCAGCCGAGGAAGATGTCGCTCGCCGCCTGCATCAGGTGCTGGCCGGTGACGACGCGGCGGCCGCCGTGGGCCACCGGGGCCTCGGCGGACGGGCGGGACACCGGCAGGTGCTCCTCCAGCACGGACCGCCCGGCCTCCTTGAGCTGCAGGAACAGCGGGTCGTTCGCGTCCCGGCCGGACAGCAGCAGGATGAAGCAGCGGGTGCCGACACTGCCGACGCCGACCACCTTGCGGGCGACGTCCACCAGTTGGAACCGGTCCAGCAGGACCCGGCGGTCCTCGGCGAGGGTGGCGCGGTAGTCGCCGTAGATCTTGCCGACCTGGCGCAGCTCGTCCTCCGGCACCGGCTCCAGCAGTGGCGGGTCGTTGATGATCCGCCGCCGCCCGTCCTCACCCTTCTCGGTGAGCTTGCCGAGGGCCTGCAGGCTGGTGCGGTGGCGGGCCTTGTCGAGGTTGGCCTCCAGCCGCTTGCGGCGGCCGCTCTTGCCGACCAGCGGCAGGATGTCCTCGGCGTCGAGCCGGGCGTACCAGACGTCGAGTTCCCCCAGCCCGGCGAGGCTGCGCACGGCGGTGGCGTAGCCCTGCGCCGCGGTCAGCGCGGCCCGGCGGACCTGCTCCTTGCCATGGCCGTTGTCGCGGGCGGCGACGGCCACACTGGCGGCGAGGCGCTTGACGTCCCACTCGAACGGGCCCGGGTAGGTCTCGTCGAAGTCGTTGACGTCGAAGAGCAGGGCACGCTCGGGCGAGGCGTACACGCCGAAGTTCAACAGGTGCGCGTCACCGCAGAGTTGGACGGTGATCCCGGTGTCGGGGACGGCCGCCAGGTCGGCGGCCATGACGGCGGCGGAGCCGCGCAGGAAGGCGAACGGCGACTCGGCCATCCGCCCGTAGCGGATCGGTACCAGGTCGGCGAGCCGGTCCTCGGCCTGCCGGGCCAGGACGGCCAGCGGGTCGGGGCGGTCGGCGGCGGGGATCCAGGGGCCGTGGGCGGAACGCGGGACGCGGTCGCGGGCGGCCCGGCCGCGCCGTCGGCGTTCGGTCGGACTGGTCATGCGCGGCTCCTCGGTGCGTCCGTCCTGCGGTTACGTCGCGGGTCCGTCGTACTGCCGCACCGTCGCGGTGCGCGGACCGGCGGACGGGGCGGGGCCCGGACGGTCCGGCGCTCCCGCAACCCTCCCCGCGACGCTAGATCACGCCCGGCCACGCGGCATGTCGGGACCGGACGGCCCGCGCCGGGAGCGGGGCGCGGACCGGGGGGACGGGCGCCGCCGCCCCCGTCCCGTCCGCACGCCCTCGCTCCGCCGAACGGGTAGGACGGCGGGCGCCGGACCGCACCGCACAGGCACAAGCCCCCGCACAGGCACCCGCACAAGCACCGGCACCGGCACCGGCACCGGCACCGGTCACTCGACCACGAAGTCCGCCATCATCGCCATGTCCTCGTGCTCCAGGTTGTGGCAGTGCAGCATGTACGCCCCCGGGTAGTCGAGGAACCGCACCAGCACCTCCACCGCCTCGGCCGGCCGCAGGTCAACGGTGTCCTTCCACCCCGCGTCGTACGGGCCCGGGTCCTTGCCGTTGCGGGACAGCACCTGGAAGGCGTCCAGATGCACGTGGACGGGGTGGTGGACGTCCGAGAAGAACCGCCAGATCTCGGTGGAGCCGAGCGCCGGCCGGGCGAGCGCGCGGCCCGGCTCGTAGGGCTGGTTGTTGATCGTCCAGCCCGCGTTGCGGCTGCGCCGGAAGCCGAAGACCCGGGTGGTGACGGCCGCCGCCGGGTCGAGCCGTTCCAGGGTGCAGAGGCGCTCGGGGACGGCCGAGTCGTCGCGCACCGGCCGCGAGGAGACGTCGAAGCACATGACCTCCTCCGTCCGCCCGCTGCCGAACCGGTTCATCAGCCGCACCCGGGTGCCGGGCGGGTAGCGGGAGAAGTCGACCACCAGGTCGAAGCGCTCGGCCGGCGCGATCTCGACCGCGTCGTGCGCGACCGGCCGCTCCAGCAGGCCGCCGTCGCCGCCGATCTGGACCAGGGCGCCGCCGCCGGACGGCTGCGGGTCGAGTTCGAGCCGGTAGAGGCGCGTGTTGGAGGCGTTGAGCACGCGCAGCCGGTAGCGGGCCCGGTCCACCGCGGTTCGCGGCCAGGGGGCGCCGTTGACCAGGACGACGTCGCCGAGGACGCCGTTCATGTAGTCGTCGGTGACGCCGGGCACGGCGAGGGTCGCGTCGGCGGCCGGATAGGCGAAGGAGCCGTCGGCGGCGAAGGACCGGTCGGCGAGCATCAGCGGGAGCTCGCGCTCGCCGCGCGGCAGCGGCAGGGCCTCCTCCTCGTCGTCGCGGACCAGGTGGAAGCCCGCCAGGCCGCGCCAGACGCCGGGGCCGGTGAAGCCCATCCGGTGGTCGTGGTACCAGAGGGTGGCGGCGCGCTGGCGGCACGGGTAGGCGTAGGGGCGCTCGCCGGTGACGGTCCGGGAGGGCGCCGCCGTACTGGTCGTCCCGGCCATCCCCGCCATCCCCGCCATCCCGGCCATCGGGTGGTCGGTGTGGGCGGCCCAGGTGGAGCGGTCGGCGGACGAGCCGACCGGGAGCAGCAGGTCCACCGGGTAGCCGTCGCTGTCCGCCGGGGTGTGGCCGCCGTGGAGGTGGACCACCGACGGCACCGGCAGTTCGTTGCGGTGCCGCACCACCATCTCCCGGCCGGAGCGGGCCACCAGGGTCGGGCCGGGGAAGGTCCCGCCGTACGTCCAGGCTTCGGTGCGCAGGCCGGGCAGGATCTCCAGCCGGGCGACCTGCTGGGTGATCTCGTAGTGGTCCGAGGTGGCGTCGGAGCGGACGGGGGCGAGGACCGCGGGGACGGGCAGCGGCACCTGGAACGCCGCCGGCAACGGGACCTCGCTGCTCAGCAGCCGGCCCGGCCGGGCCTCGGCCAGCAGCCGGGCGGTCGCCGGACCGGCGAAGGCCCCGACGGCGCCCGCGCCGAGCACGGCCGCACCGGCGCCGAGGAACCGGCGGCGGTTCACGGCGCCACCTCCACCGCGTCGGCCCCCGCGCCGGTGGGCCGGGGCAGCCGGCCGGAGCCACCGTCGCCCTCGCCGGTGCCGGTGCCGGGTTCGGCGGCCGGTCCGGTGGCCGTTTCCGGCCCGGCGCCGGTCGTCGCGGACACGGCGTCCGACGTCGTCCCCGACGACGGCGACAGCGACGACGTCACAGGCAGCCGCCAGGCCCCGACCAGACCGAACAGCAGCCCGCTGACCAGCAGCACGCCCAGGGTGACGTGCACACCGACCGCCCGCTCGTAGCCGGCCCCGGTCTGCGCCCCGGACGCGGCCAGCAGCAGCGCGGTGGCGCCGAGCGGCCACCACGGCCCGCGCGCGCCGCCCGCTCCCCCGCCCCGGCGGACCAGCGCGGCCACCGGCAACTGGGCGACCAGCAGAGCGCCCAGGGCCATCGCGGCCAGCTCGTGCGCCCGGAGTGCCTCGTAGTGGCCGTTCAGGAAGCTACCGGCCAGCACCGTCTGGGTCAGTCCCAGCGCGGCCGACACGGTCGCGGTCACTCGCAGCAGCAGGCGCGGCAGGCGGCCCCCCGGAGGAACCGCCCGGGACGGGGCCGCCGGGCCCGACCGGGGCGGCGACGACAGGCGGGGCGTGCGGGCCACGGGGGGACTGCTCAACGGTCGGCCTTCTCTCTGCCGGGCACCGCGCCGGAGCGGGAGCGGGCAGGCCGGGACGACGGGCATGCCGGACGCGCTCGGCGCGGGGTGGGTGGGTGTGACGTGGCGCCACGGGCGCGCGCCGCCTGGACGGACGCGGCCGTGAACGTCACTGATCACACATCACTATCGGTGCGGATCAACACCTTTGCGGCCGCCGACCGCTCCCGCGCGGCGGTTCGGCGCGGCTTTGTCACCCGAACGGACGGTGTGCCGCCCCCGCGCCGACCTCAGCCCCGAGCCCCTTCCACGCTCCCGCGCGCCCCCGCGCGGGCGGGGCCGCTCACGCGGGGGCGCGGGCGCTCGCGCGGGCGCGGGCGGAGCGGACACCCGGCCAGGCGGAGCGCCACCGCCCCGCCCGCGTGCGGCCCCGGCGTCCGGCCCCGCGCACGCGAAGGGCCCCGGTCCGCCGGCGACACCCCCGTCGCCCTCCGGTGGACCGGAGCCCTTCACCCGCGCCGCACCACGGCGCACCGCACCACGGCGCGCCGCTACTGCTTGCCGCCGCCCATCGCGATCGGGCGGGACCGCAGCAGCGCCCTGGCCGGCAGGGCCGTCGCGGCGAGGCAGAGCGCCACCGCCCCGGCCGCCAGCGGCAGTGCCGTCCCCGTCGGCACGTACGGCGCGGCGCCGGTCAGACCCCGGGTGATCGGCACCAGGGTGACCCAGGCGATCACCGCGCCGACCCCCAGACCGGTCACGGCCACCAGCAGCGCCTCCCAGCGCATCATGTGCCGCACCTGCCCCCGGGTGGTCCCGGCCAGCCGGAGCAGCGCCACCTCGCGCCGCCGGTCCAGCACCGTCATCACCAGGGTGTTCGCGGCCGTGACCGCGGCGAACCCACCGAGCACCCCGGCCATCACCGCGTTCGCCCAGGCGCCCAACTCCTGGTCCTTGTCCGCCTGCGCCGCGAAACCCGCCCGATCGGTGACGGTCAGCCCCGGCACGCCGAGCCCCGCCAGCCCCCGGGCGACCGCCGCCCGGTCCGCGCCGGGCGCGTCCGCGACCAGCACCTGCTGGTCGAACGCCGCCGTGACGTGCTCCACGACCGCCGCCCTCGGCAGCAGCACGTGGCCGAAACCGAGCCCCCGTCCGTACGTGGCGACCACCAGCGACTCGGTCTCCGTCCCGTCGCCGAGCCAGAGCCGCACCCGCTCGCCCACCCCGGTGCCCAGGGCCGAGGCCAGCGTGGCGTCCAGCGCCACGGTGTCCGGGGAGCGGCCCAGATCCGCCAGCGAACCGGTGCGGACGTCGAGATCGAGCACCCGGGGCAACCGGGACGGGTCTCCGGTGACGCCCAGCGCGGTGACCGAGTCCAGCGAGTTGCCCTCGCGGTACAGGACGCCGGTGCGCAGCACACCGACGGCCGCCTCAACGCCGGGCACCCCGGCCGCCCGCTCGACGACCCCGGGGGTGCCGGCGGCACCGGCGGCCCCCGGCACGGCGGCCGGCAGTCCGGCGCCGGTGGAGCCGAGCACGTGATCGGCGGTGAGACCGGCCCGCACCTGCTCGACGCTCTCGTGCCGGACGGTGCTCTGCATGAACAGCAGGGTGCCGCAGAAGGCGGTGACCATCGCGATCGGCGTGATCGCCGAGGCCAGCCGGCGGGAGTTGGCACGGGTGTTGTCGGCCGCCAGCGAGCCGGGCGCGCCGCCCGCCCGCAGCGGCACCCCGAGCAGTCCGGCCGCGGCCCGGGCCACCCAGGGCCCGAGCAGGGCAACCGCCGTCAGGAAGCACATCACCACGCCCAGCGCGGTGTTGGCGGCGTCGGTGCCGTTCAGCCCGGCGGCGATCCCGGCGAGCACGATGCCGCCGGCGGTGAAGAGCAGGCCCACGCCGGTGCGGATCCACCCCGGCCGGGACGGCTCGACGGCGGCCGCGCCCAGCGCCTGGGCGGCCCGCATCCGGGCCGGGCGGCGGGCCGCGAAGAACCCGGCGCCGAGGGCCGCGAGCGTGCACAGCGCCACCGCCACCAGCATCGGCAGCGGCCCGACGGACAGTTCGACCGCCTCGGGCACGGCTCCACGCTCGACCATCCCGTCGAACCACCAGCGGGCCAGTCCCAGGCCGGGCAGGATCCCGCCCGCGGCGGCGATCGGCGCGACCAGCATCGCCTCGGTGGCGATGGTGCGGCGGATCTGCCGGGGCGTGGCGCCGACGGCGCGCAGCAGCGCGAACTCGCGGGCGCGCTGGCCGGTGGCGAGGGCGACGGTGGAGACCACCACGAACACGGCGGTCATGGTGGCGGTGCCGCCGAAGGAGCCGCCGATCCCGGCCAGCGCCTCCCGGGCCCCGGTCAGCGCCGGCTGCTCGACGGTGCCCCGGTCCCGGCCGGTCCGCACCTCGGCGGCGCCGCCCACGGCCTTGCCGACCTGCGCGGCGAGAGCGTCGGCGGTCACCCCCTCGCGCGGCTGGACGGCGATCGCGTCCACCCGGCCGGGGTGGCCGGAGAGCCGGTCGGCCTGCTGGTCGGCGAACCAGGCCGTGGGCCCGGCCGACTGCGGGGCGGCCAGGCCGGAGATCCGGTAGCCGCCACCGCCGCCCGGCGCGGTGAGCTGCACGGTGGCGCCGGGGGCGAGCCGCGCGGCGCGCGCGGTGTCGGCGTCGAGCACGACCTCGCCGGCGCCGGGGGCGCGGCCCTCGATCAGGCGGTCCTGCGGGCCCGCGATGCCGAGCGCGGCAAAGCCCCGGCCGGTGAGCGGGCCGGTCTGTGCGGCCGGTCCGGTCTGCTGGCCCTGCTGGCCCTGCGTGTTCTGCGTGTTCTCTCCGCTCTGGACCGGGAACGCGGTGTCCGGGCGGGCGGCCGCCACCCCCGGCAGGGCGGCGATCCGGGCGGTCAGCGCCGCGTCCACCCGAGCCCGGTCGGGGACGGGCTGCTCGTCGTTGTCGGTGTCGTCCCCCTCCCGGAAGGTGATGCCGACGGTCGGGTCGGCCGCCACCACGACCGGGGCCTCCGCGTACCGGACGGCCGGCACCGAGGCCGTGATGCCGGTCTGCAGCAGCGTGCCGCAGGCCGTGACCACGGCTGCGGCGAACAGCAGCGCGACGAAGGTCCCGACGAAGGAGGCGGGACGGAAGCGCACCGAGGCGCGGGCGAGTCCGTTGCTCATGCCGCCGCCCCCAGCGGGCGGGTGGTCAGCGACACCATCCGGTCGGCGACGGTCTTCGGGTCCGGCCGGTACAGCTCGTCGGCGAGCGCGCCGTCGGCCAGGAAGACCACCCGGTCCGCGAACGAGGCCGCCACCGGGTCGTGGGTCACCATGACCACGGTCGCGTCCATGCCGTCCACCGCGTCCCGCAGCAGGCCCAGCACCTCGTGCGCGGTGCGGGTGTCCAGCGCGCCGGTCGGCTCGTCCGCGAACAGCACGTCCGGGACGGTGATCAGCGCCCGGGCGATCGCCACCCGCTGCTGCTGGCCGCCGGACAGTTGCCCCGGCCGCCGCCCCGCGTGCTCGCCGAGGCCGACCCGGGCGAGCAACTCCCTTGCCCGGGAACGGTCCTGGCGCTCACCGGCGAGACGCAGCGGGAGCAGCACGTTCTGCAGCACCGTCAGCGAGGGCAGCAGGTTGAAGGACTGGAAGACGAACCCGATCCGGCCGCGGCGCAGCTTGGTCAGCCGGTCCTCGCTCAGCCGGGTGATCTCCTCGCCGCCCAGGTGGACCTCGCCTGCGGTCGGGCGGTCCAGGCCGGCCGCGCACTGCAGGAAGGTGCTCTTGCCGGAGCCGGACGGTCCCATCACGGCGGTGAACGTGCCCCGACCGAGCGCCAGGTCGATGCCGCGCAGCGCGTGGACCGCCTCAGCACCACGGCCGTAGCTGCGCCGGACACCGCGCAGCTCGATCGCGGCGTGCGCGGCGGGCGCGGCGTTCCCGAAGGACGCGGTGCTCCCGAGGGACGCGGCGGGGTGGCCGGTCGGCTCGGGCCGGGGGCGGGAACGGCGGGGTGACATGGTGGGCCTTCCTTCGTGGATCGTCGCCGGTGGTCGACGTGTTCCAGGCTAGGAAGGCGGGGTGCGGCAAACCATGGAGTCCGCTGGCGGACGCGGGGTGGGGTTATCCCCCCGGGCCGCCCGGGGGTGCGGCCCGGGGGGGGTGCGGCCGAGTGCCGGGCCCCGGGCCGCCGGGACCGTGCCGGGGCTGCCCCGGGTGGCCCGGCGCGGGTCGCTCCGACGGTGGGTCAGATCTCCTCCTCCGGCACACCCTCGTAGGCGGCGCGCAACTCGGCGACCGCCGGGTGGTCCGGGTCGAAGGAGGTGCCGTCGATCCCCGCGATCGGGCGGACGCCGACGCCCGCGTTGACGGCGACGGCGGCGAAGAAGCGGTCCAGGCCGTCCGGGGTGAGCGGCTCGCGGCGCTGCGGCCCCGGGTGGGCGCGGGCCAGCAGGGCGGCGGTGACGCCGGGCAGCGCGGCGTCGGTGTCCGGCCAGACCAGCGTGCGGCCGTCGTGCAGGGCGAGGTTCCAGGTGGCGCCCTCGGCGAGGCGGCCGACGTCGTCCAGCAGCAGAGCGTCGTCGTAGCCGTCGAGTTGGGCGAGGCGTCGCTGATGGAGCAGGCCGAACAGACCCACGTGCTTCACCCCCGGAAGCTCGCGCCGGTACCCGGTGGTGCGGACCCGCAGCGGGCCCGGCGCGGCGACGGGCGCGGGGCGGGTGGAGACCAGCAGGTGGGGCGTGGCGGGGGCGGCCGGGCGCTCCAGGCCGAGCGCCGGATCGAACACGGTCACCCGGGCGATCACCGGCGCGCCGTCGGCGGGCAGGACCCGGCGGATCCGGTCCCGGACCTCGGCCGGGTCCAGTTCGGCACCGAAGAGGGTGCGGCAGTCGCGGGCCAGGCGGTCCAGGTGGAGCGCGAGACCGCGGGCACGGCCGGACTCGGCGCGCAGGGTGGTGAAGTGGCCGTAGTTGAGCAGGCCCAGGGCCGCCAGCCGGGCGGGGTCGGCGGGGCCGCCGTCGATCTCGATCTCTGCCATGGCGTCGAGTCTCGCAGGGCCGGGGCCCCGCCTCCCGGCGGCCGGAGCTACGGTGCGACGGCGCCGGGGCGGGGAGCGGGGGCCGGGGCGGGCAGAGCCGTGCCGGGTACGGCGGGGCCGAGCAGGTCCGTTCCGGGCACGGAAGCCGTGCGTTCGTCGGCCGTGTGTTCGTCGGCCGTGCGGTCGGACGTCGTCCGCGCGTCGACGCCGCGGCGCCGCTCGAACCGCTCGATCCGGTAGGCGAGCCCCTCCGGCTCCCCGCCGTCGGACCAGCGCCAGGCTTCCGCCCACCACTGCGGGCCGCGGACCAGCGGACGGCCCGCGAGCGCCAGGTGCAGCGCGAGCGTCGAGCGGGCGTAGTCGTGCACCCAGCCGTCCGCCTGCCGGTAGGCGGCGGTCTCGTCCAGTCTCAGCCAGCGGCCCTCGCGACCGGCCGCGAGCAGCGGCGTCCAGACCTCCCCGGAGGGATCGCCCGACGGCCGGTCGGCGACCAGCAGCACCACCCGGCCCTGCTCCTCCCGGACCCGGTAGGGCGGGAGTTGAGTCATCCGGGTGAAGCCGACGGCGTGCTTCCAGGACCGCACCCAGAGACCGCGGCGCAGGTAGTAGCGGACGGCGTGCGGCCAGGCCCAGTCCGCTTCCAGCCGGTAGCCGGACAGGCCCTCGGCCGCGGCGGCGCGGTAGACCCGGTCGAGCGCCTCGGCGGCCAGGCCCCGGCCGCGCGCGCCGGGGCACAGATAGAGCGAGGAGACGGCCAACTGGCCCGCGCCCCTGGTCCAGTTGTCGACCGCGACGGTCCCGACCGGGTCGCCCCGACCGTCCCTACCGCCCCGACCGTCCGAGCCACCGTCGCCCAGCAGCCAGTAGCGGCGGCGGTAGAGCTCGCCGCCCGGCCAGTCGCGGCCGGACTCGCCGAGCCGGGCCCGCAACCGGGCCTCCTCGGCCGGGCCGATCGCCGTCGGGTCGACCCGCTCGCCCAACTCTCCTTCGGCGCAGGCCGCGAGGTCCCAGAGCGCGAACTCGCGCCCCTCCTCGTCGGCCACCGCCCGCAGGCCGGGCGCCGCGGCCAAACGTTCCTGCGCGCGCCCGACCGCCATGTCCCAGGACTTCACCACGACACCCACGATAGCGAGTGATCGGCACTGTGTGTAATTCGATGGACACCGAACGTCAGATCGGATACGAATTCCCTTGTTCGGAAAGCCCGCTGCCCAGGAGGTGGCCACCACCGTGCCCGTCGTCCGCACCGCCCGCACCCCCCGGGGAGCCCGGGGGCCGCCCGTCGTGCCCGCCCGGTGGTAGGGGAAACCCGACCGAAGGACTCGACCTGACCGCCATGACCCCGCCGACCTGCGCCGCTGCAATGAAGTGGTGCTGATTCACCGCCTCCGTACCCCACGTCCACCCGTTCCCGGCCCCGCCGTTCGCCCCTCCGTTCGCCCCTCCGTTCGCCCTGCCCGGCACTCCACCCGTCGGGTCCACCGCGTCCCCCGCCCTTCCGGCGGGCGGCGGGCGCTGTGGTGCGGCGGGTGGGTGATCGCCGCCGGGTGGGCGGGGGCGTTCCCGCTCGTCTCCGGGATCGGTCCGCACCGGAGTTGGGGACTGTGCGCGGCGACGGGGTACCTGGTGGCGGCGGTTGCCGTGCTCGTCCTGCCCCGACGGTGGGCACGCGAGGGCTCGGTGGCGGTCGCGCTCCTCGGCGCGCTCCTCGTGCCGCTGCTCGTCCTGGTCGTGGGCGGGCAGGGGCAGAGCGAAGTCGCCGTCATCGAGCGGTCGGGCGAACTGCTGCTCCGGCACGGGACGCCGTACTTGGCCGAACCCAGCACGGTCGCCGAGTACACGCCCTACCTCCCCGGGATGGCACTCTTCGGGCTCCCCCGCGCCCTGCTCGGTGCGGACGGCACGGCGGCCCGGGTGGCCGGGGACGCCCGACTCTGGTGCGCCGCCGCGTTCCTCGGCTGCCTGGCCGCCGTCCTCCGACCGGTCCGCCACCGCCCCGGGCGGCCCGGAACCGCGGCGGCGCGCACGAGCGCGCTCCCGACACTGCTGCTCCCGGGCACGCTGCTCCCCGGCACGCTCCCGGTGGCGGCGCTGCTCGCCTCACCTGTGGTCGCGCTGCCGCTGTGCGTCAGCGGGGTCGACCTGCCGCTGACCGGCCTCTGCGTCCTCGCCCTGGTCCTGGCCGGGCGGGGCCGGCCGATCGCCACCGGGTCGGTGCTCGCGCTGGCCTGCGCGCTCAAGTGGACCGCCTGGCCGGCGGTCGCCGTGGCCGTCGCCCTGCTCGCGGCCACCTCCGGCCGGCGCGCCGCGCTGCGGGCCGCCGTCACCGCCGTCGCCGGCACGGCCGCCCTGGTACTGCCCTGCGCGCTGCGCTCCCCGGGGCCACTGCTGCAGCAGGTGTTCGCCTTTCCCACCGGGCGCGGCGACCTGCCCACCCCGGCCAGCAGTCCGCTGCCCGGACGGCTGCTCGCGGACCTCGGTCCTGTCGGCTGGTACGCGGCCCTCGTGCTGCTGCTCCTCGCCGGCGCCGCCGTCGCCCACTCGCTCGTGCACCGCCCGCCCCTGGACACCCGCGCCGCCGCCGACCGGCTCGCCCTCGGCCTCGCCCTGGCGTTCCTGCTCGCACCCGCGGGCCGGTTCGGCTACCTCGCGCTGCCCGCCCTCCTGGTGCTCCTCCCCCGGCTCTCGCTCCTCCCCCACCTCCCTCGCCTCCTCCTCCACCGGCTCCCCCGGCTCCCGTTCCTCCCCCGTCCGCACGCACCCCAGGTGGTTCCCGCCCCATGACCGGCACCCTCATCGTCACCAACGACTTCCCGCCCCGACAGGGCGGCATCGAGACCTTCGTCCACGCCATGGCCACCCGGTTGCCCGCCGACGAGGTCGTCGTCTACACCTCGGCCGAACCCGGTTCGGCCGAGCACGACGCCGCACTGCCGTTCCCGGTGGTCCGCGACCGGTCCCGGATGCTCCTGCCCACCCCCCGGGCGACCGCTCGGGCCGCCGAACTCGCCCGGGCGTACGGGTGCGACCGGGTCTGGTTCGGCGCCGCCGCCCCGCTCGCCGCGATGACCCCGGAGCTGCGACGGCGGGCGCCCGGCATACGGCGGACCGTCGCCACCACCCACGGCCACGAGATCTGGTGGGCCCGCACCCCCGTCGCCCGGCGCCTGCTGCGGCGGATCGGCGACAGCGTGGACGTCGTCACCTACCTCGGCGCCCACACCCGCGAGCGGATCGCCCCGGCGCTCGGCCCGTCGGCCCGGCTGGAGCGACTGGTCCCGGGCGTCGACGCCGACCTGTTCCGCCCGGGTGCGCGCGAGGCCGCCGACCCGCGCGCGCCCGTGATCCTCTGCGTCGCGCGGCTCGTCCCGCGCAAGGGGCAGGACACCCTCGTCCGGGCGCTCCCGCTGGTCCGGCGCAGCGTGCCCGGCGCGGTCCTGGTCCTGGTCGGCCGGGGGCCCGCCGAACGACGGCTGCGCGAACTCGCCCGGCGGCACACCGAGCCCGGCACCGTCGTCTTCGCCGGCGGCCACGAGCACGCGCAGACACCCGCCGACTACGCCGCCGCCGATGTCTTCGCGATGCCGTGCCGCACCCGCCGGGCCGGGCTGGAGGCGGAGGGCCTCGGCATCGTCTTCCTGGAGGCGGCGGCGGCCGGTCTGCCCGTGGTCGTGGGCCGCTCGGGCGGCGCGCCGGACGCCGTCCTCGACGGCGTCAACGGCACCGTGGTGGACGGCCGCGACCCGGCCGCCGTCGCGGCGGCCATCACCGGGATCCTGCGCGCCCCCGCCGCCGAACGCGACCGGATGGGCGCCGCGGGCCGCCAGTGGGTCCGCACCCAGTGGTCCTGGGACACCACCGCCCACCGCTTGGCCACCCTCCTCACCCCGAACAGCGGCCGACCTGGCCACCGGCCGAGCGGGATAACACCCGGCCCGACCCGCTCCCGCGCACCCCGCCCCACCGTGAGCCCCACCTCACCCTGAGCCCCGCCTCACCCTGAGCCCCGCCCCGATTTTGCAAAACCCACTCGGCACCTTGGCCGGACTTTGCAAAGTCCCCCGAAGCCCCACCCCCAGTCCGACTTTGCAAAATCGCCCGACGCCCCATCAGGACTTTGCAAAACCCACCCAGCGACCCGGCGACCCGGGGCGCTGGGATCCGGGACCCGGGGCGCCGAGGCCCGGGGCGCCGAGGCCCGGAGCCCGGGGTGTCCGGGGCACCCGGAGCCCGGGGTGTCCAGCGCGCTCGGGGAGTCCAGCGCGCTCGGGGAGTCCAGGGTGTCCGGGGCACCCGGAGCCCGGGGAGTCCAGGGCGCCCGGGGCGAACTTTGCAAAACCGTCCGAGTGTCCGATACGGCTTTGCAGAACCACTCACATCCTGGCGCGACTTTGCAAAGTCGCGCCGAGCCCTCGGACACTCCGTCGTCCAGCAACGATCGCCGCCCCGCGCGGCGGCCCCGAACGGCCGAGGACGGCGCCACCACTGCCCCGCTGCCCCGGACCGGCGGCCTTCGGTGTGGCCGCCGAGGCACGGGCCCTCCGCAGTGGCGCCGCGACTCGTTCGAGCTCCTGCGCGGGCGCGAGCCCGCACGTGGGCACGCTCCCGCCTCGCTCGTCGAGTTGCTGCTCACGCCGAGCCGCCCGCCCCGGAACCGCCGCCGGAGCACCGTGCGGCGGTAGCACCGTGCGGCGGTAGCACCGCGCGACGGTCCGGCGGATCGACGCCCGTACGAAGCGGGCGGACGGAGGGCAACGGCCCGGCCCGCCCTCGGGGCGGGCCGGGATCCGTGGTCGGCGCCGGCCGGTCCGACGACCGGGCGGCTACTCGCCGTGGAGGTCGGCGAGATGGGCCAGGACGGCGAGGACACGGCGGTTGCCCTCGACCGGGTCGAGGTCGAGCTTCATGAAGATGTTCCCGCAGTGCTTGACCACGGACGCCTCGGTGATGTTCAACCGGGCGCCGACGGTCTGGTTGTTGAGGCCCTCCGCCATCAGTCCCAGCACCTCGCGCTCACGCGGGGTCAGCCGGGCGATCGGGCGATCGGCGGACTGCTGCCGCAGCAGCACCCGCACCACGTCCGGGTCGATCACCGTCTCGCCGGCCGCCACCCGGCCCAGCGCGTCCAGGAACTCCGACACCTCGCCGACCCGGTCCTTGAGCAGATAGCCGAGCCCGCCCCGTTGCGCGCCCGCCGCCCCCAGCAGCCGGGTCGCGTAGGGGGTGGCCACGTACTGGGAGAGGACCAGCACGGGCAGATCGGCGTGGCGGGTCCGGAGGTCGAGCGCGGCCCGCAGCCCCTCGTCCCGGAAATCGGGCGGCATCCGGACATCGGTGACGACGATGTCCGGCCGGTCGGCGTCCACGGCGGCGGCGAGGGCGTCCGCGTCGCCAACGGCGGCGATCACCGCGTGGCCGCACCGGGTGAGCAACTCGACCAGACCGGCCCGGAGCAGCACGGCGTCCTCGGCGATGG
Source organism: Kitasatospora sp. NPDC094019 (assembly GCF_044764505.1). Classification (NCBI taxonomy): domain Bacteria; kingdom Bacillati; phylum Actinomycetota; class Actinomycetes; order Kitasatosporales; family Streptomycetaceae; genus Kitasatospora; species Kitasatospora sp. NPDC094019. The sequence goes on from NZ_JBIWIF010000015.1 coordinate 194,589, forward strand.
CTATCCGGAGCACGGCACCTCCAGCCGCAGGCCCGTAGGCCCACCCGTCGGACTCGTCACCATCAAGCGTCCTCCCAGAATCGCCACCCGGTCGGCCAGTCCCTGGAGTCCGGCCCCGGCGGCCGGGTCGGCGCCGCCGCAGCCGTCGTCGGTCACCCGGAGCACCAGCCGGCCGGCCGTCACCTGCCCGTGGACGGTGACGGCGGTGGCGCCGCTGTGTTTGGCGGCGTTGGTGAGGGCCTCGGTGACGGTGAAGTAGGCGGTGGTCTCGACCGGGCCCGGTAGTCGGCCCGGCAGGTCGAGGTCGACCTCGACGGGGACCGGGTGACGCTGCGCCACCTCGGCGACGGCGGCGGCGAGACCGTGATCGGTGAGCACCTGCGGGTGGATCCCCCGGACCAGGTCGCGCAGTTGCTCCAGCGCCTGCCGGGCCTCGCCCCGGGCCCGGTCGACCAGGGCGAGCGCCCCGGCCCCGGCCCCGGCCCCGGCGTCCTCGGCCCCCGCACCCGCACCCGCAGTACCCGCACCCGTGCGCAGCTCGTGCGCGGCCAGGCCGAGCGTCATGGTGAGGGCGACGAGCTGCTGCTGCGCGCCGTCGTGCAGATCCCGTTCGATGCGGCGGCGCTCGGCCTCGAAGGCGTCGGCCAACCGGGCCCGGGAGCGGGTCAGTTCGAGCACCTGGTGCCCGGAGTCCTGTTCGCGCGGCCCGAGCAGGAGCCGGGCCAGTCGGACGTGGGCGGTGGTGAGCAGCGCCCCGGCGTAGCTGGCGAGGAGCAGTCCGGCCAGGCCGACGGCGGTCGCCGGGAGCGCGTGGAGCGGTCCCGGTACCGGGTGGCCGGGAATCAGCATGACGGTCTCGGGGGCCAGCGCCCAGACCACGACCGGGCTGACGACCAGGGCCACCGAGAACGCCAGCAGGGCGGTGAGGCCGAGTCCGGCGGCGGTGAGCGGCGGGCCGACGAGCAGGGTGTGGGCGAGTTCGCGCCAGGTCGCGCGCTCGCGCAGTCGGGTGCGCAGCCGGGCGCGGCGGCCCGCCCCGGGGAGTGCGCGGTGCGGGTCGGGCACCGGGGTCGGTTCGACGGTCCGGAGCCGTCGGCGTTCCAGGGCGCCGGCGGGCAGGCCGGAGAGGGCGACGGCGAGCAGCAGCGGCAGGCCGATGCCGATCACGGAGAGTCCGAGGCCGAGCAGGGCGAGGGCGGCCAGCAGCACGGTGGCGACGAGGCCGAGCAGGGTGCCGCTGACGAGGTAGGCCCAGCAGCGGAGGTTGAGGCGGGTGAACGGGTAGCGGAGCGGGTGGGCGCACAGCGCGGACCGCACTGTCACCGTGGACGGCGGGTCCGCGCCGGGAGCGGGCGGAGAAGCGGCGGCGGGGCCGGTGGCGGGAGCAGCGGCGAGGGCCTTCGCCCCCGCGCCCGCGCCCTCGTCCGCCCCCGCGCCCGCGCCCTCGTCCGCGCCCTCGTCCGTGTCCTCGTCCGCGACCGTGCGCGTTGCCCGCCCCGTGACCATCGTTCCACCTTAACCGACCGGCTGACGCCCCTTCCGGCCCCGACCGCGGCCCGCCCGCGCCGCCGCGCCCCCGGCGCCCCGCGGTCGGGTGAGCGCGACGGCGGCGATCACCGCGAGGCCGCCCACCAGGGTGTTCCGGCCGACCGGTTCGGCGAGCAGCAGGGCGCCGAGCGCCGTCGACCAGAGCGGGGTCACGTAGGTGACGGCGGCGGCCACGGCCGTCCCGGCGGTGCGGACCAGGGCGAGGTTGAGCACGTAGGCGACGCCGGTGCCGAGCGCGCCGAGCACCAGCAGGGCGGTGGCCGCCCCGGCGCCGGGCCAGTGCGGGGCGCCGGCGGCGAGCGGGGCGGCGACGGCGAGTTCGGCGCCGGCGCAGGTGATCTGGACAGCGGACAGGGCGGTGGCCGAGTGCGGGCGGTCGGAGAGGTGGCGGCGCAGGTAGGCGAATCCGGCGCCGTAGCAGAAGGTCGCGGCGAGGCAGGCGAGTCCGCCGAGCAGTTCCTCCCGACCGCCGGGGAAGGCGGCGGAGCCACCGGCGAAGGCGGCGGCCCCACCCGCCCGGCCGACGCCGTCCCCGTGGCCGGCGCCCAGTACGGTGACGACCCCGGCGAGGCCGAGGGCGAGGCCGGCCAGTCGACGCGGTCCCGGGCGTGGTTCCCCGGCTCCGGCGGCCAGGGCGAACAGCAGGGCGAACAGGGGCGTGGTCGCGTTGAGCACTCCGGCGGGCACCGAACCGACCCGGGTCTCGCCGTAGGCGAAGAGCACGAACGGCACCGCGTTCAGCAGCACCGCGACCACGGCGCAGTGGCCCCAGGTGGCGAGGTCGCGGGGGACGGCCTCGCGGCGGACGGCAAGGATCGCCCACAGCGCGCCGGCGCCGAGCGCGCAGCGCCAGGCCGCCACCCAGACCGGGGGTACTCCGGCGTCGACCGCGACCTTGATCAGCGCGAAACTCGCGCCCCAGATCGCGGACAGCGCGACGAACCCCGGCCACCAGCGTCGTCGGGCCACCCCCGGCCACCAGCGTCGTCGGGCCACCCCCGGCCACCAGCGTCGTCGGCCCATGCCCGGCCACCCGGCCTTCCCTCGTCCGGTCCGGCCGTCTCGCGCCACGGCCTCTGCCGTACGCCGCGGGCGTCCCGATGGACAGAGGGTGACGGCCCGGCCGATCATGAGTCCAACAAGTGGTGGTGCGACATGGATGAGGAAGTCTCATGGCCCAGGAGGTGAACCTCGCCCAGCTCAGGGCGCTGGTCGCGGTGGCGGACGCGGGCGGCTTCGGGTCGGCGGCGGTCGAGCTGGGCGTGAGCCAGTCGGCGGTCTCGCACGCCGTGGCGGCGCTGGAACGGGTGCTGGGCGCGCCCGTCCTGCACCGGGGCTCGCCCGCCCGGCCGACGCCGCTGGGTGAACGGGTCCTGCCGCACGCCCGGACGGCGGTCGCCTCGGCGACGGCGGTCGGGTCGATCGCCGAACACCACCGGGGCGGGCTGACCGGCACCGTCCGGCTGGCCGCGCCGACCACCGTGTGCCAGGGGCTGCTGCCGTCGCTGCTGCGCGACTGGCGGGCCGAGCACCCCCGGCTGACGGTGCGGGTCTTCGAGGGCGAGGACGACGAACTGGCCGTCTGGCTGGAGGCCGGCACGGTGGACGCGGCGGTCCTGGTGGACCCGGGTCCGCTGCCGCCGGGGGCGGTGCCGCTCGGCACGGACTCGATGCACGCGCTGCTCCGCCGCGACCACCCGCTCGCGGGCGAGGCGACCGTCGACGTGGCGGAGTTGGAGGACGACGACTTCCTGCTGTCGGAGGGCGGCTGCGAGCGGCACATCCGGGACGCCTACCGCCGGGCGGGTGTCCGTTTCGCGCCCCGGCACCGGATCCGTGACCTCAACACGCTGATCGGCATGGTGCACGCGGGGGTGGGGGTCTCGGTGATGCCCGCGCTGGCGCAGCCGATGCTGCCGCCGGACTGCGTGCTGGTGCCGATCCGCCCGGCCGCACACCGCACGCTGACGCTCACCGGTCCGGTGGGGCGGCCGTGGTCCCCAGCGGTGGCGGGGCTGCTGGCCGAGGTGCGGGGCGGCGGGGCACCGGCCGTCCCGCGCTGACCACCGACGGCGTCCACGGGCCGGACCCGCACCCGCACCCGCACCCGCACCCGCACCCGCCCGAGCGGCCCCCTCCCCGGCCCGGATCGCACGCGGAGCAGTGGTCGGATCGGTTGACGGGCCCCCGGGACAGGTCTATACCAGTGAGGGCCTCGTGGCGGCCCGGCCCCGGTGCGGGGCGCCGTCGGCCCGGCGCGCCTCCCCCACTGTTGGCGCGGGTGGGCCGTAGTCCGCCGTTTCCTGGAGAGGCAGATCCCGATGGAACGTGCACTTCCCCCACAACCGGACCGAAAGCCGAACCCGCCCCAGCCTCCGCACCCGACCGGCCGGAGGCCCCGTCGGCGCCTCGTCACCACCGTCGCCGCCGTGGCCGGGGTACTCGGCCTGGTGGCCGGCGGGCTGGTCGCGGCCGCCGCCAACGCCACGCCCACCACGAGCACCGGCACCAACACCGGCACGAACGGCGGCACCGACACGGTCGCCGCCGCCGCGGGCGGCATCGGCAGCAACTGGTACGCCTCCGCGCCCTATCTGATGCCCGAGGACAACAGCCCGCCGGACGTCTCGACGGTGATGGACGCCACCGGGCAGAAGGCATTCCAGCTCGCGTTCATCCTGGACAAGGGCGGCTGCGTCCCGGCCTGGGGCGGAACGTCCCCGATCGACACCGACACCACCATGCCCGCCGTGATCCGGACCGTCCGGGCCAAGGGCGGCGACGTCTCCGTCTCGATCGGCGGCTACGGCGGCACCAAGCTCGGCCAGACCTGCGGCACGCCGGAGGCGACCGCCGCCGGCTACCAGAAGGTCGTCGACAAGTACCAGTTGAAGGCGATCGACTTCGACCTGGAGGAGCCGGAGTACGAGAACACGGCCGCGATCCACAACGAGATCGGCGCGGCCCGCATCCTGCAGCGCAACAACCCGGGGCTGTACATCTCGATCACCACGGCCGGCACCACGGCGGCGGGCACCGGCTGGTTCGGCCAGCAGATGCTGAACGAGGCCAAGGCGCAGGGCTTCACCCCGGACAACTACTCGATCATGCCGTTCGACGGCGGCTTCAGCGGCGCGGCCGCGCAGACCGACGCGCTGGTGAAGTTCAACCAGATCCTGCGCACCACCTTCGGCTGGTCGGAGGCGGACGCCTACGCGCACGAGGGCGCCTCGCTGATGAACGGGCGCACCGACGCCGCCGAGTACTTCCGGCAGGCGGACTTCCAGGCGGTGCTGGACTTCGCGCTCGCGCACAAGCTCGCCCGCTACACCTACTGGTCGGTCAACCGGGACCGGCAGTGCCCGGGGACGGTCGACCCGGGGCTCTCCGGTTCCTGCTCCAGCGTGGCGCAGAACGACTGGGACTTCACCAAGTTCACGGTCCGCTTCGCCGGGGCCACCCCGCCCACCGACCCGCCGACCACACCGCCCACCACCCCGCCGACGACGCCCCCGACCACCCCGCCCACCACGCCGCCGACGACGCCCCCGGGCACCTGTGTCGACCGGCCCTGGGACAGCGCCACCGTGTACACCGCCGGCGCCAAGGTCTCCTACCAGGGCCACAAGTACCACGCCAAGTGGTGGACCCTGAACGAGGTGCCGACCGCGAGCGGCCAGTGGGGCGTCTGGGGTGACGACGGCCCCTGCTGAACCGCGACCCGACCGACGGTGGGGCGGGCCGCACCGGCCCGCCCCACCCGCCGTCGACCCGTGCCCACGGCCCCCTTGCCGGAGGTCGGACACCCCCCGCCGGACGTCAGTCCGCGAGCCGCTCCCGCAGGTCCGCCAGGATCTCGGCGGCCTCCTCCAGCCCGTACCGGCGGCAGCGCCCGACGGCGGCGGCGAGCCGCTCCCGGGCCGCCGCCCGCCGGCCGAGGTCGGTGCCCTCGATCAGCGCGGCCAGCCGGACGGCCTCGGCGCGCGGGGTCTCGGCCGACTCGCCGCCCGCCTCGTAGGAGGTGATCGCCAGCTCGGCCTCGGCCAGCGCCTCCTCGTGGCGGTCAGCCACCGCGAAGGCGCGGGCCCGCTCGTAGTGGACGGAGGCCCGCAGGTACCAGACGTCCGCCCCGGGCTCGGCCTGCTCGGCCCGCCCGCGCACGGCGTCCGCCTCGGCGAGCCGGGCCAGCGCCTGCTCCAGCCCGTCCGCCCCCTCCTGCTGGACGACGAGGCGGGCGAACTGCCGCAGCATCGCCGAGACCGGACCGGTCTGCGGCCACCGCTCCTGCGCGGCGAGCGCCCGGGACCGGGCGGCGTGCGCGGCCTCCCAGCGATCGGCGAGGGCGAGCGCGACGGCCGCCTCGGCGGCGACCATGGTCCGCAGGTGCAGGTCCTCGGTCCAGCCCTCCAGGGCGGTGGCCAGCCGCAGGTACTCCTCGGCGGCGTCCCGGTACTCGTCCAGCGTGTACAGGCCGCGCGCGAGGTCCAGCCTGGCCTGGGCGAACAGCCGGTCGTCCGGTCCGGCGGCACCCGCGTCGGCGAGTACCGACTCCAGCACGGCCACCGCGTCGGCGGTCCGGTCGGCGCCGGTCAGCAGGTCGGCGAGCTGCAGCCTGGTCCTGGCCGCGTCCCCGGCGGCCGCCGGGCCCTTGCGGTCGAAGCGGCCGGCGGCCTCGGAGAGCGCCCGGATCGCGGCACCGGTGTCCCCGAGGTGGGCGCTGGCGTGCCCGGCCATCAGATAGGTGGCGGCGAACGGGTAGGAGTCGTCGGCCCAGCGGGCGGCGGCCGCGAGGGCGCGGTGGAGCACCTCCACGGCCTCGGCCTGCTCACCGTTCTGCAGCAGCGCCTGCCCCAGCAGGCCGTACGCGCGGGGCGTGTGCCAGGGCTGCCCGGCCCGCTCCAACTCGGCTATGACGGTGCGAAGTTCCTCGGCCGCCTCGGTGATCCGGCCCTGCCGGGCGGCGACGTCGGCGGCGTACTGGCGGGCCACCGTCAGCCGGCGCACGGAGCCCCGGGCGGCGGCCGCCTCGCGGTAGGCGGTGACGGCGAGGGCGAAGCGCCCGGCCTGCTCGGCGGGCGGCTCCTCCGGGGGCTCGGGCAGTACCCGGACGAGTTCGTGGTGCGCGGCGTAGGCGCGGCACTGGAGGACGACGAGGTAGTCGTCGTCGGCGAGGGCCGGACCACCGGACGCGGCGGCCAGTTCGTCGGCCCGGGCCAGCGCGGCGTCCAGGGCCGCCCAGTCGACGACCGTCCCGGCAACGGCTTCCGCAGCCCCGGAGTCGTCCGCACCCCCGGAGCCGTCCCCGTCCCCGGAGCCGTCCCCGTCCGCGGAGTCGTCCGCGTCCGCGGGGCCGTCCATGACGAGGGGGGCGACCAGGGCGCGGGTCCGGGCGGCCAGGGCGCGCCCGACCAGCCCCTCCCGTTCGAAGAGGTCACCGGCGTCGCGCAGTTCGGCGGCGGCCTCCTCCCAGTCCTCCCGGTCGAGCGCCGCGTGCGCCCGCCGCTCGGCGAGCTCGGCGCACAGCCGCCCGACCGTGCCCAGCCGGTCCGCGTCGGCCGCGCCCGTGAGCACGGCCTCGCCCTCGGCGGTGAGCCGCTCGTCGATCCGCCGCCAGAGCCGGTCCGCGTCGGGATGCCCGAGCAACTGCAGTTCGCGGGCGCGGAGCACCAGCGCGGCGAAGTGCTCCGGCTCCGGCTCGGCCTCCCGGACCGGCACCGCCGGCACCACCGGGACGGCGGCCAGTTCCGGCGCGGCCGAGGCCCGCACGCCGAGCGCGAGCGGCTCGGCGAGCAGGGGCCGGCGGGCGAGCCGGTCGCGGCGGCGGGAGCCCACCGCCCCGGTGCCGTTGCGGGCGTCGAAGCGGGCGGCCAGCGCGTCGGCCTCGGTGCGCAGATGGGCGAGCAGGGTGTCGACGGTCCAGCTCGCGCCGGGCGGGCCACTCACGGTGAGCGCGCCGTGGCCGGCCCGGGCCAGGCCGGCGATCAGCACCTCGACGCCGGTGAGGAAGTCCAGCCGGCCGATCGGATCGCCGGTGACGCCGAACAGGTCGCGGTTCTCGGCGAGGATCTCCAGCCCGCGCGGCTCGTTGCCGGACAGCGCGCAGAACTCGATGTGCTGGCCGACCGAGCGGGCCAGCCCGCTCTTGCCGCGGGCGAAGCGGTAGCCGACCAGGTGGCTGGAGCGGGCCTCGTCCAGCCGGCCCTGGCGCAGCAGCGGGAGCAGCGCCTGGGCGTGGCTGACGTGGGGTTCCTCGGCACAGGTGCTCTCCCCGCTGAGCACGGGCCGCCAGGCGGTCAGCGCGGCCTCGTCGTCGCCCTGGCGGACCAGGTGGGAGGCCGCGGCGCGGACCTCGCAGGCGTGGCAGTCGCTCAGTTCGGTGCGCGGCCGGGCGGCCCACAGCTCGTAGGCGTCCTGGACGTCCTCACCGATGTGCGCGGCGAGGTGGAAGCGCTGGGCGTAGTAGGGCTGGAGGCCGTGACCGGCGGCGCGGTAGCGGTCCCGCATCTCGCCGTGCCAGCGGCGGACCGAGGCGAGCGGCACGTCGGGGGTGCCGAGCAGGGAGGTGGCGACCCACTTGAAGCGCCAGAACACCTGCTGCTTCGCCCATTCGCCGAAGCTGTCCGGGTCGGTGTCCCAGAGCTTGAGGACGCGGGCGAAGACGACCGGGGCCTTGCTCCGTTCGCCGTCGTACTCGTACGCCTCCATGAGTTCGAGCAGGGCCATGGCGCGCAGCCCGGTGTCGTCGAACTGGTCGGCGGCGTCGACGAGTTCCTCGGCGGTGACAGTCCGCTGCCGGCCGTAGGGGCGGGCGTCGTTGTCGCGCAGCGCGGCCATCACCGCGTCGATGGTGTCCAGCATCACGCCTCCTTCTGCGGGCCGTACGGGTCCTGCCGGTCCTGCCGGTCCTGCGCACCCGGGGTGCCGCCGGTGCCGCCGCCGGAGTGTCCGCCGGAACGGCCGGCGGCCTCGTGGCCGAGCATCGCGTGGTCCAGCAGGCTGATGAACGAGCGGTTGAGCAGGGCGCTCTCGCTGGAGGTGAGCGGCCGGCGGGTGAGCAGCACGGCCTGCCCGTAGAGCGTCTCGACGGCGGTGACGGCGAGTTCGCGGTCCACGATCGAGGCGGCCCGGCGGACCAGCGGGTTGAGGTGGTTCAGGACCAGCTGGGCCCGGGGCACCTCGGCGCGCAGCGAGCCGAGGATGTCGGCCCACAGTCCGTCGGCCTCCTCGGCGAGTTGGGCGCGGCCGCGTTCGTGCCTGGCCTCCCGGTTGTCCAGCAGCAGGGCGGGCGCGCTGGTCGGATGGAAGCTGCGCAGGGCGACGTCGCAGTCGAACCGGCCGACGACCTCACGGGCCACGGCGAGGAACGCCGAGGCGGCGAGTTCGGCGGCCGGGTCGACGGAGTCCAGGTGCGCGGTGACGGTGCTGGGGTCGAGGTCGGCGACGGAGGTGCCGGGCCGGATCTCGGGCAGCCGGTGGACGAGGTCGCGGTCGTAGGTGTAGCCGCCGTTGACGACGCCGAGCCCGGCGGCGCCGGCGATCGGGGCGACCTGGCGGAACTCCTCGACGGTGCGGGTGACCAGGACGACCGGGTGGGCGCGGGCGAACTCGTCCAGGGTGACATTGCCGTCGGTGGTCTCGAACGGCAGCCAGGGCAGCAGCATCCGCAGCAACTCGTCGTCGTAGCGGGCGAGTTCCTTGACCGCCAGGTGGTGCACGGAGATGAAGCGGTGCAGCAGCGCCGGGTCGCTGGCGGACAGGCCGGTGAGCCAGTCGCGGATCCGGGCGCCGAGCGCGTCGCGGACGGCGGCGAGCGTCTCGTCGGCGTACAGGCCCTCGCGGGAGGCGGTGGGCCGCAGGCCGTCGGTGTCGACCACACAGCGGACGAAGAACGCCCAGTCGGGCAGGAGTTCGTCGGCGTGGTCGGAGAGCAGCATGCCCTTGAGGTGGACCCGGTGGCCGGCCCGGCGCGACGGCGGGACGGCGTCGGGCAGCACGTAGGCGACACCGCGCAGGCCGACCAGCGGCAGGTCCAGTTCGATGGTGTCGAGCGGGGTGAAGTCGAAGGTCGAGCGGCAGTACCCGGCCAGCGCCTCGCGGCGGGCCAGCGGGGAGCCGTGCCGGTCGGCCCACGGCGGGGTGTGGTTGATCCGGGTGCTCCCGCCCCGGCCGTCGACCACGGTGACCTCGTGGCGCAGCAGGCTGCCGAAGTCACGGGCGAGGGAGATCACCCGGTCGGTGCGGGTCCACTCGGCGGCGTCGGCGCGGGGGGCGAGCCGGACGGTCGTTCCCGGTTCGGGCATGGCCCCGGCCGGCAGGGTGCGGATGGTGTAGCGGCCGTCCGAGCCGCCGCGCCACTCGATGACGGGGGCGTCGGGGGTGGCGGCGGAGCGGGTGACGACGGTGATCTCGTCGGCGACGACGAAGCAGGCCAGCAGGCCGATGCCGAACTGGCCGATGAAGTCGCCCCGGGCGCGGGCGAGTCCGTCACCGTCGAGGTGGCCGTCGGCGTCGCGCTTGGAGCTGCGGCCGATGGTGGCGAGGAAGGTGTGGACGTCCTGCTCGGTCAGGCCGATGCCGGTGTCGGTGACGGTCAGGCCGTGGTCGGTGCGGACGGTGATCGCGGCGGGTGCCGTCGGGTCGAGGGCCTGCCGGGCGGAGATCGCGTCGACCGCGTTCTGCAGGAGTTCGCGCAGGTAGACGCGGGGGCTGGAGTAGAGGTGGTGGGAGAGCAGGTCGACCAGGCCGCGCAGGTCGACCTGGAAGGTGTGCGCGCTCGTCGGGTTCTCGGATGGGGACACCGGTGGCTCTTTCGATCGCAAGGGCGGTTCGGGCAGTGGGGAGGGGTGGCGGGGGCCGGCGGGGGCCGCCGTCGGCCGTGCGGACGGGCCGCCCGCGGGACCGGGGCGGCACGACGGCCCCGGCTCGGGAGCGACTCGCGCCCGGGGTCGCCGCGCCCGTGGGCGGCCGGGGCCGGACACGGGGCCGGGCGGCCGGGCCCCTAGGGTGCGCAGCGGTCGCGGTGGATGCGGAAGTTCTCGGCCTCGTCGCCGCCCAGGTAGTACCAGGGCCAGTCGGTGACCACGTCGTCGAGGGTGGCGAACACCGCGTGGGCGAGCTCGCGCTCGTCGGCGAGCGCGAGGACCATCGCGAAGATGTTGTGGGTGCCCCGCCAGTCGCGTCGGCGCCGGTAGGCGGGGTGCAGCACGGAGCGCAGCGTCGCCTCGCGCAGCGAGGCCCGGACGGCCGGGCCGGTCAGGTAGGCGTGGTCCTCGCCGTCGGGCAGGTCGAGCCAGTGCTCCAGGTGCGCGAGGGCGACGATCTCGCCGAGCGGGCCGCCCTCGGGGGCGTCGAGCATCGTCCGGCGGGCGAAGGCGTGCATCTCCTCGTGCGAGCCGCCCCACTTGGCGCAGAGCTGCTGCAGCCGCTGCTGGTGGGAGGCGAGGTGGCCGGGGTCGCGGCGCAGCGCGGCGTCGAAGCGCGCGGTGGCGACGCCGCGGCCGAGCGAGGCGCCGCGGGCGCCGATCTGCAGGAAGAACCAGGGGGCGAGCCAGGACGGTTCGCGTTCGGCCGTCTCCAGCAGTTGTTCCTCGGCGGTGGCGAGCCGCTCGCGGAAGAGCCGCCACTGCTGCTCGGTGACCTGCTGGGCGCGCTGTCCGGTGCGGGCCTCCCAGGCCCAGGCGATGTGCCGGGCGCCGGAGAACAGCAGCAGCAGGGTGTCCTCGGGGTGCTCGGCGACGGCGGGGGCGAGCCAGCGCTCGGTGCCCTCGACGGAGGAGAGCCGGTGGAGCAGCCAGGTCAGTTCGGCGGGGTCCTCGATCTCGGTGAGAACGGAGCCGACGGCGTTCCAGTCGCCGGCCTCGGCGAGGGCGCGCAGCCGGCGCAGTTCCTCGTCGCCGTGGGAGAGGTCGAGCACCGGGGTGGGACCGTGCGGAGCCTTCCGCCCGAGGCCGCGGCTCCGACGGCCGGCCGGACCCGCCGGGGCGTCATCGGCGGATCGGCGTCGGAAAAAGGACATGGTGCGGCCCCCCTGAGACCTCGTCGACCGGGACGGTCGGCGATTCGTTCGCATGACCTGGCATCGGCCACCCGGATGCACTGCATATCACGCGCCTCCGACGTTCCGTCGACCAGCCCGGTCCCGGGGCCCGAGGGAAGGCGGGCCCCGGCCCGCGCGAACGGCCCTCCCGAGCAACCCTCCCGAGCAGCCCCCGCCGTCGCGTCCGCCCTCCCGAACAGCCCCCTGCCGTCGCGTCCGTCCGCGCGAGCGGCCCCCTGCCGTCGGCGCCGTCCGCGCCGGCCCGCACGAACGGACCCGGCCCCGCCGCAGCTGCGGTGGGGCCGGGTTCCGCGCCGTGAGGCGCCGGCGGGGGCCGGAGGCCGGATCAGACCCGGTCGGCGGCGATCAGCAGGTACTGGAAGGAGCCGTCCTTGTAGGAGTTGATGAACGCCTCCTCGATGCCGGTCACCAGCGAGGGCACGGTGGCGCGCAGCTCCCAGTACGGGAGGGTGGCCGCGGTGAGGTCGATGACGGCGTTCGGCACCAGGCGGTTGTCCGCCATCGCCTTGAAGTACTCGCGGCGGGAGTGGATGTTGCACTCGAAGTGGGCGTTGATCTGCGAGACCCACTTCGAGGGCTGACCGTAGATCGGGTTCCAGCAGCCCGTGATGGTGACGTAGCGGCCACCGACGGAGAGGATCCGGGAGTGCTCGCCGAACAGGTCCTCCAGGTCCACGTACATGCTGGACTCGTTGTTCCAGGACGCCCGGATGCTGCCGGTCTCGAACGGCATGTCCAGCATGTTGCGGACCTGGGCGTGCACCGAGCCGTCGATGCCCAGTTCCTTGGCCCGCCGGTTGCCGAACTCGGCCTGCTTGGCGGACAGGGTGACGCCCTCGACCTTGCAGCCGAAGCGCTGGTGGGCCATCACCATCGAGCCGCCGCGGCCGCAGCCCGCGTCGACCAGGGTGTGCCCGGCGCCGATGCCACCGAGGTTGTCCAGCAGAACGTCGGTCTGCGCGGACTCCAGCCGGTGCAGCTCGGCGACGAGCTTCTTCTCGCGCTCGCTGTCGTCCGGCGCGCCCAGTGCGGACTGGTCGACCGCGCCGATGCCGTAGTGGTGGTGGTAGAGGCCGTCGACATCGCCGAGACGAAGGTTCACCGGCCGGGCCTCGTGGTCCCAGTACCGGGCGATGTCGCCCTGGTACGGGGTGGCCGGCCCGGGGACGGCGGTGCGGTTCACGGGGGTGGTGTCGGTGACGGACACGGTTCAGCTCCTTGGTTACCAGAAGTCGGGCAGGCTGTAACGGAAAGTGTTGGTCTGATGCCAGTTGTGGTTGCCGTCGACCCATGCGGCGACGCCGCGCAGGAAGCGCACCACGACCGGGACGGGGCAGGTGGCGACGAGTGCGGCCGCCTCCGCCTCGAAGGCGTGCATGAGTTCGTTGTGCACCTCGACGGCCTTGAGGTAGCCGTCGCGGTCGTCGAGGCCCTCGCGCTCGGAGATCACCACCGGCAGGTTCAGGTGGACGCCCGGGCTCGACAGCTCCTTGGTGTACGAGTACAGGTCGTTCACGATCGTGGTGGCGTTCGACGCGAGCGAGATGACCCGCTGCATGGCGGGGCGGGCGTGCAGGTCACTGGGCAGCTCGTAGCCGCCGACGGTGTCCGTGATGGTCGGGCAGGGACGGAAGTTGTTGAACTGACGCATCGCCAGGTACTCCCAGACCTCCGGAATGTGGCCCTCCTGGGCCCATGCGCCCTCGGCGAGGTAGCCGAGGTGCAACCGCGCCATGTCGTGCCGGAACCGGTCCGACTGGGAGGCGGTGGCGCTCCGGTCGAAGTGGTCCATCGCCGAGCGGTAGGCCCGCCGGGGCGCGTCCGCCGTCAGGGACTCCGCCCAGGCCCCCTGGTACTCCGCGGTGGTGTGCAGCGGGTCGAGCGCGGTGTGCGCGAGCAGCAGCCGACTGCCGAGGCCGATCGGCGAACCGCCGTGGTCCTCGCAGTAGTAGTCGTCGACGGCGTTCTCGGCGACCATCAGCCGGGTGGCGATCATGACGTGGTCGACGCTGGGCGCGTCGGGGTGGCAGCCGACCATGTAGCGGCTGACCGAGAATCCGTCGAACTCCTCGGCGTAGTCCGGCGGGTAGAGCTGCACCTCGTCCTCGGCCCACAGTTTGATCCGCCGACTGACCTCGGCGACCCGCTCCGCGTCCGGCTCGCCCACCGGGTGGAAGTACAGTCCCGGGATCGGGTCCCCGCTCCTCGGGCCGGCCTTCCCCGCCCCGCCCTCGGCCGGCCCCGTTTGCTGACTCGACGTCAACCTCACTCCTGAGGTGCCGATTCCGCTCGGACCGCGGAGGATCTGCTCCAGCGCCGTCCCGCTCATGACCGCACCGCCGCCCTGCGGCCGGGGTACGGGTGGTGCGACGTCTGCGGTGTCTCGCTGCTCGTGGCCACGGGCATGGGAGAACCTTCCTCTGTGAAGGGGGACACGTCATGACGGGCCGTCGCCTCGTCCCGAAGAAGGGGATCTCCCGTGCGGCGGGGCCCCGTCTCGCTTGCTGCCCAACCGTAGGCGGGGCGGAACGATCTGAGCCGCTTTGCATGATCCTGTGCACTCGAAAGGGTGAACGTTCACGTGAGTCGCGTTTGAAACGGCGCGTCCGATGATCGGTTCGGACCGCCCTCGCCGAGCGCCCCCGCCGGCCCCGCGTTCCCCTCCCGCCCCGCCGGCCCGCGTTCCCTTCCGGCCCCCGGGTCCCGCCCCGGTTCTCAGCCCCGCGGGGCGTCGGCCGGGTCCGCCGCGGCGACCGGCACGTCCGGGTGCCGGAACCAGGAGCCGTCGACCGCCCACTGGACCAGCATCAGCACCACGCCGAGCAGCAGCGCCCCGATGCCGATCACGGTCACCCCGCCCGTCTCGCCGAAGACCGGCAGGTCGATCGAGGTCGAACCGTAGTCCGGGTCGGCGTAGACGTCGAAGGCCCCGTAGCAGAAGAAGTACAGCAGCATCAGACCGCCGAGCAGCGGCATCAGGCCCTTGAAGACGAAGTCCCGCACGCTCCGGGTGAGCACCCTGCGGTAGTACCAGACACAGGCGAAGCCGGTCAGGCCGTAGTAGAACGCGATCGCCAGACCGACCGAGGCGATCGAGTCGGCGAGCACGTTCCCGCTGATCGCGGTGAGGAGCACGTAGAACGCGATCGAGGCCAGGCCCATGGCGACCGTGGACCAGGTCGGGGTGCGGTGGCGCGGGTGCACCCGGGCGAACTGGCGGGGCACGGCCCGGTGCGCGGCCATCGAGAAGGTGGTCCGGGCGGTCGGCAGGATGGTGGTCTGGGTCGAGGCCGCGGAGGAGGTCAGGACCATGAAGATCAGGAGTTTGGTCAGGAACCAGCCGAGACCCGCGCTGCCGAACACCGCGCCGCCGAGCGAGGACAGCACGTCCCCGGCGTTGTCCGCGTTGCCGAGCCCGATGCCGTCCGTCCCGATGCCCGCGAACGCCTGCGCCGAGGTGGCGACCAGGGCGTAGATGAGCAGCAGCAGGACGGTGGAGATGACGGCGGCCCGTCCCGGGGTGCGCGCCGCGTCCTCGGTCTCCTCGTTCACGGACACGGCGGTGTCCCAGCCCCAGTAGATGAAGACGGCGGCCAGGATGCCGGCGGTGAAGGCCGTCGTGGAGGTCACCTCGAACGGGTTGAACCACGACCCGCTGATGTGGATCGCCGTGGCCGGGGGGTGGTCGCCGTACACCTTGACCAGCGCGGTGACGGAGAGCAGCACCAGCATCACGACCTCGACGCACAGCAGCCAGCGCTGGAGGGCGGCCGAGATCTCGATGCCGACGTAGCAGATAGCCGTCATCACGATGATCCAGACGACTCCGGCGATCGTCGTCCACACGGTGCTCTCTGCCAGTCCGTCGAAGCCGAACAGCCGGAAGCCGTAGACGCCGGCGATCTGGGCGAGGTTCGCCATCACGATGATGTCCGCGATCACGATGCCCCAGCCGCCCATCCAGCCGGTGCGCGGCCCGAAGGCCCGCGCGCCCCAGGTGAACGTGGTGCCGCAGTCGGGGTCGGAGGCGTTGAGCTCCTTGTAGGCGTACGCGATCAGCAGCATCGGGATGAAGGCCAGGACGGTGATGATCGGCGCCTGCAGGCCGACCCCGACCACGATGATGCCGAGCGTCGCGGCCAGGCTGTAGGCCGGGGCGGTGCTGGCGATGCCGATGGCGACCGAGGAGACCAGGCCGAGGGCGCCGGTCTTCAGGCCCTTCTCACCGGCGCGGGAGCTGACGACAGTGGGCGCGGCGGGCGGCGGAGTGTGTCCGCCGTGGGGTTCCTGCACGTTTCCCACCCCCTGATCCTGCACGCAGAGGTACTGACGGGGTCGATGGATTCAGCGTACGCCCGGAAGCGGTGGCTCTCCTGCCGGGTGTCCGCCCGGTCACGGTCAGCGGTGCTCGGGGTTCTCGAAGTCGAAGCGGCAGCCGGCGTCCCATTCGGAGCGCTGGTTGCCGTGGGCCGGGATCCCGCCCGCGTCCTTGATCATCCGGGCGAGGTGGAGCAGGTTCCAGGTCATGAAGGTGGCGTTGCGGTTGGTGAAGTCGTTCTCCGGGCCGCCGGAACCCGGGTCCAGGTACGAGGGCCCCGGGCCGGCCTCGCCGATCCAGCCCGCGTCGGCCTGCGGCGGGATCACGTAGCCCAGGTGCTGGAGGCTGTAGAGGACGTTCATCGCGCAGTGCTTCGCGCCGTCCTCGTTCCCGGTGATCAGGCAGCCGCCGACCCGGCCGTAGTAGGCGTACTGGCCGTGCTCGTTGAGGATCGAGGAGCAGGAGTACAGGCGCTCGATCACCCGCTTCATCACCGAGGAGTTGTCGCCGAGCCAGATCGGTCCGGCCAGGACCAGGATGTCGGCGGCCATCACCCGGCTGTAGAGAATCGGCCAGTCGTCGGTCTCCCAGCCGTGCTCGGTCATGTCCGGCCAGACCCCGGTGGCGAGGTCGTGGTCGACCGCGCGGACCTCGTCGACCCGCACGCCCTGGCGTTCCAGGATCCCGGTGCTGACGTCGATCAGCCCCTGGGTGTGGCTGCGCTCGGGCGAGCGCTTGAGGGTGCAGTTGATCACCATGGCGGTCAGATCGTCGTACCGGGTGGGTGAGGAGGACATCGGCGGCCTTTCCAGGTCCCTCGACGGGTCGGGTCATCCACCACTCCACCCCGGGCCCGCGCCGCCCGCACGCCGGGATCCGCCGACCGGCGCCGGGGCCGGGCCCGGGGCCGGGGCGGCCCCCGGGACCGGGGTGACCAGCAGCCGTCCGGCCAGCGCCGTGCCCGCCGTGACGGCGGCGAGGGTGGCGTCGAACAGCGGCCGGATGTTGCGCTGCTGCCAGAGCGAGAGGGTGGCGGCCCAGGCCGCCTCGCGGGCCCGGGCGGTCGAGAACGCCCCCACCAGATGGCGCAGCGGCCCGGCCGCCCCGGCGGCGGCCCCGGCGATGTCCCGCTCGAACGCGGCCCGCTCCTCCGTCTCGGCCCGCACCAGCAGCTCGCCGATCAGGAGGTAGTCCTCGTGCACCGGCGGGGTGTCCGGCGTGGTGCGGCGTTCGATGCAGGTCTCGACGACGGCGAGCGGCAGGTCGTGGCCGAGATGGGCGTTGGTCCCGGCGAAGGCGAACTGGACCGGCCACACCCTCCGGTCGTCGCGCGCGTCGACCAGCGGCTGCCAGGCGTCGCCGGCCTCCCGGCCCGCCCCGGCGGCGTCCAGCACGTCGAAGTACTGGTTGGCGAGCAGGACCCCGAGCCGCTCGACGAACGCCGGGTCCCGGACCTCGCCGGCCGTGATCCGCCGCTCCACCAGCGCGGCCACCCGCAGGTGCATCCGGTTGAAGCAGGCGATCCCGTCCGCCGGGTCCAGTCCCGCCCCGATCGCCCGCATCCGCTCGACCACCTCGTCGACGCTCTGCGCGGGCCTGGCGTGTGACTGAGCCATGGTTGCGGTCCTTCCGTCGCGGTTCTCCGGCTGTCACCTATACACACCGCCGCCGCCCGGGCTCCGCCGCCCCGGTGCACGCCCCGCCACCGTCACCCGATCCGATCAGTCGGCCCGCCGGGCCGGGGCCCGTCAGCCGGTCGCCTCGTCCGCCGCTTCCCCCGCCGCCGCGACCAGGCCGGTGACGGTCGCGGTGAGGATGCGGGCCAGCCGGGGTTCGACCTCGACCACGGCGTGGGCGAGGCGGGGGTCGCCGCGGTAGAGGGCGGCGACCTCGGGGCCCGGGTTGGCGATCTGCCAGAGCGCGCCGGCGAGCGAGACGGCGGTGGCGACGAGGTCGGTGACGTCCCGCTCGTCCAGGGCCGGCAGCCGGTCGCGGACGGCCGCCGTGATCGGCTCGCGGGCGGCGAGGGTGGCGAGCTTGAAATCGCGGACGGCGCCGAGGGAGACGTTGCGCTCCAGGTTGAGCGGAGCGTGGGCGAGCAGGTCGCAGAACGGCCCGCGGGCGGCGAGGGTGGCGGCGAAGGCCCGCGCCACCGGGGCCGGGCCCGGGTCGGCGGTGTCGCGCAGGCGCGCGGACAGCGCGCGGGACCACTCGTCCCAGCCCTCCGCCGTCAGGCGCAGGAAGATCTCCTCGCGCGTCTCGAAGTAGCGCAGCAGCGCCGACTTGTGCATCCCCACCGCGGCGGCGATGTCCGTCAGCGACACCTCCCTGATGCCGCGCTCGCGGCCGAGGGAGCGGGCCGCCTCCAGGATCGCGGCCTCGCGCCGCCGCTTGGCCTCGGGCGAGCGGGCGCGCTGGAACTCCGGTGCAGTCACCCGTCCATCGTAGCGCAACGCCGTTGCACTATTAGCGCAACGGTGTTTTACTAATGGCATGGACAACGAGGACAGCAAGGTCTGGTTCATCACCGGCAGCTCCCGCGGCTTCGGCCGCACCCTCACCCGCGCGGCCCTGGAAGCCGGGCACCGGGTGGCGGCCACCGCCCGCCGCCCCGAACAACTCGACGGTCTCGCGAAGGAGTTCGGGGAGCGGATCCACCCGATCGCACTCGACGTCACCGACCCGGCGGCGGCCCGGGCGGCGCTCGCCGAGGCCCGCAACCGGTTCGGCCGGATCGACGTGCTGGTCAACAACGCCGGCTACGCCAACGTCTCGCCGATCGAGACCACCGAGGACGAGGACTTCCGGGCCCAGTTCGAGACCAACTTCTGGGGCGTCTACCACGTCACCAAGCCCGCGATCCCGCTGCTGCGGGAACAGCGCAGCGGGCTGGTGATCCAGTTCTCCTCCGTCGGCGGACGGGTCGGCGGGTCCCCGGGGATCGCCTCCTACCAGGCCGCCAAGTTCGCCATCGACGGGTTCAGCCGCGTCCTGCGCGCCGAGACGGCGCCGTTCGGGGTGAAGGTCCTGGTGGTCGAACCCAGCGGGTTCCGCACCGACTGGGCCGGCTCCTCGATGACCGTCCACGAGGTCCCGGCGGCCTACGAGGAGACGGTCGGCGCCGTCAACGCCCGGCTGCGGCAGGGGGGCGACGGCGCCGCAGGCGACCCGGTCCGCGCGGCCGGGATCCTGGTCCGGATGGCCGACCGCCACGACATCCCGGACCACCTGCCGCTCGGGGTCAACGCGGTCGAGTACTCCCTCGCCCAGGACCGCCGGCTCCTCGCCGAGGACACCAGGTGGCGCGAGGTCGCCCGCTCCGCCGACTTCGCCGAGCCCTACCCGGTCGCCTTCCCGCCGGACGCCGCCGCGGCCTGAGCCACCGGGGCGTCCGCCCGGGGCCTGCTGTCGTCCGGCGGGAAGGCGGCCGGCGGCCGGCGGCCGGGAGCCCCCGGACGACAGCGGGTCCCGGGCCGGGGAGCGCGCTGCTCCCCGGCCCGGGACCCGTTCGTTCCCGGCCTCGGCTACTGCTTCGAGGCCACCGACACGTAGTCCACCCGCATCGGGTGCCCCGGCTCGGTGGCCGGGGTGACGGAGCCGCCGAAGGCGGCCGGGAGGTTGCCGCCGACGGCGACGTTGAGGATGAGGAACAGCCCCCGGCCGACGGCCCGGTCCCAGGTCGCGCGGTCCATCTGGGCGGCGGTGACCCGGTGGTGCTCCCGGCCGTCGAGGTACCAGCGGACCGCCTCGGCGCCCGGCTTCAGGTCCACCTCGACCGCGTAGCGGTGGAAGCCGCCGCGGCACTCCGCGCCGCAGGGCTGGTCACCGGAGCCGAGGCCGCGCGGCTCCTGGCACGGTCCGCCGTCCAGCACGCCGCAGTGCATCGTGCCGAAGACCGCGTCCCGGCCGTTGACCTGCTCCATGATGTCCAGCTCGCCGATGGCCGGCCAGCCGGTGTAGCCGTTGCGCAGCTCCCCGCCCAGGGTCCAGAAGGCGGGCCAGTAGCCGGCGGCGGCCGGACCGGTGACCTCGGGCAGCGCGATCCCGGCCTCGATCCGCAGCACACCGCCGGGCGGCGGCGCGAGGTCGGCGCGGCGGGACTCGATCCGGCCGGAGGACCAACGGCCCTGCGCGTCCCGGGTGGGCACGATCTCCAGCGCGCCCCGGCCGTCGAGCCGGACGTTGTCGGTCGAGTCGGTCATGGTCTCGACCTCGCCGGTCCCCCACTGCGCGGCCGGGCAGCCCGGGTAGCAGGTGCCGAGATCGTACTGCCAGTTCACGGCGGACGGTCGACTGCCGGACGGGCCGTCGAAGTCGTCGCGCAGCAGCTGGGTCCAGCCCGACCCGTCGGGTGCCGGAGCGGCCGCGGCCGTCCCGGTGCGCGGCGGCAGGGCGCCCGTGTCCGTCAGCACCCGCTCCAGCCGGGGCGTCAGGACGACGGCCGCGACGTTGGTCAGGTGCGTGTCGTCGCGGTAGAGCAGGATGCGTTCCAGGACGGCCGGGCAACTCCGGCCGTTGCCGGGGCAGATGACGTCGTTGACCGAGACCGCGCTCACGCCCGGCAGCCGGCCGGCCGCGATCTCGTCGGCGAGCGGGTCCGCCCAGAGCGCCTTGTCGCGCGGGAACTCGCAGGACGCCGGGTCGTCGGTGTGGCCGGAGACGCAGGCCGGCACGTCCGTCCCGGGGATCGGGGTGTCGCGCAAGTAGACGATCGGGACGCCGAGTTCACGCAGCGGAGCGAGGGTCTTCGCCCAGCCCTGGAGCACCAGGTCACGGTCGTCGGTGTACCGGTTGAGGGTGGAGACCACGATCAGCCGGGGCTTGGGTCCCTCCGTCAGCCGGGTCAGGGCGTTCGCCCGCCAGGTGTCGCACTCGCGGTAGGTCCGGCCCAACTGCGGGTTCACCACGGTCAGCTCCGGCAGCGGGCAACCCTGCTTGACCAACTCCTCCAGCTCCCAGCGCCGTTCGGCCGCGATGGCGAGCAGCGAGGAGAACCACTGGCCGGCGTGCGAGTCGCCGAGCAGCACGATCCGGTCCGGGCTGCCGACCACGCCGAAGCGGCAGTCGGGGCTGGTGGTGGCCGCCGGGTCGACCTCGCACTCGCCGTCCGGCGGGAAGTCCTTGCGCGCCTGGACGGCGTCCGGCACCACCGGCGGACCGCCCTTGGCCGGGGCCGCGGCGCGCACCAGCAGCGAGGTGCCGTCCGGCGAACCGGGCGGCAGCCCCTGGAGGTCGACCGGCGCCGCCGGGCCGAGCAGCCGGAGCGTCCCGGTGCCGACGACCAGCGCCAGCACCACCGGGATGACCACCGCGGCGAGCCCCAGGGACAGTCCACGGCGCGGGAGTTCGGAGACGGTGCGGCTGTGTCGCAGCGGCTGCTCGACCCACCGCATGACGGCCGCGGCGGGCAGGGCCGCGGCGGCGGTGAGCGCCACCTTCACCGGCCAGTCCAGCGGGCCGAACTTCGCGCCGACCAGGACCAGCACCGGCCAGTGCCACAGGTAGAGGTTGTAGGAGAGCCGGCCGATCGCGCGCGGGAGGCGCAGGCCGAGCACCCGGTCCACGCCGAAGCCGGACGCCGCGCTCCCCTCCCGCCCGGGCGTGCCGGCCAGGATGACGGCCGCCGTGCCCAGGGTCGGCACCAGCGCGGCCCAGCCCGGGTACGGGGTACCGCTGTCGTACGCGAACACGCACCACACCACGGCGGCCGCACCGCCCCAGCCGACCGCCGCCCGCAGCGGGCGCGGCCCGCTCAGCAGGTGCCAGGGCAGCAGGGCCAGCAGCGCGCCGACCCCGAACTGCCAGACCCTGGAAGGCGTTCCGAGGTAGGCGAGCGACACGGCGTCGTGCGTCCAGTGCAGCGAGAGCGCGAAGGAACCGACGGTCAGGACGGCGGCGAGCGCCGCCGCGACCGGCCGCAGCGACCGTCCGCGCCCGTCCGCCCGGCCGCGCCGCAGCACCCGCAGCACCAGATAGGCGGTGAGGGCCAGCAGCGGACCCCAGGCCAGGTAGAACTGCTCCTCCACGGCCAGCGACCAGAAGTGCAGCAGCGGGCTCTCGTCCCGTCCGGCGGCCAGGTAGTCGGTCTGCTGGGCGACGAAGCGCCAGTTGCCGACCGAGAACGCCGCCGCGAGCACGTCGTACTCCAGGTCGGCGCGGCGCAGCGGCACCGTCAGCCAAGCGCCGAACAGCGCCACCGCGCCGAGCACGATCGCGGCCGAGGGCAGCAGCCGGCGGGCCCGGCGGGAGAAGAACTCGCCGAGCCGGATCCGGCCGGTAGTGGTGGCCTCGCGCACCAGCAGGCCGGTGATCAGGTAGCCGGAGACGACGAGGAAGACGTCGACCCCGACGAATCCGCCGGCCATCCCGGGGACTGCGGCGTGGAAGGCGAGGACGGAGAGCACGGCGAGTGCGCGCAGGCCCTCGATGTCGGGGCGGAACCCGGCCCGGCCACGCGCCCGGCCCGGGGCATCGGAACCCCGGGAGAGGGCGCGGCCGAAGCGGCCGCCGCGACCGGCCTGGCCGGCGGCGGTGCGCCGGCCGGGGATGGTGAAGGCGTCCGGCGCGAGCTCGGCCACGACGGCCGACGGCTCGGGCGAGGGGTGCCGTTCGGAGGACTCGGGGGATGACGAGTCGGGGGACGACGAGCCGGGAGGCGACGAGTCGGGGGGTGATGACTCGCGCGGTGACGACTTGGGAGGTGACGACATGGACGAAGGCGACCTTTCAACCCAGCCAGGGCAGCATCGGACGGACCCAGCCGGACGCGAGCAGCGCGGTGAGTACGAGCGTGGCGGTGGCGGCCAGCCCCTCCGGCCAGCGGCGGGGCAACATGCCGGACCGGGGCGCCTTCGACCCGGTGGAGACGTCTTCGCGGTGGGCGGTGCCGCGCACCTCGCGGACGAGGTCGCGGATCAGCGGCAGGCCGATCTGCGCCTGCACCGCGAGGTAGAGCCCGAGACCCCAGTTCGGGGCCCATCCGTACTGAACGACGGCCAGACCGAGACCGACGGCCGCGGCGGCGAGCGAGCCGCACAGCCAGACCAGGGAGACCAGCACGACCTTGCGCGCCATCCCGCCGGAGCGGGACTTGCTCCGCGCCGCGGGCGCGGTGGCCCCCGCCGCGTCCGCCCCGGCGGCGCCGGTCGGCACCCAGGCGGCGCTGCGCCCGCGCAGGGTGTGCCAGAAGGCGACCCCGGCGGCGACGCCCATCAGCACGTTGGAGCGGATCACCTCGATCCGCCAGCGGGTGCGACTGACCCGGGGCATCAGCACGTGCCAGAGCCAGAGCGGCGCGAGCATCGGCAGCATGTGCCAGGGCCGGATCTGCTCCGGGTACCAGAACATCATCACCAGCGGCGGCAGTGGCGCGACGAAGATGTTCACGGCGGCGGCGAGGTAGCCGACGATGCCCTCGTAGAAGCACAGGCGCATCCGCCAGGGCGCGCCGATCCGCTTGAGCTCGGGCGAGCCGAGCAGGTGCAGGTTGCCCATCGCCCAGCGGTACTGCTGGTTGACGTACGAGGAGAGGTTGTCGGGCGAGGTGCCCTTGGCGACCAGCACCGGGACGTACAGCGTCCGGTAGCCCTTGGCGTACAGGCCGAGCCCGGTGAAGAGGTCCTCGCTGTGGTCGAGCCGGGCGAACCCGCCGGCCCTGTCGATCGCGACCCGCCGGTAGACGGCGTTGCTGCCGCAGCAGATGGCGGCGTCACTGGCGTCCCGGGAGGGCTGGATCCAGCGGAAGAACCACTCCTGCGCGGCACCCGCGGCGCGCTCGATCCAGCTCATCGACTCGTCCGTGTCGAAGCACTGCGGGCTCTGGACGATGCCGATCCGCGGGTCCGCGAAGTACGGGACGAGGTGGCGCAGGAAGTCGGGCCGGGGCGCGAAGTCCGCGTCGAGGATGGCGATGAGTTCGCCGGTGCTGAGCGTGAGCGCGTGGTTGAGGTTGCCGGCCTTCTTGAGGTGCCCCCGGTCGGGCCGCACCACGTAGCGGTACCCGTGCGCGGCCGCCAGGTCGGCGACCTCCGTCCGGTCGGCGTCGTCGAGCACCCACACGGTCAGCGCGCCGGGCCAGTCGACCGCGGCCACCGCCCGGTAGGCGTTCTCCAGGATGTCCAGCGGCTCGCCGCAGGTCGGGAGGTAGAGGTCGACGGTCGGCAGTTCCTCCGGCGCCCACGCGTGCACCAGCACCTCGTGGGACTGCCGGGTGAGCCTGCGCTGCCGCAGGCTGTTGACCGAGGACAGCGCCAGCGCGACGACGTTGAGTCCCAGCACGGCGAGGAACACCCACAGGGCGGGCGTCCTCAGCGCGAAGGTGAACATCGTCCCGGCGGTGAACACGAACGCCGCCGAACTGGCGACCAGTACCCACCTGCGCTGCGGGCCGAAGTACCAGTAGAGCTCCTGGTCGTCCGGCGGTTGCGGCAGATGCGTCGGAGGAGAGGAGGAAGAGGTAGAAGAAGACGAAACGGACATTACTTGTCGGACAGTCATATGGCCCCCACAGCCGTGTTTCTGACAGCTCCAGAGGTCACAGTACCGCATTGGTATAGACCATTGGTCCACACATCCGGAGGCCGGACGTCACCTCCGGGCCACCTCTCCCCCGTCCGTGAAGCAGCAGGTCACGGGGGCGTTAACACTCCTCCAACAACCGTCCCGCGCGGGTTCCCGGACCCCCTGGAACACCACCGGAAACGCCAGTGGGGGGGGGGCCCGCGGGCCCCGGGGGGCGCCCCCCCCCCGGCGGGGCGCCCCCCCCCCCCGCCGCCCGCCCCCGCCCCCCCCCCCCCCCACCCCCCCCCCCCCCCGGGGGCGGGGGGGACGCCCGCCCCC